>JBAZFC010000001.1:0-1027568 GCA_041653635.1 Candidatus Micrarchaeia archaeon
CATGACGTGCTTATGATATTCAAAGATGTCTGGGTGCGGGGCCTCGAAGGGTTCGACCTTCTGCTTGAATTCTATGACGAGGTTGGCCTTCGCTGCGACCTCTGGGTGATTTTTTAGGTAGTCTGCCGTCATCTCTTGGAGGAATTCTCCGTGGCTCTTTCCCAAGCGATAGCAGATTTCCCGGAACCTGATCCAAAATTGTGCGTTCACTCCTCTGAAAAGTTTGCCATCAACGCGTACATCTTTAGTTTCCACCAGTGTCACCAGCAAGGCGCTCGTAGGTTCCGAGCATCTCAAGGAACATTTGGGCGGATGTTCGCCCTTCTTTGGCGCACAACGTCCTAAACCTCCTTTTCTCGTCTTCAGACAGGCCCGCTATCTGAAGAGGATGTTCTGGTTTCTTTTCTTGTTCTCCTTCTGTGGTTGAATTCGCCATACTCACACCACATGCATATTAAACATACTAATTTAAATATATTTCGTCATCTTACTACTACGTCAGACGCTAGTGGTAGAAAATAGGTCGGTATAATAAGAATACGAGCGAAATACAGGGCATGACCTACAAAAATACGTCTGAAAATCCAGGTGATAAGGACGTGTGGCAAATGTTTGAATTGTCCCCTCTCGTGGATGTGCGGGGTTCACTGAAGATATTGATAAAACGGGGCCTCGCCGAGCAGAGCGGCTTTCTTGAGAGCGTCAAAGATAAGGAAAAATACAAATTCTATGGGTGGTTCGACGCAAAGGAGGGGGTTCTCAAAATAAAGGTGGTTGAGCGGAGGGATATTGACCGCCTTATCCAGAGCCCGGTTCTGAAATGAGTTGGGTGTGATGCTTTCGCGTGGCGCGCGCGCGGTTCCGCGCTGCAGCTGCTCCCTTTCCACCAATATTTATAATATAAATATTTTGGATGAAAAAACGGTCAGAAAGTCATTTACGTCTGTGCGCAAACTGAGCAAACTGCGCATAATGAGCATGCATATGCTCAATATGCTCAATATGCTCAATACGTTTGAAAACGCCTCTAGAGTAGGTAGAGTTTCTTGAATAGTACCCAATATTTATACTCTTTTTACTAATCCCATTATAAATATTATAGGGCTAATGTCTGGCGTTGGTGTGTTGAGATGGGTTCGAATTTCAAGGAAAGTTCAGATTCACGTCGTAAAGAAAGGTCGCCTTGGCCGGGATTCGAACCCGGGTCACCGGCTCGACAGGCCGGAATGCTGGACCACTACACTACCAAGGCATTTGAGTGTCTAAGCTGAGAGATAAGATAAGGTAAGAAAAGAATAAAAAGGGGAGCCAACCTCTCGGCGTTCAGTACCTCCTTGCGTACCTCGGCGGCCTTGGCGGGGGCTCGTGTTGCGGGCGCACATTCCTGCGCAGTATCCAACGGACATCAAACTCCTGGCGGTCGTGCGCCGGGCCGAAGGGGCCGCAACTGTGGATTCTTCCGGTGCCGACCCGGTCGCATGTAACTGCCTTCCACCTTCCGTCACGCAAGTACGCGTCGCACTTCAGCCTGCTGTTGTTCACTTTGGAGCAGTCAAACCCAACGACATCGTAATCCGCGGGGTGCCTTATGCGCCCGGAGGATTCCGCCTCTGGGGCCGTTCTTGCGGGCGCGGAAGGGCGCTCTCCCAAGTCTGGGACTACCCTTGGCCCGCGGTGGCCGTCTTTGGCTGTTGGTGAAGGCCGGGTTGGCGGGGCGGGTTGGCGGGGCGCCTCGTTTGCCGCATCCCTTGCCGGTTCCTGAATGCGTTCCGTAAGGGCAACATGCCCCTCCTCGGGCCGTTCCTGTTCCAGAGGCAGCACCATGCTCACAGCCGCATCTTCATGGTGGCTCTTGGATAAAAATTTGCGTATTTCCGGCCAGTATGAGATTGCAAATATGGTTCCGACTATCAACACGGAAACGGCTGCAGTTATGCCGGTTAGCACCTGGCCGTCCGTAAATCTTGGGGCTGGGAACGAGATGCGCGACAGGAATGATGTTGATTCTTTAAATTCATGGTGAACATCTCCATGGGAACGTGAATGACGCTCTGCCGGGGGAGGGAAGCTCGGATTATCATCAAGATGATAATAATAGTCTACTAATTCCTGGATACGGACCCCCCTTCTGTCTCTTATTTCATCATCCGTCATGCTTTTGTAATCTTCCAAGTCTTGGTGATGAATCGAATCCACATTCATGGCCTCTCTGTAGTAAATCCTGCGATGAGCCGAGCTTCTGCTTCCAGAATCCTCTTCGGAATCTTCCGGCTCCCCCTGCTCCGTGGCATCTTCACGCGAACGCCTTAAGAAATCGTGGAACCCCGCGCTTCCGCCCGGGCTGGAGAACCCATCAGCATCATACCCGTCCAAATCGGTGTGGACGTCCCGGTCATCATAATGCTCGGTGCGGCCCCTCACGTCCATGGGGCTGATGCCGGTTTGTACGTCGGCATCACCATGCCGCTCGGTATGGCCCACACAAGTGTTGTATCCGCCCACAGTATGGTGGTCAAGGCCGCCGTAGGCATTCGGTTCGCTAGTGCCACGGAAGTCAAATGGGCTTAAGCCGTAGTGTTCTTGTTTTCCCGTTTCGTCGTCTATCTTTGTCCGGCCTATTGCATTCCAGCCGCTATCATCGTACTGGGTTACCCACTTGAAGCCCATGCTATATTATTAGTGCGCAAAAAGTTAAAAATGGAGATAAGGGAGCGTTAGGCCTTCGTTTCCCTGCTCCTCTTATAGATGTAGTAAGCCACCAGCGCGATTATGATGAGCCAGAGCCACCAGAGGTTCAGGATTGTGCCGCCAAGGCCGCCCTGCGTGCCGGGCTGCAAGGGTTCTCCCGGCCCGGTGACGTTGCCGCCCGGCGTGGTTGGCACCTCAACGCATGCGTTGCTGCTGCACCTGAAGCCCTGCTGGCAATCGCCGTCCTCTACGCATTCTGGCGGAGGGGTCAATGGTTCCTGCACACATGTTCCCGAGGCGCACCTGTAGCCCTGCTGGCATTGCGAATCTATGGTGCATCCTGTTTCCGGTTCCTCCGGCCTCTGCACGCACTCGTGGTTTGTGCACTGCTCATTTTCGCCGCAGTCGGAGCTTGCGCAGCAGGCATAATCCTCCCATGCGTGGTTGGAGTATGCGCCGCATTCCCCTTCTGGGACCTTTTCGCATGCTCCCTGCGTGCATTTTTCGTCGTAGGCGCAATCATTGTTGGAGGCGCATTCCGTTGCAACTGCAACGAATGAGTCGTTTGCTGTTACATATCCAAGCTTGCTTGCCACTATCCTGTATGTGCCGGCGTTCTCAGGGGTGAAGAGCACATGCCCCCAGGGGTCCGTGTAGCCGGTGAAGACAGTGTCGCCCGCGAACGAAATCACGACCAGCGCGCTGGGGAGCGTCACTCCCCCTTCCCTTTCAACGGTTATCTGCATGCTGCTGCCAGCCGGAACCTCGTCCTCCGCGATTATGGAGAGGGGTTGGTTCACCGAAGGGTTGCTGCTTGACGATGCCGTGCTTCCTCCTGCCACCGTCTCTGTCCATGCACTGCTTGCCGAAACCGTGGTGTTGTCCGTGCAATTCACGGTGAAGGAATAGGTCTGCCCCGCCGTGAGGCTGTAACTAAGCGTAATTGTGGTGAGCGTGCCGTTCTCCACGGTGTCATTGGTCCCTCCGGGCGTGATGGCATCCACATATACTGTGCAGTTCAATGTGGAGTTGTCCGCATCGGTGGCGTTGAACACTATGTCCGGGGTGAGCGACGTGATTTCGCCGCCGTTGCCCTGCCCCCCTATGCTCACGATGGTTACATTCGGCGCATAATTGAGGTTGTTGGTGAGGGGGAGGTAATCCTGGACATTGCTTGTGACCGAGACCTGGAATGTTGCATTTAGCTCGTAGATGTCTACCGCGGTTGCGTCCCCCCCTCCAGCAGTGCTAGGCGCAGACCAACCTGCGGCACCATAGTCCCAGCAGGACATGTAGGGGGTTATGGTTCCCTTGAAGTTTAGCGCCTCCACCTTCACCTGCAGCGGGTCGGTGCTCAGGCAATCGGTTCCAAACATGGTTCCGAAGGGCACTGTTGTCGTGGAGGGTACGCCAATGCCGCCCACTCCGCCAGTCTTAATGGAACCGGTGGCGATCATAGTGGAGGCACCCGCGGGGATTGTGAAATTGTAGTACCCTACGGCCAAAGCCTCTGCGGTCCCGTATGTGTCCCAGTCCTGGTCGTAGGTGTTTGCGAAAGTCGTCCAGGTGCCGGAGCTGCCATATTCGGATGCATAGACATCCACATTGACCGAGCCCGAGTACGCATTAACAATATATGGGGTGTTGCCGATTCCATCCCCGTCCGTATCCGCCCCGGTGTAATTTGAATAGAAGTTTCCTCCCTGGTAGGCGCCGCCTATGATGTTGGTTCCCAAAGTCTTGGAAGAGTTCCAGTAATCCAAAGAATCGGATTGTATGACGCCCTGCGCACCTGATGCGTTAACGATGTTGTTGTAGAAGAGGTTGCTTGAGCACGCGGATAACACAATCTGGTATATGCTGTTGTTCTGGATGATATTGTTCGTGATGGTGTTGTAAGTGTCCGGGTCAAAGAAGCCGCCGGCCATGTTGAGCCCGTACAGCGAGTTGTTCTCAATCCTGTTCTCGGTGAGGTTGCTGTAAGTGGCGGAGTTGAAATAAACTCCGTAATAGTTGCCGAACAGGGTGTTGTTGAACACGGAGTTGTAAGCCGAGTTCACGAACAGCCCTATGCCCGCGGGGCTGTCATACACGGTGTTGTTGAATACCCTGTTGTTGTCGCCGCCGAGAAGGAGCCCGTACTGGGTGTTGTTGTGGACGCGGTTGGACGAAACGTTGGTGCTGCCCCCGCTGAGCGTCGCACCCGAATTGGTGTTGTTGAACAGGTCGTTGTTGGCCACCGTCATGTAAGCGGAGCCTGCGTAGATGCCGTCGCTGTAATTGCTCACCGAGCAGTTGTATATGGAAACGTTCCCCAGGAAACCTGCGACGTATATGCCGTAGTTCGTCCCGGCCGCCCCGGTTATGTTGTAGCCGTCGCAGTCAAGGGTGACGTCGGACGAAGAGATGTAGACGCATGCCTGGGTGAACCCATAGGACCTGAGCCCTTCCATGTTGTACGTCATTGTGTAAGCCATGGGCGAGGAGATGTTCGTGCACGAGGCGACGTCCAGCGTGCCAGAGGTTGTCGCGTTGGTGTAGTTGCCGCTTCCCGTCGCGTTGCACTCGTAGGCATATGTGCCAATAGGAAGCGTGGCTGTCTCCTGGACGGATGAGAAGCTGCTATTGACTTCCACGCCGTCCCTGTAAAGGGTGAGGTTCACCTCGGAGTTGGTGGCGCTGCAGGAGACGCTTGTTTCTGTTCCGAATGACACGGTGGTGTCCGGCAGGATTGAGAGCGTTAGGTCCGTCCGCTCCTCGCCTATAGTGTAGCTGGTGAAGCCGGCGACGTCAAACGACGCTATGCCGCCTGAGCACGAGATGTCTGTGGCGTAGTGCAACCCTGCGCTCAGGATTTCGTCTTTTGTCGTGTACAAAAAGCCGGGCGCCCTCAACACGCCCATGCTGCAGTTGCCCTCTATGGTTATGGTTGATGCTACGTTCGCCTGCGGGAGGAACTCCGAATAAAGGGAAACGAAATCCGGCTGCACGTAGAGGTACGAGCCCAGGGGATATTGGTACAGCGCCAGGGACGATTGGTTGATGAACCCGAAACTTATCAGCCCCGCCGTTGCATTGTACCCTACCGTGAAGTTGGTGAGGTTGTTTGAAGCGCTGCCGATGTCCTCCTGGTAAAAGAACGAGGTCTGGTTGTACACGAGGCAGTTGGTGAGGTTGTTGTACATGGCGGTGTCGCGCAGCCAGAATCCAATGTCAGAATTGTTGTACGCCACGTCGTCAATCAGCACGTTGTACATGTCAAAGTCGCCCAACGTGGCTATGTCAAAAACAAAACCATACCAAGCGTTGTTATATGCAGTGTTATTCACAACCGTGTTGTTGCTGAAGGATTTCATGTCGAATCCTGTCCCCAGATTGTCGAAGGCATTGTTGTCCAGGATGAAGCTGTTGTTTACCCAGGTGATCTCAAAGGCAAGAGAATAATTAGACACGCTGCAGTTGGCGACCGTGACGTTTTCCACGCCGGAAACCCGGATTCCGTATCCTGTTCCGTCTGTGCCGTCAAACACGGAGCCGTTGCAGTCCAGGGATACGTTGGCGGCGTTCACAAACAGCGCGGGGGCGGCGAACCCTCCCGAGGGCAGGTGGTACGTGTCGCCGCAGAGCACCACGCTGCCGTTCACCTCAAGCACGCCGGAATTGTTGACTATCAGGAAGCCGTATGTGGTGTCGTCCGAGAGGTTCACGCACTGCGCGCTTATGGTTGAAATGAAAACGAGGGCAAGGATGAGCGGAATCGCATTTTTCATGCATCCGGCTACTCTTATCATATTTATAAATGTTGCTGACGTTGGGCGGAAAATTGAAAAATGGGAAAAAGGGGAATAAAAAAAATTAAAGGAAGGGGGCTACTTCCTGCGCGGCCTCGCCCTCTCCTCTTCCTGCGCTATGAGCTCTTCCGGGCCCTTCGCCCGCTGCTTCTTTTTCTTCCTCCAGAAGAAGAACCAGAGTAGCAACAGGAGCGCAAGCAGGAGTATCAGGAAGACGAAGGACTTCTGCACCGCGTTTATTATGTTGCCGAGGAGGCCCGCTATGCCTCCGCCCTCCACTCCCCCTCCCCCTATGACCGTCTGCTCATCCACGCATGTGTCTTCCCTGCACAGGTAGCCGGCGCCGCACTGGTCGTCGCGCACGCAATCCAGGACTGGCTGTTGCGTGCAAAGGCCGGAGTTTCCGCAGCCGTAGCCGGTTGGGCAGTCCGAGGCGGTGGAGCATGGCCTCTCTTCAGGGGGCACCTCGTCCCTTGGGACGCACTGGCCGCCCCTGCACAGCTCATCCTGGCCGCAGTCGGAATCGGACGCGCATTCGGCGCATTCCTGGCTTGAGGGCAGCGTGCCGGAGGTCTCGTAGGGCACCCCGTCCTCCCCGGTCGCGACTATCCTTATGTATCCGTCCACCTCATCGGTGGTGGCCTGGCCTTCGGAGTTTGTGGTGTATGTGCCGATAAGGCCGCACTCTATGCCCGCTTCAGCCATGTACGGCTCATCGCAGCGGTACACTTGCACCCGCGCGCCCTCCATCGGGCGCTCGGAGCACATCTCAATTATCTCGGCCCCGCTGAGGTCCTGCATCAGCTCCCTGCAGCCGGCTTCCATTACGGTTATGGTGCTCGGGCATCCCGGGTCAAACCCTATCGTGGTGATTTCAGGGGGCTGGCTGCACACGCTCGCGGGCAGCAGCTGCTGGTAATCCACGCTCTCGCCGTGCGTTGCGGTCGCGGGCACGACTATCCTTATGTTCCCGTCCTTGTAATCTATGTCCACTTCACCGTTGGAGTCGGTCGTGAAGGTGCCGAGGAGCTGGGTGCAGTTGATGGTCATTTCCGTCTCGCCGCTGGCCGTGCACCTGTATACATGGACTGTTTCCCCTGCCACAGGCACCTGGCTGCATCCGATTGCGCCCGTTGTCGGGTCCTCCGTGGGCATGTCCTCGCATATCTCCCTGTATAATAGTATAGTGCTTGTGCATCCCTGCTCAAAGCCGATTGTTATCGGGCCTCCGGCCACCGCGCGGAACGTCCCGTCCGTGTCCGAGCAGTCCCCGAAGAAGGCTGCATATGTGTATGTGCCCAGGCTCGCGGGCGTGTAGTGCACGTAGCCCTGCGTGTCCGTGAGGTAGGAAACCACGGTGCTTCCGTAGATTATGCTCACGTTTGCGCCGAATAATGAAACGCGCGTGGCGTCCTCATCCGTGTACCTGAACACCTGGAGGGCCGCGTCCGTGCCGACCGGCACGGTTTCGTTCACCGCCACCTCAAGGAAGCACTCCGGCCCGTCGCCGCCTCCGCCTCCAGATGAGGTGCTCCGGAACCGCAGTATCCCGCTGGTTGCCGCGCTTGTATAATTTTCGGTGCCGCTCGTGTTGCAGAGGTATATGTATGTGCCTGCCGAAAGGTTCTGTATGTCCTCCACCGGCGAGGTGCCGTTGGCGACCTCAACCCCGTTCCTGTAAAGGGTGAGGTTGACTTCCGGATTGCTCGCCGCGCAGGAGATGTTCGTCTCGGCGCCGGGGCTGACCAGGCCCGTGGGCATGGTGAGCGTAAGGACGGTCGTGTTCATGTTCACCGTGACCAGGGCGGACGTGTTCGCGGAGGTGTAATTCTCGTCCCCGGTCGTGTTGCATGTGAAGTTGTATGTGCCGCCCGAGAGGTTCGCCAGGTATTCTATGCTGCCGGTGCCGTTCTGCACCAGGGTGGCGTTGCGGTATATTGTCAGGTTGACCTCGTTGTTGCTTGCGGAGCAGGTGACGTTTATCTCGGTCCCGTAGGTGAACGTCGTGCCCGGGCTGATGTTCATCGTAAGGAACGTGGGCACTATGCCCAGCGCGTAGCCGGAGAATCCGGTGACGTTGAACGTGGCCAGGTCCACCCCGGGCGTGCAATCCACGTTCGTCGGGTATATCGTGCCGTTGGTGAGTATGTCGTTCAGGTCCGTCGGGAAGCCTGCCAGGCGCTTCACCGGGTAGGTGCAGTCGGGCGTATAGACTGTTATGTTGGCGGTCTTATTCACCTGCTCGGCGCCCTCGCTGAGGGACACCCAGTAGTCCCTAAGGATTATGGTGCTGGCAGAGAGGGGCTCCTGTGTATACAAGTCCACGCTCGTGATGTTAATGGTGTAGGGGGAATAGTTAATGAGCCCTGAAATGGCACTGTAACCCAGCGTGAGGTTGGTGAAGTTTTGGGGCTGGTCCGTGGACCCTATGGACAGGTAGGCGGTTTGGTTGTAGATGAAAGTCCTTGTGAAGTGGTTCCATGCATTCGTCAGCACATATATGCCGTAGGCGCCGTTGTTGTACGCGAGGGTGTCCGTGAAATTGTTCCCGGAAGAGTTTGCGCCGAAGAGCGGGAAATTGTCCCAGAGCTGTATCCCCTGGATGCCGTTGGTGTGGATGGTTGTGTTGAAGAAGACGTTGTTGGCGCTCGCATATACGTAGAAGCCGTGGCGGCCGTTGCCGTACAGGAGGGTGTTCCTGAAGCTGTTGTTGTTCGCCGTGTCCGTGGAAAAGCCGTCGCCCGCGAAGATGGGGCCGTTGCCATAAGAGACGGTGTTCAGGAAGCTGTTGTTGTTTGAGCTGTTCAGGTAGAGGCCGTCCAGTAAATTGGAGTGGGCCAGGGAGTCCGTGAAGTTGTTCAGGCTTGAGGAAAGGATGTCAAAGCCGTAATTGGCGTTGCTGAAGGCGGTGGTGTTGGAGAGCAGCGTCCCGTTCACGTAATTGATGTACACCCCGTCCGTGTTGTTGTAGAGGACGTTGCGCTGCAGGGTGCTGTAGTTGGAGTGCATGAGGAGGAAGCCGTAATTGTTATCGTAGGCGGTGTTGTTGGTGGCGGTGGCGTTGTTGGCCGAGTAGATGAAGAGGCCGATGCCCGGAACGGCCAGGTTGCTGTATGCTGTGCTGTTGGCCAGCGTGAGGTTGTCGCCGTTCTGCAGGGATATGCCGTCCTTGTTCCTGTATGCCGTGAGGTTGTTGAACAGGCTGTTGGACGACGCGTCGGAGAAAAAGCCGTCATCATCGTTGTCGTACGCCACGCTGTGCTCCACCAGGTTGTTGCCGGAGGCGTCCAGGTAGAAGCCGTACTTGACGTTTCCATATGCCCTGGAATCGGTTATGTTGCTGTACGTGGACTCCTCAAAGAGCTGGAAACCGGTCTGGGAGTTGTTGCGCGCGGTGTTGTTCGTGAAAACGCTGTAGTTTGAGCCGCTCACGTAGAAGCCGTAGGTGTTGTTGTATGCCGTGTTGTTCACAAGGCGGCTGTTGTTTGATTCCACCAGGAAGAAGCCGTGCTGGGGGTGGCCGTACGCGGTATCGTTCGTGAAGTTGTTTGCGATTGAGAAGTTGATGTAAAAGCCGTAAAGGGTGTTGTTGTAGGCGACGCTGTTCCGGACCGTGTTGTTCTCGGCCGGGTTGAGCTCAAACCCGTACTGGTGGTTCAGGTATGCGCTGGACCCGTCGAACAGGTTGAATGAGGAGTACAGCAGCAGGCTGAAGCCGCCGATGGAGTTGTTGTAGGCGGCGGCATTCGTGAAGTTGTTCCTGTTGGCGCCTATGAGGAAACCGTATGCGGTGTTGTTGTAGGCGGAGGCGTTGGTTACTGAGTTGTTCTGTGCGCCGGTGAGGAAGAAGCCGTTTGAGTTGTTGTACGCCGTGATGTTCGTGAGCGCATTGAAGTGCGAGGAAGAGAGGTAGATGCCCCTCACAGAGTTGTTGTACGAGGTTATGTTGATAAGCGTTGTCTTGTTTGAGCCGGACGCGAGGAACAGGCCGCTTTGGTAATTCCTTATGTAACAGTTCTTTATCGTGTCGTTTTCCGTGGAGTCGGTGTATATGCCTGCGTCGCTCCCGTCAATGCCGTCTATGGTGGAGCCGTTGCAGTCAAGGAAGATGTTGGATGCGTTCATTTCTATTGCCCTGCCGTCAACCGCATTGAGGACGGGGTATGTGCCCCTGCACAAGGTTGTGTTCTCGTTAACGTTGAGGATGCCCGTGGCGGTGTCATTCACTATCCTGTTGCTCCAGGTTGCGGAGTCGGAGAGGTTCACGCACGAGTCGTAGGAGGTATAGCCGGAGAAGGATGTGACGCCGAACTTCACTGCGCCGGACAGGCACACCGTCCAGATTGGAGTATACACACTTCCGTTCGCGATTATGTCCGCAAGCGTGATTGGGAAACCGAGCTTCCTCCAGATGGGGAAGGCGCAGCTGTCGGTGGATATGGTTATGTTTGCGGACTGGTTCGCATCAACCGCATTAGCGCTCGCGTCGTCCAGGGAAACCCAGGACGGGTTGAGCAGGAGGTTCGTGGTTGTGAGCTGCAGGGTTGTTGACGTGTTTATGAACCGGTAGTTTATGAGGCCGATTGTGCTGTTGTAGCCGAATGTTATGTTGGTGAAGTTGGTGTTCGCCGGAGCGTTGATGTAGGAGCTCTGGTTGTAGATGGAGGTGTTCCAGAAGAGGTTGTAGGTGCCAGCGTCGCTCACGCTGAGGCCGTAGTTGCTGTTTCCGTACATGGTTGTGTTTGACATGTTGTTGAAGTACGCCTTCGAGAAAAGGATGCCGACGTCCGTGTTGTTGTATGCAGTATTGTTGTCCATCGTATAGTAGAGCGCATAGTCGCCCACGCGGAAGCCGTTGACCTGGTTCCTGTACGCGACGCTGTGCGAGACGTTGTTTGAGCTGGTATAGGAAAGCAGCGAGGATGCGGAGAACCTGAAGCCGCTCTGTATGTTGAGGTATGCGGTGCTCCCGGCCATGACGTTGCCTGATGTGAGCGCGTCCGTGAAGTAGAATCCGTTCCCGCTGTTGCTGAACGCGAAGTTGCGGGTGAGGGTGTTGTTGGAGGAGTTGTCCAGGGTGAAGCCGTCGTCTCCGTTGGAGAACGCGCTGTTGTTGGTGTAATTGCTGTAATGGGAGTTGTTGGCGTAGAACCCTGTCAGGCCGCCGGTCGCGCTGTTGTTCACCAGGACGAGGTATGAGGAGAATATGAGGTTGAAGCAGTCCGCTGAGCCGCTGCCGCTGGTCTGCACCATGTTCCATTCAAGGCGTGTGGAATTAGAGGAGTCTATTATGAAGCCGACGGCCCCGCTCTTTTCCGCGAAGTTCCAGGTGAGGTTGTTTCCCGTTGAGGCGGCGGTGACGTTGAAGCCGTTGAGCACGTTTTGTGTCGCGTTGTTGCGGTCAAGGATGTTGTCCGTGCTTGCGGAAACGGTGAAGCCGTCCTTCAGGTTGAAGTTGGCGATGTTGTAGGAGAGGTTTGAGCCGTTTGATGCTGTTTGTAGGTTGAAGCCGCTCCTGGAGTTGTTTTCTGCCCGGTTGTCGGTGAGGTTGTTTTGGAATGATGATGTGGTAAGTGAAAAGCCGTTTAGGGTGTTGTTTACGGCGGTGTTATTTATGAGGGTGTTGTTCTCTGAGCCAAATAGGTAGAAACCATCATATACATTAGCCAGTCCATTCAGAAACGCGGAGTTGTTCCCAAGAAGATTGAAATGGGACGCTGTGAGGGAGAAACCACGCTGCAGGTTCTGGATTGCAGAGTTGTTGTTGAAGAGCTGGAGATTGGATGAAGCAAGATTATATCCATGCACAGTATTGTTGTATGCCGCATTGCTCAGGAAGACGGTGGAGTCTATGTCCGCCTCCCTGAAGCCCGACTGCTTGTTTTGGTAGGAGACCGCAAATGAAATGTTGTTGCTGTTTGACGCCTGCTCAAGATAAAAGCCGTTGAGCGTATTGTTGTATGAAACGAAATAGTCCATGCGGTTCGTGGTTGACTGGACCAGATGGAAACCTTCCCCGCTATTGTTATACGAAGTAAGATTAGTCATGTTATTGTAATCCGCCGTATTCAGCCTTACGCCGTCCGAATAGGACCTTCTCACCGTGATGTTTCCGATTGTGCTGTTCTCTACGTTGCTCAGGTGCAAGCCTATCCCGTACGACACTATGTCCGGGCAGTTCTGCACTGTCACGTTATTCGCATTCACCACATATATGCCGCGCGTGAGCACATCTACTTTATCCCCGGTTATTGTAACGCCGTCCTTGCAGTAAATTGAGACATCGGAGGCATTTATGTAGATGCACGCTTCAACGCCGCCGAACGAAAGGTTGCCTGTCAATGAGGAATCAATTGAATAGCTGCCTGGGAGGGATATATTAGTGCAGTCCGAAAATTGCGAAAAACCGAACCCCATCAGCCCCAACAGTACCATGAAGACAGATATGCGCCTGAACATGTGCTCCAAATCCGTAATAAACATTATAAAGGTAGCGTCAAGGTGGAGAATGTGGATAAGGGAAGCTTTTTAAACATTAAAGACCGTATATAACAACATGACGAATGACATCAGGGTTCTAAGCAGGGAGAGGTTTGTGAGGATGAAGGATGCAACTTCCCTCACTCCGAAGACGAACAGGTACGAGAGGCGCACGCTCAATATGGAGGCAAGGCGGCATGCGAAGCTCCTTGAGGCGTCAAGAATTAAGATTGTCGGGCATAAGAGCACTGTTTCTACAGAAGATAAAAAGCAGATGGGCGGCCTGAGGGAGGAAATTGCGAAGGCCGATGCGCCCGCAGGTTTCACCAAGACAGCCGCAGGATTGCTCATTCCAATTGCGTTTGCATTCGCGCTTGCCAATGCGAAATGCGGCAGCGCCACGACGGATGACCAGGACATGGATACCACTGAGGATGACGCAGTTACCGATGTGCAGCCGGATGAAACTCCCGATGCAGATGTTGTTGAAGATACTGTTCCGGATGAGGTTGAGCAGACTGATGAGAGCGTTGGCCCTGATGCCGATGCGGACGTAGAAGCGGAGGATGAAGGTTCCGAGGTGGAAGCCGCGGATGCGGATGTTGAGGGGGATGGAGGGGAAGAGGACGTCGTGGACGTTCCGGATGAGACTCCTGTTTGCGACCCTATAATCCACGATGAGACTGGTACGCCAGAAGTTTCAGGAACCATTTGCGGCATTGGTGTGGAGAAGACCGTCACTGCCAGGATAACTGAGTATCCGGAGGGATGCGGCATTCTTCCAGCGACCTCTCTTGAGAGCGTTTTGTTCAGGGTTCTTGGGCCCCTTCCTGCGGATTTGACTTGTGCGAGGGGAGCCGAAATCGGGGGCTTGAACTCAGGTGTATTCTTGATTGTGGGCATGACTCCTGCTGAATTGCAGATGGGGTTGAAGTTGGCTTCAAGGTTGCATGTTGCTGATATGGACCCGATAAATGGAGGTACTTATCAATTGAGATTTGCTGGAGTATCCGGCACACTCGGAGCGGATACGTGGCTGCTTGATGCTGCTGGTGGCGTCATAGAATACGGCTTTTTTGTGCCTGCGACAGGGCATGTGGAAATTGATCCCTTTAATGGGGCGATGTCTTGGGACCTCGATCTTCCATTGCCCGGTCACGCAAGCCTCGGCATAATCCGCCTTCCGCTTGAGGTCGCGACCGATGGCCGCGGCATCTTCTACAATGGAATTGGGGACGAGGGCTGGTTCACCGCATTCTTCGGCATTGATGGCGCAGGCGCGGATGATTCGTGGAGATTTGACAGGGACCACACAAAGTGATTTTGGTGATCTGGGGGGGGAGGAAATCCTCCCCTTTATTCTTATTCTATCGTTTCTTCCTTTCCTTTAACGGTTTTGGAGAGCGCACGGAATATCGCGGCGATGAGCTAGCCGCATCTGAAACGGGGGGGATATCACAAAAGCTCATTCCAAAAAGATATTTGATATGTCAAACATTATATCCACGCCGATCGTATGAAGACGTGGGGCACTGCTGCCATCCTGGGATTCAACGCTCGGTGCGTTTAGCTGCGCACCAAAACCGAACCCAAAAGTGGATCTACCGTTGGGGATGGAAGATGTTGCAGGCGGAATTGGCACCCATAGTGTATTAAAAACTGGCACCGCTGCAAGAGCCGAATCAGGAACCTCTGGGATATATGGGCACTTAACCACAACTTGGTCCGAATCGGGTCCCGTGGGAGGTACCACGGTACAGGTTATGACAGCTGATGGCTCAGGCATTCGCGGCAGGGGCATCGGTTCAGCGAGCGCAGCGCTGACCTTGTTTTTTGTGTCTCTGAGAAACTTCGCCTCCTCGGCGGTGAGGGTGCCGCCTGCGATGAGGGCCTCCATGTCTGCAAAATGCGCATACAATTCTCTATACAGACCATGCACTTCTTCGCCAATGTTCGGGAACAGGCCGACATCAAATATGCGCGGGTCGCCGAGGTCGTATTCCACCGGCACCAGGACGCCGATTCTCTCCGCAATCTGGTATATCCTGGCGTAATCATAAAATTCAACAGGGGCAGGCGATGCAGCTGCTGGCACTACTGGAGTGCTGGGGCGCGGAAGGGAGTTAGTGGATTGGGCGCAGGACACGCCAAGCAGGAAGATGCCCGCAGCAATGCTCTTTCCAAATCTGGAAATGATCGGGTGCCTTTTGGAAAAAGGTGCCTTTTTCACAGGCTTGTACGTGGAAACCTCCGAAACCATTTCTCTTCTTTCCGTAGCTGCCATAATCGGCATTGTTATTTCATATTTATAAGGAGAATGGTAATCCGCAGTAGGATACCAGAAATCCAATCGTTCCGATTCTTATATGCCCCCGAATTTCCCATCAGCGGCATTTATGAAAAAGTTGTTTTTGTCCTGGTTTTGTGAGAAGAATCCTTAACGTTTCTTCATCGCCTTGCGATAAGTTTCTATTCTTTCTCTAGTCCAAAACTTCTGCCACTCTTCCCTCTCCATCCCATTCTCAAGCATGGAGGCGCCGAGCTCGTCCCCGCCTTTCCTAAGTTCCGCCGCAAATCCGCGCCTGTCCGCCTCCGCGTCCTCATAGAATGCTTCCAGTTTGCTCATGCTCTTCGCAATCTCTTTCTCTCCCCTCGTCCTCTTTGGCCCTGCCTTTCCCAAATAGGAATTAATCATCAATCCGAACTGCTCAACCCTGAAAAGAGCGCCCTTTGCTGCTTTCTTTTTTTTCGGCATTACAATCATCCCTTCAGCGCATTCTTGAATGCAAGCGCCCTGTCCTTGGTCCAGAAATTGTCCCACTCCACGCTTCCGGGAGCGGCATTGCCCTCAAGCGCCTGCGCAATGAACCTCAGCCCGCCTTCATCCCCCATCTCCATGAGCCCTTTAGCAAACTTGACCTTTGCCTCTTCCAAATCAGAAGCGAGTTTTTCCCTTTCGTCGGAATATTTCTCCATGTCCTTCCTCAGCTCTTCCTCCTCTTCGGTTATCTCAAGCCCGAAGCTCGTGAGGGCCTGGAGGAAGGTTTCAACCATGAGCGCCTGCTGCTCAAGCGGCGAGGACATCGCCGCGGTGGAACCCTCCACGAATGAGGATAAGCTGTTTATCTCCCCCGGTGTCATGAAGGATGTTGCGAGCGAAGTGAGTTCATCCCAGCTGTTCGCGGCAAGAAGTTCCGGCAGGTTTGCCGCATTTTTCCTTAATGCCTCAACTATGATTTCATGCGACGCGGCTGCTTCCCGCAGGACGCTGTCCGAAATGTCAAGCCCCTCGCTCCTCGCAAATTCCTGGTAAATCTGGAATCTTGCGTCGGCCCTTCCGCTCTGGTTCATGGCCGCGTATAATTCGGGGTCCATTCTTCTGTCCATGAGAATTGCGAGGTTTCTCTGCTGCTCCTCATCCAGGGGCATAATTGTTCTAGCATGCTCCTGCCTGAATGCACTCATGTTCTCTACGTTTAATGAAACCCTTGCGAAGTCCTTAGTTTCCAAGGCATCCAGGGCAAGCTGCTGGGATTCCTGGGCTGCAAAATTATCTTCAGATAGTACGGAGGATGCGAGCGTACCTAGGTCCAGCATCTGTACTCTAAGCTGCTCAAATTCTGGACTATTAACTTTCCCGTTCCTCTCCAACTCAGCCATCTTGTCGCGGATTTCTACAAAAGTGTCGCTTATGTTGCGGATATCCTGCTCAGAGAATGTTGGTGGTGCGGAGTTCCTAAGACTATCATAAAGTTGGTCTGGGGTTGCGGTGCGGAGTATCGCCAAATCAATATTTAAGTTGGTCTTTACTTCGGTTAGCGCATTATCAGTACGTTGAAGGACAGGTTCGCCCTCTTGCCTGCCTTGTCTAGCCCCAGCCATCTATTCACCAGCAATTCCGAATAAATCAACGTATACATCTAACCCGCCATTTGCTTTCGGCTCCAAAAATACTTGTGCTAAACTATAGCCGGGCTTTAACTTGCCATCAGCAATTGCCGTGGCATCCACCGCAACCAGTGCCACCCCCTCAGGTGTTATCTCAGCACCCCAAAGGACATCATTAGATTGCTGGCCAACCAGACTGAACCGGGCTGTGCTGGCACCGCTTCTGCCGGTTGCTGAATCAAAATAAAAGAATTCTACGTACTCTGTGTGTGGAATAACCATTATGTCAAACGTGCCTACCCTGAAATTCATTGGATAGAACTGCTTTCCACTCTCATCAGGTCTTATATTTACGCTTACATAGGCAAAAACAGTATTCGGCGGCACATCTCCCATCTGCACCCGGTTGGTTACAGCAGCACTATAACCTCGTAGTACGTCTGGGGCAACAATACTATCAGGTTCTATTCTCCATCTCTCAAACTCAATGACTACGCCCCTCGTTCCGCCACTCGTAGGGTCGGTCGTCGTCCTGTACTGGTTTGCCATATCAAACATATAAGCAAAGTTCGTCTGAAATTCTTCCTGCGTAATTGGACTAACCGCCGGCTGAGTCGCCACAGAAGGCCTCTCTGTGCCCCTCACCTGCGGGCGTGCGGGCGCCTGTGCCACCCGCTCGGTTTCCTTCTCATCATCAGCCTTTACCGGAGTGGACGCAAGTACTTTTGCCGCAACCCCGCCCACCAACAGGTTTCTAGTTAAATGAAGGAAATCCCTCCTCGTGTATTCCTTCGGGGGCTTCGGCTCCTCCCGTGGTTCGCCCTCCTTAGGATGCCTGTGACCTTTAGGCGTTATGGTTGCCATATTCTCACATATTATATGCATTCTAACATACTAATAAGGGTTTCGTTTCGGCTTCCTGCCTGTATGGGCTGCAAAATATCCGAGGCGTACATTTTTAAACATTAAAGACCGTATATAACAACATGACGAATGACATTAGGGTTCTAAGCAGGGAGAGATTTGTGAGGATGAAGGATGCGGATTCTCTTGCTCCGAAGACAAACAGGCGTGGGAGGCGCACGCTCACGATAGAGGCGCGGAGGCACGCGAAACTCCTTGAGGCATCCAGAATGAGAATTGTTGGGCAGAAGGATGCCCATGCCGATTCTGCAAAAGAAGGGCAGGAGAAAGGCGGCTTGAGGGAAGAGATTGCGAAGACCGATGCGCCCGCAGGTTATACGAGGAGGAATGGAATTCTTGTGTCGCTTGGGCTTGCGCTCGAGCTTGCTGCTGCCGCTGCATGCGGCGGGATTGTAGAGGATGAGCCGGACACGGACGCCGCAACTGATGCGGCCGAGGTTGATGCGGAAGAGGATGCGCCCACAGAAGATGCGCAGCCGGATGAAAGCGTGGGGCCGGACGCGGATGTTGAAGAGGCGGACGCGGAAGATGAAGGCAGCATGGATGAGGCAACCGATGCGCCTGATGTTATTGAGGACGGTGATGCGGAGGAGGGCGGGGGCTGCGAACCGACCACATACCCTGAAACCAGGCCTGCGGAGGCAGCGGGTTTCCTATGCGGCATACCCAAGCAGAAGATTATGACCATCCAGCTCACCGAATATCCCGCGGAATGCGGGATTCCGAGGGCAACTTCCCTGGAAAGCATAGTGTTCAGGGTGCTTGGGGCCCTTCCTGCGGATTTGACTTGTGCGAGGGGCGAAGAAACCGAGGGGCTGAACCCCGGGATTTACCTTATCGTGGGCCTGACTCCGGCCGAATTGCAGATGGGGATAAAGCTTGCGTCCGGCGTGGGGACACACCCCAGTTCCAGCGCGCCAATAGTGAGGGGCGGCATGTACGGGCTTGGCCCCCGCGACATCATCGGGGCGTATGTTAGGTGCGACCTCTACGACTCAACGGACACGTTCCTGCGCCGGATTGACGTGTGGGACACCAACACCAGCGCGATAGATTTTGACAACGCGGCGATGTCGTGGGGGATATCCATCCCCTATGCGAGCATCGGGCTGGTGCGGACTCCGCTTTTCGTGGCGGCGCACGGCGGCACCGTGGATTACGAGGGGCTGGGCGACGAGGGGAGGTTCGAGGTGAGGATAAGGATAGACGGCGCCGGCTCGGACGAAACGTGGGGATTCTACAGGATACGCACGAAGAAGTGACGGTGCAAAAAAGGCACCATTATTAACCTGTGAGTCCTAGCATTTTATGGGGAGAGCCATGGCTGTGCGGCAAATAAGGGCGGGAGGCGCCATATCGGCGAAGGTTTCCGCAATTTTCGCGGGCACAGCCTTATTGCTGGCCCCTGTGGCGACCACCTGCAGCGCGGCGAGGGATACCGCCGGCACGGTTGCTGGCGAAAAGCCCTCCATATTCACGAACGGCAAAACGACAATCAGGATAAGCGGGGCCAGGGTAAAGCTGGAAAGCACGGAGAGGGGGGGCTACTGGTCCATGGAGGCAAAAATAAAGAGCGTGCGGGAGGTGGGGGGGATAATGATGCTCATCATAGACCCACGGGGCGCCGAAATGGGGGGGATTGTGGTGCCCGCGGATGCCCTCACCGTAAACAACATGACGGATGCCGGGGCGCCCGAAGGCAAGGTGTCCATAATCATAATGCCAGACTCGGAAAGCCTGGCCGGGATGAAGGTGCGGATGGTGCACGAGTTCACGCACGCGCTTGTCTCCGGGTACGTGAATGATGCGGGGCTCGGCAGGCCGAGCGAGACCGTGAAGGAAGCGATTGCATACGCCGCCCAGATCGCATACGGGGATGCGCACGCGGGGTTTGACGACCTGCTTGGGACGCTGGCCATGGCCACAGGGGAAGACAGGGTAGTGGAGCGGGTGGCAAGGAACCTTGTGGGCGAGCTGGCGGCATCGCTTGGGAAGGACCCTAGAAGCGCCGGCGGCAGGGAACTCAGGGATGCGGCGCTCGCCTTCCTGGACAAGATATGCATGCACGAGTTCGGGGTGCCGTTCGCGCAGGTTGCGGATACGTCGTTATATTCTAATCTGTAGTGAGGGAATACCACCATTTAAAAACATACCTTAACACTATATTATAATGAAGACTCTCAATACCGCCCCTAAGAATGATGCCGAGAAGGCCGCGCATGCCCCGAAACCAAAAAGCAGGATGAGGGGATTCCTTGCAAGGCATCCCGTGCTGGAGTCGTGCGCGAGGAATATGAAGATAATTTCTGCTTCTGCGCTGCTTGGAACCGCCGCATGCGCAAAGATGGTTGAGGACTACGTGCCAGCGGCATGCATGGTGCAGTCCCCGGATGCGGCGAGGGCGCTTTCAGCGGCTTCCGCGGGGATGGAGATTCCGCTGCTCGGCGGGATGGTGCTGAACGTGCTTGCGGTGGACGCGGCGAAGAATACTGTGACTGTTTCAATTTCCATGGGTGCGGTGCGCTCCGAGCCGAAGGAAATCAACGCGGGCTCGGTTGGCGAGGTGGCTGGCGTGGAGGTCAGCGTGTGCGGCATCTCCGGGGGCGAGGCGTCCATAAGCACAAATCCTGGCCCGAATCCCGCGATGCGCGTGGTGAGGAACAAGAGGAGCGAGGAGATGTGGGCGCCCGTCTGCGACGATGATGCGGAGAACAAGCAGAGGGCGAGGATTGTGCGCGCGGAAGTCCTCATTGACGGGGAATGGGTGGAGAAGGTCATTGCGGTGCGGCTGGAGCTGGATGCCCCGCTGCGGCCTGCGCAGTACATCTCAAAAGCGTGCGGCCTCATCCTGGGGGACAGGAGGAGCAGGATAATGGAATTGCATGCGGACGGGAACATTGAGCTGCTGGACGAGGTGCGGATAGACGCCGAGGTGGAGAAGGGCACGCTGCTCATGGTGCCCACCGCGAATGGGCCGGTGTTCGTGAAGATTGAGAGCCCGGATGCGGGGCAGAGGTCGGATTCGCTGATAGTGGTCACGGACGAGACCGGCAGGGAGCTGTTCCAGGGTGCGGTCCCGTTCAAGAGGAGGCACCTGATATTCACAAGCCCGGACGGAGGGGGAGCGCTCGCCTTCGGGATGGTGTCTGCGGACGGCGATGAGACGTCCAGGATGGTGAGGGTGCTTGCCGGAAGCCCGGCCGCGCTTTTGATTGCGTCAAGCCCGTATTACAGGGGCGCTGATGGCGTGTTCTGGATAACCGAAATGCAGTTTGGCGAAGAGGGGCTGAAAGGAATGGAGCTGGTGCTGGAGAAGGTCCCTTTCCCTGAAGGGTTCGGGGAGCACTAAGCTCAAAAGAAGTGCATCCATTCGTTCAGCATGAACAGGAACAATAGAAAGAGTATTACTCCTGAAACCAGGTGAATCTGGCGTATGTACTTGTCCTTCGCATCCCCCACTTTTTCAACCGTGGTGTAGCCGGAATAGACCGCCAATGTTATGATTATCATCGGCAGGATGAATACCAGGTTATAGACCAATAGATAAGTGAGCGTCTGCAGCGTGACCGCCTGGGAGACCATCGCCAATACCATGAGGTACGGGCCGGAGGAGCAGGGGAGGAGGAAGATGGAGCAGAAGAGCGCGGCCACCGCGACTCCGGGCAGGGAGGTTGCGCCCTCAATCACCTTATGCGTGTAGGGGCGCAGGAAAACCGGCATCTCCACGGCGAGGAAGCCGGGCTTGTAATTTATGTATGCGTTTATTTCCATGATTGATAGGAGTAGCGCTCCAACCGTGACCACCTTGAAGAAGAGGTCGGTTATGCCCGGGGTGGCGAGCGCCTGCAGGATTCCAAGCCCGAAAAGAAGGTACATGAAGAAGACCACGGATATGAACACGACGCTGGAAAGGAGCATCCTTTTCCTCCCGTCCGAGATGAGTATCATCCCGAGGAGCATCGTCATTACGGCGAGCGTGCAGGGGTTTATGGAATCAACCAATGCGGCGCCGATGAGGACTCCCCAGGTAAGCTGGGTGGTCGGGTCCTGCTCGTGCAGGGGGCTGACGGAATCTATAGTGGATTTCGTATAAACTCCCGCCGGGCAGGAACTGTTCTGGCATAGGGCAAAGAGGGCCTCCCACTGGTATTTTTCCAGTTCCCCTATAATCATTGTACTGTTTTCAACGAGGATGGTGGGGACTCCGCCTTCCGCGGGGTCCTGGCCGAACCTTTCATACACGGCGAACATTTCCGCGCGGTTTTGTGAATTCTGGTAGATTTCCTTCTGGTTTATCTCAAGGTTGTACTGCGCGCCTATCTCCTGGAAAACCGCTTCGGTCCTTGCGCAGTGGGGACAGCCCACCCCATAATACATGGTCACATCTATGGAGAATGCTAATGATAGCAGTATGAGTGCCGGAAGGATTCTCTTGAACATTGGAGAAGGTTGGGGAAAAAAGGTTTATAAAAGAGGGAGGTTTTGGGCGGAAATGGGCTAATTGCACCTTCCGGCAAGGGCGGGGATTGGAGCATAGGAAGAAACGTTCGCGGAGGAATAGCCGCTGAAGAGTTCGCATAAGGGGGCGGGTGCATCGGAGGAGGCGGTTATTGCGGTGCCATCAGATATTATCTCTATATTCCCGTTCAGGTCGGTGCGGAAGAAATTATCCTGATTTATGCCGCGTGCGTATATGTTTCCGAGGGGAATTTGCCTCGGGTGGAAATATCCGTCTGTCACGCTCCTAAACTTGTCTGTGGAGATTGCGTAGATGGAGGCGGAAACTGCTGAGAGGAACGGAACGCTGGAAGAGGTTGCGCTCCCGTGGTGGCCTACCTTCAGGAAATCAGAATGGATATTTTCTCCCTTTTGGATTAATTCCTCTTCGCAGTTTTCCTCGCAGTCCCCGGTAAAGAGGAAGGAGGTGTTTCCATAAACGATGCGGAGGAGGATGGAATTCTCATTCTCATTTGAGGAGTCGCTGCGGGAATTGAAGCATTTTCCGGGAGCGGCGTATGGGGCGATTATCTTGGATTCCGCGAGGCAGGAGTCTATTTGCAGTGATGTATCCTGTGCGATGTGGATGAACTCATTTCTGGAGGCGTAGAGCTGGAAATCCCTCTGCACGCCGCTGGAATAGTTGCCGCAGTTTCCGTTGTCATATACTTTTCCTATTTCAAAGGAATTGAATATTGCCGGCATCCCGCCGATGTGGTCCTCATGGTAATGGGAGGCGATTAGATAATCTATTCTGGAGATGTTGAGGGTGCGGAGGAATGCGACTGCGTTCGTGGAGGAGTTGGGCTTCATCCTTGAGCCGGCATCTATGAGTATGGTCTTGTTCTGCGGGGTTTTGATGAGGATGGAATCTGCCTGGCTCACGTTGATTATGTAAATTTTCAACTGGCCGCAGCCTTCGGGAACGGGATTGGATTGCGGACTGGGGCTTTGGAAAAAAGTGATTGCTATTGCTGATACTATTACTATTATGGAGGAAATCAGGAAAAGAAGATTTCTTTTTCCGGAAGCCATATGAGGAAGATTGAAATGCAGAATTAAAATAGATATACATCCCGCCGGCCGGATTTGAACCAGCAACCTATCGGTTTCTACTTTCGTAGAGAAACAAGCTACAGCCGATCGCTCTACCGTTGAGCTACGGCGGGTAAAGGATAAATAGACGGTAAAGTGTTTTTAATCTTAACTGGATGCCTGCGCTGGCGGCGGATTCACCTTATTGCCTCCACGAAGACCTTTCCGGCGGCGGCCCTTCCAAGCGAAAGCGTCGTGCCCCTCACGGATATCCGTATGGGGTCGCGGAACGGCGCGGCCTTTATGAGCATAACTGTGGCCCCCTCGGTGAGGCCCATGCCCGCGAGCCGCCGGCACTCCCCGGCGCCCGCGCATATATGTTTCACCCTTCCCTTCTCCCCGGCGCGGAGGGCGGCGAGGGGGACGAAGCCGGCATCCAGCACGGCCTTGCGCATGCGCCTTTCCACCTCGTCCGAAACGGCGTGCTCCAGGATGCAGGCCTCCTCGTGCACCCTTTTGCGCACGCCTATGAGCGCTAGGAAGCCCTCTATTATGCGGTGCCTGCGGAGGATTTTCCTCCCCCCTGCCTCGCCCTTCCTCGTGAGCCGTATTTTCCCGTACCTCTCGGCCTCAACCATCCCGCCCCTCACGAGCTTCCTGAGCATCTCGCTCACGCTCGCCGGCGCTACTCCCAGGCGGGAGGCGATGTCCTTGACGCGGGGTTCCATCCCCTCCTCCTTCATGCGGAAAATCAGCTCAAGGTATTCCTCGGCCTCCGCCCCCTTCTTGTGCATTAAGGATTTAGGGGCGCCTGACAATTTATAAATGTGGCGCATCGCCGGCCCCCGGCTTCCCGAGATGGATCCTGGTCCAGGCCTTTTTCATCTGCTCGGCCTGCTTGCGCATGCGCTTGTCCAGCGCCCTGATGAAGGACTGCGTCGCATGCTCAAGGGAATCGTCCTGCATCGTTTCCTCCTGCCGCGCCTGGCTGCCTTCATCGCAATCCGCCTCTTCGCAGGCGGCTTTTTCCACGGGGGGCGGGGCGCGCGCGGTGCCCCGGGCGGCACTGCCGCTATGGGGGGACGGCAGCCCCCCAAGCAGGGGGTTTGATTTGGCGAAGGCGCCGCCCTGCGCGGCATGCCCCTTCCCTTTTGCCTGCATTAAAACCAGACGCATAAATGTTAGGTGCACCTAACAATTTAAAAAAGGGTGTGGATGGAAGGCATCCAAAAAAACTCACAGCTCCACGCAGGAGTGCATGAACTCAAAGTTCTGCGCGTCAAAGAGTCCCTTGTCGCTTATCTTTATCTCGGGGACGACCAGAAGCGCCATGAAGGAGAGCGTGCCCATCGGGTGCCTGAAGGCGCAGCCCATTTTCTTTATCTCCTCCTCCAGCTCGTCTATCTTGTGCGCAACCCCTTCCCCCGGCGCGTCGCTCATCAGGCCGCCAACGGGAAGCGCGAGGGTGTGCATCTTTCCCCTTGAGAAAACCGCGATGCCTCCCTTCATCCCTATTATCCTGTTCACCACCTGGCAGATGGAATCCGCGCCGCTCCCGACCGCGATTATGTTGTGGCTGTCGTGGGAGACGGAGAGCCCGAAGGCGCCGTCCCTTATGTTGAAGCCCGTGGCGTGCGCCTTCCCTATGCGGCCGTGGCCGTACCTCTCCACCACCGTGATGATGTTCGCCTTCGCCGCCTGCGCGGGCGTGAGCAGTACCTTCTGCGTGTGGATTTCCGCGTCCTTCGCGCCGAGGGCATTCACCCTCCAGCACTTTTTGTGGAGGGGGATGACGAAATCCTCCGGTTTTTTCTCCGTGCAGTGGAAATTATTGACGGGCTTCGCGGGCCTCACGCGGAAGAGCGGCTTGCCGTTGTCCGCAACGACCTTGCCGTCTATGAAGACCATCCCCATGTTGAAAAAACGCAAATTGTCGCACACCGCGAAATTCGCCGGGAAGCGGGGGGCGATGCCGTCCATCCCCAGCCCGTAGTGGCGGGATGGGTTGAGGCTGGCCATGCTTATCGCATCAACCGGGTCTATCCCGTTCTCAACCGCGAGGCGGAGCAGGCAGTCCATGTGCCCGTGCTTGAGGAGGTGGTCCGGCTCAAGGTCGTCGCTCACCAGGCACTTTATGCCCTTGCACGTGGCGAGCTTCCTTATGTCCTTGGCCGCGGAGCCCTCGCGCACGTGTATGACCATGCCGAGGCGCGCCTTCTCCTCCGCCTCGGAGAGCCGGGTGCACTCGTGGTCGGTGGAGATGCCGGCGGAAATGTATTTGCGCAGGTCGCTCCCTGTGAGGAGCGGGGCGTGCCCGTCTATGGGCTTGCCGTATTTTCTGGCGACCGCAATCTTAGCCATCATCCTCTTCTCCCTCCTGATGACCGCGGGGTAGTTCATCACCTCGCCAAGGGCGACGATGCGCCTGTCCTTGAACAGCTCATCAATCTGCCGGGGGCCTATGGACGCCCCGGAGGTCTCGTACTGCGTGGATGGGACGCAGGAGGGCGCGGTGAAGAAGCACTTGAGCGGGATGCGCGCGGAGTCGTGCAGCATGTACTTGATTCCCGCTATCCCGCACACGTTCGCCATCTCGTGCGGGTCCGTGATTGTGGCGCAGGTTCCGCGCGGCACTACGAGTTCGGCGAACCTGGAGGGGCAGAGGAAGGAGCTTTCCATGTGGATGTGCGCGTCAATTAATCCCGGAATAATGAAATGCTCGGGGGCGTGGCCCAGCTCCTCCACGTTCGTGAAGATGCCGTCCTCCCACTCTATCCTCGCGGGGTAGGTCTCGCGGGTGAAAACATTGACAAGCTGCCCGGAGATTTCCCCCTTCATGGATTGATTTGGGGAGCGGGGGTTTAAAATGCTAATATTGTGGCGAGTGCGAAGCCGATTCCCGCGCCGAGGATGAAGGAGATGGCGGAAGCCCTTTCCGAGCCCTTCACGAACGCGTCCGGGAGGAGTTCCACCAATACCACGTAGGACATCGCGCCCGCGGCGAAGGAGAGCGCATACGGCACGAGCGGGGTTATGTAGGAAAGGAAGAGGAAGCCGACGACCGCTGCTGCGAATTCCACCAATCCGGAGAGAATGCCATATTTGATGCATCTTTTCCCCTCCATGCCGTAGCAGGCGAGGGGGGAGGAGGCGAGGAACCCTTCCGGGAAGTCCTGGATTGCGATTGCCAGCGCGACGAGCCAGCCCAGGGGCGTTGAGCCGGCGAACGCGGAGGCGATTGCGAAGCCTTCGGGCACGTTGTGCAACGTGATTGTGCCATAGACCATCGCCGCCTTCTTCTTGGAGGGCTGCATCTCCTTCTTCTTGAGCATGAGGTGGGCGTGGGGAAGGAGTTTTTCTGCTACGATGAAAAAGGCGATTCCGATTAGGAAGCCGATGATGAGCGGGACGTCGCCCGCGGACTTGTGCGATTGCAGGAGCATCTCAAGCGCGGAATAGGACATCAGGCCCGCGGAGAAGGAGATGAGGATTGGGAACACCTTCTCCTTCACATTCTTGAACGGAAGGATTAGGAAGGCGCCGAGGCCCGTGGAAATTGCCGCGGCTGAGGCGGCGATTAAAAGTTCCTGGAAGCCCATGGGTTGCTTTCAGGCGTGAAGATTAATAATTGTTGGGCGGGGAAGGATTTGCATGCCAATCACGTGGGATGAATTTGAGAAGGTGGAGCTGAGGGTTGGGACCGTAATCAAAGTGGAGGATTTCCCGGAGGCTAGGAAGCCAGCGTATAAACTACTTATTGATTTTGGGGAATTCGGGAAAAAGAGGTCCAGCGCACAGATTACGGAACTATACAGGAAGGAGGAACTGGTTGGAAAACAGGTTGTGTGCGTGGTGAATTTCCCGCCGAAGCGCGTGGCTGGTTTTGAGTCCGAGGTGCTTACAACCGGATTCGTGCTGGGGGACGGGAAGGTCGTCCTCGCGGTGCCGGAGAGGAATGTCCCTAACGGGCTGAAGCTTGCCTGAGCGCGGGGTTTAAGAACATATAAGTATATACTTATATGTGAAAATGGGACTATTGAAAGCGCTGGCGGACGAAACCCGGATGCGGATTATGGAAAGGATTGCGCGGAAGGAAATATGCGCGTGCAAGCTTCCTAAGATTGTCGGGAAGACGCAGCCCGCTGTTTCGCAGCATTTGTCTGTGCTCCTTGGTGCAGGGCTGGTGCGCATGCGCAAGGACGGGAAGATGCGGGTGTATTCTGTTTCTGGAAAAGGGAAGAGGATACTGGCTGGGATAAAAGAGTGGTGACATTTATGCTGGAAGCGTTTGCGGCATGGGTTGTTTATTCCCTTCTGGGCATGGGTGCCGGGGCGGCGGCGGATGCATTGGAATTCTTCATAGCAGACGTGATAAAGGTATTCCTGCTGCTTGCGGTGATGACTTTTATTGTTGGGATAATACGCACATTCGTCACTCCCAAAAGGGTAAGGAAATGGCTGGGCGGGAAAAAAGAGGGTGTGGGGAACGTGCTTGCCGCGCTCCTGGGCGTGCCCACCCCGTTCTGTTCGTGCTCCGCAGTTCCTTTGTTCATTGGATTTGTTGAGGCGGGCGTTCCTCTTGGGGTTACGTTTTCGTTTTTGATTTCCGCCCCGCTCGTGAATGAGATTGCGCTTGCGCTCCTCTTCGGATTGTTCGGATGGGAGATTGCGCTGCTCTATGCTGGGACGGGATTGTTCATTGCGGTATTTGCAGGAATCCTGATTGGAAGGTTGGGGCTGGAGAAGGAAGTGGAGGGCTTTGTGTATGAGAGCACCCTGGGAAAAACAAAGGAGAAGAAATTCACCTGGGAAGGAAGGGTGGAATTTGCGAAATGCCAGATGTTAAACATAGTGAAAAAAGTGGGGCCCTTCATTATTTTGGGCGTTGGTCTTGGGGCGCTCATACATGGATTTGTGCCTGTTGGGTTCCTCGCGGACATTGCGGGCAAGGATAATCCTCTCGCCGTGCCGATTGCGGTTTTGATTGGGGTGCCTTTGTACTCAAATGCGGCGGGAACAATTCCCATAGTGCAGGCGTTGATGGCGAAGGGGATGGCGATGGGCACCGCGCTTGCGCTCATGATGAGCGTGACGGGGCTATCGCTTCCTGAGATGATTATCCTGAGAAAGGTATTGAAGCCTAAGCTGCTTGCGGCGTTCGCGGGCATACTGGCGGTTTCATTTGTGATTGTGGGGTTATTGTTCAATGCAGTAATAGGATGAAGGGCGTATTTCTGCTGGCTGCCGGAAACCGGCTGCCTTCACTATATTTATATACATTACTCCCGAAACCGGGGCATGGGAGTAGGGTACGGCATTGACATAAAGAAAGTGCGGAACATACAAGCGGCGATAAACGCGGCTATTTTTGCTGGAGATAAAAATGCGCTCGTGGGGCATTATGCGGGCATAATTGACGTGGGGAATGAGAGGCTCGCGATGCACACGGACGGCGTGGGCACGAAGGTGCTGGTGGCGCAGGCGGTCGGGAAATACGATACGGTCGGGATTGACGCCATCGCGATGAATGTGAATGACATAATATGCGTGGGGGCGCGCCCCCTCGCTGGCGTGGATTATCTTGCGGTGGCGGAAGAGGACGAGGAGCTGATTACTGAGGTAATGAAGGGATTGGTCGCGGGGGCGAAGGAGAGCGAAATAAAGATAGTGGGCGGCGAGACCGCCGTGATGAAGGACGTCATAAAAGGGGGGGAGAAGCCCTTTGACCTCGCATTCACCGTGATTGGAAAAGTGGAGAAATACACAACGGGGGACACGATAAGGAAGGGGGACGTGCTGATTGGGCTGGAGAGCTCCGGGCTGCATTCAAACGGGTATTCGCTTGCGCGGAAAATCCTGAATATGGAGAAGTGGGGGGAGGAGATGCTAACGCCCACCAAAATCTACGTGAAGCCGGTGATGGAGATGCTCCACGCATGCGAGGTGCACGGGCTTGCGCACATAACCGGGGGGGCGTTCTCCAAGCTCATGCGGCTCAACAAAAAATACGGATTCCTGATTGAGGAGCCGATGAAGCCCGGGAAGATATTCATGGAGCTATGGAAGCGTGTTGACAGCGAGATGGAGATGTACCGCACGTTCAACATGGGGATGGGGATGGTGGTTGTGGCGCCGGAGAAGGACGAGGGGAGGATACTCGGGATTGCGAAGAGGAACAAGGTCGGCGCACAGGTCATCGGGAGGGTTACCGACGTTCCCGGGGTTTACCTGGGAAAGACGAGATTGGATTATGGCGGGGTTGGCTAGATGTGCTGGGTGCTGATATGAACCGGGTTGACAAACTGCTTAAGGACATAAAGGCCCTGAAAGTGCAGGGCGCGAGGAACGTCGCCAAGGCGGGGATATGCGCAATCATATGGACCGTGGAGGATTCAAAGGCGAAGACGAAGGAGCAGCTGGCCGCTGAGCTGAGGGCGGCGCGCGGGAAGATAATGCACGTGAGGCCCACCGAGCCGATGCTCAGGAACCTGATGAGGGAGTCCGTGGATTTCGCGATTTCCGAGATTGCGGGGAGGCCAGCCGCATCGGTTGAGGGGATAAAGAGAAGGATAGTGCGGGACGCGGAGAAATACCTGGATGGGATGGAGGCGGCGATGGCGAACATCGCGGAGTTCGGGGCGATGCTGCTGCCCGAAAAGGGATTGGTGGTGACGCACTGCCATTCCAGCACGGTCACGGGCATACTCAAGAGGGCGCACAAGGATGGGAAGAAGATAAGCGTGGTGTGCTGCGAGACGAGGCCGAGGTTCCAGGGAAGAATCACTGCAGAGGAATTGGCGAAGGCGGGGATGGATGTCACCATAACGGTGGACATGGGGATAAACAAGTTCATGAAAAAGGCGGACCTCGTGCTGGTGGGCGCGGACGCAATCACCGCAATGGGGGATTTGATAAACAAGGTCGGCACCTCCTCGGTCGCGAGGATTGCGAGGATGAACGACGTTTCCTTCTATTCGGCCGCGGAGCTCTACAAGTATGACGCGCTCACGATATACGGGGAGCGGGAGGAGATAGAGGAGAGGGACGGGAAGGAGGTCTGGGAAAGGCCGCCGAAGGGCGTTAAGGTCTCAAACCCGGCGTTTGACGCGACCGCGGCAAGGTACATCAACGGCTACATCACCGAGATGGGGGTGGTGCCGCCGCAGGCGATGTATTCAGTTGCAATGAAAAAGCTTGCGAGGGAGATGGAATGATGGGGATACTGGATAAGGCGATGAGGGGCGGCCCGAAGGGAATGGGAGCGCCGGCGAAGCCGAACGATGCGAAAAAGAACAACAACCAGATAATGAGCGACGAGGAGAAGCAGAAGAGGAAGAAGAAGGAGGAGCTGTGGGAACAGCGCAAGTACATCGTGCAGGCGCACGTGATAGACATACAGACCGGCAGGAACATAGTGGTGCTCAACGAGGACGAGGCCCTGGAGAACGACATAAGGCAGGGGTACCGCGTGGACCTGAAGACCACCGGGGGAAACAAGGTCTGCATAGTGGACCTGAGCAAGGAGATGGTGAAGAAGGGCGAGATAGGCGTGTTCGGGGATGTCGCGCACGTGCTTGCCATAGAGGAGGGCGACATACTCCAGGTCGTGAAGATGGAGAGGCCCGCCAGCGTGGATTACATAAAGAAGAAGCTGGACGGCGAGGGGCTGGAATCCTCCCAGATACACACCATAATCCATGACCTGATGGACAACCGGCTGAGCGAGGCCGAGCTTTCGGCTTGGATAACCTCAACGTACATACGCGGGATGGGCGAGGACGAGGTGGTGTCGCTCACGAACGCGATAGTGGAGTCGGGCGACCACCTTGAGCTGGGCGTGAGGCCCATCGCGGACAAGCACTGCATAGGCGGCGTGGCGGGGAACCGGACCACGATGGTGCTGGTGCCCATACTTGCCGCCGCGGGGATATACATCCCGAAGACTTCTTCCAGGTCCATCACTTCCGCATCAGGGACCGCGGACACCATGGAGGTGCTCGCGCCAGTGGATTTCAGCGTGGAGGAGATGAAGAGGATAGTGCTCAAGACGCACGGCGCAATCGCGTGGGGAGGGGGGATGAACCTCGCCTCTGCGGACGACAAATTGATCAAGATAAGGAACCCGCTCTCGCTGGACCCGAGGGGGATGCTGCTCGCCAGCATACTCGCGAAGAAGAAGAGCGTGGGCGCGCACTACGTGGTGGTGGACATCCCGCTGGGAAGAGGAGTAAAGATAATGAACATGGAGGACGCCGAGGCGCTGGGCGCGGACTTCATCAAGATAGGGAAGCGCCTGGACATGACGATAGAGGGGCTCATAACCGACGGCTCCGAGCCTGTGGGGAACGGGATAGGGCCGGGATTGGAAGTGAAGGACGTGATGCAGGTGCTGCAGGGCACCGGGCCCGCGGACCTGAGGAACAAGAGCTGCATGCTGGCGGGCAAGATACTGGAGCTCGTGGGCAAGGTGAAGGAGGGCGAGGGCCACGACGCGGCGATGAGCCTGCTGCGGAACGGGAAGGCATGGGGCAAGATGAAGGAAATAATCGGGGAGCAGGGCGGGAACGCGAACGTGAAGGAATCGGACATCCCCATCGGGCAGTACAAGCACACGGTCAAGGCGGACAAGGAAGGGAAGATAAGCCACATAGACAACAAGGGCATATCCAAGATTGCGAGGGCTGCGGGCGCCCCCAAGAACAAGGGCGCGGGCATCTACCTCTACCGCCTGAAGGGGGACAGGGTGAAGCCGGGCGACCCGCTGTTTGACATCCATGCGGAGAGCGAGACCGCGCTGGAATACGCGATAAAGGCGCTGGAAGTGTGGAAGCCGATAGAGCTGGAGAAGATGCTGCTGGGCACGCTGCGGTAGATCGCTTGAAAATCGGGACAGTCATCTTTGACATGGACGGCGTCATATACCGGGGAGAGAAGGCGATACCCGGCGCGAAGGAGGCGGTGCGTGCGCTGGAGAAGGAGGGTGTGGAGGTTTTTTTCCTTACAAACAATGGTTCCCGCACGCGGAGGCATTTTGCGAAAAGGCTCTCTTCTTTTGGGATAAAGGCGCACCTTGAGAAGGTATACTGCACCAGCTACGGGGCGGCGAAATACATGTCGGAGAACATGCCGGATGCGACCGCATACGTGCTTGAGGAGGATACTGAGAAAGAGTTTACGGATGCGGGGATCCGTTGCGTGAAGACCGAGGATGCAAAAGCGGTCGTTGTGGGGCTGGACAGGAACCTCACCTATGCTAAGCTTTCCATAGCATTCAGGGCGCTTCTGAAGGGTGCGCATTTCATAGCTACAAATGATGACCCATCGTACCCGGTTGAGGATGGATTTTTGCCTGGGGCCGGGGCGATTGTCGCCTCCCTCGCGTATTCAACAGGGAAGAGGCCCCTCATAATCGGGAAGCCGGAGCCGTACATGCTGGATTTGATTGTGGAGGAGCATGGTGTGAAAAAGGAGGAGGCGCTCATGGTCGGCGACCAGCTTTCCACCGATATCCTGATGGCGAAAAAGGAGGGGATGAAGAGTGCGCTTGTCCTTACCGGAGTGAGTTCCCGTGCGGATGCCCTGCAGGGAAGGATAAGGCCCGATTTTGTCGTTGAGAGCATCAGGGAAATTCCGGAGATAGTAAGGGATTCTACTCAACAGTGACGGATTTTGCAAGGTTCCTCGGGCGGTCCGGGTTTATGCCCCTGGCGACGCTCGTGTAATATGCAAGCAGCTGGAGCGGCGCTATCATCGCGAACGGGTGCAGGAGCGGGTCCACGCTGGAAATATCAATGGAGACGTTGGACGCATTCACTATCTCCTTGCTGTTGTTGAGGGAGATTACGAAGCCGCCCCTTGCGCGCACCTCCTTTATGTTGCCCAGCATCTTATAGACGCTGTCGTCGCTGGGCGCCAATGCGATTACAGGGACGCCATCGGTTATGAGGGACAGGGGCCCGTGCTTGAGTTCCCCTCCGGGATACGCCTCCGCGTGGATGTAGGAGATTTCCTTGAGCTTGAGCGCCCCCTCCATCGCTATCGGGACGGAGAGCCCCCTCCCGATGAAGAAGACGTCCGGCTTCCCCTTTATGGAGTCGGCGATGCGCTTTATCTCCACTTCCTTCTGCAGGGAATCCGCGATTATCTTCGGCACTTCCGAGAAATCCCTGTCCGGGAAAAGGAGCTTATATACGACCGCCAATTGGGAGGTGAAGGTCTTCGTGGCTGCGACCGAGACCTCGGGGCCGGAATTGAGATACACCACCTCGTCCGCCACCCTGGTGATGGAGGAGCCGACCACGTTGGTGAGGGCGAGCACCTTCGCCCCTTTCCCCTTCGCGTATTCCAGCGCCTTCATCGTGTCCGCGGTCTCCCCGGACTGCGAGATTGCGATGACCAGCGTGCCCTTGCCCGGGCTGGCTATGAACGGGTATTCGGATGCGATTGTGGCGTCGCATTCGCGCCCCAGGTATTTCTGGGAGAGGAACTTGAACATGAGGGCGGCGTGGTACGATGTGCCGCATGCGGTTATGTGGATGTTCCCGGATTTGGAGATGAGGGCGTTCGCCGCAGACACGTCCGTTGAGAGGGATTCAAACACGAAATGCTTCTGGTCGTGGATTTCCTTGAGCATGAAATGGGCGTAGCCGCCCTTCTCTGCCATTTCCGGGGACCAGTCCACGTGCATCGGGGCCTTTTGGAGCGCTTTTCCTTCCAGTGAATAGAATTTCACCCCTTCCGGCTCCAGGACCGCGCATTCCATCTCGCCGAGGGGAACGAAGTCCTTCGTGTGCTCAAGCATCGCGGTCATGTCGGATGCGGCGAAGCTCTCGCCCTTCCCCAGCCCGATTACGAGCGGGCTGTTCTTCCTCGCCACGTAGAGCTTCCTTTCCCCTTCCGCGAGCAGGGCGATTGCGAACGAGCCCTTCAGCATTTTTAGCGAGGAGAGGAATGCCTGGAATGTGTCCTTGCCCGATTTTTTTTCGTCCTCCACGAGATGGGCGAAAATCTCGGAATCCGTCTCCGAAGAGAACTTGTGGCCCTTCTTTGCGAGGGCGTCGCCGAGCTCCTGGTAATTCTCTATCACGCCGTTATGGACTATTGCTATTTTCCCTGTGCAATCCGTATGGGGGTGCGCGTTCTCCTTGCACGGGACGCCATGTGTGGCCCAGCGCGTGTGCCCTATGCCCGTGGTGCCGTCCATGGATGTGAATTGCATCGCCTGGCATACCTCCTCCACCATCCCCTTGCCTTTCCTCAGCTCCATGCCCTCGGGAGTATCTATCACCACGCCTACGGAGTCATAGCCCCTGTATTCAAGGGTGCATAGCCCCTTGTAGATGATTTCGGAAGCCTTCCTGCTGCCTACATAGCCGATTATCCCGCACATTCCAGCACCATTAATGAGATATAATTAGAGGGTGGGAAAGGGTTAAAAGGATGGGGGCTGGAGGAGCGCGAGGTATTCCTCCTCTATGGGGTGGAGCTTCGCCGGGATGCAGAAGCAGAAGGGCGGCTTTCCCAGATTCTTGTTTTTTAGTTTCGCGCGGGTGCCGAATGAAATTTTCTCATCAGGGTGGCCGACGCGGCTCAGGACCACCAACTCATCAAAAACTTTCTTTCCGTATTTCTTCTCCATTTTTTCCAATTGCCCAAGGGCGGTTTTCGCATCCATGGGGCCCAGTTCCGGGTCCAAATCCAGCAATAGAAGGGTGTGCATGTCCATGGACAGGTTTTGTTCTATGAGTTGGAGCGGGGAAATTGGCTCGTAATTCTTCCTCCAGTACGCGAGGGTGACGGTCTTTCCGAAGCGGTAGGGCTGGAGGCCGGATTTTCCCAACGCGGCGGAGAGGATTGAGGAATTGTGGATTATTTTCACCTGTATGCCTGCTTTCTTCGCATCTATCAAAAGGGAAATGTGGGTGGTGGCTGCGAGCGGGTCGCCCACAACCAAAAGGACGGCGTTGCGTTCCTTTGCGCGCTCCACCAAAAATTTGCTCTCTACTTTATCCCTTGGAAGGCGGGTGAATTTTTTACCAACGCTTTTCTCAAGTTTGGAAATTTCCTTTTCCTCAATCGGCATGGTGTAGGCTTCAAGGTAAAGCTCATCCGCAGCTTTGGCTTCCTTTAGCCCTTCAAGCGTAATGTCGTATGCGATTCCCAACCCCACAAGCGAAAGCATTCAGGTACCCGCCATCATTCTGAGGAGGTCGCGCAAGCCGGGCGCGAGCCCTATAATTATGAATATAAGCAAGATGAAGCGCTTCTCGTCCATGGGCATCTTTTCCTTGCCCACGAAATATGCCGCCGCGAAGGCGATTGCGATTTTTATGAGGTAGAAGAGGAGGTAGGTGTCCATGAATTCGCCCACAGCGCGGGAAATCACGTGCTGCTCAAAATACTGGATGCCCGTGAGCGGGGAGAATATGTCTATTATGTAGAAGGTGGCTGCGCCGTCCAATGCCTGCGCGCCTGCGACCAGCGAGCTGGGAGTATCACGGAAATAATAGTATGCTATTGCGAACGGGATTGCTGCCATGAGAAGGACGGGGATTGCGTGCATCCAGTATTGGAGGAAGGGAAGGAGAAGGAGGAAATGGAAGGCGAATAGGGCGAGGCCGATGTATTTGAGCAGGTCCATGCGGCGGAAGTGGCTGAGGATTGCGACCGAGATTAAGAGCAAGGAGGCGACCACCACGTAGATTCCGGGGCTGACGGTGAGGAAGCCGTATTGGTATAAGCCGGAATTGAGCACGAGCGAATGGAGCGGGGTGGCTGCGGTGAGCGTGCCCGCATCCACGGCGTCCGTGACCACGCGGGCGGCTGAGCCGAAAAGCACGAACGAAAGGACGCCGTAGAAGAAATCATTGTCTATGCGGATTTTGAATTTCTTGAATGCGAGCCAGATGAGATAGACGGCGGCGATTGCGAGCGCGGCGTAGAAGAGGGTGTTGATTAGATTATAGCCTGTGCGCTCCGCGATGGGATTTATGAAAAAGTCTGTTATGAAATCGGACATTGGAAAGAGAATTGAAAACGAGTGAATTTAATACTTGCTTTATGAAAAGGGGAAGCATGGATGCAGATTCCTACATAAAATCCCGGGCGGAAACCATAGAGAAGGCAATTCATGCGGAGCTGCCCGCCGAGCCGAAGGAAGTCTATGGGATGCTCGGGGAGTTCATCTCAAGGGGAGGGAAAAGGGTGAGGCCCGTGCTCGCCCTCGCGTCCTGCTCCGCCTGCGGGGGGAAGGAGGGCGACGCCCTGCCCTTCGCCGTAGCAATCGAGCTGTTCCACAACTTCACGCTCATACATGACGACATAGAGGACTCCTCGCCCATGAGGAGGGGGAAGCCCACGCTGCACATGGAATACGGCATCCCGATTGCGATAAACAGCGGCGATGCGCTCTACAACCTGGTGTGGCATTCGCTCGTGCGCAGGGCGGACGGGGAAAGGCTCAGGGGCGGCGCAGAAATACTCATACGCTCGTTCAGGGCGGTGGCGGAAGGGCAGGGAAGGGAGCTGAACTGGTACAGGGAGAAAAGGTTTGACGTCAGCGAGAAGGAATACCTCGTGATGGTCGGTGGAAAAACAGCGTCGCTCATAGGCGCGTCCTGCGAGATAGGGGCATACTGCGCGGGCGCAGGGAAGGGAAGCCAGGAGGCGATGCGCGAGTTCGGGGAGAAAATCGGGCTTGCGTTCCAGATAAAGGACGACGTCCTGAACCTCACAGCCGACCCCTCCAAATACCGGAAGAAGATAGGCGAGGACATAGAGGAGGGGAAGAGGTCGCTCATCACCATACACCTGATTGCAAACTCGCCGCCGCAGGTGCGCAAGAGGGTCATCGGGATACTGGGGAAGGCGGGGAAAAGCGGGGCGGAGGTGCGCGAGATAATCGCGCTTGCCCTGGAATGCGGCTCCATCGCATATGCATCCGATTGCGCGGAGAGGCTGGTGCGGGAGGCGAAGGCGTCCCTGCGCCCAATAAAATCCGGCGGGGGGATGGAGCTGATGGAATCGCTCGCCGATTATATAGTGCGTCGTGAGAAATAGCGCAAAAATTCATAATCTTTATAAATAAGTAAGGGCAATAGTTGCCCATGCGACCGACCACCAGCGTTCTGATAGTTTTATTACTGCTGCTTCCGGCAGCGTTTTCCGCGGATATCACCAAATACCTGGAGCCCGGCGAGAACATAACCTCCCAGGACACGTTCGTGGTGGATGCGGTCGCCTACACCCTTGTTTACATAGACGACGAGCCCGTGTTCCTGCTTGACGGCAGCGGGGAGATAATAACCAACCCGGACATAGTGGGAAGGGTGGTGAATGCCTATTTTACGGAACTTTATTACCCGACGGACGCAGAGATTGAGGCGCTGAGGACGGACTTTGAAGACTATGACTTCAGCAGGAATGACGGCGACTACTTCCCTGGATACAGGGTGGACCCTACCGTCTTCCCCGGATATGTTGTGCCGTATTACATGGTAGATAGGGAGATGGGGTACGAAGAGGAGGGATGCAGGATGGCGATGTACCTGCACCAGTTCCCGTGCACGAATGAAACTGACTGCAGCACCACTGCACTTTTCATGTGCAACGAGCTGGGGGATGCGATAGGCTGCTCCAACCTGGAAGACATCCTGCCGGACGTGATGGACTTCTCCCTCTCCAGCAACGACCTTACGGATAAGATGAATACAATATTCAACCTTTTGGACCGGATGGACAGCAGGAACATCAGGACCAGCCTGAACGATATGAAGGCTTACATACCCGAGATAAAGGAGGATGAGGAAAAGATAGAGGACAGCCGTTTCCAGATGCCCAGGTCCGGGGAGAAATGCCCGGAGTGCCTTGGGATATGCCCGCCCATGAAGATAGACAGCGCGCACCTGGACAACGCGAACGCGAAGATAGACGCGATGCTGGAGAAAACTGAGCTGCTCGGCGACTACGAGAGCCTGGGCCTCACCATGGTCGCGGCCGCGAACACGAGGATCTTCATTGCGGAGAGCAACGCGGCGCGCGAATATTACAACAGCATATATAGGCCGCTGAGGGAAAGGGGGCAGGCCACGGTGGCGGACGCGAGGGCGCTCCTCCTGGTGGTCTCAAACATTTCGGTGAACATGGACGCGAACAGGATTGACGCGCTCATAGCGAAGACGGACGCGGACCTTGCGGCTGGCAACTTCTCGCAGGTGAACGCATCCATGGACGAGCTGAGGGCGAAAACGAACCGGCTCGCCGAAGCGATACCCGGCCAGTGGGGGATATACAATTCAACCGAGGATGCGAGGGCGGAGGCCTCCCTGTCCCTGTTCATCCTGGAGACGTCCAACCTGAACGACGAGCAGGCGGCGCTGGCGTCAACGCTCTCCGCCAGGAAAAAGAACCTGGACCGCAGCTTCGTGGAGGGCCTCTCTCCTGAGAGGTACCTGGAGATCAGGGGCGGATACATGAACATAACCGCGGCCGCGGAGCCGATTGTGCAGTCGGTCTATTCCGGAAACACATACCTCAGCCCGCTGAGGGCGGCGGCAAGGAGCACGAACGAGGGCGTGGAGAGCCTCGTGGTGGCCGTGCAGCCGATGGACAGGGTGGAGAAGGGCAACCTGTCCGAATTCGCGCCACTAATGCTTTCGGCGCTTTCATTCTTCTCGCTCGGCTCGCTGCTCACTTTCGCGTTCCTGTTCTTCTTCGCGAGGTCGGCAAAGGCGAGCAGGGTGGCGATGTTCGTGGGCTTCATCTTCCTCGGGCTGGGCCTGCTCGTGGCGGGCGGGGTTTCCGCAGGCGCGTATTTCACTCTCAAGGGCTCATCATCAGATGCGGATTTCACCGAGTACAGGACGTCGCTCGCGGATTCCAGCCACGTGTCCATATTGGTGGAGACGGAGGGCGTGAGCGCCGGTGCCGCAGAGGCGATGAAGGCGTGCGCGCAGACGATGGCCGCCGAGCTTTCCCCGAGGCAGGTGAATGTCTATGACAAGACGGACGGGGACTGCATAACCAGCCAGAACACGACGCTGGGCGAATGCTACAACAGCATTGAGGAGCCGATAATAACGCTCAGGTATTCCGCGTTGCAGACAAGGCCGGAATTCTCGGTTGTGTTCGTGGACAACGCGATATTCACAGGTGACGAGGAGTACTTTGAGGCATGCGAGGTGGCGCAGATGCTTGCGGTGCCGGTGGATGCGGCGCCCGAAGCGGCGGCGGGCAACGAAACGAACGAAACCTGGAACTGGGGGATAGAATGAACACTAAAGCTGTTGCGACTGGGGTAATCATCATAGCGGCGTTTGCGATAGCCGCATACATATTCTTCATGCAGCCAGGGCAGCCACCGGACCCGTGGGCGGGCAGGGACGAGGTTTACCTGAGCGAGTTTTCGGAAACGCTCGCCTCATCCTCGGAACTGTATCTGGTGATGGACCTGAGGGGCGCGAGGGAGGATGCAGTCAGGAGCAACATAATGCAGTGCGCGGTGGACATCGCGTACAGCACCGCGATAGGCGGCATAAACAAGAGCTTCTATTCCCTGGACTCGGAATGCATAAGGACATATGACAACGGGACGACATACACCGCCCCGGTGGCGGGATGCCTGGACGAGATAAACGCCGCAAGGGACGTGCAGGGCAAGTCCATCATCTACATAAGGAAATATAATGAAACGAAGGTGTTCTGGAACGAGCTGGTCGTGGGCATGGATGCGGATTATACGGAAAACGGGTGCACCGTAGGGGTGCGGAACCCCGCGCCCGTGCTTCCCGTGGCCGATGGGAATACGAGTGCGGCAAACATCACCGCCAACACCACCAATACGACTCAGTAATTGGTCCTGTATTTCAGGAATGCGCCTATGCCGCCGAACCCCTGGAGGAACTGGTTGCCCTCCACCGTGTTCGTGGATATTATCTCTATCTTTATGCCCTTCTCCTCCGCGTTCTCTATCAGATAGTCAAGCAGGGGCACTATGCCCATGACCTCCATCTCCGAGCCGCATTTTGGGCATTTTATCGGCTTCGGGTCCTCCTTCGTCGCCTTGGAGAGCGCCTCGCCGCACGATGAGCATTTCCATTCCACCATCTGGTACTCCAGGCCCTCGGACACGAGGACGGTGTCCGCCCTCTTGGTGGATATGACCTCCATCACTTCCTTCAGCCCGTACGTGGCGAGCCCCTCCTTCACCACTTCCTTTATGAAGCGCTCCACCAGGATGCGCTCCTTCACCGCCTCCTGCCCCTCAAGTATCGTCTCCGCCTTGGAGAGGGTTTCCCGGATTCCGAAATCGTCGGTGTAGCCCGTGTCCACGACGCCCATGACCTTTATCTGGTAGTTGAACGGGGACATCTTCACGAAGAATTCCTTGGTGGGGCCGGGGCCGCCGACCACCACGCCCTTCACCCTGCCGAGCAGGTGCTTGTCCACGGACTCCCCGATGCGCTTGTAGTATTTCTCTATTGACTCCTCTATGAGGCGCTCTATGCGCCTCTGGCTCTGCCCCCCTTTGCGCACCTTCGCGTGCGCGTGGGAGATGAGCCTGTCAACCACCTCTATGTTGGTGCCCTTCACTATCGCGAGCGTCGCCTCCCTGCCGTCCAGGACGATGATGCCATATGAGTCCTTCGCCCCCATCATCCGCTCCAGCGGCTCAAGGAAGAAGCGGGAATCACATCGGTAGATGGACACGTTGAGCTTGCTCGGCGGCTCCAGCGAGAAGAGCTTTATGTCGGTCTTCGCGGGGTTGTCCGAGATGTTGCCCGCGAATATGGCGATGCCGTTCTCCGGCGTCTGCTTGAACATCTTCATGTAGTTTATGATTTTTTCCAGCGCGTCCATCACGTTGGTGCGCGTCTGCTTGGACTTTATGTTGGAGGCCTGGGACAGCTCCTCCCTGAGCTTGCCTCCGGTCTCGTGGATGGGGTAGCCCGCGGGGATATAGACGGAGATGAGCTGGGTGCCGCTGCCGCTGAACGCCTTCAGCGTGCGCACCATTTTTTTCAGCCCGTATTCCTTCTCCCCGACCATCTCAATCACTTCATCCGAGTATTTTCACTTCGCCGCTTTCCAGCATGTATTTCGCGACCACTATTTTTAACTTCCCCTCCTTTACGAGGTGGCGGACCTCCTCGCTGCCGTGGAGTATGCAGTCCCTCACCGCTTTTGCGTTTGCGTCCGTGCTCGCTTCAACATCGGCGCCCATCCTGGAGGGCTCTATCATATTCATTATGTCCTTTATGTGCCCCTCGCACTTCGCGCCGGTGCAACACGCCGTCACGGCGCCGCACTTCTCGTGCGCGAGTACCATGAGGAGCGGCGTGTGGAGGTGCCCCACGCCATACTCTATGCTGCCGATTGCGATGTTGTCCACGATGTTCCCGGCGGATTCTATCGCGAACACTTCGCCGAGGTCCGCGTCAAACATCTTCACCGGGTCCACGCGCGAGTCCGAGCAGCAGACTATTGTCACGAAGGGGCGCTGGCCCGCGGCCAGCTCCTTCCTCCTCTTTATGATGTCGTATTGCGCGGGCGTTCCCGCCATGAACCTTTTGTTGCCTTCAAGGAGGAGGGATAACGCCTCCTCTCCGGTCTTCGGATTTCTATTCATAAGGAACACCGAATGGAATTTCTACCGGAAGAATTTAAAACAAGGGGGCGGGAAAATTGTACGTGGAAAACAAGGAGGGCGAATTGGTATGCCCGGTCTGCGGCACCAGGATTGTGCACAGGGAGGGATGCAAGGAATGCCCGAACTGCGGATACTCCTTTTGCGAGGAAGCGTAAATAGTTTTATAAAAAGATTAGGGGTAGATTTATTCCACTCGCCCCAGTGCGTAAGGAGTAAATGTAGAGAGTGACGAAGTGAAGTTGGGGGGAGGGATGATTACCCTAAAGAGGGGAGGGGGCGCGCCCCCTCCTCTTCTTGGTGCCTCGGTAGCTCAGTTGGTAGAGCGCCTGCCTGTTAAGCAGGAGGCCATCGGTCCGAGTCCGATCCGGGGCGTTTTTCTTTTTTTGAGGATGCGCTGCACCGCTTATTTGTGAAAACGTATATGCCGCCCAAGCCTTTGCGTAAGGAGTACGTTCAAAGCGTTTCTAAGTGAAGTGGGGGGAGGGTCAGAATGACGTCTAAAAATGGGGAGGGGGTTGTTACCCCCTCCGCGTTTTTGACTACGCTCTCTCCTTGAAGTCCAGGTCTATCCCTCCGCCTATGCCGAGGATGATGTTGTAGATGGTCGCGGTTATTACGCCAAAGATGAACATTAACGCGGCCGTGACAACGAGCCATATCAACCCGACGACTGCCGCCACGAGGAAGCCGACCACGCCGCCGGCAAGCGAGTTCTGGTCGCCGGATGCGATGCCAAGGATTGGCAGTATCAGCATCATCAGCAGGTAAATTATGTACATTATCAGGCCGAGCACGAAAGACCAGACTGCAAGCAGTTTTCCAAGGGAGAGCGCACCTATGTGCGTAAGGGTTACTTTTTGCATGTTTTGCACCTGCGCATGGTGGGGTTGCGAGGATTAAAAAGCTTCCGTGCCGCACTGGGCCGTGGCTAACCCTTCTGGAGAAGATGCACCGCGCCGCCCAGGATTACCAATCCGACTCCGTACATGATTGCTTCCTGGGAAAGGTAAAAGATGAGGAAGAGCGAGGCGAGCGCGCCCAGCAGCGCGGGGAGTGGGATGTTGGCCACTGCGAACGGCATGCGGAAGGGGCGGCGGGCGCCGGGATTCCTCCTCCTCAGGAGCACCGCGCTCAGGTTGATGAAGAAGAAGGCGGCGAGCGCCGCGAAGTTCGTGACCTCCGCGATTATGACCAGGTTCGCGATGAGCAGGAACGCGGCGGATACCAGCAGCGCGGAGAGGACGGCGAGATGGGGCGTGCGGAACCTGGAGCTGACTGCGGACAGGAAGCGCGGGAGGGACTTCGCCTTGGCCATTCCGTAGGAAAGGCGCGAGGCGGTTATGAGGCAGATGAGGACCGTGCTGGCTGTGGAGGCGAGCGCGATTATGGAGAATATGAAGGAATATTCGCCGAGGATAGGCAGGACGACGTCCCTGACCGGGGCGGTGGATGCGCCGAGCACGTCCGGCCCGACAAGCATGAGCGACGCGATTGAGAAAAGGGCGTAGAGCACGGCGCATATCCCTATGGAGAGGAGTATCGCATGCGGGATGGTGCGGGAGGGCTCCTTCGCCTCGTCGCTCTCGCTGGCTATCATCTCAAAGCCGAGCATCGCGAAAAAGACAAGCGCCGCGCCCGAAAGCACGGGCGTGAGCTGGAAATCGAGGAGGTCCGGGTTTGCCTGGCCGAGGAGGAAGCCGGCGCCTATCACGAAGAGGAGGCCGCCTATCTCCATCACGAAAAGGACGGAATTCAGGCGGGCGGATTCCTTTATCCCCACAAGGTTCACGATGGAAAGGAGTATTATTATCCCCAAGGCGGCCGCCATTATGGGGATGGGGAGGAGCGAGGCGAAGTAGCCGCCGAAGGCCATCGCTATCGCCGCAACGCCCACCACTGTTTCAAAAAGTATCAGCCATCCCGTTATGAAGCCGAGGAGGCGGCTGTGCGTCCCCTTGAATACATATAAGTAGGACGAGCCGGCGCCCGTGAACATGGAGGATAGCTCGGCGAAGCTGAGCGCGGTCAGCATCGCGACGAATGCGGCTATCAGGAAGGAGAGCCACACGCCCGAGCCGGCGATTGAGGTGGCCGCGCCTATGAGCGCGTATATCCCCGCGCCCACTATCACGGCTATGCCGAAGATTGTCGCGGATGCGAGCCCCAGTTCGCGCTTGAGCCTTGCCATGGGCTTACCTTCCGCCTATCCTGGTCCTTACCTTCTTCACGAGCTCAAGCCCGGTGTCCAGCTCTATCTCCTGGTACATGAAATGGTAGAAGAGGCGGTAGGCGATGGCGCTTATGATTACGAGGCCGAAGAGGCCCACGGTGGATTCCAGGGAGTTGATGAACGGGGTTATGATTGCGCTCAGGCGCGTGTTTATTATGGAGAATACTATTGCGAGGACGAACAGGAGGCCGAAGACGACCGCGGTCGCGATGATGGGGCGGTCCAGCCGGTACTTCTTGAGGATTGCGCGCGAGGAGAAGCCGCTCTTCTCCTCTATCAACACTATTACGAGCAGGACCACGAAGAAAGACGTGACGGAAGCGAGCATTGAGACGCTCACGCCCAGGAAATTGAGCACGAACAGTGCGATGAACGACGCGACAAGGGATTCCGCTAAGAGCCTCATGCGGGAGAGATTGGAAGAAGGGATTTTTAAGAATTGCGACGGAATTTAGGTGCAATAAAATTACTTATCCCAGAGCCGGAATAATAGATACTACTCCTAAGTCTAATCACCATCCTAATCTGATTTGCGCCCGCTACTCGTAGTCTATGTGGACGAACGCGCTTTCCACCAGCTCAATCTTCTCAGCGGCCTCCTGGACGCAGACCTCTATCTCATGGGCTTCTGCGGGCTTCACCTTCGCGCCTATGACCACCTGTATCTCAGCATGGACGCGGTCGCCGATGTAATGCGCGCTGACCCGGGCGACCCTGTTCACCCCGCGCACCTTCCTGCACGCATGCTTTATCTCGTCCAGAAGTTCCTTCGGCGGGCTTGCGCTCATCAGGTAGCCCATGCTTTCCCTGGCCATCTTGTATCCCGCGTAGAGGATGTAGAATGCGATTATGATTGCGGCGCCGTTGTCAAAGATGCCGTCGCCCATATAAACGCCTACGAGGCCGAGGATTGCCACGATGGAGGCGAGGACGTCGTTGCGGGAGTCTATGGAGATGGATCTGAGGGAGGAACTGTTGAACTCCTTCCCGTATTTGCCGAGGAAATAGGACATGCCGGACTTGACGATGATGTTGAACAGGAGGGCGGCGAACGTGAAGGCGGTGATGGCCACGGCAGGGGAGCCGAAGAGGAGGTTGCTCACCGCGGTTTTCAGGATTTCAAATGCGAGGACGCCCTGGAAAACGGCGACGATGAAGGCGGCGAGCGGCTGGGCTCCGCGGTGGCCGTAGGGATGGTCCTCGTCGGGCGCCTGCCTGGAGAACCTGACCGCCATGAAGATAATTAGGTAAGAGATTATGTCGGTGAGGGAATTGAAGGCGTCGGAAAGCACGGCGAGGGAGCCGGAAAGCAGCCCCGCGGTTATCTTGACTGCGAAGAGAACGATGTTTATGAGCCATGCGACGAAGCTCACTTTGGTTTCCTTATCCATCATTTGGATTAGCTTGCAGAGAGCTTAAAAGAATAATGGATGGGGACGCGTCGTGGATTATAAAGATTTGTGTGCATAGAAATTGAGGTGGGATGAATGTGCATGCAACCTCCGGTGGGGAAGAAGGCGGAAAACGGCGGAATGGAAACGGGCAGGGGGGCGCTTGGAGCCGGGGGCGGGAAGAGGGGGGCTTCGGCGGCAAAGGAGGCATTGCTTGCGAGGGCCCATTATGTGCAGGACCTGGCGAAGAACAAAATGTGGGCGGCGATTGTTGATTTTGCGAAGGCAAACCCGGAGGTCTCCATGGTATCTTTTTATGAGCTTGTGAAGGCGATGATGAAGGGCGGGCTTTTCTGGCGCGAGGACAACGAAGGGAGGCGCTGCGCGGACGGCATGAACAGGGCTTACCATCCGGACGCGGACAGGGTGCTGGAATATATCGCAACCGAGGCGATAAACCCTGAGGTGGGGCTCGCAGCGGTCTCGTTCATAGCGTTGATGGGCGGCGTGATTGGCGGCACCAGGGCGCGGAGGGAGGGAACGGGCGTAAGCGAGGGGGGTGCGGCGGAGGCATCCCACATAGTGGGCGGCGTTATTGTTGTTCCGCAGCAAATCCTGTGCAGGGTCGCGGAGGGTGCGTTTGACGAAGGGACGGCGTCCGCGGCAATGGATGCGCTGAGGGCGCGCGGGGCGAAACACCAGCTCAGGTGGCTTGCGGAGGACCCGCAATCAGGGGCGAACGAGGGCAGGAAGGCGAGGGCCGCGGAGCTGTTTAAAGAAATGGAGGAGAGCGACTTGGAATGTGCGGGGCACGGGTGCTGAATGCCGTTGTTGGCTGAGTGGTTGTGCTGGATGCTGGCTGCGTAAGGAGACGAGCGAGGGGTTGCAAAGTGAAGTGGGGGGAGGTATGATTACCCTAAAGAGAGGAGGGGCGCCCCCCTCTTCCTCTTGGGCACGCGCGCGAACGGTGCATTTATAAAGATATCCAATTAAAATCAGATGCCACTGCTAGCCTCATCTTTATTCAGCAATCCCCAGCAGGGTTGCCGGATAAGCCTAGCCGCCCGGGTGTGTCTTTGAAGGAGGAAAAATCTACTATCGACGTATTAAAGCACCATCTTGTGCCCAAGATGGAAGTGATGAAGGAAGAGGACAAACAACGGCTTCTTGAGGAGTTCGGTATTGACACCGGCATGCTCCCACGGATGAATTCCGACGACCCCGCCGCAGAAGCGCTGGGCGCGAAGGAGGGGGACATAGTCCGGATAAAGAGAAAGGACGAGACCGGAGAGTACAATTATTACCGGCTCGTGGTTTGAATTTTGGCTTGGTGGGATGATGGGGAGCAACTTGATGGATTGCTATTTCAGGACGAACAGCCTCGTGAAGCAGCAGCTTGATTCTTACAACCGCTTCGTTGATACGGGGATGCAGGCTATCACCGAGAGGGTGGGGAAGATAGACACGCACGTTGAAGGATTTTCCCTCAGGCTCGGCAAGATAAGGGTGGAGCCGCCGAGGTTCTACGAGGTGAAGGGGGGGTACAGGCAAATCCTTCCAGCTGAGGCAAGGCTGAGGAATATCACTTATGCGGCGCCGATGTTCCTGGAAATCGTCCCGCTGTTCAACGGGATTGAGAGGCCGGCGTATTCGGATGTTTACATCGGCGAAGTGCCGGTGATGGTGAAGAGCAAGCTCTGCTACCTGGGCAGCATGACCAAGGACGAGCTGATTGAGAAGGGCGAGGACCCGGACGACCCGGGAGGTTATTTCATAGTCAACGGAAGCGAGCGCGTGCTCGTAGGAATTGAGGACCTGGTGCCGAACAAGGTCATGACCACCGCTGAGACTAGCGGCGTGGTCGCGAAAGTTTTCTCAACGAGGCACGGGTTCAGGGCGAGGTGCGTGGTCACGAGGACGTCGGAGGGCGTGCTCAAGTGCGAGTTCCCGGCGACGCCAGCGGACCTCTCGCTGATGCAGGTGCTCAGGGTACTGGGGCTTGACAAGGACGACGAGGTCAAGGAGAGCTTCTCCGGGGAGCCGATAGTGAGGAACGACGTGCTCCTGAGCCTTGAATTGGAGGAGAGCAAGACCAGGGACGACGCGGTGCAGGCGCTGAGCAAGAGGATATCGCCGGGCCAGCCCGAGGAGTTCAGGCTCAACAGGCTGGATAATCTTTTGGACACTTACCTGCTGCCCCACCTTGGCGTGGACAAGGCGAGCAGGAAGATAAAGGCATTTTACCTGATTCGGATGGCGGAGAAGGCTGTGCGCGTGGCGCACAAGAGGATGAAGCCGGACGACAAGGACCATTATGCGAACAAGCGCGTGAAGCTGGTCGGAAGCCTGATGGAGGAATTGTTCAGGTATGCGTTCCAATTCCTGGTGAAGGACATAGTGTACCAGGCGAGCAGGGCGGACGCACGCGGAAGGAAATTGCAGGTACATACTCTTGTGCGGCAGGACACGCTCGTGGACAGGATAAAGTACGCGATGGCGACGGGAAATTGGATTGCCGGGCAGACCGGAGTATCCCAATTGCTGGACAGGACGAGCAACCTGGCGATGCTATCACACACGAGGAGGGTCATATCGCCCCTGAGCAAGAAGCACCCGCACTTCAAGGCGAGGGACCTGCACGGGACGCACTGGGGCAAGCTGTGCCCGAGCGAAACGCCGGAAGGGCCGAGCTGCTCCCTGGTGAAGAACTTATCTATATTGGCGCAGGTGACGAAGGGCGCGGACGAATCCGAAGTGCTGGACATGCTAAACAAATTCGGCATAGAGAAGGAGTGGAAGAAGTAGGGTGGAATTCTCATGGCTGAAGAAAAGAAGAAAAAGAGGAAGAGGGGAAAATGCGCCATTTACGTGAATGGGAACCTCGTGGGCTTCCACGCGGACGGCGCAGGGCTCGTGCAGAGGATGAGGGAGAAGAGGAGGGTGAACGAGCTCAATTACGAGAGCAACATATATTTCAACGAGAGGGGAAACGAGATTTACATAAACACGGACGCGGGCAGGGTGAGGAAGCCATACATAGTCGTGGAGAACGGCAAGAGCAGGTTCACGCCCGAGATGCAGAAGAAGGTGGAGGCGGGGCAGCTCAGCTGGGAGCACCTAATCAAGATGGGAGTGATTGAGTACCTAGACGCCGAGGAAGAAGAGAACACATACGTGGCGATGGAGGAGAAGGACCTCACGCCCGAGCACACGCACCTTGAAGGCGTGCCGTGCGCCATTTTTGGGATTACATCTTCCATGCTCCCTTACCCGGAGCACAACTCCGGCCCGAGGATTACGATGGCTTGCTCAATGACGAAGCAGTCGTTGGGCGTGTATGCGAACAACTTCAGCCAGAGGTTTGACACCAGGACTTACATAATGTATTATCCGCAGCAGCCGCTCGTGCAGACGGACGCATACAGGGTATTGGACATGAAGAAGAGGGCCGCGGGCCAGAACTTCGTGGTCGCTATTACCACGTATAAGGGATACAACATGGGGGACGGCGTTGTCGTGAACAGGAGCGCCATAGACCGCGGATTGGGAAGGGTGATGATGTTCAAGACGTATGAGAGCGAGGAGAGGCTCTACCCCGGCGGGCAGAAGGACAAGATAGAAGTGCCCGGCCCGGACACCGTCGGCTTCAGGGGCGAGGAGGCGTACAGGCACCTGGACGACGACGGCATAGTGCATCCGGAAAGCAAAGTGGAGGGGAAGGTCGTGCTCGTCGGAAAAACATCGCCGCCGAGGTTCCTGGAGGAGATTTCTGTTTTCGGCGTTGTTGAAGAGAAGAAAAGGGAGAGTTCATTGTCAATGAAGCAGGGCGAGAAGGGCGTCGTGGATTCGGTGATGGTCACCGAGGCGCCGAGCGGAAACCGCCTCGTGAAGATTAGGATGAGGGGCGAGAAGATTCCGGAAGTGGGGGACAAGTTCGCATCCAGGCACGGGCAGAAAGGCGTCGTGGGGCTGGTGCTCCCTCAGGAGGATATGCCCTTCACAAAAGATGGGATAGTTCCGGATTTGATCCTGAACCCGCATGCGATTCCCTCAAGGATGACCGCGGGCCACCTACTGGAAACGCTGGGCGCGAAGGCCGCGGCGATGAAGGGAAAGGTGATGGACGGGACTGCGTTCACGGGAAATACGGAAGAGGATTACGCGAAGGCGCTCACCGAGGCCGGGCTGGACGAGTACGGCGAGGAGTGGGTGTACGACGGCGTCACAGGAAGAAGGATAAAGATGAAGCTTTTCATCGGCCCGATTTACTACCAGAGGCTGCACCACCTCGTATCAAACAAGATGCACGCGAGGAGCAGGGGCCCGGTGCAGCTGCTCACTTTGCAGCCCACTGAAGGGAGGGCGCGTGAAGGAGGGCTCAGGTTCGGGGAGATGGAAAGGGACTGCCTCATCGGCTACGGCGCAAGCATGGTCGTGAGGGAGCGGCTCCTTGAGGAGAGCGACAAGACCAGGCAGTACGTGTGCCAGGAGTGCGGGATGCTCGCCCACCACGATGTGGTGAAGAACAAGTATCTCTGCTCGCTGTGCGGGAGCAGCGACGTCGTGCCAATAGAGATGAGCTACGCGTTCAAGCTGCTGCTCGGGGAGATACGGTCAATGTTCATATTCCCGAGGATTTTGCTTAAGGACAAGGCGTGATTGTGATGGAGGAAATAGAAAAAGTCATTGGAAAGATAAAGTTTTCCCTTTTCTCGCCGGACATGGTGAGGAAGATATCCGCCGCGCGCGTCATAATCCCGGACACGTACGATGACGACGGCTATCCGATAGACGGGGGGCTGGTGGATTCGCGGCTCGGCGTCGTGGACCCCGGGCTCAGGTGCAAGACGTGCGGGGGGCGCGTGAAGGAGTGCCCCGGCCACTTCGGGCACATAGAGATGGTGAGGCCGGTCGTGCACGTGGAGTTCGCCAAATATATCTATAATATAATGAAGGCGTCATGCCCGGACTGCAAGCGCGTGGTTGAGGAGAGCGGCAGGAAGGCGAAGGGCGAGTGCCCGCACTGCGGGACGAAGATACCGGACGTGAAATATCTCAAGCCGACAACCTTCTTCAGGGACGGCGTGCAGATGCTGCCCTCGGACATAAGGGACTGGGTGGCGGGCGTGCCGAACGACGATTTGAGGAAGTTGGGCTACGACCCGGACTACGCGAGGCCGGAGTGGGGAGTGCTCTCCGTGCTGCTCGTGCCGCCGGTGAATATCCGCCCGTCCATTACCCTGGAGAGCGGGGAGAGGAGCGAAGACGATTTGACGCACAAGCTCGTTGATATCATTAGGATTAACCAGAAACTGGAAGCGAACATAAACGCGGGTGCGCCGCAGCTCATTATTGAGGACCTTTGGGAGCTGCTGCAGTACCACGTCACCACTTACATGAACAACGAGACGGCGAACATACCTCCTGCGAGGCACAGGAGCGGAAGGGCGCTCAAGACCATCGCGCAGAGGTTGAAGGGGAAGGAAGGAAGGTTCAGGTACAACCTGCTGGGCAAGAGGGTTAATTTCTCGGCGCGTACCGTCATTTCCCCGGACCCGTGCCTGAGGATTGACGAGGTGGGCGTCCCGCCCGCGGTAGCCGAGGAGCTTACCGTCCCGATAGAGGTCACGGAGTGGAATGTGGAGGAATGCAAAAAATTCATACTCGCGAAGGAGTACCCCAAGGCGATCTACCAACTGAGGCCGGACGGGAAGAAGGTCAAGATTTCGGACGAGCTCCGCGAGCAGATGGCCGAGGAGCTGAAGGTCGGATGGGCGATTGAGAGGCAGCTCATGAACGGGGACGTCGTGCTGTTCAACAGGCAGCCCTCGCTGCACAGGATTTCAATGATGGCGCACGAGGTTAGGGTAATACCGGGAAGGACTTTCCGGCTGAACCCGACCGTCACCGCGCCGTACAACGCGGACTACGACGGCGACGAGATGAACATGCACGTGCTGCAGACGCAGGAGGCGCAGGCCGAGGCCCGCTACCTGATGAAGGTGGAGGACCAGATAATCTCGCCGAGGCACGGGCACGCGATAATAAAGCCTCAGGAGGACCACGTGTCCGCATCCTATTTCATGACCAAGGACGGCTCGGAGTTCAACAAGTACGAGGCGTCCAAGCTGCTGATGATTGCGGGCATAAGGGAATTGCCTAAGCCCGGGAAGAACGGAATGTACACCGGGAAGGAGCTGTTCTCCCTCCTGTTGCCGAAGGGGCTTAATGCAAAAGTGAAGTCAAAACTCGGAGAGGAAGTGGTCGTGAAGAACGGCCAGCTCATAAAGGGCGCGGTGGAGAGCAGGGCGCTGGAAAACCAGCTCCTTGAGCAGATTTTCGTGAACCAGGGGCCGAAGGCGGCGCGGGAGTTCCTGGACAACGTGACGAGCATGTGCCTTGAGGCTCTCTCGTGGAGGGGGCTGAGCGTGTCCATGAAGAACTATTCCCTGAGCCCTGCGGCCGACAAGAAGGTGCAGGACATAGACGACAAGGCGAACAGGGAGATAGAGAACCTGATAATGCAGTACAAGAACGGGAAATTGGAAAGGTCACCCGGGCTTACGCTGAAGGAGACGCTTGAAGGAAACATAATGATGGTCGCGAGCAAGGCGAGGGAGGACGTAGGAAAAGTGGTGGAAAGCGACCTCGGGATGGAAAACTCCTCCATAATCATGGCGAAGATTGGGGCAAGAGGAAGCCTCCTGAACGCCATCCAGATGTCCGCAATGCTCGGGCAGCAGGCGGTCAGGAGCAAGAGGCTCACGAGAGGGTACAGGGGCAGGACGCTTCCGTTCTACAAGAGGGGCGCGCTCACCGGAAGGGAGCGCGGGTTCGTGTTCGCTTCCTTCAGGCAGGGGCTGAGGGCGGACGACTTCTTCCACCACTCAATGGGGGGAAGGGAGTCCCTGGTTAACACGGCTATTAGGACGGCGAGGAGCGGCTACATGCAGAGGCGGCTTATCCACGCGCTGCAGGACCTGGTGGTTGACGAGGCGCTGGCGGTGAGGAACGGAAGGGGTGCGCTCATACAGTTCCTGTACGGCGGGGACGCGAACGACCCGATGCTGGCGTCCAGCGCGAAGTACGCGGACATTGCGAAGCAGGATGACGTTGACACGGTGTGATTATAATGGCAACAAAGAAAGCTACCATTAACCCGTATTCGGCTGTTGGAATAGTCGCTGCGCAGAGCCTGGGCGAGCCGGGCACGCAGATGACCATGAGGACGTTCCACTACGCGGGCGTGGCCGAGCACGTGCCCACGGGCCTGCCGCGGCTCATAGAACTGGTGGACGGCAAGAAGGAGCCGAAGAAGCCGCTCATAAACATCTACCTGAAGGCGTCCTATGCCCGGAGCGAATCCAAGGTGAGGGAGTTCGCCGAGGCGATTGAGTCCATCCCCCTCTCCGAGGTCGCGGACGTGGGCGAGGAGATGTGGAAGAAGAATATCGTGGTGAAGATTAGGCCGGATGACGCGAAGGCGCTCCACGTGACGCCTTCCATGGTTGAGAAGGCGGTGAGGAAGACGGCCGGGACGCTGGAAGTGGAGAAGGAGGAAGGCGGCGCCCTCGTGGTGAAGGTCAGGAAAGAGAGCAAGGAGGGAAAGGAGGACGAGCCGGTGCTCAAAATCCTGAGGAAGCTCACCGGCAAGATGGGCAAGACGCTGGTGAAGGGAATCACGGGCATACGCAAGGCCGTGGTCGTGAGGGACAAGGAAGGCGAATACTTTATACGCGCAAGCGGCTTCAACGTGAAGGAGGCCGCGGCGTACGACGAGGTGGATGCCTCGCGCTTATATACGAACAACGTGATGGAGATACTCAAGGTCTTCGGGGTGGAGGCGGCGAGGAACGCCCTCATAATAGAGATAAAGCAGGTCATGGAACTGCAGAACCTTGCGGTTGACCCCAGGCACATAATGCTTCTCGCGGACGCGATGTGCGCGGATGGAAAAGTGAAGTCCATCGGGCGGCACGGCCTGAGCGGGGAAAAGGCGGGCGTGCTGGGAAGGGCGGCGTTTGAGGAGACGATAAAGCACCTCGTGAACGCTTCGGTGACCGCGGAGGAGGACAACCTCGTCGGCGTCACGGAGAACATCATAGTCGGGCAGACCATCCCAATCGGAACTGGGAAAATCAAGCTCAGGATGAAGGCACAGAAATGAAGCTAAATGAATTTGGTGAATGACATGGAAGAAAAGGAAGAGACGCCGGCAACGGCTGAGTTTCCTGAAGAGGAACCAATGGAAAAGAAGGGGAAGGGAAGCAGGGCCAGAAGGCAGAAGAAGGAAGTGGTCCGCAAGAGGAAGAGCCAGAAGGAGAGGGAGAACCCCCTTTCTGCGGCAATCCGGCTTGCGGTTGAAAGCGGAAAGGTCGGCTTCGGCTCAAACGAGAGCATGAGGGACCTTCTCCTTGGGAAGACCAAGATGGCGGTAATTGCGAAGAACGCACCCGTGCATGTGAAGGAGGACGCGGGCAAGTTCGGCGGGCTTTCCGGGATACCTGTGGTGGAATTCCCGGGCACGAGCATAGAACTCGGCTCAATATGCGGGAAGCCCTACCCTGTGCTGTTGCTCACGGTCAGGGAAGCTGGCGTATCCAACATACTTGATTTCGCGAAGAAGAAGTGAGATTTTGGAGATAAGCCAGGACGACCTCGGTATAATCAACATTTTCGCCTCCATATGCGGCGTGATACCTTCCGACATGGTCAAGGACGGGAAGAATTACCTGTTCCTTGTGGAGCCCATGATGCTGGGGAAGGCGATAGGCAAGGAAGGGGCGAACATCAAAAGATTGAGGGCGCGGCTTGGCGGGAACGTTATGATTGCGAAGGACGCCGCCACGGAGGAGGATTTCCTGCGCGGCTTCCTGAACAACATACAAATCCTGGAGATAGAGAGGAGGGAGGCGCCGGGGCAGGTCGCGCTCTTCATTACCATTCCTGACGTGCAGCGTGGGATTGCGATTGGGAAGGAAGGGATGAGGATAAAATCCCTCAAGGCGATAATGAAGAAGAAGTTCGGGGCGGACATCTTCCTCAGGACGAGAAGGACCGCTTAGGTTTGCTTATTCTTTTGGTTATCCAGATGGGGATCCCGAACAGGAATACGTAGAATGCCCCGAAGAACAGGATTCCTGGAATATCTGTCGGGCCTGTGATGTTGTGAAAAAGGAACATCTCCGCAAGGACTCCGTAGAAGAAGAACACTGCTAACGCGAGTTTTCCAAGCTTGCTCGCGATGAAGGCGAAAATCAGGGATATTGCCCCGTAATACGCAATCATTTGCAGCGGGTAGAGAAGGATTGGGAGTGCATGGCTGGCGAGTAGAGGTCCCACTATTTCCCCGAAAAGGATGGAAAAAACCCAGGCGGCAATCCAGCAGCGCATTACTGTGCTGTTCATTCGCATCCTATCCTGCTTTTTATCTGCTCCTTGGTGAGGAGCGTCCCGTATTTCTGGTCGTCTATCACGAGTACGGGCGTGGAGGTTATCCTGTAATAGGACTTGAACGTCTTTATCATGGAAATCTCTTCCACATCCGCTGGGAACGCATATACCCTTGCGTTGGGGCATTCCGCCCTCACCTGGTCAAGGACGCGGCCTTGTGCCACGCAGGCGGGGCAGTCGTTGTATGCGGAATAGAAGAACAGGATTGGGGTGACGGAAGTGTCGTTGCACGCCTGGGAGTATTCCCTGAGCATCAGGTAGAAGCGCATGTTCGCGAGGAAGTATTTTTCGCGCAAATCTTCATATCCGCGGAAGACGCTGGTGCTCCCGCTCTCCTCCAATTCCCCGTAGAGGTTGTAGGTGTGCTGGGCCGTTTCATCCAATTGGTCGCGGAGCACGGTGCAGACCGAGGCATCGTGGTGCGTCTGGAGGAACATGGTGAAGAGGAGGGAGTTTTCCATCCCCTGCTCCAGCTCCGAGATGCGGGCCTCGGTCCTGTCATAGCTGCCGGACTCTATCTGGTAGCCCACGAATACCGAGACCGCAAATAGGATTATGGTTATGATTGCCGCCTTTGCCAGGATATTTCTGCTCACTTCCATCTGTAATCACTCCGGTTTACTTCCTTGAAGAAGCTTATGCAATAGAAGAATGATATGAATGTTCCGTAGAAGAGAAGGAATATTAGCGTTGCGGGAAGGTCGCTTATGCGGAAGCTCTTTTTCCCTATCTCGTGGCTGAAATAGACTGCGAGGATCCAGGGGCTAACGAGGATGAGGCCCGTCGCGATTACTGATGCGCCCACGACGACCATCGTGCTGAAATCCAATATTGGGGCGCCCAATGCGAAATTGGAGAGCATGTACTGGGCGGTCCATATCGCCTGGTTCAGGACGAGCCAGAGGAAGGAGAAGGAGAGGACTATTCCCGCGAACTCCGCGGTGAAGGAAAAGGGGAACATGAACATGCCGAAGTATCCGTATTTCGGGTTGAAGAGCATGTCGCTGTATTTGCGCAGGTTGTAGAGCTTGCCCCTGTACCAGCGCATCCTCTGCTTGAACAGGCTCTTTATGTCTCCGGGGACGTCGGTGTAGCTCACCGCGTCAGGTGTGTATTCCAGCTTGTAGCCGTGCCTCCTCAATCTCCACGCCATTTCCAGGTCTTCCGTGATGTTCTGCTCGTCAAAGCCGCCCACGTCCATGAATGTGGACTTGCGGAAGATGGTTGTGGGGCCGGGGGTTACGAAAATTGCCTCCATCGCGCGGCTGGTGATTTGCGCAAAGCCGAATCCGGTGAGGTATTCTATGTCCTGGATCTTTTTTAGGAGAGAGTTGGGATTTTCCACCCTGATGAAGCATGTGACCGCGCCCACTTCGTCATCTTTCATAAGTGTTGCGACCGCTTCCCGGAATGCGGCTGGCTCCGGATAAGAGTCGGAATCCACGCACGCGAGCACTTCTCCCTTCGCCATCTTTGCGCCCTTGTTGATGGAGGCGGCTTTTCCTTCGTTCTTGTCCTTCAGGAGGAGCTTTACCCCGTCCATTCCCTTGAGGAGCTCGCGGGTTCCGTCCGTGCTGCCGTCATCCACTATTATGATTTCCATTTCTCCGGGGTAGTCGGATGCTTTTACCGCCGTAATGCATTTCTCTATGGAAGATTTGACGTTGTATGCGGGTATTATGACAGATAGTATCGGGTACTTATCCAGTTCCGGAGTCCTTATCTCCTTCTTCTCCAAAAATACGACGAGAAGAGTCATGGTCAATGCGAGAAGGAAGAGGTTGGGGATGAGCATCACCCAGAAATAGCCCAGGCTGCGTATGGATATGCCTATGAACAGCCCGATGAGCAGGATTGCTGCAATAGTGTATAAGGGGCGCGGCTTGCCCTCAATCTGCAGGCTCATAGAAGGATTTGGGGATGCGGGATTTAAATATGATGCGGGCTGCGACGGGAAAAGGCGGGGGGACTGGCGGCAGTGTTTTTAAACCATTCCATACGTAATTTACGAGCTTGTCTTCATCTTATACGATGGGGGATAGGCAGTCATCTCAATTTATGGTGATGTAATGGGTAATGGAGAATTCGCAGGACGAAATGTCAAAAGGAACCGGAAAAGCAGCAGGTGGCTCTCCAAAAGGTGGAAGAGGAGGGCGCTCAAGCTGAAGGAGAAGTACGACCCGCTGGAGGGCTCCCCGCAGGCGAAGGGGATAGTGCTTGAAAAGATTACCCTTGAGCAGAAGCAACCGCACTCCGGGCTTATCAAATGCGTAAAAGTCCAGTTGGTGAAGAACGGGAAGGTCGTATCGGCATTCCCGCCCAGGGACAAGGCGATAACGCTCATAGACGAGCACGACTCCGTGGTCATCGCGGGGCTCGGCGGCTCGCAGAGGGGGCAGATGGGCTCCATCCCCGGCGTCAGGTACAAGGTCGTCAGCGTGAATGACGCGGACCTGCAGGCCTTGAGGCACAAGAAGAAGGAGAAGCCAAAGAGGTAGAGTTGAATGAAGCTATTCGGAAAATACGGCACGGAAGATGTTGAGATTAAGGACCTGAGCTTGAGGACCGTGGTCTACTTCGGGAGCGCGAGCGTCCATACGTTCGGCAGGCACCAGAAGAGGCAGCACGGGAAGTTCAAAATCAACATCGTGGAGCGGTTGGTAAATAAGCTCATGAGGGGAGGCACGGGCGAGAAGACCTCTGGTAAAGTTATCAGGACGAAGGGCCGCCTCCAGGGCAAGAAGATGCAGATGATTAACGTGGTGGAGAAGGCCTTTGAGCTTATCAACAAGAAGGCAAACGCGAACCCGATACAGGTCCTCGTGAAGGCGCTGGAGAACTCGGCGCCCAGGGAGGACGTTACGAGGGTGTCGCACGGGGGGGTTTCCTACCAGATTGCGGTGGACGTCTCCGCGACGCGCAGATTGGACATGGCTTTGAGGAACATCACTCTTTCGGCGCTGATGAGGGCGTTCAACAAGCCCACCTCGCTCGCCGAGTCGCTGGCTGATGAAATCATCTACACCGCGAACGGGGATTTGCAGAATTCCTACTCAATAAAGAAGAGGGACGAGCTCGAGAGGATGGCGAGGAGCGCGAAATAGTCCCGCCCAATTTAGGTGAATTCAATGGGAAGAAAGGAAATCGTAGTCGAAGAAGTGCAGGCGCTGATGAGCGGCAAGGAACAGGTCAGGAACATCGCCATCGTTGCCCACGTGGATCATGGCAAGACGACCATGACGGACTCCCTTGTCGCCCGTGCGGGGCTCATTTCCAAAGAGCTCGCGGGCGAGCAGAGGATGATGGACTTCGACGAGCAGGAGCAGGCGAGGGGCATCACGATCAAGGCGGCGAACATATCCCTCGGATTTGAATACGAGGGGAAGGCCCATTTGATTAACCTGATTGATACTCCGGGGCACGTGGACTTCGGCGGGCACGTGACACGTGCACTGCGCGCGGTTGACGGATGCGTGCTGGTCGTGGACTCCGTGGAAGGGGTTATGCCGCAGACCGAAACGGTTTTGAGGCAGGCGCTTAAAGAGAGGGTTAAGCCCGTAGTTTTCATCAACAAGATTGACAGGCTCATTAACGAACTGCAGTTGGACGCCAACCAGATGCAGCAGAAGCTCATCAAGGTGATAATGGGCATAAACAAGATAATAGAGGGGAATGCGCCCCCCGAGTTCAAGAAGGACTGGGTTGTCGGCGTGGACAAGGGGAACGTGGCGTTTGGAAGCGCGTTCCACAAGTGGGCCGTCTCCTTTGAGTCCATGAAGAAGAACAACATAAAGTTCAGCGACGTATATGAAACGTGCAAGAACGGCACGCACGCGAACCTGGTGGCGAAATCGCCACTGGACGAGGTGCTCCTGGGCATGGTGATAAGGCACCTCCCCAACCCGATTGTCGCGCAGAAGTACAGGATTCCGGTTCTCTGGAAGGGGGACATAACTTCCCAGGATGGGAAGGACATGAGCGGATGCAGCTCGACCGGAACCACGATTGGGATTTGCTTCGGAATCGTTTACGACGAGCACGCGGGCGAAGTGGCCGTGGTGAGGCTGTTCTCCGGGGGGATAAAGAAGGGGGACATGATTTACGTCGCGTCCAAGAAGAACTACTACAAGGTGCAGCAGGTCGGGGTGTTCATGGGCCCGGACCGCGTGCAGGCGGAGCAGATTACCGCAGGCAACATCGGCGCGGTGGTCGGGCTGAAGGACGTGTATATCGGCGAGACCGTGAGCTCCAAGGAAGTGGAGCCCTTTGAGCAGATAAAGCACTACTCCGAGCCTGTGGTCACGAAATCCATTGAGGCGAAGGACAGCAAGAACCTGAGCAAGCTCGTTGAAGTTTTGCGCAGCCTCTCAAAGGAGGACCCGACGCTCCGTGTGGAATTGAACCAGGAAACGGGCGAGCACCTGATTTCGGGGATGGGTGAGCTGCACCTGGAAATCATAGAATACAAGATTAGGAACGAGAAGAAGGTGGAGATTGAGACCTCGCCCCCTATTGTGGTTTATAGGGAAAACATCATCGGCTCATCGCCGATTGTGGAGGGCAAATCGCCCAACAAGCACAACAAGTTCAAGATAAGGGTTGAGCCGCTTGACCAGAAGATAGTGCAGGCGATAATTGATGGCGTAATCCCAGAAGGCCCGCCGAAGGGCAAGGAGCACGTCCAGAAGCTCGTTGATTTGGGAATGGACAGGGCCGAGGCGAAGGGCATCTGGCACATCTACAAGAGGAACATGTTCGTAGATGTGACGAAGGGTGTCCAATACCTCAACGAGATACAGGAGCTTGCGCTGGAAGCGTTTGAGGAGGCCATGGACAAGGGGCCTCTGGCTAAGGAGAAGGTTAACGGCGTGAAGGTAATCCTTGAGGATGTCACTTTGCACGAGGATAACGTGCACAGGGGCCCGGCGCAGATTATTCCTGCCGTGAAGAGGCCGATTTATGCGGCGATGCTCGTTGCGGGCGTTACCCTCCTTGAGCCGAAGCAGAAGGTGCTGATACAGTGCCCGCAGGAATACGGCGGGGACGTAATCAACATGACGAACGGGAGGAGAGGACAATTGCTGAACATGGAGCAGGAAGGGGAAACGGTTACGATTAATACTGTTTTGCCTGTTTCCGAGATGTTCGGGTTCTCAAATGCCCTTCGTGGCGTTACGCAGGGACGCGCAATCTGGTACCAGGAATACTACGGCTACGATAAACTGCCGAAGGAGCTCCTGAACAAGATTGTGATGGAAGTGAGGAAGAGGAAGGGCGACAAGCCTGAGCCTCCGACTCCGCAGGACTTCCTTGACTGAGGGCGCTTTGCCCTTCTTTATTTTATTTTCTTTTAGCGCGAGCCATAAGGATTTAAAGGCAAAATGGAGGGATGTACGTATGATTCTCATACTGGACAATGGTTCCCAATATACGCATTTGATTAAGAGGAATATGCGGGATTTGGGAAGGGAAGGGGAGATCCTCAATAATAAAACTACTAAGATTGCCGAAGTGGAGGCTAAGGAGCCGGAGGCGATTATCCTCAGTGGGGGGCCTTCCTCTGTTTATGCGGGGGATAATGGGGTTAGCGCCCATGTCGTGAAGAAGGTTGCTGGGGGCTGGGATGTTGCCCTTCTTGGGGTTTGCTACGGGCACCAATTGATTGCGCACGAGCTTGGTGGGGAAGTGGCGAAGGGAGGGGCTGCGGAATACGGATTGGGGAGAATTTCCGTAGATAAGGAGGATTTGCTGTTCAAAGGCGTGCCTAAGGAATTCCAGGTTTGGGTTTCGCATTTTGACGAAGTGAAGAAGATGCCTGCGGGATTTGAGGCGCTTGCCCATTCTTCCACTTGCAAAGTGGAGGCGATGAGGCATAAGGAGAAGAGGATATTCGGGACGCAGTTCCACCCGGAAGTTTGGCATACGGAGAATGGGGAAAAGATACTGGAGAACTTCCTTTCGTGCATCTGATTATTCTTGAGAGGAAATCTGGAAGGTGAAATCCACGTCCTTCACCTGCCAGGAGCCCTGCTGCCCCTGCGTGTTGTCCAAAGTCATTGTATCATCATCTGTCCCGATGAGGTTTCCGGGTGCCCTCCTCCAGACTACGGTTCCCATCGCTTCCGACCGCTTCACCACCAGCCAGTACCTTCCGGGCTCCAATTGGAGAGAAGAGAAGGAGACGAAATGCCAGTCAAATTCCGTATCCAGGGATGAAGTGGGGAAGGACGCCTCTGCAATAAGGTTCCCATCAACCGTCCCTTTCCTCAATTCTATTGTGATGTTTGAGGCTTCGGGGGGAGCGATGAAATATTTGAGATAAAGTCCGGCTTTCTTCACCTGGATGGACGTCTGCAAATCAAATGCCTGCGCCTGCACGAGGGCCTTCTCAAAAGAATCATGCCAGAATTCCACTTCCGGGAAATCTTCCTCATTCAGGCCCAGGGGAATTGCATTTATGGAGACTGAGCGGGAGGCAACTTCTGTTCCGTTGTCGTATAGGACTGCTTTAAGGGTGTGCGCACCATCGGAATGCACGTTCCATACGAGGGTGCCCTTCCCGTCTTCTATTGCGGCGGAATCATTGAGGATTATTGAATCGGATAAAACGCCATTGTCCAAAAGGGAGAGGTTAAGCGAGGAATTGATTGCATTCTCGGAAAGCGGGATGTATGCGGTATAGGATTGCCCAAGCAGGTGCTTTGTTCCCTGCAGGGAGATGGGGCTGATGGAATAGGATTCGGAAGTGGTTTTCTTTGTGCAGCCTGCGAAGAGAATAAGGGAGACGAGCAACAACACGATTAGTCTTTTCATATCCATTCCACCTCAGAGTATCTGCGCCCTCTTCCCGTTGAAATAGACCACTTCCTCGTATCTTAGGCCGAACTGACCGGGGTAATACACTGAGGGCTCAAGGGCGAACGTGGCGCCCTCCAGAGGGTCCTTGGAGAGTTTGGAAAGGGAGGGCATCTCATGCACCTCCAACCCTATCCCGTGCCCGATGGAGTGGGGAGGGAAAATCAATCCCTCTTTTCTGTAAAGCTTTTCTGCGTGCGCAGCGAGTTCTCCGCCTGTGCTGAATTCCGGCATGCGCTCCACCAGTTCCTCAAGGATTTGCTGAAGCTTCCTGTATATCTTCTCCTTCTTCGGGTCGGATTTCTGGAAGAAGACGCGGGTTATGTCCGCGCAGTAGTGCTGCGATGAGACGCCATAATCCACGAGGCACATCCCGGATATCTTGTCGGAATCGGGCTCGTAGTGGGGAAAGGAGGTGTTCCTCCCTGAGGAGACTATGGGCTTGAAAGCGGGCCTGAAGCCCTTGGCATCCGTCTTTGAGTAAAGCTCGGAGGCGAACCCCATTTCCGTCTTGCCGAAGGCGTGGCGCCCCGTTTCAACAAGCGCCTTGGAGGCGCGGGCGGCCTGCTTTATGAGCAGGAGTTCGCCGGGGGATTTCTTTATGCGTGCGCGCGAGAGCTGCTCGGAAATATCCGCGGGCTTGGAGAATTCGGAAATCTTCTTGTAGAAATGGGCGGTGATGCCCCGGAAGTCCATTTCCACTTTTTTTCCACGGCATAGCTTCTCCAGCTCCTTCAACGGGTCCTTTGTGAAGGGGATTACCTCCCCCTTGAATTTCTCCTCCGCGTAGTCGCTGTTCATCCGCGAAACGAGGAGTGTGCGCTCGTCCCCGTCCTTCAGGAAAAAGGAGTTGTCTATGTCCACACCGGAATGGTAGAAGAAGTTCGCGTTGAACCTCTCCCCCCTCGCAAGCAATAGCATGGGGGAAGAATGGTGGATTAGGATTAAATAGCTTGGGGATTCGGCTGACGCCCCGTTGCGGGGAAAGAGCTGGGGGGAGGGGCGGAGGGCGAATGGGGGGTGCGGGTGGGTTTTAATATGTTATAATAGAAATAATAGTATGTCCGCAGAAACCATAAAAGAAGCTTCCAAGGCGCTGGATGGGCTCATTGCGCGCGCCAAGGCCATAGCGCATGTTAAAGCACCCGGCTTCTCCAACGGGCCGGCATATCTCAAAAGGAATGAACTCCACGCATTCGCCATCAGGTTCGCGGACAAGCTGATTGAGGCCGGGTTCGGCGTTGTGGATGAGAAGGAGATAAAGGAGAAACTGGTCGCGGCAGGGCTGTGGAACAAGAAGGAGATGCTGCCGCTTGTGGAGGACGACGAGTGCGTGTTTAACCGCGGGCTTGGCCAGGCCAGGTCCAATTTCTATGTGTTCATGAAGGAGGACGCCGATGGCGTGACCGTATATTTCGGGAACCCCGCGGCCAAGGCGAGGAACGGAAACACGGAAATAAGGATGAGGTTCACCGGTGGGGATGTGCGGGAGGCGGCGGACAAGGCGGTGAAGGAGGTTCTTACTTATTCTTCCATGAAGTCGGCGGACGATTACTGGGCGGTCACGCACCACCACTGGGGGTTCGTGCAGGCATACCGCGTGATGGATGACGGTGTCTCAAAATTCGGGGACGTGCTGCGCATGATGATGCGCTACCATATTGATTTTGACATGAGCACGCCGCACAATGCGCTGGAGACAAGGCTGGACCCATTGCTCATGCAGAAGCTGGGGATAACGCACGACTTCATTAGATTCCTAAGGATTATAGAAGAGGGGATGGGGATGGTGAAGGTTCCGGGCGTGGAGCTCACCATGGCTCTGAAGGCGAACGTGCCGAACGGGCCGCATGTGTGCGTCTGGCTCGCGGACGAGGAGGCGATGGAGCTTTTTGCGGAGAAGATACTTGTGAGGAGGGACCCTGCGCTAAAGATGCAATCCTATTTCCTGGGCATGGGATTTGCGGAGATGCGGGAGGAGCTTCGCCGCCTCCGGGACACCCTGCGCGCAGCGGTGGGGGTTGCGCACCCATTCAATTTCAATTCGCGCGGGCTTCCGGTGCTGGACGTGGGGCTGATGACCGCAACTGTGAATGGAGGATTGGGGCACAACGATGCGCTGGATTTCGCGCGCAACAGCGAGGTTATCGGATGCTGGAATCCCACGATGTCGGATGATGTGATGCCCACGGAAGGGGTCCTGTGGAGGGGGCTGAGGCCATTCATCAAAGATATTTTGGATTACCATGATGCGCATGTGCCCGGCTCAAAGGGATGGATTGTGCGCACATCCAATTCATGCAATTATGCATTTGCAGAATATATGAGAGGCATGCATGGAAAGGGAATCATGTTTGACGGGGACGACCACCAGACGCTTCCCCTGAGGGTGGGGCCGCCGCAGGACGTGGTGGATGCCATAAGGGCGCGTAAGGAAAGCCCGGTCTTTTCGGAATTCAGCTCTGGGGGAGACATCCTTGGGATGGGATACTCCAGGATACATCTCCCGCCTGAGATGAAAAAGGAGCTTGAGGCGAAGGGGAGGAAGCCGAATGCTGGGGAGATTGTGAGACTTCTGCTGCAGGCCAAGCAGTACGAGCCTTCCGCGATGGATGAAATGGTTTACATCGTGCAGGGGCAGGGCAGGCCGGAGATGGATCCCTACAGGAGGATTGTCCCGGTGGGCAAGAAGGACATCGCAAGGGAGCTCGCGGAACTGCAGGCCCAGGCCTATGCCGGGGAACTGCTGGATGACCTGGGGCACTTCATCGGGACCGGGCAGTGGCCGGCGATAAATGCGATGCCGGGCACGGGAGATATATTCTAGCCCTTGGGCTTCCTTCCGCGCATTTTCGGCCCTTTTATGTCCGGGTATTGCTTGGAGAGCATGGGCCGGTTCGCGTAGGGAAGGACCTCAAATGTGGATAAGACGAAGTTGTAGAGGCACGCAAGCTCCGCGTGGTTTCCTTCCATTCCCTGCAATGCTTCCCCTATTGACTGGTAGGATTTCCTTTTCCCTTTTGTGAGCTCTGCGGCTTTTGCATCCAGTTTTGCCTTGTCCAATCCTGCGAAATCAAATGCCTTCTTTACTAATGTTTCATTTATGCCCGCAAGGATTCCGGCTATTTCCCATTTCTGCATGTCCGGCTCAAGGAACAGCTTCTTGATTGCCACCCAGTCTTTGTATTTGGAAACGAGGGAGATCCTTGAGCCTGGAGCGAAGGATTTGGGTTTTATGGTGGAAGTGAGCATGCCTGGATTTATTTTGGGGCTGAAGCCGAACCTTCCTGGCAATTTGGAGAAGAAATAGCATTCCGCGACCGGCAGGAGGGTGTTCTTGTCATTTACCGCGTCCTTGAACACCTCCCTTAGGGACTTTGCTGCGAGGATTGCCGCCCCGGCTTCCTTGGGGCCTTTCCCGGAATACTTGGAAAGGGCCTTGTCCAGCGCCTGAACCTCTATGCCGCTGTAAGCGAATGTGAGTGCGTCTATCTTATCCGAGCAGTAGGAGATTGCGTATGCGGCATCTTTTTCCGAGGCGGATGATAGGTCAAATGAAATTCCTTCCTTCAATTCCGGGAGCGAAACTTCCATTTTCAGTTCTTCAGGCATTTACTTGCACCTTTTGAGTATTTCCCTTGCCGCGATTAAGCCCGTTGCGGCTGCGGGGATTATGCCGCCGGATACGCCCGCGCCGTCTCCCGCAGTGAAGAGGTTCTTCACCTGCACGGTTTCCAGTTGCTTGGTTATGTCCAACCTTATGGATTTGAATTTCACTTCCGGGGCGTAGAGAAGGGTGGAGACGTCATTGACTCCGGGGATTACCTTTGCAAGCTGGTCCAATCCTTCTACCAAATCCTCAACTATCCTTGCGGGCATCGCCATCGCTATGTCGCCGGGGGTCACTTCCTTGTTCGTGGGCTCAACGTATGATTTGTTTATGCGTTCCCAGGTGGAGCGGTGGCCGGCCTTCAGGTCGCCCAATCTCTGGAGGATTGCCTTTCCACCCCCTATCGTGGTTGCGAGCATGCAGATGGACCTTCCGTACTGGGTGGTGTTTTCCACCGGCTGCGTGAGGTTTATGCGGACGAGGAATGCGAAATTCGTGTTGTGCGAGGTCTTGTTCTTCATGGAGTGCCCATTTACGGAGACGAATTTCCCATAATCCTCGCTGATTACGAAGCCGGAGGGGTTTGTGCAGAAGGTGCGTACGAAATCGTCATACTTTTTCGTCCTTATGTGGAATTTGGGGTCCCAGCTTATCCTTGTGGTGTCCTCCATCACTTCATTGGGCACTTCTACCCTTACTCCGATATCCAATGGCCCATAACGGAAACCGATTCCCTTCTCCTTTGCGAGGTCCAGAAGCCATTGGGAACCCGCCCTTCCGGGTGCGATGATTACGTAGTCAGCCGGCAGTATTGACTCTTTTGCACCCTTCTTTATTTTTACGCCCGTGACTTTTCCATTTTTTATTATGAGGTCGGTTGCGGCGGTCTTTATGAGGACCTCCAGGCCGAAGGATTCCATTTCTTTATTTATGGAGACGACAACGGATGGAAGAACATCACTTCCGATGTGCTTCTGCCTTATGGGGATGTACTTGAGCCCCTCGCGCATCGCCTTTATTTCCAGTTTCCTTGCTTCGGGGCTTATTTCCGCCTTCTGGCTTACGCCGTGCCTGGTAAATATGTCGTCAATGTATGAGATTAGTTCATCCGCCTTGGACTTGGGGACGAATTCGGTGAGGTCCCCGCCGATTTGGGGGTGTAGGTTGAGCTTTCCATCGGAAAAGGTGCCTGAGCCGCCCATGCCCGCGATGTAGTGGGGGCCTGCGGAATCCTCCTGCGCTATGGCTTTTTTCCGTTCATCAACATCAAAACCAGCTTCTATGAGGGTGACTTCCTGCCCGTTCTTGGAAAGTTCGTAGGCGGCGAACATCCCTGCGGGGCCGCCGCCGATGACTACTATTTTGGACATGGGAACGCAGAAGAGAGTATGAGTTAGAGTTTAAATGGATTACTAGGCGGCTTTCAATTCCAGAACTATGGTAGTGCCCTTGCCCACTTCGCTGGATTCCACATAGAGCTTTCCGCCCATCTTTTCCGCGAGCTCCCTGCAGTAGCCGAAGCCGATTCCGTGCTCGCCTTCTTCAGTTTTTGTTGAGACGCGCTCTCCGGAGTTCAACTTATCCATTATCTCTTTTGCCATGCCGCAGCCCTTGTCGGTAAAGCGGAATGCCACGGTATCCTCGCCCTTCCTACTTACGGAAACCATGATGGCAGGCTTTTCCACTTTTGCCAGGCCCATGGCGCGCTTTGCATTTGCGGCTAGGTTGCCGGAAATGAGCGCCACAAAGAGAGGGTCTGCCAAAACTGCAATCCCTCCGGCATCTTCAGGGTTGAACGTCACTTTACAACCGCTGCGGTTCGCACCTTCCCAGATTAGTCTGCGCATAAACAAACTGTGATTGCTGGGTTGTACCGATGGATCCCCGACTTGGTGCCTTAGCATATGGCAAGCGAAACAGAGGTTGCCCATGAAGAGGTTTTCCAGCGCATCTGAAAGCAATTTCCCCCATTGTGCAGCCTTCTCAAATTCAAGCACGCAGGTTTCACCTTTAGCAGAAGCCAGCCCGGGGCCGAATTCCAAGAGCGCCTTCCTGAATGCTCTTACATCATTCAGGCCAACCCTTTGTACTACATCAAATCTTACGGTGGAACCAACTCCTAGGGTGTGCAGTTCTTCTTTTGAAAAATCAGTTACATACGGATCGGGGCCATGTGAAATGCGCATGAGAGAGGACAATCTGCGATAAGGCATGGCAATTGCTTCAGACTTCCGGTAAGTATCAATGTCGTCAGCACATGTAATCTTGTTTAAGATATTCCCCAGTTCATGACTTATTGCAGTATAAAAAAGCTCGAATATCCTGGCGAATTCCCGGTCCGAGATCCTGTTGGCCGGGGCTGCGAGAAGGGGCAGCTGGAGCTTTGCTTTTAGGGCTGGTGCGGAAGCAGGTGCAGCCAATAATCTGGGTTCAACCATTATTCTATTCTTAGTGACACAGTTTAAATGTATTACGAACGGCAAAATATAGTGGGCAAGAAAAACCAACTAATGCTCACTCCTTTGCGTTCTCCCATAGTTCCCTGAAGAAGTTTTTGTACTGCTCGTGCACCTGGTCGGATATTATCTCTATTGAGGTGGGATTTTCGCCCCAGAGCATCGGGATTACCCTTCCTTTCAGGACTAATGTTCCTAACGGGGTTTCGTTCTTTGTGAATCTTATCTCTATATTCCTGTTTCCTGTGAATGCCTTCTTTATCATCTTCCTCATGGAAACGTGGCCTAGGAGCTTATCCTCTATTTTCTTCTTTGCCAGCTTTTCATGGACATTTCTCAGGAATAAGGAAGCGGTTGGGTTGTTGTATTCGTTCCTGAAGGCGAACGCCCAGTAATAGTCTTGTGGGGTTAATTCATCCAGAATCCTGTTGAACATCGCCTTGTAGGCCTTGAAGCCTTCGTGGATCACGGCTATCTGCCTGGTCTGGGCGGCTTTCTGCCTTCTTTCCAAATCTTCTAAAATCTCGTTGAACTTCCTTTTCCTTTCATCTATCACGTTGAGGATTTCCTTCGGGTCCGAGGGCTGGAAGTGCTTGGTTTTGGATACTACTACATAGCTGGCTAGTCCTTTTTTCATTAGTTTATCTAATGTTTCGTAGACCTTGGAGTGCTGGAGGCCGGCCCTGTTCGCTATGGGGCCGACAGTGCTTGAGCCGAGCTCCAGCATCGCGAGGTATACTTTTATCTCGCGCTTGGTGAATCCGAGTTCTTCCAGGACTTCCCTTTCTGCCATGGATTTGTTGCTCATTTTCAGTATATAATGCTTTCTATCTTGCACCTCCAAAGGGGGTAAACAATCTTAATATACAGGTTTGAACATAGAGTATAACACAGGTGATTATGATGACAACGGAACTTGAGAAAAAGATTTTGGAAGAAATACGCGAAAGGTCTAAAGTTGATAGTTCCTTCCGTTCTCGAGATAGTGACTCAAAGCTCTGCATGATGGTACACGAAAAAGCAGATGCCGGAATGTTCGAAGAATCTCTAGCAGCTGCAATGATATCAACCAGAGTACGTGATTGCAGCCCCTACCGTAGCACTGCGCTCAGCCATGTACTAGAATGCATACGTGTAACTGTGGAAACAAAGGAGATGGACTTCATACGTGTTATATCACTATGCGAAGAGGCACTGGAAGTTGCAAAATCAGTGAGATGTGATGGACAGTGTAGGTCAGATGCATTCGGGGCAGTAGCCATTGGGACAGAAAAGGTTCTGCTTGCCTCAACAAAAGCACGTCTCCAGAAAGCAAGGGACGGGGAGCTCCAGAAGCCGGATTTCAAGAAAACTGCTGGCCAGCCTCAGGCTGAGAAAGCGAAGGAAAGGAGGTGAAAATGATGACAACGAAAGAGGAATTTGAAAAAAGGATTGAGGAAGCCAGGGGATTAGGAATATACGAAACTCTGCTACAGATAGCAAAAGAACAAGCGGAGGCAGGAATGTTTAGGGAAGCCATACAAACCATAGAACGGACTGTAAACCTTTGGGGGGGTTGTGACGGATCCGGCACGATATATACCATCGGCGAGATAGTAAAAATTGCAGGGGATAACGGAGTGGATGTCAGTGAAGAAGCACTGGGAATTGCACGAAAAATGAAATGTGGAGGCTGCCGGGGGTCTGCGCTCTCTGGAATAGCACTTGGAATGACTCATCTGGATAATCCCCTAGTGCTGGAAAAAGCACTTGAAATTGCAAGAAAATTGGGTGGTAGATATTTGGATTCGACTCTTAACTATAGAGCAATCTTACAAACAAAAAGAGGGCTGTTTAAAGAAGCACTGGAAACCGCCCGCACAATAAAAGATACCGATTTGAGAGCAGATGCCCTAACTTCCATCGCGTCCGAGCAGGCAAATGGTGGTATGGATGCCACATCAGCATTGGATGAAGCACTCAAGAGCGCACCTGAAATAGCACGTAGGTTAGTAGAAGTACTCAAGCTCCAAAAAGCAAAGGAAGGCGAATTCCAGCGCCCTGATTTCAAGAAGCCTATTTCTGGCCAGCCTCCGGCTGAGAAAGCGACGGGAAGAAAGTAGTCTTCCAAGCCCAATCCGCCGCAGGCCGGGCCCGACCGCCCGGCTTTTCTTTTGTTCTAAAAATAGGACGAATGAACCTAAAAAAAGAACAATTACGGGAGAAGCATTGCCGGAACCGCACCCAGGCGATCTTTATAAAGCCCGGAAGGAAAGTTATGCTTATGGTGAAGAAAGGGACGCTGCTGGTGGAAGGGAACATCCGGGGCGTCAAACCACATGGCCGCCTGCATGGCGGAAATAGCACCGGAAGTCAAGGGGTGCGACCCTGTGGTTTGCTGGGCTACCGCGCGTACGTGAAGAAGGCCGCGGTTTCCCTCGGGATACGCGGAGCCGTGAGGAACCTTCCAGATGGGAACGTGGAGGTAAGGTTTGAGGCGCCCTCGGAAGGCGCATACAGGGCTTTTTATGAGAGGATTTGCAGGAAAAGGAGTAAAGAGGAGGACGAGTTCTCCCTCCATGTTACGAAGATAACCCCTCTGGAATTGAGGGACATTGCGGAAAAGGAGAGGGAATTCAAAGGGATTTTTGAGGTGGATTACGGGACCCCGCTCACCCCGTATGAGAAGGAGAACCTGGAAAGGCAGGAAATAGCGATACTGGTGCTTTCGGACTTCAGCAGCAGGACGAACCAGAATTTCGGGGTTATGGAGCAGAAGTATGGGAAGATTTCCACTACTCTTGAGGAACTGAAGACTGGATTATTGAAGGAGCTGGCCGAAGGGATAGAACTCTTGGGCCACAAGAAGTAGTTTTTTAAACCCTCTCCGGCAAATAAACAGTTACCACCGATGAAGTGGCGATAGCTTCGCGCAAGCGGGCTAAATGAATAACGAGGTGCAACTATGCCAAGTTATGTAAAATTTGAAACACCAAAGGAAGTAGTGGATGGAGTGCTTGAAGCGCTCTCGGTCGCCAAAGACTCTGGCAGGATTAGGAAGGGCATAAACGAGACCACCAAATCCATAGAGAGGAAGGCGGCTAAGCTTGTTGTGATTGCCTCCGATGTGGAGCCCGAGGAGATTGTTGTACACATCCCCATGCTCTGCGAGGAGAAGGGCATACCATACGTTTATGTGCCGACCAAGGTTGAGTTGGGCAAGGCGGTGGGCATCCCCGTCCCGACCTCAACCATAGCGTTGGAGGACGCGGGCGGCGCGAATGAAATACTCAACAATGTGCTGAAGAGGCTCCCGAGGCCGAAGATAGAGGAAAAGAAGCACGAGGCCCCGGCGGAAAAGAAGGAGCACAAGCCCGCAGAGAAGCCTGCGGCTGCCGAAGGCGAGGCGCCCAAGAAGGAGAAGAAGGCGAAAAAGCCAAAGAAGCCCGCTGAAGAGAAGCCAGCAGAAAAGAAGGAGTGAATTAAATGGCAGACGCGGTAGCTGCGGAAATCATGGAGGTCAAGGCCAAGACGGGAGTCTATGGCGAGATCTACCAGGTCCTCTGCAAAATCCTTGAAGGCGGCGAAGCCGGAAGGGTCATCCTCAGGAACATAAAGGGCCCGGTCAAGAAGGGCATGATAATCATGCTCATTGAGCCCGAGAGGGAGGCCAAGGAGATAAGGACGAGGTGAATGCTGTGGCCAGTTGTTCGTTCTGCGGAATAGACCTCCCGAAAGGAAGCGGGAGGCTCTACGCGAAGAGGGACGGGACCATCTTTTACTTCTGCTCATCCAAGTGCATGAAGAACCAACTCAAGCTTGGAAGGGTGGGCAAGAAGATAAAGTGGGCGAAGAAGACCAGGAAGGCGTGAGCGCATGGAAAGGACTCTCATACTTTTCAAGCCGGACGTGCTCCAGAGGGGGCTCCTCGGGGAAATCATAACCCGGTTTGAAAAGAAGGGATTGAAGATTGTGGGGCTGAAGATGCTTAAGCTGAGCCCTGCGGTCGCGAAGGAGCACTATGCGCATTTGACTTCCAAGCCGTTCTACCCTGGATTGGAGCACTTCATGACACACCAGCCGATAGTTGCAATGGCGGTGGAAGGGGTGGAGGCGGTGGAAGTGGGGAGGAAGCTCGCGGGCGTCACCAACGCAAGGAAGGCGGAAGCGGGGACCATACGCGGGGACTTCTCAAACTCCACGAGCAGGAACGCGATACACGCTTCTGATTCCCTGGAGACGGCGGAGAAGGAAGTGGCGCGCTTCTTCAGGAAAGAGGAGCTGTTTGACTACAGGATGATGCTCCACGAGTACTTTTACGCGGAAGACGAGCTGAAATAGTTTCCTCTTCCTTCTATTTTTCTATTTCCTGCCCCTTAGCGTCCGCCCCGCCCTTGGGCACGTGGAAATAGGGAAGCGCCATCACGAAGGGCATGAGAAGATAGACAAGGCCTGCGAAGCCGGTGTATGCGAAGCCGATGAATATGGAGATGAGCGAGACTATCGGCACGACCAGCGCCCTCTTTTTCCCAATCAGTATTTGCTCCATGCCCACCCCTTCGCGGAGCAGGTGGGGGTTCCTCCATGCATACCACCAGTTGAGGTAGAGGAATGTGCCCAGGATGAATATGTCCGCCCCGAAAAGCGCCCATGCGATGGAATCGTCGCTATAATCCCCCACAAGTGCGGTGGTGAAGGGGGCCAGGGCGACGAACATAAGGAAAATGATGTTTATCCACGTGTGCCTGTGCTCCGTGGCTTTCATCATGTGGAACGCCTTTGAGTGGTTCATCCAGAAGCTTGCGAGGAGAAGGAAGGCGATGGCGTAATTCAGGAACCTCTGCCACTCGTGGAAGAGCAGTTCCTTCAGCTCGGCATTGGGCATGTAGCTATTGCCGCCAGGGTCGTCCGGAAGGGTTATGGAGAGGACCAGGAGCGTCATCGCGAACGCGAATATCCCGTCCGTCAACGCCTCAAGCCTGGTTGTGGCGAGCCAATGGTTTTCATCCGCCATGGATGAGGAATGGATTATGAGGTTTTAAATGCTTTCCAGCGGTCAGCGCACGCGCCCGTAGCAGCTGCCCGCCTTCCCAAGAAGGTACATCGCCCGCACGGAGTCCAGGTGGCTGGACAGGATTGCCGCGAAAAGATAAGCGGAAGCCGCTGAGCAGTATTTTTCCATTATGAAATAATTGTCCCCGGACTTCTCAAAAAGGATGGAGGAATTCCTTGCGTCCGTTTCCCGGGAGAGCTCCGCGGCTGAGGAGAAGAGCCGCGCGGCGTCAAGGTGGTCGCCGGACCTGAGCTTCTGCTCTGCGGCTGCGGTGAGGACCGAGGCGCTCCTCTGGAGGGCCCCCTCGCCGGAATGCAGGCGGCCTGATGACGCGAATGATGCCGCCGCGTCCTCCTGCGAGCCCGCCTTCCCATAGCACTCGCCCGCCTTCCTGAGGATTACAGACGCCCTTTCAGGGTCTTCCCTGGAAAGCAGGACCGCGGCGAACGAGTATGAGGATGCGGCGCGGCAGTTCCGGCCGGACCTCGCGAAAACGTCCCCCGCCCTTTCAAACATTACTGCGGACATCATGGGCTTCGGCTCGCGGAGCAGGATTGCGGCGGAAAGGAACGCGGAGGCCGCGGATGCCAGGTCGCCGGATTCCAGCTTTACGCTTGCGGCTTCAAGGAGGGTGGGGATAACGTCCCGGAGTATCTTCGCCTCCCCTGCCCCGAGGCGCGCGGCGGATGAGAAGGAGAACGCCGCATCCTCGTATTTCCCGGATTTGAGGAAATAATCCCCGGCCTTCTGGAAGAATCCCGCCGCGATGGGGGCGGATAGGTGGATTGCGACGTAGGCGGCGGAGAAGAACGCGCGCGCCGCGGAGAAGTAGCTTCCGGATTTCAGCTTGGATTCGGCGGTGGATGCGAGGAAGGCGACGGGCGTGTAGCTGATGGGGGTGTCCACCGCGCCCAGCTTTATTGCGGTTGAGAACGCGAGGGCGGCTCCGAGGTAGTCCGCGGATTTTGCCATGCTTTCTCCAGCGCTCAGGAGCGTGGCCGCCGCCTTTGCGGGATGCTTTGCGGAAATCATGGACGCGGCGGAGGAATAGGAGGTTGCGGCGGAGCCGTGCAAGCCCGCCTTGGCGTAGTTGTCGCCTGCCGCCATGAAGAGCGTGGGGGCGGCTTTCGGGCTGGTGAGTTCGGATAGGGAGGCGGCGGAGAAAAGGAGCGAGGCGGCTTGGGCGGGGTTGCCCGAGCTTTCCTCGGCGTGCGCCTGCCTTATGAGGGCCGGCAGCGCCTTTTTGCACAGGGCCGCGGCCTTCTGCGGCTCCACCGCGAACGCGTGGGAATAGGATGAGCGCACTCCCTGCTGGCTCCGGGATTTGGAATAGCCGCCTGCGGCGCGGAAGAAGAGCTCCGCGGATTTCTTGGGCGAGTTCTCTGCGGCGATTGTTGCGGCCGAGAAGAGGGAGGCGGCGGCGTGGCTGTAGGCATCCATGAAGCTGCGGGTTTCCTCGGGCTGGGGCGCAAGGGATTCGCCCACGATTTCGTATATGGAGGCGGCCTTCTCGTGGAGCGCCTCCGCCCTTTGGAATTCGTGCAGCTCCTCGTAGATGATGGCTGCTGCTGCGTAGCTTTCCGCGGCCTGGCTTTTGGAGAATATGGACTCGTAATGTTCCGCCTCGGATTCCAGTTTCCGCGCCTCCTCCCTCCTTTCAGCGAATGTGAGGGGATGTTCCTTCCACACGAAGCCCTGGTCCTCGGGCCGCTTCCTCCTCTCCACCTCAATTGCGCGGAAGGGTTTCCGGCCAGTGCGGATTTCCACCCGCTTCGCCGGCTCTGCCGCTCTCTTCGCCATGCTGAGCATTCATGTGCGCAGGATAAAAAGAGCTATCATTCCACAATCGTAGAAGTGGGCAACGGCGATTGTGGAACTGGGCGCATTATATACTCTCACGACGTAATTGCTGCATGAGGAGGGTTCAGCACAGGTGGGAGAGGGAGCTCCGCCAGCGCATCACGCCCGGGCAGCTGTTCAGGAAGCATAGGGAAATTGCCGAGGCGAGAGGGCTTACGGAAGAAACCATCGGGAAGATGGCGGCGTCATACCCAATAGCGATAACCCCCCATTATGCGAAGCTCATTGACTGGGGCAATCCTGACGACCCACTCATGAGGATAGTTTTTCCGGATTCCAGGGAATTGGCGCAGGAGGGGCTGGGGGACCAGAGCGGGGAATGGATAAGCACGAGCAAGACGGGGGTGCGGGGGCTGCAGCACAAGTACGAATCAACCGCGCTGATGATGGTTGCGGGGACGTGCGCTTCCTACTGCAGGTATTGCTTCAGGAGGAGGGTAGTGGGGACGGACAAGGAAACCGCCACGGACCTTGAGGCCGCCCTTGAATACATAAGGGCGCACGAGGAGATAAACAACGTGCTGCTTACGGGCGGGGACGCTTTCATGGCGGGCAATTCGCGGCTTGCGGAGATACTCGGGGGGCTGAGGAAAATAGGGCACGTGGGGGTGATACGGCTGGGCACGAAGATGCCCGTGTACCTCCCGTCAAGGTTCTCGGACCCGGAGCTGCTCAAAGTCCTGGAGGGCCACAGCTCCGCGGGGAAAAGGATTTGCGTGATTTCGCACATAGACCACCCGCGGGAGCTGGATGCGCAGGCGCTGGAGGCACATGCACGGTTGATGGGCGCGGGGGTGCACCTTCGCTCCCAGAGCGTGCTCATGAGGGGCGTGAACGATTCGCCCGGGACGCTTGTGGAGCTTTTCAGGAAAGTGGCGGATGCGGGGATAGCGCCATATTACCTTTTCCAGTGCAGGCCGGTGAGGGGAGGGACGCACTTCGCGCTTCCGCTGGTTGAGGCGCACGGGATTGTGGAAGAGGCGAAGAGGCATCTTTCGGGGTTGGCGAAGAGCTTCCGCTTCATAATGTCGCACGTGAGCGGGAAGATAGAGGTTGTTTCCGTGGAGGTGAGGGGGGAGAGGAAGCTGGCAATCTTCAAATACCACCAGGCGAGGGACCCCGAGTTCCTGGGAAAGTCCATACTGGTGGCGTATGCGCGGGATTCGTTCTGGCTTGATGACGTGCTGGGGCAGCCGCATGAGATAGTCGCCGGGAGGAGGACGGCGGAATACGCAAAGGGGCAGAGCCGGCTCCTTGCCGCGGGGAATTAGTGCTTTAAACTCTTTCCAACAAGATTGGAGCGGCGGTTTCTATGATTTTGCCCAAGCAGCACATACTTTCTTCCGCGATTGTATCTGAATTTATAGGGGAGTCGCAGTTCCAGCCCGCGGGCGTGGACATGACATTGAAGAAGGTACTTGCATTTTCCGACCCGGGGAGCATAGATTTTGACAATAAAGAGAGGAAGATTTCGGAGACGCATGAGATTCCTTTTGAGAAAGACTGGGTGCACCTCGCCCCGGGATGCTACAAGGTCATGTTCAACGAGTATGTGAGGATACCTTCGGATGCGGCTGCGCTCTGTTTCCCGCGCTCTTCATTGCTCCGGTGCGGTATGACGCTGGAATGCGCGGTGTGGGACCCCGGGTACGAGGGGAGGAGCGAGGCGCTGCTCGTCGTCTCTAATCCGCACGGCGGGAAGTTCAGGAGGAATGCGAAGGTCGGGCAGCTGGTCTTCGTGAAGCTTGCGGAAACTGCGAAGGAACTCTATTCTGGGAAATATCAGGGGGAGAACAAGTGAGGGATTTCTCCTGGGCCTACCTTTCGCCCTCTTCGGGGATTGGCGGGGAGATAAAATTTGATGCGGAATCCTTCCTCGTGGAGGAGATAATGGAGGACGGGACTGTGCTGGAGGAAGGGAAGAAAGTTGAGAGGGTTGGGGTTGAAGGTAAATTTGCCCACTTTGTGCTTGAGAAAAAGAATTGGACGACAGCTGCCGCGGTGAGGGAGATTTCCGGAAGATTGCACGTGGGGCAGAGCAGGTTTGATTATGCCGGCACTAAGGATAAGACTGCGGTTTCCGTGCAGTTGATGTCTGTTTTTGACATTTCCCCGGATAAGGTTCTTGCGGTGAAGGCGAAGGATATTACTATTCTTGGGGCATGGAGTGCTCCTGAGAAGGTGAAGATGGGGGATTTGCTCGGGAATAGATTTACGATTGGGTGGCGCGGAGAGAATGCAGAAGCGGAGGAGAGAGTAAAAACCATCCATCTTGAGCTGGGGGGAAAATTTCCGAATTATTTCGGGCCGCAGAGGTTCGGAAGCACTCGGCACAATACCCATATCATAGGGGAAATGATGGTCGCCAGGCAGTTTGAAGAGGCGGCGATGGAATTCCTTTGCGCTACTGCAGGAGAATTGAATGTGCAGAGCGTGGAGGCGAGGAAGGCGCTTTCCGAGCACATGGATTTCGCACGTGCGCTTAATGAATTTCCGAAGCATTTGAGGCCTGAAAGGGCAATGCTCACGTGGCTGGCGAAATCGGCGAATGATTTTATTGGGGCGTTCAGGCAATTGCCAAGGCCTACTCTATTGATGTTCGTGCATGCATTCCAGTCCTATCTGTTCAATGAGATGGTTTCGGAGCGCGTAAAGGAGGGGGAGATGGCGCCGGAAGAGGGGGAGTATTTCTGCGCGGAGAAGGGCGGATTTCCGGTGATTGAGGAAAGGGGGGACTCCTGGCTTTGCGGGAGGATAGTGGGGTATGAAACGAAGCCTAATGCACGCGAGCAGGACATACTGGACAAGCACGGGATTTCTCCTCGCGATTTCAAGATAAAATCAATTCCGGAGATAAGTTCCAAGGGTGCGTACAGGACACTAATGGCTCCTTATGTGGACTTTTCATTTGTGGATAATAAGTTCAGGTTTTCCCTGCCTTCGGGGAGTTATGCGACTTCTTTGTTAAGGGAGTTTATGGATGCGAAGGCAAGTTTATAAACAGTTTTCAACTTAGAATAGGATTACGACTACGTAACTTACGTGGTTGGAGGTTTTTGGGCTCCTTTTTGCACCGAGTGAGCGCTGGGGCGCGAACGAGGTAACCCAAAGGCAGAGTGAACCGAGGCCATGTCCGAGGTTCACGATGACAAAAAGGAGAGAGCAGGGGTGGCGGAGCGGCCAAACGCGCTAGATTGAGGGTCTAGTGGCTTAGTGCCTACGCGAGTTCGAATCTCGTCCCCTGCATCCATATTTTTCCGGCGGCACCCAGGTCATTTATAAAATTTGCATGTTTTGCAGTAGGCATGTACAAACGTGCTGGGATTATTTTCGCATCAGTGGTTTTGCTGCTCCTCTTTGGCTGCGCTTCAGCCCCCGCGGAGCCGCAGGGCATGATGACGGGCAACGACACGGATGAACACGGCTGCATTGGGTCCGCGGGCTACGTGTGGTGCGAGTACTCGCAGCAGTGCATACGCCCGTGGGAGGAGAACTGCACCGGCCCGGACGGGCTTTTTGCGCAGGCGGATGCGCTCGCCGCGGATTATTCATACACCGCCGCATATGGATTGTATGGCCAGGCCAGGGCTGAATACCTCTCCGAAGGCAACGCCGCGGGGGCGGGGCGCTCGCTTGACAGGATGAACAGCCTGAACAGGATAATGATGGAGTTCCCGTACACGAACGAAAGCGAGGTGTATAGGCAGGTTTCGGAGGCCCTTCCAAACGCATCGCAGGAGCAGATACGCGCCTGGCTAAGCACCCAGTACATGGTGATAGACGGCACGCCGCATTACTTCTATTCCGCCGGAGACAACGTGATGTTCAGCAATCCGCAGATAAAGCGGCAGATGCTGCGCGAGTCCAACCGGAGCAACGTGATGGCCGAACTTTTCGGCTCGGTGCTGCGCAGCGCGGAGGGCGCACGCCCCACGCCATATTCCAACCCGGTGAATTACAGCGGGGTGGAAAACCTGTATATGCCGCGCTCCGAGCTGCCGGCTACGGGGCTGCTCAGGCTGTGGATGCCCCTGCCCATAGAGATGGATTCCCAGAGGGACGTGAGGGTTGTCTCAATATCTCCTGAGGGGTACCTTGTGGGCGCCCCAACCACGGACGGGGATATCGGGCTTGCATACATGGAGGTGCCGCTGGAGAACCTGGGCGGGGACCTCAACATAACGGTTGTTTTCACATTCACATCCTATGAGCAGCATTTTGAGATAAGCCCGGAGAACGTGGGGGAATACGATACGGAAAGCGCGCTTTACCAGAAATACACCGGCTCCTCCAACAACATCGCGGTGACTCCGGAAGTGAGGGAACTGGCGCTCAGCGTGGTCGGCAACGAGACGAACCCGTACCTCCAGGCGGAGAAGCTCTACTGGTTCGTCATAAACACTACGGAGTACCATTACGCCCCGCACATCACGCTTAGCGAGCTGGGCATCCCCGAGTCCGAGTATGCGAGGGTAAACCACATAGGCGACTGCGGGACGCAGAGCATGTACTTCGCCGCGCTGGCGCGGTCACTCGGGATACCGGCGAGGGCGAGCGGGGGTTACCAGATGTTCGGCGGCGGCACAGGCACGCACTTCTGGGCGCAGTTCTACCTTCCAAACTATGGGTGGGTGCCGGTGGACGTGACGGCGGCTGAGGCGGCGGACTGGGTGTATGAGCCCTCGGACGCGGACAACGGCGCAGTGAAGGAGTTCTTCTTCGGGAACATGGACGTGACGAGGTTTGTGATACAGGACGACGTGGACGTGCCGCTTGTGCCGCCTGCACAGGGGAAGATATTTTTCCCGATGGTGATGCAGTCCCCGGGCGCGGAGCTGGACACGGACGATGATGACATCGGGCTTGTAGTTGCGGGTTCCTTCACCATGAAGGTAAGCCCGGAATAACCGGCATGGGCGGGTTAAGCCGGGGATGGAGCCCGGGGGAGGGCTCGCCCGAGGGTGGAGGGGGTCCCGTCCGGCACAAGCCCTATGCTTGCATTCGTGAAAAAATAGTTCCCGGATTTTTACTATTCGGTGGGCTTGCCGTCGTATTCCTCGGGCATCTCCTCCGCGTCCTTCTTCGTGTGGCGGACGGTCTTGTCTATGTGTTCAGGGGGGGAATAAATCGTGTAGAGCTTGAGCTCGGCATTGCCGGTGTTCACAACGTTGTGCTGGGCGCCCGCAGGAACGATTGCGCAGTCGCCATCCGTGACCTTGTGCTTAACGCCGTCTATGTAGACCTCGCCCTCGCCGGACTCGAACCTGAAGAACTGGTCTATGTGGGGATGCACTTCCATCCCTATCTCCTCTCCGGGGCGGAGTGACATCAGGACCAGCTGGCTGTGCTTCCCCGTGTAGAGGACGCGCCTGAAATCGGCGTTCGTTTCCGTGAGCTTCTCAATGTTCGCAACATATCCTTTCAATGCCATGCAGACCACCCGTTTTATTTGTGAAAAGAAAAGACAATCATTGCTACTTTTTGCGTTTAAGGGCCAGCATCGTGATTGCTCCAATCGCGGCTCCGATTCCGGCTGCAATCAGCACCGCTTTTTCCGGGTCATTCTTGATGTGCTTGTTCACCGCCTTCTCCGCGGCCTTAAACTTGGCCCTGGCTGTGACGATTGCTTTCTTTGCCGCGGCCTCCGCCCTCTTCGCCGCCGCCTGCGCCTGTTTCCTTGGGTCCAATTTTTTCTTGCTCATCTTAACACCCTTATGCATTATGCATCAAATGCAGGGCATATAAATGTTATGCAGGGCTGGCTGCACGAAAATGGAAAACAAATGAAAAAATATTATTTTGATTGGATGCGGGCGAGGGCCTTCTCGAACTGCATCTTGTAGAAGAGGCCGAGGAAAACCAGCACCACGCCGCCAATCATGGCGCCCGCGCCCCTCACCCCGACCACGGTGTCAAGGAAGGAGCCGAGCCCAACCACGAACAGTATCATGCCGACCCCGTAGAACAGGGAGCTGAACACGAGCGCGGGGACCACTTCCTTCATCATCGCCGCCATCCTTGCGACAATCAGGTCCACCTTCTCGTTTATCCTGTCCGAGGTCTGGTCCACGACGTCGTTTATGGAGGCCTGCACTACGTTGAATAAGATGTCCTTGAACATTTCTATCATTTCAATCCCTCCTCCTTGCGCCAACCATGGCGCCGATTGCGATTCCCGCGGTGAATGCGACGGCGAGGTAGAGCATGGGGCGCTTCTTCATGTCCGCTTCCAGCGCCTCCATGTTTATGCTGGAAAGCTTCTCCTCCAGGCTTGCGCCAATGCTGCCGAGCTTCCTCTCCACCGCCTTCTCCTTCATGACGACCTTCTTCTTAAGGGCGTCCTTGTTGAATTTCACAGAAAGGATTTTTTCCTCATCCCTGGCCAACAAATCACCGGAAGGGTAACGGGGATGAGGTTTTAAACTTTAACTAAAGCGGGCTCAGCTCTCAATCCTGCCGAACATGTAGCTGGCAGCGAGCGTGCAGAGGATGAGGAAGCCTGAGAGCACTGCGACGCACGTGAGGAGCGGGATTGAGGATGTGCCTATCAGGAAGAAGCGGAGCGCCTCAACGGCGTATGTGAGCGGGTCAAGGTATGAGATTGTGCGGACTATTTCCGGCGCGGTGGAGAGCGGGAACATCGCCCCGGAGAGGAAGAACATGGGCATTATGAGGAAGTTGGAGATGAGCTGGAAGCCGTGCATGTCCTCCATGGTGCAGGCGAGGGCTATGCCTAAAGCGACGAAGGCGGTGGAAACGAGGGCCATCAGGAGGATTACCAGGACCATGCTGGAGAGGTCCAGCTGGACGCCGATGAGAAGGGCGATTATGAGCATCAATAATCCCTGGATTACCGCTGTGGTGGCGCCACCTAAAGATTTCCCTATCACTATGGAGGTGCGGCTTACCGGGGCGACCAGGGTTTCCTTCAGGAAGCCGAACTGCCTGTCCATTATCACTATCACCCCTGAGAAAACCGAGCCGAAAAGCAGGACCATCCCCAAAATGCCCGGGGTCATGAATTGAAGGTAATTGGTGCCCCCGCCCGGGAGCTGGAAGACGCCGTTCAGGCTCGCGCCTACGACCGCGAGCAGGAAGAAGGGCATGCCGAGGCTGCCTATGATGCGGCTCTTGGAACGGTAGAAGCGGATGAGTTCGCGCTTCCACATGAAATAAATTGCAGTGAGCTCGTGGTGCATCATCTCATCCTCCTTGCGCGGACCCTCTCGCGTACCCCCTCGTTGGTGGAGGCCTCCTCCTCGCGGATCGTCTTTCCGGTGTAATGGAGGAACACGTCATCAAGCGTGGGCTTGTGCAGAACAATAGAAGAAATATGGATCCCTTTCCTGCTTGCGAGCTCCACTATCTTCGGGATTTTCTTTTCCCCGTGGTCAACATAGAGGGTGAGGCTGCCGTCGTGGGCTTTGGGCTTCCCCTTGCAGCCGAAATCCTTCAGGAGCGAGCAGAGCTTTTTCGCATGCCCGGCCTCTATGAGGATGGAGTCCCCTCCGAGCGAGTTCTTCAGGTCCCCGGTCTTCCCGATGGCGATTATTTTCCCGTGGTCCATTATCGCGACACGGTCGCAGAGCAAGTCCGCCTCGTCCATATAGTGGGTGGTGATGAGCACCGTGATGCCATGCTCTTTCTTGAGCTTCTTTATGTATTCCCAGATGTGGTTGCGGGTCTGGGGGTCCAAGCCGAGGGTTGGCTCGTCAAGGAATAGTATCTTTGGATAATGCAAAAGGCCGCGGGCGATTTCCAGTCTCCTGCGCATGCCTCCGGAAAATGTTTTCACTATTGCGTGGAGGCGGTCCTCCAGCTCCACCATCCTTATGACTTCCTTTATGCGGGCCTCCCTGTCCTTTTTTTCAACACCGTACATCGCCGCGTGCAGCTCCATATTTTCGTAAGCGGTGAGATCCTCGTCAAGGGACTGGTCCTGGAACACTATGCCTATGCTCCTGCGCACCTCGTCCTGGTTTTTTACGATGCTGAACCCGTTCACTGAGGCCTTCCCGGAGGTGGGCTTCTTCATGGTGACGAGCATGGAGATGAGCGTGGTCTTGCCCGCGCCGTTGGGGCCGAGGAGGGCGAAAATTTCCCCCTCTTCCACGCTGAGGGAAACGGAATCAACGGCCGTGAGCCGGCCGAACTTCCTTGTGAGGCTGTCAATTTGGATTATGCCCATCGGAATGCCCCGTGCCGTATGAAAGCAAACTATTTATTGGTGACATAAAATCACTGGTCCTTTAATAGGATTGCGGGGCAGACCTTTGTCACGCCCCGCATCTTCTTCGTGTGGGAGATGAGCCTGCAAAGCTCCTTCTGGTCCTTGCACCAGGCCTCAAACATGAGCATGTGGTCCCCGGAGGAGAGGGATACGTATTTTATGTTCCCCGCCCTCCGGAGGGCCTCATAGATTTCGGGGAGAAAACCGGGTTCCGTGTCTATCCCTATTATTGCCACGGAGTTATAGCCGAGGACGGAGGGGTCCACTTTTACGGTGAAGTGCTGGATAATCCCCGATTCCTCCAGGTTCTTCACCCTCTTCCTCACCGCCGCCTCGCTTATGCGCAGGCGTTTCGCCAGCTCCACGTAGGAGGTGCGCGAATCCTCTATGAGTGCGTTGAGGATGGTCTCGTCCCTTTCGTCCATAGTTCGTTTTTCGTACCAAACAGTTTAAAAAACGAACCGCTTACGAGGGATGCGGTGATTAAGATGATAGGCATAGACCAGAGGATACCGGAGATGGAGTTTGATGCGTTCCATGCTGGGCAGATAAGGAGGATGAAGCTCTCTGAGTTCAGGGGGAAGTGGCTCGTGCTGATGTTTTATCCCGCGGATTTTACGTTTGTGTGCCCCACGGAGCTGGAGGATGCCGCGAAGCATTATGGGCAGTTCAGGGGGGAGGGCGCGGAGGTTGTGAGCGTGAGCACTGACACGGCTTATGTGCACATGGCGTGGCATGACAACTCGCAAGTGATAAGGAAGATAGAATTTCCGATGGCCGCGGACCCTGGCGGGAGGATGAGCAAGGCGTTCGGGACCTACATTGAGGGCGAGGGGCTTTCCAGGAGGGCGACCTTCATCATTGACCCGGACGGGGAGGTGAAGGCGCTTGAGATGCATAATAATAGTATAGGCAGGAGCGCTGCGGAAATATTAAGAAAGTTGCAGGCGTCTAAGTTCGTGAGGGAGAACCACGGGCAGTTGTGCCCTGCGAACTGGAGGCCCGGGGAAGAGGCGATAAAATTGAAATAAGGTGATTGGGATGGCATATGAGCAGAAGAATTATGATGGGATATTGGGGCTTGAGGGGTTCAGCGACGCGCTGCTGAAGAACCACTTTGGGCTGTATGGGGGGTATGTGGCGAATACGAATAAGCTTGCGGATACCCTTGCTGCGATGGGGATGGAAGGGAAGGCGGGGACTCCGGAGTATGCGGAGCTGAAGAGGAGGTTCGGCTGGGAGTTCAACGGGATGAGATTGCATGAATTGTACTTCGGGAACATGAAGAAAGGAGGGGCGAAGATGGAGGAGGGTTCGCCTTTGCATAAGAAGATGTTGGAGGACTTCGGTTCTTACGAAAACTGGGAAAAGGACTTCCGCGCCACGGGCGGGATGCGGGGGATTGGGTGGGTTATCCTCTATTATGACAAGATTGGAATGAAGCTGTTCAACTGCTGGGTGAATGAGCACGATGTGGGGCATTTGAGCGGATGCGTTCCCCTGCTTGTGATGGATGTGTTTGAGCATGCATTCATGCTGGAGTACGGGAAGAAGCCGGACTACATAAATGCGTTCATGAAGGCGGCGGACTGGGAAGCGGTGGGGAAAAGATTTGGCTGAATAGAAACATCCTATCCCGCATGCAGTTCTTTTTAATAACTTTGTCGTAGTTATATCACTATAATGTAAGGGTATTATTGATGTCAGAATGCAGGCAGACAGCGGAACCTGGAAGCAAACCCTCAGCAGGCAGGATATTGAGGCCGCTTCCGCTGCTGGAGGGGCCGCTGAAGGGCAGGTTCGGGTGGATGAGGCCCATCTATGGAAGCAACTGCAACCTCCTGTACAAGGCGAGGGACGGTGTTACCGGCGCAGACGTGGTAATCAAGATACCGAAATATAATGAGGATAAGGATACGTGGCGCTCCCTGAAGATGAGAAAGGTGGTTGAGGCAGAGGCGCTAAGCAGGCTGAACCATCCCTGCGTAATTCCGCTTGTGGGCGCGTACGAAGCTAGCGACAGGGTGTATGTGAAGGACGGGACGATGTTCCCGTTCGTGGTGCTTCCGTACGTGGAAGGTACGGACCTTGGCGAGGCCATCTGCCGTTTGCCCCCGGACATGTGCGAAGAGACGAAGAGGGGGCTGGCGCGGCTGCTATACAATGCTGCCGGAGCAATGGCGCACACGCACGGGGCGGGGGTCGTCCACGGTGACATGAAGCCCGGCAACATAATGTGGACGGGAACGGGGCTGCCCATGGTGTTTGATTTCGAGCTGGCGCTGCTTGCGGGCGTGACTCGGGAAGAGAGCGATGGAAACATAGCTGGCACACCTGGATTCATGCCGCCGGAGCAGGTTCTGGCCGTAGACGGGGCGGTTGATGCGCGCTCGGACATCTGGGCATTCGGGGCGGTGGTCTACTGCGCCTACGAGCGCACCCTTCCGATAGGCCTGGAGGAAGCGGACATAGAAAGAGGCAACATATACGGCCTGATGCGAAAGTACAGACGACTGCGCCCCATGCCCATGAGGGACGAAAGGCTCGGCTGGGTGGTGGGCAAGGCGATGCAGTGGAATCCTGATGAAAGGTTCCAGAGCATGGGGGAGATGGTGTGCGCCTTGAGAGAATGCTGGAAGGATGAGCTCGGGACAGACGTTGTGGAGTGAGCGTGCAGTTATCCATTTATACCTTCCCTGATTAATTGCGGCATGGAGGTTTCCGTAGGCGGAAAAAGCGTCGGGCTGGATTGCAGCGACGGGGACGTTTCTTTCCTTTCCCACGCGCACGGGGACCATGTTTCTGGTTTTAGGAAAAAAGAGAGAATCATTGCGAGCGAGGAGACGCTCGCGCTCGCCGGGTTTGGGGCGGAGAAGCATACCGAGGACTGGATAGAGCTGCTGGATGCGGGGCATATTCTCGGTTCCCGGCAAATGTATGCGGAATTGGATGGGGAGAGCGTTCTTTATACCGGGGACTTTAGGGTAAAGGACGGGATATTTGGGAAAGGAGCTGCGGCGAAGGAGGCGGACCGGCTCGTGGTGGAATGCACCTATGGGGACCCAAGGTTCAAGCTTCCGGACCCTTTTGAGGTTTATTCACAAATTGGGAAATGGGCGAGGGAGAATTCGGGAAGCATAATGCTCATTGGGGCTTACAATCTGGGAAAGGCGCAGGAGATTATACGGGTGTTGAATTCGTATTGCTCTGTTGTTCCTATTGTGATGCCGGAGAGCGAGCGGTTCAGCTCTGTGTATGCGAAGTATGGGGTTGGGCTGGAGAGGGCGGTGGTCGGGACGCCGGAGGCGGAGGAGATAATGAGGGGGGGATTTGTGGCTATTGTGCCCCCGAAATTGGCGAACCGGGGGTTTGCGAGGAAATTGTCGGATGCTTTCGGGAGGCGTGCTTTGTGCGCCGTTGCGACGGGATGGGTGATGAGCATGAGGCATAATGTGGATGCCGCCTTTCCCTTGAGCGACCACGCGGACTTCTATGATATAGTAGAGTATATGGACGCGGTGAACCCCAAAAGGGTTGATTTCGTGCACGGGGACGGGACTCATCTTGAGAAAAAATTGCAGCAGAAGTTAGGAAAGTAATTAAAAAGGGTTTTGCGGCTTTTACTATTGCGAAAGCAGGCAGAACCATTGTTCTGTCTTGATTCGGCCACGATGGTGTAGCGGCAGCACGGGGGCCTGTGGAGCCCTTAGCCCGAGTTCGAATCTCGGTCGTGGCCCTAGAATCTCATTCTCATCTTTTTGTAATCCCTGGCCATTTGCGCCACTAGGAAATTGACGAATGGCTGGAAATCGCCAAAATGGGCCTTTTCCTGTGTTGCGAAATATTCGTCCCTCCTCTCGTATGGAATATCAATAAACGGGAAACCGTTCTTCTGGAGTATGTAATTCATCAGGAGCCGAGCCATCCTTCCGTTCTCGTCTGCGAATGGATGTATCGTAACCAGCATTGCATGGAACCTGGCTGCGAGCTCCATGGGATGCATTTTGCCGCTGTTTGAGGAATGCCATTTAAGCAACTTGTACATCAGGCCCGGGACATTTTTCCAGTGGGGAAACTCGTATCTGCTGGTCCTTATGAAGACGTTTACCGTCCTCCACACGCCGCCATGCTCCTCATAGCCCGGGATGGCCTTAAGCAGCGCCAGATGCAGCCTGAGGAGCATTTTTTCATCTATTTCCGCCCCTTTCCGCAGGTATTGGTCGTAAAGGGAGAGGCAATCTTCCATATTAAGGACTTCAAGTTCATCCTTGTCCGCTTCGTACGTCCTTCGCAACTTCAGCAGCTTCTCCGTCTGGTCAAGCGTTATCCTGCTCCCTTCTATGGCGTTGGTATTTGTTATGAACTGGGCCCGTTGCCTTTCTATGAATGCTGCCCTGTTGGCCTTGTCCATGCTGTTGAGCAGATTTGCGTGGGAATTCTTTATGCGCTCAAGCTTCATGGCGGTTTTGGCATCTAGGAATTGAGTATTCGGCCCCACAATTTCTTTTTTTATGTAATCGCTGACTTTCTTTTGAAGCTTCTTCTTAAGCGAGGCGAGTTCCTTTCCGGAGGGCCTCTTTGTGCCGACATATAGATAAACTTTTTTCCATTTCTTCTCTCCGACGCGCATTGTCCTCTCAAGATAGAGATATGCCCTCCCCTTTATCTTTCTCTGCACTAGTTTCATGGAGTTATAACCACGCTAATGTTTAAAAAATGTGGTTATAACTTGCAACCACAAAACAGCCTGTAAAATGTGGTTATAACCCTCTATTTCTTCAATCTCTTGTCCCCGTCATTGAACTTAATAACGGTGTGCGTCCCGTCGCAGAACGGCTTGTTGTGGGAACGGCCGCACCTGCAGAGCGTTACGCGGTTGCGGATTTCGTATGCCTTCCCGTCCGCGGAGACCACGGGCACGCCTCCTTTTACCCAGAGGGGTCCGCTTGACCTGGCCTGTGGATCCTCCACTATGCTGATGGAGGGCTTGAGTTTCTTTTCCATGGGCTTCCGGGTTTTGCGGTCCCAGATTACCAATCTACCTGAGGGGCAATCGTGCGCCTCCTGGATTGCGAGCTTTTTTGATTTGGGGTTTTTGGACTCGTAGGCGAGCTTCCAGACGCCTCCTGCACGCTCGCAGAAGCGGGCGAGGGCGCAGAGCGGCGGGACATCGGTGAGGACGATGTTGCCTCCGGCTGTCTTTTCGGATTGGGGAAAGTATTTTTTGCGGGTTGCGGCCTCGGTGCCCACGAAGCCGAATTCGGAATGCTTGCCGGTGCAATAGGGCTTGTTCGTGGAATGGCCGCAGCGGCAGAGGGCGTAGGCTTCCTTCTTGGGATATTTTTCTCCCTTCTGCCATTTGTAGGGATAGCCGCTGCTGTCCGGGATGATAATTTCCTTCTGGAGGGGAAGGCTGCCCGAAACAAGGTAGGGGCCGTCCTTCGTGATTTGGATTTTGGGCTTGGATTTTTTCTTGGATATTTTTGCTTTTGCCATGTGCTTCACCTTATTCCAGTATCAACATCCATGTTTAGCGTCGTGGTTTGCCCGGAGGAGATTGAAACTTCCTGGAGGGGATAGTCCCCTATCCCTCCTGGGCGGATGGTGACGAAATATGTGCCTGGCGGAAGCCCTATCTGGTAATTGCCCCCGGCGGGAATGCTGGTTTGGCTGGCGATTGTGCTCCGGTCCTGCGCATAGACGATTATGGAGCGGGAGGTATATGCCTGGCCTATCTGCTCCTGCGTGAGATGGCATGGCTCCACGGGGCAGAGGGGGCCGATGGTTATTTTTCCAGAGAGGGTGCCGTTTGCCTGGGAAGCGCAGCCGAAAAGGAGTAGCGCAAGCAGGGCAGATGCGAGTATTTTTTGCATGCGCGGATTGCTCGGGCAGGTATTTTTAACCTTCTTTTTTCGGGCTCCGTGAAAATAAGATTATTAATCTAATTACATATGCTCTAGCATGAAATTCACGGTGGACTATTCTTTCAGGAGGAGGGACGGGAAAACCGAAGGCGACGAGGAAGTGCCGCTTGAGCTGGATGAGAAAAGCATCAAGGTTTTCCCCAGGTCCGGGGCGGCGCTGAGGTTCACGATACGGGAGATAAGCGGCATCGCCGTGGAGGGGTACCGCATCAAGGTGGCGCTGGGGTCCGGCGAGCTTCTGGAAATCTTCAACGCGGGCCACGAGTTTGAGGATATAGTGCGGGTTATGAAAAAATTCAGGACCACCATCAGCATCAAGGACAGCCTGATGAACGAGGCGGTGAAGAAGGCGAACCTGCACGCGGATTTCTCCTATATCGGGGCGGACGGGAAGGAGGGCGCGAAGGGGGAATGCGAGTTCCGCATATACGAAACAGGTATTGTGGTGATTCCAGAGGGCGGGCAGCCCATGAGGATAGACTACAGCACCATCTCAAACATAGAGGAGAAGGGGCATGACATAACCATAACCCGGGAAAGCGGGGAGAAGCTTACGCTCTTCAGGCTCGGGGAGCAGTTCAGCCTGGTGAGGAACACAATCTCAGGAGCGCTGAACGCGCTGTCTGCCGCGCTGCAGGAGATGCTCGGCGAGATGCTGCCTTCTGCCGACCCCGCGATAATCAGGCAGGCGTCAAAACTGATGAAGGACGGGAAGGCGGTGCCGAAAGCGGAGCTGGACAAGGTTTCGCCGGAATTCTGGCTGAACCTGGAGAAGAAAATAAACAAAATGGGGATAAAACAGGAATATGAATTCCTGAAAAGCATAAGCCAGAAGGACAGGATGTGCGTGGGGATAAAGAGGGGGCTGATGGGCGGCTTCACGGGCGAATACCTGTGGCTTCTCGTCCCGGTTTATAGTACGGACCCGAAAAAGCCGGGGAATGCGGTCATCATGGAATCCATAACCACGGCGGAGGAAGCGGCGGCGAGGGGTGCCGGGGCAGCCGCTGCAGCCGCGCCCGGGACATCGGGCAAGGCAACTTACTTTTTCAGGATTTGCGGCAGGAGGGAATACGCGGAAAAGAGGGGCATGAAGGAACTAGACGGGATGTGCGACGCCTTCATAAAAAAGCTGAACGCGTGCATGATTGCCACGAACTTCAGGCGCGAGCCGATTTACCTCACGGACAAGAAATTGGAGGACAGCAAATATGATAGTTATAGGGAGGCGATAGCGCGGTCGCAGGACCTGCAGATGCTGAGGAAGCATTTCATAGGGAAGGTCGCCCACAACGCGCCGGACACGTGGAAGGAGAGTGTGATGGGCGTGCTGGCTTTTAACGTAAGCGTTGAGGACGACCTGCTGAGATGGAGCAGGAAGGGCGCGGTCATCGGTGAGGAAGCCGGCGAGGAGGAGCAGGTGGCCTCGGAGAGGGACATGGCTGTGGAGTCCAGCGAGAACGACGAGGACATAGTGCAAAAGGATGAGTAGGCCGGGGAAAAACCGGCCGCCCTTCCGCCCCAGGCATCGGTTTAAAAAAATTGTATTCCTACCCTATCCATGAAACCTATGGATGGGAAACGTGGGTTGGCGCTTCTTTTGTCGGTGCTGGTTCTTGCCAGCGTCGCGCATGCAGCACAGAATGTTACTGGGGCCGCGGCAAGCAGCGCGGCGCAGCAGCCGATAGACCCGTGGCTGGTCGTAATCATCATAGTGGTGATTGCCGCGATAATCTACTTATGGTACACGAGAAGCAGGCCGACGGAGGAGAAGATGGGTTATTACTCCGGGACGGACGAGGCGAACAGGGTGATAATAGGATATAAGCACCCATGCAGGTACTGCGGAAAGCTCATCCCCCCGAACTCCAATGTGTGCCCGTTCTGCGCAAAGGACAATCCACTGGGGCCGCTCAGGTGCCCGAGGTGCATGAACCCGATTGACAAGGAATGGAAGAAATGCAGCGGGTGCGGCCAGGAGCTGAGCGTGAAGTGCCCCTTCTGCGGGGAGAACACGTTCTTCGCGGACTACTGCGAAAAATGCGGGGCGAGGCTTGTGGTGAAGTGCCCGAGCTGCCTGAAGGAGCAGCCGCCGCTAGGCGAGAAATGCATAAAATGCGGGAAATTGCTGCCAACGAAGCAGCCGAATAAAAAGGCTTAAGGAGATGGGGAAATATGACAATGCAGGCATTTACGAAAAATTTCGCGGACAATTCTACGGAAGCGGGATTCCAGTTCACTTTTTACTGCGACAACTGCAGGGACGGATACAAGACGAAGTTTGTGGCATCCAGCACTTATGGGAAAGGCCGGCTGCTGAAGGACATAGGCAGGCTCATTGGCGCGGGGGCGAGCCTGGCCGGGAAATACAACATCGGGTCGGGCGTGGAGCGCGGCACCGAAGTCATAGGGGAAAGGTTCACGGGCATGTCGCCCGAATGGCACAAGGAGCACGAGAAGGCGTTCGAGCTAGCCCAGAACGAGGGCAGGGCCCATTTCCAGCGGTGCCCGAAATGCACCAACTGGGTGTGCGAGAACTGCTGGAACGAGGAGGAGGCGATGTGCACGAGTTGCGCGCCCCGCGAGGCGACTGAGGTCGCGGCGGCACGGGCAAGCAAGCGCACGAAGGACATCCAGGACAAGGCCGCCGTCACACAGGTTTTCACGGGCGAGATTGAGGCGAAGCAGGTCATCTGCCCTGCATGCGGGAAACCGGCGGGTAAGGGGAAGTTCTGCAGCAATTGCGGAGCCAGCCTCAAGATGGCCAAATGCAAGGAGTGCGGCGCAAAGAACCTGGCAGGGACCAAGTTCTGCAGCGAGTGCGGGAAGAAGCTGTAGGTTTGGATTCGGAATGGCGCCTGTGCATGCACGCCCGCAGCCCTGCAAAGAATTTAATAGTGTCCCGGCTAATCAACAGCAAGGTGTCTGATCGAAGAAGTTTTTGCTGGACAGGGCGCATTTCATAGCCGAACTGCTCATATCCGTGGTAATCATAGGGCTGCTCCTTTATTCCAAAAAATTCCTCAAATTGTTCTGCTTCATGGAGGGGTAGCCGGTCCTGTCCGGGATTATGGTTTCCTTCTGGAGGGGGACGTTGCCGGAAACGAGGTAGGGGCCGTCCCTGGTTATTTGGATTTTGGGCTTTGGTTTTCCCTTTGATTTCCTCATGTGCATCCCCTATTTTCCATCCGGTTTGCGTATCCAGGCGAAATAGATGTGGAGTATGAGCAGTATTATGAAGGGAAGTGCGAGGGACATGTGTATCTGCTGGGAGAGGGCCTTTGGGAGAAGGCCGAGGGTGAGCGGCTGCACTATCTGGTAATTGGTTATGCCGAAGCCGGTGAGCAGGTAAAGGAGTATGCATAATGTTATGAGGATATGGACAGCTTTTTGCGCCATGGGTTTTTTCATGGAATGCACCTATCCGAACCTGGAGCCGTTCAGGTCGCCGTTCTGGTTGTAGCCGCGGCTTTCCCAGTAGCCGCGGTAGTTTGGATCGTCGCTTACCTCTATCCTGGTGACCCACTTGGCCCATTTGTAGCCCCACTTGTCCTCCGCGACCACCTGGAACGGGAAGCCGCGCTCGGGCGGGATGGTGACGTTGTTCATCCTGTAGGCGAGAAGGATGCTCCTGTCCCGGATGTAGTCCAGGGGGAGGGTGGTGGAATAGCCGTCATATGCATGGAAGACTACGGTGTTGGCTCCGGGCTGGACCCCCGCCTGGTCAAGGAGGTCGCTTATGAGGACGCCTTCCCAGAGGATGGTGGCGCTCCAGCCCTCCACGCAGTCGAGGGTGACCACTTTTGAGTATTTGGGGCGGTTGAGCGCTTCCTCATAAGTGAGGTTCTGGGGATGCTCAACGAGGCCGGATATTTCCAGATGGTAAGTGCTTATGTTTATGTATTGGGGGCCCTGGATGGAATTCTCCCTGAAATCGTTTATGGAGGAAAGGTCCTGGCCCGAATAGTTGCGGACCTCCACGTGCCCCAGGTCTGCGACATAATCCGGCTTTGCCGTGCAGCCGAAAAGGAGCAGCGCAAGCAAGAGGAACGGGAATGCGGTGCGGCGCATCATGGGGCTGTTGCTCCGGCAAGTATTATTAACCCCGTGCATATAATGAAAAATAAGGTGCCTTCTTGAAGAAATTTCTGCTGGACAGGGCGCATTTCATAGCCGAACTGCTCATATCCATCATAATCATAGGGCTGCTGCTGCATTTTGCGGGATTTGAAGAGTTCATCGGGTACGTGGAGAACATAAATTTGTGGTGGCTCGCGTTATCCGTCATACTGCTCATACTCATGTACTTCGGCATGGTGCTGAGGATACGCATAATGCTGGCGGAGATGGGGGTAAAGCTGGGATGGATGGACACATTCAGGGCGAACCTCAGCGGCATGCTGGTGGCGGATTTGACGCCTGCGCGTAGCGGCTACATGACCACGGCGCTGGTGCTGCACAAGAAGTATGGGGTGGCGAGCGAGAAGGCGATGGTCTCCATACTCGGGCCGCAGATGTGCGACTTCATAGTGAAGGTGGGCGCCGGGGGAATTGCGCTCTTCTACCTGCTCAGCGAGGTGCTGAAGACCGAAAGCGGGTGGATAATGTACCTGGGCGTGTTCGGGATTTCGGCGATGCTCGCGGTGATGGCGCTGCTCCTTTTCTCCAAAAAATTCCTCAAATTGTTCGGTTTTATGGAGGGCTGGCCGGTTTTGGGCGAGGTGCTCGCGATGTTCCACAGGATGCAGGCGCATTCCGGAGTGGTCATAAAGAAGGCGCCGGAGATAATCGGGCTGCAGGCAGTCACCTGGTCGCTGAAGGCGTTTTCATGGTGGGCGGCGGCCGAGAGCGTGGGCATACACATAGATTTCCCAATCCACGGGGCGCTGTTCTTCTATTTCTTCCAGCCTCTGATTACGATGCTGGAATTCATACCCACCCCTACTCTTGCGGGGATGGGATTGAGCGAAACCGGGGGTGCGCTTGTGCTCGGGCTGATGGGGGTTCCGGTGGCGCAGGCGACGGCGTTCATGCTCGTGGTGAGGTTCAAGACTTTTGCTGTGAATATACCTGGGTATAAGTATGCGATGGATGCGCTGAAAGGACTTGGGAAAAAAGAACAGGGTGCGGGCAAGTACAGGTATGCCCGGGGCGGGAAAAGATAGCCATCCATCCTAGAGCCGGAGCAAGAAAGTAGTGCGGTAGAGGCGCTTCCCCTGCTTCAGGCCGTGGAGCGTCCTTGAGATAACCACTTTCATTCCCAATTCACGGAGAAGGGCGACGACCGCCTTGGAATTCCCTACGTACAAGTCCTTGCCCTCCTTCTTTTTCTCGGTCTTGGAGATGAACGTGACTTTGGAGAGTTCGGTGGTGAGGAGCTTCTCGTATTTTGCAATCCTCTCTGGGCGGCCCCTGAGCTGGATTATCGCCTCAAAATAGCCTGAGGACCTGCGTGAGCAGTCGGGGCAGAGGTTCTTCAGGGGCTTGAACTCCACGTCGCGGCTTATCTTGATGATGTTGTTGTCCTTGTTTATGAAGAAGGTGGCTTTTTCTGTATAGGGGTCGTACTCCATCTTCTCTATGTTCCCCTTGCATTTCCTGCGCAGGAGCTTCTCTATTATGGAAATGTCCAGTTTTATCCAGTCGCGGGCTATGCGCATCCTTCTGCACTTCGGGCACAGCTCTATGGAGAACTCCTTGGGGCATTCCAGCTTGAACGGTGCGCAGTCCAGGCAGAAGGGGCCCATGAACTGGGTTTTTTCGTTCGTGGCGCCGCATCTCGGGCAGACTAGGTAGTGCATATGATAGTATATGGGGTGCAGGTTATTTATATTACTAATTGGGAGATGAATGCATGGAAGGGAAGGAGGCGGAAAAGGAAAGGATGTTCCGGTTCCTCAGGGAAACTGGTTTTCTGAAAACTGAAAAAGTGGAGAAGGCGCTGCGGAGGGTGGATAGGGGCTACTTCGTGCCCGCGAATGAGAAAGGATTTGCATACTATGATACGGCTATTCCGATAGGGCACGGGCAGACCATCTCCGCGCCCGCGGTGGTGGCATTCATGCTTGAGGCGCTGGACGTGCGGGAAGGGATGAAGGTTTTGGAGGTGGGGACGGGCAGCGGGTATAACTGCGCCCTTCTTTCCGTGCTTGTGGGGGCGAAGGGGAAGGTGGTGAGCGTGGAGAGGGTGCCGGAGCTGGCGGAATTGGCGAGGGCGAATATTGCTTCTGCGGGCATTAGATTGGATAATATAGAAATAATGGTGGGAGACGGGAGCGAAGGGTATGCGCCGGATGCGCCTTATGACAGGATAATTGTAACCGCTGCGCTTCCCTCTTTGGATTTGAAGCATCCGCTCGTTGCGCAATTGAAGGGGGATGGGAAATTGGTCGCGCCGGTGGGGAGCTATGTGCAGGATTTGGTGCTTTTTGAGAAGAAGGGCGGGAAGATGGGCAGGATATTGCCGGTAATGTTTGTTCCTCTTGTTGGGAAGTACGGATTCGGGGAGAGAGTATAGATTTTTAAATTCTGGAAAAGGAAACTCCTGCCTATGGATAACGAAGCGGGCAGGCACACCCAGATGGAGAAGGCGGTGGGGCTGACCAAGTATTTCGTTTCATTGCCGCGGGCGAGGGTGCTTGCGGCGTCCATGCTGGTTGTGGCGGTGGTGTTCGGGATTGCGCTTGCGGCGCTCACTCCGGACAACATATTTGAGGCGGGGCTCACCTCCTTCTACGTGCTGGCGGTGCCTGGGTTCATTTCCATCATAATCGGGAAAGCAATGATGATGAAGGTGCCGATAAGGAGGATTACCGCCGTCGCATTGATTGGGGAACTCATCTATGCGCTGACTTACCTGGCGGCAATCTCGCTGCCCATGTTCGGGATTCCGCTCGGGCTGGAGGTGGTGTTCCTGGGGAGCGCGTTCGTCCTGCTGTTATGGTACATAATCGGGAGGATAGTGTTCGTGCTGAAATGGAGGTCGCTGCTGTTTGCGTTTTTGCAGCTGCTCCTGTATGCGTTTTTCCTCATAACCGACGGGTTGCTGCCGTTTGAGGGGAGCACGGAAAGCGTGCTGGTGAAGTTCTATGCGGCGTCCCTAATTCTGCTGGGGGCATTGTTCCTCTTCTTCTGGATAATCAACGCGCCAATGAAGAGGACCTTCGGGGTGGCGAGCACGGACGCGGTGTCCATGTTTTTCGGGCAGTGGTTCTACAACGCGAAGGACATAGAGAAGGCATTCCGGAAGGTGGGGGAGGACGTGCAGACGTACCTTTCTGTGTTCTTGTTTAGGAAGAAAGGGAAGGAAATAGCATTTGTAGTGCCGTACGTACATTTTGGGCCTTTCGGGGAATTGGGGGGGAGCAACTTTTCCTATTTGATTGCGAAGGCGCTGGGGGACAACGGCGGGAAGAGGGAAAGGGATGTGTTCGTTTTCCACGGGCTGGCTACGCATGACATAAACCCCGTTTCAGTTACGGAACTCAAGAATATCACGGATAAGTGCAAGGAGATTATTTCCGGGGCCAAGATGGGAAATGAGAAAGTGGCGTTCATTGAGGGGAAGGAAGGGGAGTGCAGGGCCGAGTGCCTCAGGATAGGGGATGCGGCGTTCATCGGGCTTACAAGGGCGCCTGAGACCTGCGAGGACTTTTCGCTTGGGATGGGGATTGCCCTCACCTCCGAGGCGGAAAAGAAGGTGAGGCTGGCTGCGATTGCGGACGAGCACAACTCGGAGACGGGCGAAATACAATACGTGGAGCCTGGGACGCCTTTTGGGTTCAGGTATATGGAAGCTGTGGGGAAGGCGTGCGGCGCTAAGGTGAAAGGAGGGAGATTAAGGGTTGGGAGCGCGGAAGGCGGGGTTGTTGTGGAGACCATCGGGCCCGCCGGGATAAAGGTGGCGGTGTTCGGGACCGAGCCTAAATATGTGATAATATTGGCGGATGCGAACGGGGTTACCCCCGCGTTCAGGGAAAGGATTATGGAAGAAGTGAAGAGAATGTTCATGGAGAAGGGATGGGGAAAGGTATTGCCCGCCCTTTACACTACGGATACGCATAAGGTGAATACGGTGAAGGGGGTTGTGAATCCCCTCAAGGAAGACGGGAAAGTGATGGAGAAAATCATGGAACTGGTTGCCGCAGCATACGAGGATATTGGGGATGCGGAATTCTATGGGGAACGTGCGCTGGTGGAAATAAAGGCGCTTGGTGCGAAGCAGGCGATTGGGATTGTGAGCACCGTGAATGCGATTGTGGCGGTCGCGAGGATTGCGGCGCCCCTTATAATATTTGGGGGAATAATAGCGACGCTTTGGGTAATTTCCAAAATCTAGGTGGAAAACATGGATGTGCAGGGAAAGGTTGAGCTTGCGAAGAGGACTCCAACTACGGAAATTGTCACGGAAGAGGAACTGAAGAACCTGTTTGAGACGAAGGCGCACCCGAAGCATTACATAGGGTTTGAGATTTCGGGCTACGTTCATTTGGGGACGGGGTTGATGACCGCCCTAAAAGTGAAGGATTTGATGGAGGCGGGGGTGAAGCCCTGCATATTTTTGGCTGATTACCACGCCTGGATAAACGGGAAGATGGGCGGGGACTTGGAGGCGATAAGGAAGGTCGCGGCAGGATATTTCAAGCATGCGTTCGTGGCGCTGGGGCTTCCGGAGGGGAAAGTGGATTACGTGCTTGGGAGCAAAATCTACGACGACGAGTATTGGAAGATGGTCTTGGACATAATGCGGAATACGACGATGAACCGCATGATGAGATGCGTAACCATAATGGGAAGGAAGGAGACTGACACGCTGAGCAGCGCGGCGATGCTCTACCCCGCGATGCAGGCCGCGGACATCTTCAAATTAGGGGTGGACATTGCGCACGCGGGCATGGACCAGAGGAAGGTGCACATGCTCGCACGCGAGATTGCGGGGAAGGTGGGGCATGAGAAGCCGGTTGCGCTACACACCGGTTTGCTTGCTGGGCTGCAGAGCGCGACAAGGATGAATCCCACGGAAGATGAGATTATAGACGCGAAGATGAGCAAGAGCGTCCCGGATTCCGCTATTTTTGTGCATGAGGGCGAGGAGGAAATCAAGAGGAAGATTGCGAAGGCGAATTGTGCGCCCAAGATTGTGGAGGGGAACCCCATTATTCAGTATGCAGAGATGCTTGTGCTGAGGGATGGCGCACTGAAAATAGAAAGGCCTGCGAAATTCGGCGGGGACTTGGAGGTTGCGGATTCTGCGCAGCTTAGGAAGGAGTACTCGGAAGGGAAATTGCATCCTATGGATTTGAAGAACGCGGTGGCGCGCGAGCTGTGCTCAATGCTCAAGCCGGCGAGGGAGTACTTCGGGAAGCATGAGGAATATTTGAAGGAAATGGAGAAGATAAAGGTTACGCGCTAGAGGACTTCCTCTGCAACATAGGCGGCTATTGATTTCACTTGGGCTTCCTTTTTCTTAACCGCTTTTGTGACCTCGGTGTGGGAAAGGGCGCGCGTGCCCCGGATTCCGCAGGCGTTGTTGGTGCCGATTGCGACCCCTGCGATGGGCACTTCCAATTCGTTTGCGAGCGTAACCTCATAGGCGGCGGTCATATTTACCAAATTTGCGCCCATCTGCTTAAGGACGCGGATTTCCGCGGCGGTCTCAAAGCGGGGGCCGCGGGTGGTCGCGATTATGCCCCCCTTCCTGAGCTGCACGCGGGAGGCGTATGCGCCTTCCCTCACAACGTTGCACAGCTTCTTGTCAAAAGGGACGGAAACGTCGGCGTGCCTGATGCCGGACTCAAAGGAATCGTAGAGGGAAATGGGCGTGAAGAGCCCGATAAAGTCCTGCAGGAGGACTATGTCGCCGGGCTTGTATTTGGATATGATGCCCGCGGTGTAGAAGGCGAGGATGGCGGTGGCGCCCTCCTCCTCAAGCGCCCATATATTAGCCTTATAATTGACCTTGTGCGCCGGGATGGAATGGTCGGTGCGGTGGCGGGGGATGAAAAGGACATCCTCGTCTCCGAGCTTGAGGGAATAGAGCGAAGCCCTCCCATAGGGCGTATTTACGTGGCGCTCCCTCATCTTGCCCATATTGTACAGGCCGCTGCCTGAAATTACCCCCAGCATAATGGGCTCGCGCAGGGAACTAATTTAAGGATTTGGGTGTGTTTTAGGGTGTTTTTTACATAAATACTCATAAAAGATAACATTTATAAGGAGTTTCAGGCACTATATCCATGAGAGATAGGATGAAGAAGGAAATACGATATGCCGAGGAGGATAAACAGGGTATCCCTAGCAGGCGTGCTGAAAAATCCGTTGCTGGGATAACCGAGGCCGCGCAGAAACGGGTGCTGTGCCCTGAAGAGAAGAAAATGCTGGATGGACTACTTTTCAAAGCGATCGGCGGGAAGGGCGCGTGCGAAGTGAAAAGGCTGCTGGAAGCGGGAGCGGATGTCAATGCAAAGAACGAGAGGGGCTGGACCGTGCTGATGGAAGCCGCGGACAAGGAAAATGTAGAGGCCTTCAAGATGCTGATTGAGAGGGGCGCTGATGTGAATGCTAAAACAGTTGGTTTGTGGACAGCACTGATGTCGGCATGCAATAGGCATAATATCGAGATAATCCGCATGGCGATTGGTGCGGGAGCGGATGTCAATGCGAAGGATGAGACTAGGCAGGACGCGATTATGGTGGCCATATCTGCGAAATGCGAACTACCTAAGCCTGTCACGGTCATTGCCCCGATACTTAAGGCTCTGGTTGAGGCCGGGGCAAAAGTGCATCCGGAAAAGAACGCCTTTGGATTTAGCCAGCTGGACTATGCCCGCATGAGGGCAAGGAAGGGGAACCCTGAGATAGAGGAAATTATTGCCGCGGCAATGGCAACGGGGCAGGCGAATTAGTGCATGCCGCATGGGCTTGCATAGGCGGGCGGGAAAACAAGGTTTAAAAACTAATCCATAAATAAGAATTATACTCTTTCTCGCGTTTATACGCGGTGCAGAGAGATTCTATGTTAAAAAATTGAGGTGTAGATATGGCAAAGAAAGAACACTTGAATGTAGTGTTTATCGGGCACGTTGACTCTGGAAAGTCAACGTCTGTGGGTAGGGTGCTTTACGACACCGGCGCGCTTCCGGAGAACGTGATGAGGAAGCTCAAGGAGGAGGCGGAAAGGCTCGGAAAAGCGACTTTTGAATACGCGTTCGTCATGGACACCCTCAAAGAGGAGAGGGAAAGGGGCGTGACGATAGAGGTGTCGCACAAGGAGTTCGACACCCCGAAATTCCACTGCACAATCATAGACGCGCCCGGGCACAGGGACTTCGTAAAGAACATGATTACTGGTGCGAGCCAGGCGGACGGAGCTGTCCTCGTGGTTTCGGTGAAGGATGGTGTGCAGCCGCAGACGAAGGAGCACGCGTTCCTTTCAAAGGTGCTCGGAATCAACCAGATGATAGTCAACATGAACAAGATGGACGCGGTGAACTACGACAAGGCGCAGTTCGACAAGGTGAAGGAGGAAGTGAGCAAGCTCCTCTCCGGGATGGGATGGAAGATAGACAAGGTCGCTTTCGTGCCCACCTCCGCATACCTCGGCGACAACATCGCGAAGAAATCCGCCAACATGCCGTGGTACACCGGCCCGACGCTGCTGGAGCTCATAGACCAGTTCGTCCCGCCAGTGAAGCCGACGGACAAGGCGCTCAGGCTGCCTGTGCAGGACGTCTACACCATCACCGGGCACGGAACGGTGCCGGTCGGGAGGGTGGAGACGGGCGTGCTGAAGCAGAACATGCCGATAATCTTCATGCCTTCGGGGGCGAAGGGAGAAGTGAAGAAGATAGAGATGCACCACCAGGAGATGCAGGAAGCAATCCCGGGGGACAACGTCGGCTTCAACGTGAAGGGCGTGGACAAGAAGGACGTGAAGAGGGGTGACGTCATCGGCCCGGCGGACAAGCCGCCGACGGTGGCCGAGGAGTTCACCGCGCAGATCGTCGTCCTGAACCACCCGACCGCGATTTCCATCGGGTACACTCCGGTGCTCCACATCCACACGGCGCAGTTCGCCGCGAGGGTTACGGAGATAGTGGAGAAGAAGGACCCGAAGACGGGCCTTACTCAGCAGAAGAACCCGGACTTCATCAAGACCGGCGACGTGGCGATCGTGAAGATGAAGCCATTGAAGCCAGTGGTCATTGAGAAGTTCAGCGAGTTCCCACCGCTGGGAAGGTTCGCAATCAGGGACATGGGCCAGACCGTCGCCGCGGGCGTGGTGCTGGACGTGGTCCCGAGAAAGCAGCAGTGAAGGCAGATTTGATGACGAAGGCAAAGATTACGCTGAAGAGCGAGAAACCGTCCGACCTACAGCTCGTGGTGGCTCAGATCAAGGAACTGTCCACTGCGCTGAACATGAAGGTCGTGGGGCCGGTCCCGATGCCGCGCAGGAGGCTGAATATCTCCTGCAGGAGGACTCCGTGCGGGGATGGATCGGACACCTATGAGCACTGGGAGAAGAGGATTTCCAAAAGGCTCATAGAGGTGGACGGGGACGAGAAGACCATAAGGCAGCTCCTCCGCATCAAAATCCCGGACTCTGTTTTCGTTAAGATTTCGCTGGTTGGATAGGCGCCCGGCTTATCCTTCCACCTTATTTTAGTTTTCCTTCCTATTAGTGGGCATGAGGTTCCTTGCGGACGAGATGCTGAAGAAGACGGCGAAGTGGCTACGGCTTATCGGGTATGATACGGAATTCTTTGAGGGGAATGATACCGCCGTGCTTGCTGAGGCGAAGAGGAGCGGCAGGATTCTTTTGACGAAGGATGTGGAGCTGGCGAAGAGGGCGGAGAAGATAGGGATTCCTTTCCTGTTTTTGAAGCAGGAGAAATTGGAGGAGGACCTTGCGATAATCATAGGGAAGTATGATTTGGAAATAGGATTTCCTGAGAAAACGAGGTGCCCTGAGTGCAACGGAAAATTGGAGAAGAAAGAGTGTGCATCGTTGGATGGGATTCCTGCGGACGTGGTTGCGGAGAAAAGGAAATGCTGGAAATGCCCGTCGTGCGGGAAAAATTATTGGGAAGGGGGGCATTGGAAAAACATAAAAAAGGTTCTGCAGAAGATTGAAGAGCAGAAGATAATTCTGTCAAAAAAGAAATGAGAGATTAGGCGCCCCGGTAGCTCAGTGGTAGAGCGCGTGCTTGGTAAGCACGAGGCCGCGAGTTCAATCCTCGTCCGGGGCTTGTCTTGTTCCCAGTAATTGGCGTTCTCAATATTATCAAGACTCCTGGCGTAAGGAGTACGAGCGAAGGGTTGCAAAGTGAAGTTGAAGGGGGGTATGATTACCCTAAAGAGAGGGGGGAACGCCTTCCCCCTTCCTCTTGGAATCCTCGTCCGGGGCTTTCTTATTTTTGGGAAAGATTTTAATATTGTGGTTGGTGTAATAGAAATATGGAAGTTAAGGGAAAGCCCGCACTTGGCCCGGAAACGAGGGTCCGCAGGCTTGCGAATCTTGCGGCCAGGTATGCGGCCGAGGGCAGGAAGCGGGACAGCGAAATAGCATTCAAGAAGGCGTTTGAGGCGGTGCGGGGAATGGAGTTTGGAACTCCCAAGAATGCTGTTTATGAGAGGTCGGAGCTGGCCTCCGGGCTTGCGGAGGAAGTGGTGGAGGCGGGGCTGAGCGCGTCATTTGCGATGCAGATGTGGACGCTCGGGTGCAATGCGAAGGCGCTTGGGGACGAAGCGGGTGGCGTGACGCTGGTATATCCATTGGACATAATGGAGATGGCGGCGAAGGAGGAAAAGGCCGTGGAGGACGAGGGGGTGCCGCCCGTTGTCTGTGAAGTGGAAGAAAAAAAGGTAAAGAAAGAGAAAAGGGCAAGGGCACTCGACGAGCTATTTGACGAGATGGTGAGCGCGGTTAGGCAATTCTCCTTGGTGAAGCTATTTCTTGGCGAAGAGGGCGAGCAGGGCAAAGCCGGCAAGGACTAATGCCGGGAAGCATGATGCGGAGGCCGTGCCGCCGGCCTGCTGCCCATTTCCTGTGCTTGATGCGGGCTGCTGAGTGCCGCTTGTTTCGCCCACTCCGAGGATTTCAGAATTTTCCCAATCGGAGCCTTCGCCGGAGGGCGCGTCGCTCCCGTCCGCGGGCGTGATTGTGACCTGCGGAGTCGGGCCGCTATCTGTATCGTCCGGGGGAGGGGTGGTTGTATCATTAGTGGTGGTTGTCGTTGTGGTTGTGCCTCCGTCCGCGGGGACGGTTTCCCCGACGCCCACGATTGTGCCGCGCGCAAATGAGAATGCGGACAAAAGGATTAGCATCGCGATGATAGTTGCTTTGTTCATTTTGGACACCTAGTGGATTTGCGCGGCGGAATATAAAAATGCAACGGCATTGGGCTGCCGGTTATCGCAAAGCGATGTGGATATCAAAATTAAACAACGTGGGGCACGGAAATCAAAAGGGCGGAAACCGACGACGGAGCGCAAAAAGATTTATAAACCGTGAGGGTGAGCGCTTACGTTGCAATGGCAGACCAGTTGTTCAGTCTGGGGGTAGCGATCCTGCTCTCCCTCGTAGGGAGCGTCATCGCTCTCCGGATGAGGCTACACCCAATCGCCGGGCTCCTCCTGCTCGGGCTAGCCGCAGGGCCTTATGGGCTGAACCTGGTGGAGGGGAGCGACCTCATTTCCTCAATGGCGGAAGTGGGGGCGGTGCTGCTGATTTTCGGGATTGGGCTGGAGATGGACCCGCACAGCATGCTGGGAAAGGGGCTGCGGGCGATAATGGTCGCAGTGATGAAGATTGCGATAGTGTTCATAGTGGTTTATGAGTGCGCGCTTGTGCTGGGGTTCGGGCTCGTGGAATCGCTATTAATCGGCTCAATGCTCTCGGTGACCAGCACGGCGATATTCGCGATGATGAGCAAGGGCATGGACCTGGAGAGGGACCTCATAGTGACCGTGCTCATAATAGAGGACATATTCGCCATATTCGTGCTGGCGATGATCCCCGGGTTCGGAGACGTGGAGACGGGGCATCTGGAGACCTTCATCAGCATGGCAGTTTCCCTGCTCATACTCCTGGGCGGGTACCTCGCCGCGAGGGCGGTGCTGAAACTCGCGGTGCCGTTCTTCGTAGAGAGCGGGAACAAGGAGAGCATATTATACACTTCTCTTGCGCTGTGCTTCATACTCAGCTTCAGTGCGGAGGCGGTTGGGCTGGAGGCGGCCATAGGCGCGTTCCTCGCGGGGAACGTGATGGCGAGCCTGAGGAGCCAGAGCGAGGTGTACGAGACGCTGAAGCCCTTCACGGGATTGTTTTCGTCGTTCTTTTTCCTTTCGGTCGGGATGAGCATAAACGCGGCCGCGGTCGTCGCGGACCCCTGGCCGGTCATAGTGCTTGCCGTGGTCAGCGTGGTTGCGAAGTATGGCGGGACCGCGGCGGCGATGTATTTCATGGGCGTGGAGAGCTCAAGAGCGCTAGGCGCAGCTGCATTGATGCTTTCAACGGGAGAGTTCTCGCTGCTCATGGCAAGGGAGGCGTCACTGACGCTCGGGACGGACCTCACATCAATCGTCGGCTCCGTGGTTCTGATAGCCGCGGTTGCCTCTTCCATATTCGTCATCAATGAAAAGAGGGTGACGCGGCTGGTGGAGAAGGCGGTTTCGCCGAAGACGAAGATGGGCATGCGCAGGGTTTCCACCTACATGTCCGATGTGATGGAGTCATTTGAGCCGGGCGGCACGTTCCACACGCTGTTTGTGAGGGAGCTCGGAAGGGTTGGCTCCAGCGTCATAAACGTGATCATCGCGGTGGCGTTCTCCCTCTTCTTGCTCAAGATTGGGGAGATGAGCGTGGCGGCGGAGTACGTGCTGTGGATACAGGTGATGGCTGCGCTGCTCACGCTGGCTGCGCTTGCGTACGAGGCGCCGAAGCTGTTCAGGGCGGCGCTGGGCATGATGCACGGGGTAAGCAGGGCGTTCCTGCGCTCCAGCGCACCGGAGGAGCTGGACCGGAAGATGATGACGAGGACGGTGGCGATGGTGCTGTGCCTGGTCGCGGCGATGGCGCTGGCGTTCTTCTTCTCGTTCATGATGCTTCCGAGGGTGTTCTATTACTTCCTCGCGGTCTTCTACGTGCTGGCGCTGGTGTTCCTCATAGAGACCATATTCACCGCCGGCGAGATATTCAAGAGGAAGCTGAGGGACAAGGTCCACAGGGGAGGGAGGGGCGGCGGAGGATTGAAGACCACGCTCATCAACTTCATACTGGACTGACGGCAGAACGGCGGGAATATGTATTTAAGGGCTTGTGCAAATAATAAGGTGTAGATTTACATGGTTCAGGATGCAAAGGAGGAGAAGCCCCCGGAGGCGCCGGAGGACATTGCGAAGCTCTCCAAGTACAAGGGCGACGCGGACAGGAACCCGAGGGACGTCTTCTGGGAGATAGCCGCGCAGTACCTTGAGAAGAAGGACATAGCGGAGCTTGCGAAGAAGAATGCGAAGATGCGCGAGGCGCTCGTGAACATAGGGGCGACCGTGCTCACGGAGGAGGAGCGCACCTACCGCGTGAGGATGGGGAAGGCGAAGCTGGCCGAGTGCGTAATGGAGATGGTGCTGCAGGGGGGATGGGAGGACGCCCTGGAAAGGCTTCTGGAAAACCTTTATGACAGGAGGAGGGGGCCCAACCTCAACATGATGATTGCGTTCGGGAACGTGGTTGGGAAGGACTCCGGGCTCGTCGGGTGGGTGAAGAAGCTCCTCGCCGAGGGGAGGCCGCCCGAGCCGCTGCTCGCGTACGTCGCGCATCTGGGCGACAGGGCGCTGGTGGCTGCGCTGAAGGAGCAGCTCATATTCATAGCGAAGAGCGAAATAAACGAGCCGCAGCTTTATGCGCTGGAGGCGCTGGCGCCCATTGTGAAGGAGGACTCGGCTGTGAAGAAGGTCTTCATAGACCTGATGGACGATTGGGATATGAGGGCTAAGAAGGTCGTGCTTGAGAGCCTTTCGGGGATGCAGGACGCGGACATCGGGAAGAAGGCCGTGGCGTCTTATGTGTATGAGTTTGACCCGCATGCGAAGGGCATGCTGAAGGAGATAATTAAGAACAACAAGGACGCGGCGAAGGGAGAGATGGGGAAGTACATGGGGAAATATAATGAGAAGGTGAATAAGGAGCTGATGGCGCTCGCGGAATCCATCTATGGCAAGAAGGAGGCGGGCGAAATATTCGCGAAGAAGGAGGGAACGGGCGTCATAAAAGAGGAAGGCGGGCAGGCAAGTGGGGGCGGAAAACGGGAAACTGGAAACCGAAAACAGGAAGGGGAAGAGGCGCCGAAGGAGTTCCCTTAAGCAGGGCGAAAACAGAATGGCAAGGTCGGGCTGATGGAGATACTGAGGATACCTAAGGAGAGGTTGGGCGCGCTGCGCGAGGCGAAGTCCGCGATTGAGAAGCATTATACTGTTACTCTTGTGATGGGGGAGGACGGCGAGATTGAGATAGGCGGGGAGATCGTATGGACTTATTTGGCGAGGGACGCGGTGCACGCGATAGGTAGGGGATTCGCGCCCGCGCAGGCGATGAAGCTTTTTAAAGATGATTATTCTTTCTACCTCATTGACCTGAGGGAGCACTTCTCCACCGAGAACGCCATGAGGAGGGTGAAGGGGCGGATAATCGGGGAGAAGGGCAAGGTGAAGGCGGAGATTGAGCAGGCGACCGGCTCGGACATATGCATATACGGGCACACCGTGGGCATAATCGCCCCGTCGGATGCGATGGAATACGTGAAGGATGCGATAGGCATGATTATGGACGGCGCACCGCTCACCGTAATCGCCGGGGTCCTGGCGAGGGCGCGGGACAGCATACGGTTCGGCAGGCTTAAGGGATGAGGTCGGTGGCATGGGCGACGGCATATTTTCAAAATTCAAGGAGTATTCGGTTGCGGAGTTCTTCAAGAAGAACAGGCAGATGCTCGGGTTCTCGGGCAAGGTGAGGAGCCTTACTACCATTGTGCATGAGTATGTTACAAATAGTTTGGATGCCTGCGGGGAGGCCAGCATATTTCCCGAGATAGAGGTGTGGGTGGGTGAGGACGGGGAGGACAGGTACAAGGTGAAGGTGAGGGACAACGGGCCCGGGATACCCAAGACACACATAGGCAAGGCGCTGGGCATGATGCTGGCGGGCACGAAGTTCAACAGGTACGCGCAGCAGAGGGGCCAGCAGGGGATTGGGGCGACGGGGTGCACGATGTACGCGCTCATCACAACGGGCAAGCCGATAAGGGTGAGCTCTTCCCACGACGGAAAAAAAATAGAGTGCGAAGTGGGGATAGACTTCAAGAACAACAAGCCCGTGATAACGCCGATTTCGGAAGGGGAGGCGGAGGCAGGGAAGAGCGGGCTGGAGATAGAGGGGATTTTCGGGGACGTGAGGCATGAGAAAAGCGCGTACGGGGTTTACGAGTACCTGAGGAGGACGGCGATTGCGAACCCGCATGCTACGATAGCATACAATTCCCCGGAAGGGGAGAGGTTCGTTTTCCCGAAATCAGTGGATGTGATGCCTGCGAAGCCCGCGGAGGTCAAGCCGCATCCATTAGGGATAAGCGCACACGACCTCATAGAGAAGGCGAGGGGGGCCCCGCACCAGAGGATATCGTCTTTCCTGCAGGAGGAATTCACGCGCGTATCATTGAACAAGGTGAAGGAATTGCAGGAGGCGGTGCCCGAGGTGGATTTGGGCAAGAAGCCCTCGGAGATGAGCTGGGAGGACGCGGAGAAGATAGTGGGTGGGTTCAGGAAGGTGAAGTGGATTGCGCCGGCGACGGACAGCGTGGTGCCGATAGGGACCGAGCAGGTGGAGAAATCGCTAAACAGCATAATAGGCCCGGAGTACATATTCGTCACGCGCAGGAGCCCGAAGATTTACCGCGGGGGAATCCCTTTTATGGTGGAGGCGGCGCTTGCGTATAACGGGAAAGGGGCGAACGGCGAGATACTACGGTTCGCGAACAGGGCGCCGCTGCTCTTTGATGCGGGCGGGTGCTCCATAACACAGGCAATCAAGGGCATAGACTGGAAGAGGTACGGGATAAAGGACCTGGACGAGGAGCCGCTGAGCATATTCGTGCATTTTGCCTCGGTGCATGTGCCTTACACTTCTGCGGGCAAGCAATCTATTTCAGATGAGGAAGAAGTGGTGGATGAAATCAAGAACGCGGTCATGGAGGCGGCGCGCGGTCTGGACAGGCACTTGTCCGGGAAAAGGAGGGAAAAAGAAACGGCGGGCAAGAAGGCGGCGATACTCAGGTATGTGGGGCAGCTCTCGCGGGACATGAGCGAGCTGGGCGGCGTGGGCGCAGATGCGGCCAAGGTTAAGGAGAGGCTGCTGAAGATGGTGGAGGGAAGGTATGGCACGGGCGGAGTTGTGGAAGATGAGGCGCAGGAAGGAAACAAAGCGAAAGAGGAGGAAAGGGAAGGCGCGAAAAAGAAAAAGGCAGTTGATGCCGAAGAAGAGGAGGGTGAATGATTATGACCGGTCGTGCGTACGGAGTACGTTCAAAGCGTTTCAAAGTGCAGTGGGGGAGGGTCAGAATGACCGGTAAAAATGGGGAGGGCGCTCCCTCCGCGTTTTTCCGGGAGGAATGATTTTCATGAGCGACAAGGCAGCGTTTGAGAAGCTTGAGGCGCTCGGCAAGAGCATGCTGGGGCAGGTTAAGAAGGACAAGTCGCCGACGTTTGAAACACCGCTGAGGTCCAAGAGCAACGTGCAGTTTGAGGAGGGGCTCGGCTACCTCAGGTTGGGGGCGAAGAAGGAGGAGAGGACGTTCCTGAACGTGGGGCAGGCGAGGACCTTCATGCAGACCGTGTCCGTTGCGAACAAGACGAAGAAGTTCGTGAAGGAGGGGCTGCACACGAGCATCAGGGGTTTGTATTACCAGCTAAAGTTTAGCCTTGGGGAAGACGTTGACGAGAGTTTGTTTGAGGAGCAGAGCGAGAGCAACGTGCTCGTGGAGGATTTGGAAGTCGCGTTAGGGGTGAAGAGGGAGGACCTGCACCTGACCACGGACAGGAAGGGGGTGGTCGCGGGGGCGATGGTCGTGAAGGATAATTTTGCGGGCGAGGAGACGACCATTGATTGCGCGAAGCAGGGGAGGAGCGGATGGATGATTCCGAGCGACGTGGACAACGGCATGGAGTTCGTGGAAGTGGAGGCGGACTACGTGCTCGTGGTGGAGAAGGACGCGCTCTGGCAGCGGCTCAATGAGGATAGGTTTTGGAAGAAAGAGAATTGCGTGCTCGTGACGCCGAAGGGGCAGGCGAGCAGGGGGACCAGGAGGCTCCTGCGGAAACTGGCGGACAAGAAGCTGCCCATCTACGTGATGACGGACTGCGATGCATGGGGATGGTACATCTACTGGACCATTAAAACTGGGAGCATGAACCTCGCTTATCTTGGGAGGGATTTCTCAATACCTGAGTCAAAGTTCCTCGGCGTGACCATGGCGGACATAGAGAAGTATGATTTCCTGAAGAAGCTTACGATAAATGCGAAACAAGTGGACCTGAAGAGGGCGGAGGAGATGCTCGGCTACCCGTGGATAAACAGGCACAAGGAATGGGTGGAGGAGCTGAAAAAGGTATTGAAGACGAAAAAGAAAATAGAGCAGGATGCGCTGCAGGGCGAGCGGCTCACGTTTGTGGGCGAGTATGTGCGCGAGAAGATATCCAAAAAGCAGTGGCTGCCGTAGCGTTTTTAAAGGTGAATGAATAGAAAAAAAGCCCCGAGAGGATGAAAAAAATGAAGAGCGAGAATGAGCCGCGTATCCCGTACGATGCAATCCCCTCCCTTGCGCACGTGCAGAGGGCGAACGAGATGCTCACCGGAATAAGCTCATTTGACACGGCGAGGATTGTTGAGCTGGAGGGGCTTAAGGAAAAAATGGAGGACTCCGGATTCGGAAGTCCGTTCAGGGGGCTCGTGCAGAGGACGATGGACGAGGCCGGCGACCTGAGCGAGGCGGAATGGTCGGACCTCAAGAAGCAGAACGCTTACTTCAGGTACATAGCCAATTTGAAGAAGTACAGCATGGCGAGGGTGAACATAGCGCTGGATGCCCACAGGATTGCGAGGGGATTCGCGAAGATGGGCTACGGCGACGTGGTGGGGCACCTTCCCCTGGACGGAAACCACATACGGCTCCTGATGGATGCGGGGGACGACGGGGTGGTGGCGTACAGGGAACTGATGGACAGGGTGGAGCTGGCCGCGGAGAAGAAGGGCTGCTTCATCGCGAAGGTCAAGTTCAACGGGGCCACGGAGAGCGTGCAGGTCGCGGAGGGGGAGAACCTGGAGATGAAGATATCCAGGATGTTCGGGGTGAACGCGGAAATAGTCTCCACGCGCCCAGGGTTCAGGAACGTGCCGATAATAGGGGCGAAGGGCGTGAGGATTGCGCTGGTGTCGGCGATAGTGCATTACGCTTCAAGGAGCATAGGCAAGGAGATGGGCATGGGCGCGGAGTCCGCGCTCTACAATTCCAGGCTCGCGGAGTTCGGCATAAGGCCTGACGTGCGCATGGACCTGGTCAGCGGGTTTGAGAAAGAGAAGGCGGAGCTTGCGAAGGCCGGGTTCCTCGTGAGGGCCGGGGAAAAGTACGCGATGAAGGACTCCATAAAGGCGGAGATAATGGGCAGGAAGAAAAAGAGGCGCGAGGAGACCAGGCGGAGGTCCGCGCTGCTCCTGCTGTCGCCGATGTTCAAGTTTTACCTCATGAATAATGAGGAGGCGAGGAGGAAGGAGAACCTTTATCCATCTTTGGCGATAACGCCCGGGGACAAGCACCTGATGCTGTTCTCGTACATGGATTCGGAGGGGCTGCCGGCCCGCGCCCTGCTCAAAAGGAAATTGGGGATGGAGGGCAAGGTGCCGCTTGCGGGCAAGGAGCTCGCCTCCGCGCTGCTGATGGACGGCGGCAAGGATGCCGCATGGGTTTCGGAATACATAGGCATAGAGAAAGAGAAGGCTGAGGGGGCGCTTCACGTGCTCAGGAACTTCAGCCAGGGAAAACGGGGTGCTGAATTTGTCGGAAGAATCAGGAAAAAGGATTGAGCTTAGGGGCAGCAGGCAGGAGATGCTGGATTCAATCCTCGCCAACAGCGGCGGGGAGGAGTTCTTCATAAAGACCAAGCCGAGCGTGAAGGTATTCACGCTGCTGCTGGACGCCACCCGGGCGAAGAAAGTTTATATGAACGCCGGGATAGCGAGGACCGTGCCCGAGAAGGTGATGGGCAGCCTGCGCAAGAGCGTGAGCGTGGAGGTCGTGGACGGTAAGCGCGGGAGGCCCAGGAAGTTCAGGGAGGCGGAATTCATCCGCGTGCTGAAGGAGAGGAAGGGCGAGGGGGAAAGGCTCGCGGCGCTCGGGATGTCAAGAAGGACTTATTACTATTGGAAAAAGAGGCTGGACGGGCATAAGAGATGAATTGTTAGCCGCCAGTGGTTGTGCTTGCCCAAGCATTTACGTTCTCGTCCCAGGATTCCTGGTCGCAGATTCCGCACTTCTCGCGGACGCCAAGATACATACTGAGGAAGCGCTTTATTCTGCTTACCGGGGTCTTGTATTCAGTGACAATTTTGTTTGCTTCCATGCATTCTTCGTTTGAGACGAAGTTTATGAAATCGGCGGATGGGCCGCAGCATCCCTCGGAGACGAGGTTTGAATTTAGATGGTCGCCGCTGCAGCAGGCATGCTCGCTGTTCTCGCTGCAATCTACATTTGAGAATTCCCGGAACCCTGAGAGCCATGCTCTGCCATAGAGCGACCAGACTTTCGGAGCGATGAACTCCATCCTTGCGAAGAATAGTGTGAATAGCCCTTTTGCGTTTTCGTAGTTCTCATCCCCAGGGCTTCCCATTTCGGTGAGGCCGATTGCGGCAGCGTTGTTCTCAACCCGGTCTTCAGCCGTACGTATATGCCCTGCCATCTCGTATGTGGCGAGGCAGATGTTGTGCTCGGGAAGGAAGGGATTGAAAGCTTCATCGCCTCTGCATTCTCTCGCAATCGCGAGCTCACCATCTTCGTCCTCCATGAACTCCAGAAAGTCTATCCCATCCCAATATTGCTGCGGGGGCGCGAAAACGGGAATGAGCCCCATGTCGCAAGAGTGCTCGCCGGCCCTCTGACGGGCGACCTCCGTAGTATAAGTGGGGCAGTTACCCAATGGATCTTCTATCGTGTAGACCTCCGTGTTCCTGCCGCAGGGTTCGCTGGAGGTGCCTACCGAGCACTCATCAAAGCCGGTTTCCCAGAGCGCCATGGTGCGCACGTACGCGGGGTCAAGGTCGCGGATATCCGCATAAACATCAAGTGCCGGGAAATCCGTGCATATATCCATCTCCCTGCCGTCCCTGCCTCTTACGGGATTGGCGGGGATGCTCGCACTTATTTTTATTGAGCTGGGCGCCTTCTCAACGAGGCACGAGTCGCAGCTGTAGAACGGCTCCCATGAGCCGGCGGGCTCGGTGTAGGTGGGAGGCACGGTATTCAGGTCCAGCCCCACGAAAGAGTAGCCGGGCTGGGAATAGGAGCATGAGGTGCCGGGCGAGTCGCTGAATACCAGCGGGACCACGCTGGAGGTCGCGTATGCGCCCTGGCAGCCGGAGAACCAGGAGGCCTGGCGCTGCGGTATGGGGTCGCCTGAGGAATTGTAGAGGCCGCAGTCGGTGCAGCCGAGCGGGTCGGCGACGCCGTATAATGAGTACAATGCGCCGCCGATTATGCCCGAGGAGGCGAAGCCCTGCGGGTAGGTGTAAAAGGCGGAGTAGCCCTCGGAGACGAGGGAGTCGTCCCATGTGCAGCTACCGTCGCTGCTCGTGGTGTTGTCAAAAAGGACGTAGGCGAGGACGGAGGGTTTCTTGTATTTGTATAATAGGTATTGGGAATATTGCATGGCATCCGAAAGCATGAGGAGCGGGCTGCAGGATGTGTAGTTGTTGGAGTCTACGCCGAAGGCGAATAGGTCAACGGAGGAGTTCACAAGGGGGTCTGCCATCAGCCGCTCGAGCGCGGTGGAATTGTCCCCGAGCCTGGGCGCAAGGGCTATCTGGCACCCCTGGCAGGCCTGCTTCATGGCGATTACCTGCTCGCGCACATTGGAAACGGCTGTAGGGTCCGTGGAATCAAATTCCAATTCCGAGGTCAGGATTACGGGGCCGGTGTGCACGGAGCTTTCTTCGAAAAGGCCGGCTATTTCCGCGGAGCGGGCTGGGTCTATTGCTTCGCCGCGGCTGTAGAGTATGTAAAGGGGGATTGTGCCCTTGTCCACGAAGCAGAGGGCGCGGTCAGGGTCCGGGAGGGGGTATTTTCCAAGCCCGTTGCGGCTGTCCAGCCATTTGACGGGCATGCGCAGGGAGTTGTTGCAGAACGTATTGGCGCGGTTGAACTCGCCGAAGCCGCCCTGGCCGAACATGAAATAGTTGAGCATATCCCGCCCGGATGCCGAACGTGGCGCATCTCCTGGGATGGGGGTGGCTTCCAGGTAGCGCTGGTAATCATCAAACGAGCACGACTTGTAGTAGCAGGTGCTTGCCCAGTAGGAAAAGGGGTAAAACTTGGTGGCTGGGTCGTCCTCCGGGTTTGGGAAGGTGTCGCAGACCATGCAGTTGCAATTGCCCTGCGCGCACAAATCCTCTGAGCCTGCGCCGTCTATCACGACGCCGCTGCCTGCGACCGCGCGGTTGTAGTACTCCTGGTCTATGCAGCCGAAGAGCATGAGCGCGGCGAGCAGGAGCGCGGGGAGCGCTATTTGCTTAAGATTCATCATTTCTTCCTCTCCTTTGGCGGCTTGTACTCGGCCCACTGCCTCTTTTGCAGGTTGTTGAAATATAATGCTTTGCCGCTGCATATCGGGCAGATGCCGCCCTCGGGCCTGGGGGAGTGGCACGTGCCGCAATAGAGGAAGCGGGTGTTTGAGAAAACGGCGGACCAGATGCTGCCCGCCTTGCGGATGAACTTCTCGGTGGTGGTTTCTGCGGTGCGGACCTGCTCTGGGCTGAGCGTCGTGTATTTTATTTCCTCCGAGGCGGTGCCCACGGGCATGCCGTCCATGTAAATCTTGGGCGGGCTGTAAAGGTCTGCGAAGCGCAGCTCCTTCCTCTTTTCCGCTTCCTCTTGGGATTGCCTGAAGCGCTGGGGGATCTGGTGCGCAACGGATTCGTATGTGGCGTAGGAGAGCGGCCAGATGGGGTTGTTGAGGAAGAAGAGGATGGGGTTCATGAAGCCCCACATGCGGTTCTGCCTGGGGCTCTGGTAGCTGCGCACTTCCTGCTCCCGCTCCTCCGTCAGCTCGTAGGCGGAGACGTGCCTCTGCACTATGCCGAGGTTCGCCTGCTTCTGGAGGTATTCGTCCTTTTCGAAATATGAGGTGTATTTGGTGCCTGAGACGAGGTGGGTTGCGAGGCGTGGGTCGGCGAGAACGTTGTAGTTGAAGTCAAGGTAGGAAACGCCGGGGTTGGTGTTCATGTTCCAGACCACGTTTATGTTCTTGTATATCCAGGACTGGTCCTCGTGCGCCCTCACCTGGCCCTCAAGCATCGCCTTGCCGCCGTATTCGCGGTGTGACATCGGACCGGTTAACTTTTCGCGGATGCTGGCTTCCTTCGCATAGTGGGGAAGGTAATACTCGTCCCTGGCGGAGCTCAGGCCTTTCTCGGGCTGGAAAGCGCTGGAGACGAAGCTGACTCCGGCAGAGAGTTTTGCGGTCAGGTCGCCTTCGCGGGCGGGCGGGCGGTTGAGCTTGTCTGCGAGAGGGTCCAGGATATATTTGCCTATGGGGCGGGTTATGGGATGCAACGGGGAGGCCGCGAGCGATGCGAGCTTCTGGAAAGTGCTTGAGCCTATGTCTATTGCGGAATAGAACGGGTCAAGGAGGGAGCGGACACCCTCAAGCGTGCGCCCGGTGCCCATCGCGTACGGGTGCAGCGGATGGTACGTCTTGTCGTGCTTGCTCGGGTAGCCGTACCATGATGTGAGCGCACCCCTCACCTGGAGTATGAACGGCGCACCGAGCATCCAGTTTATTGAAAGCGGGGAGAGCCTTATCCTCTCCATGAACTGGCGGAACTTCCTTCCCTGGAACTCCCCCAGCGTGCCGGCCACCGCCTCCGGATGGGTAGCCGGGCCGTGGTGGTGCATGGCCGCGAAGTTCAGCTGGGAGCCGATGCCGGAGGTGAGCCCCCTGGAGTCCCTGGTTATGCTGGCATCCCATGATGCGCGGTAGCGTGACATCGCATCCATGAATTCGCGGATGTCTTTCTTGAACAGCCCGGTGTTTACGGACGGGTCCAGCTCGGGATTCGCCATTGCCGCGGCGAGCCTGCCTGAGAGGGTGGCCGTGCGGGCGCGGAGGTATTCGGTCTGCATGGTCATGTTAAGGAGCTCGTTCGCCTGCGGCATGAACGAGGAGAGAAGGAGCTGCTCAACGCCCTTGCTGACCGGCTGCCATACCTTCTGGAAAGTCTTGCGGAATCCTATGAAGTCAAGGTCGCGCTGCGGGCGGATGGAAAGGAGGCCGGTGCGCTCCATCGCGGCGGAATCGCTTGCGTCCTTGCACATGCGCTGGACGTAAAAGGCGGCTATGTCGCGCTTGTCGTTGCCAGCCCACTGGACGAGCGAGCGGGCGTGGGCGACCATCATCGCACGCGTCTCCGGGTCTATGACCTTGTGCTTGTAGAGGCCCTCCTGCGCTTCGCGGGAGCCTGCTATCATGTTCATGACGATTGCCTGCTCCCGCTCCAGGTCCTTGGGCAGCTTGATCTTCTCCTTCTCCATGCGTTCCCCGATTTTCTGCGGGTCGAAGGGGGTCCAACGGCCTCCGAGATTCACGGCGAGCGTGCCGCCGACGACCCTGTCCCCGTCGCTCAGGCGCATGCCCTGCGCCTCGCGGCCCTCCGTGAACGGGATGTAGCTCCCTTCCCTTGTCCTTACCCAGACGGAGTTGTGCAGCTCGTCCATGGTGAAGCCGCGCCTTATGAAGTTCTCAACCATGCCGTCCGTCACCCAGCTCGGGTCACCGCGCTTGCCCTTGGTGTCACCAAACATCTGCGCGTAGCGCTCTTTGTATGCGCCGTATGTGGAGGCGAGGAAACGGAACTCGGAGTTGGAGGTGTAGTATGCGTCCGGGTACTTTGTGCCGACTATGCCGCGTATGCGGTTGTAGAACATGTCGCGTGCAATCGCATCCACGGTGTCCCTGCGGTGTATGTGGGAGTAGGTCTTCTCGCCGTATGCCTGCTCCATCACGGAGGTCTTGGCGTGCTTGCCGGCAAATTCGGAGCCGGGGACATAAGTGCGCCAGTAGCCTTTCATGTCCGCGTTCCAGTTGCGCGGGTCAGGGCCGTATTCGCGCGCCGCTTCTGCCCCGTAGAACATCCCGTATTGGGATACGTCGGGATTGTAGAAAAGGTCGAAAACATGCTTGCCCTTCATTTTCTGTTTCCCCTCTTCGGTCAGAAGGCTTTTCGCGTATTCCTCCGCGCGCCTCATCATGGGGCGCAGCTTCTCGTCCAGCCCCGGCATGAGCTTCGGGTCGGAGGGGAGGAGGCCCCACATCTCGTTGACGAGGCGGAGCCACATGACCTTTGCGGAATCCACGAAGGACTGCCTTGATGCGCCGTCAATGAAACTGTGCAGGAGCATGAATGTCCATGTGTCGTCGTATTTCTTGTTGCCCGCGGAATAGCGCATGCTGTCGCGGCCCACCCAGGGGTAGAAGCCGCCGCGCGCGTTGTCGCGGAAGTCGCATATCTCGTTCACCTTGTATTTTTCCACGAGGAAATCGTGCAGCGCCTGGAGCTTCTCCCTGTCGCTCTTCCCCTGCATCGCCTCTATGGAGCTGAGCTTGGACATGAAGGCGCGCACGCCTGCGCGGTCAAAGGAGACGCCCTCGGAGGACGCGAGCTTCATGAGCATCTCCACCCTCTGCTCCATGGAGAGGTTCTTCTGGGCGAGGATGTCGCGGATTTTCTTGTCGGCGTCCAGCGCGCGGGCGTTGTTGAGGAGGCCCATGTGGCCGACGATTTCCAGCTTCCCGATTTCAAGGAGCTCCTTCTCAGAGAGTTCAAGCTTGACGCCGCGGGATTCCAAAATCCTCTTGATGAGGTACATGGCGGCGTTCGCCTTTGACTCCTGCATCTGCGTCTTGTAGAACTCGGAGATGCGGGAGCGTATGTCCATCAGGTAGAGCTCTTTCTGCTTCTCGCCCTTCGTGGGGGCGGGCATGGCCGGCATGAGTGCGCCGGCGCCGGCGCGCTCCGCCTTGGTGGCGGAAACCATGGACACGACGCCCTTGGCGGCTTTCTTGGTGAATTGGGACACGTGCCTTCCGCTGGCGAACGCGGAGCCCACTGCTACCCTCAGCTGGTCGCGGACGTCCTCGGGCATGAGGTAATAAAGGGGGGATTTCTTGCTGTCCAGGGTTGCCTTGACGACCTTGCCGAGGCGCGGCGGAACGTTGCCCGTTATCATGGCGAGGGTCTTGTCCGTGAGGTCCGCCTCTATCCTTCCGCTTACCGCGGAGAGGGCAGCGTCCTCGCCCTTTTCGCTCCTCTCGCGCATCTCCTTAAGGATGGCTGCGGCCTTCTTCAGGTCATCCTCCCTTCCGGGCTGGGGGCGGAGCCTCGCGATTTCCTTTGCCTGGGCGATTGTCTTGCCCTCCCTGAGGGCGCGGAGGGCGAGGTATCCCATATGCGGGGTGTCCTTCGCGAGCGCGAGTATGTCGTCAAGCTCGCGCGGGGAGAAGCCGCGCTTCATCAGGTCGGACCTGAGCTGGCCGGACTGGCCGGAAAGGAGCTTGCCGGACGCCTTTTTCATTGCATCTATTTCGCGCCTCATGCGGACATACGTGGCGCCGAATGAAAGGCCGCTGTATGACATGGATTTGGGCTTGGGCAGGAGGGGGGTGGTAATATCAAGCAGGGAGGCGGGGCTCCTTCCGCTGAAGAACATGGATGCGACGAACATCCCCATTATGATGAAGCCGATTATGCAAATGGGGTTGGCGAGGGATTCCGCTCCAATTTTGGAAAGGGCCGCGCCCATCGCGGAGAAGGCACCCCTCTGGGCGTCGCAGACTCGGAGGGAGGATTGGGCGGGGTTGAGCTCCGGCATGCCGGTTGGCCTCGCCCCGGCGAACTCCATGTAGAACTGGACGCATTTGTCCCGGTACAGCTCGGGGTCTATCTTGCACGAGGCCAGGCCGAACGGGGCAGATGTCTTGAGGGGGCCGGCTGGCGCGCCCACGCACGTGGCCGGGATGAGGGTTGAGGTGAGCGTGCCGTCCGGGCCGACCTCGCTCTTTTCATAAAAGATGTTTATTGCAACTTCATTGACCGGCAGGACATGGACGCTGCTGTCCACGGGCTGGATGTCCACCACCACCCTGTCGTGGAGGAAATTCCTGTACTGCTCCTCCAGGGCGGCGCGGTCGCGGTCCTGGGTGAAGTCGATTATGGTCGCCGCGAGGGAGACGTCCATGGTTGAAGTGGTGTAATTGAAGAAAGTGTAAAAGTCGGTCTGGCCGCATGAGGCGCAGGGGCTTGTTGCCTCGGGGAAGGATGCGGGGATTAGTGCCAGTAGTAGTATTAGCACAGCTAAACACTTCCTGCCAGCACGGGACATGGAATTATTACTGAATGCCTCTTTTAAAAGAGTTATGTTCGCGTTTCGCGTTCGTAGGGAATGGGGTGGTGCGGGCGATATGTAACCATGGTTACACAGGAGAAGGGAAACGAAACATTATATTTGTTATGCGGGAAACGCCAAGCGTATGGAAGACGAGATTTACCTCAACAAGCCCGGCGAGCTTTTCGCGGCGATTGAGAAGGAGAAAAAAGATGGAAAAATAATGGTGGCGCAGATTGCGCCCGCTGTGCGCGTCTCAATCGGCGAGGAGTTCGGCCGCGCACCAGGCGAGGACCTCACGTATAAAACGGTGGGGCTGCTGCAGGCGCTGGGGTTTGACCACGTTACCGACACGCCGCTCGGCGCGGACATAAACATATTTGAGGAGGTCGGGGAAATCCTCGCCGCGCTTGAGCGCGGGGACGACAAATATTTCCCGGTCTTCAATTCCTGCTGCATAGGATGGAGACTGTACTGCAAGAACAAGCACCCGGAATTATACCATCTTGTTTCGCCGATTGCGTCCCCGCACATGGTCACCGGGAGCGCGGCAAAGCACATCATATCCAAGAAGCTGGGCGTGCCCATTTCCAGAATATGCATGGTGGGCATAATGCCCTGCGTGCTCAAGAAATACGAGACGAGGGAAAGGATGCCCTCGGGCGAGAGGTATGTGGATTATGTGCTCACCACGCAGGAGCTCGCGGCGTGGGCGAAGAAAAAAGGGATGGGCATAAACACGGTTAAGGAAGGGAAATTCACCTCCATGCTGCCGGACAGCTCAAAAGATGGAGTAATATTCGGGGCGACGGGCGGCATAGTGGAGGCGCTGCTCACGAGCCTCGCGTGCAAGCTGGGCGAATCCCAGAAGAAAATAAAGTTCCGCGGGGACGAGCAGGTGAAGCGCCTGTGCGTCCAGATAGGGAAATACAAACTGAACGTGGTCTCCATTTATGGGGTTTCAAACCTGGACAGGGTGCTGGAGGAGATAAGGCACGGGGTGAAATACCACTTCGTGGAAGTGATGAACTGCCCGTACGGGTGCGTGGGCGGGCCGGGCCAGCCCCTCCCTGCAACTGAAGAGAAATACAAGGCGAGGGCGCACGGGTTGCGTGCTGCGGCGGATAAGAAGCCGCTCAAGTGCCCGATAGGCCAGGTCGGGATTTCCGGCATTTATGACACGCTGGGGATAAAGCCGGGGAGCAGGGAGGCGCAGCAACTCTTCTACTTCAACGGCACCAAGATATGACGGGATTTTCGGCGCCCAGCATAGTTTATAAATTCTTAGTTTGTAAGTAGAGCGCAAGGTGAAAGGATGTCAGTCAAGCTTTCGAAACTGTACGGGATGGAGATTTTCACCGACGGCGGAAAGTACGTCGGGACGGCCCAGGACTTCGTGATAGACCTGGAAGGCGGCGAGGTCGCGAGGATGCTCCTTGAGCAGTTCAGCTCCAGCAAGGGAAAGGAAATCCTGAAGGAGAAGAGCGTGCTCTACAAGAACGTTAAGTCCGTGGAAGACGTAGTGGTTGTCGCAAGGACGCACTAGGTGCGCCCATGGGCGACTTCATGAATGCCGTCCGGGCTGTCCTCGCGCTAGTGCTTGGGCTTGCGGTCGGCTATTTCTGGAAGACGACCCGCCCGGCGGACGATTTGCTCACGGTTGCAGGCGTGACGATAATAAGTATAGTGCTGCTGTTCTTCCTGCTAAAGGCGATCGGGAAGGGAAACTAGCCCGAGCGCCTTAATCACTTTTTCTACTGTTTTTCTCCCCTTGCTTTTCTCATCCACCAGCACGCAGCCCTCGCCCGGCTGCCCGTATAATACTGCATATCCTTTCTTCAGCAGGTGGATGAACGGGATTGCCGCGAGGTCCTCCTCCCCCTCTATTAGGAGGGAGCCCCCTTCGCGCATGAGCAGGGGCGCGGCGATGAAAAGCTCTTCCGAGATGGTGCCCGCCGGGTTTTGAATGCGCTCCGGGGAGGGATATTCCCTCTCTATCCTCTTCCTTACGCCCTCCGCGACAGGGCCGCGCATTGTGCGGAAGTCAAACACGGCAACGTGCGGCTTTATGCCTTTCACGAGCAGGGCATAGACCACCTGGTCGCCGACCGCAATTATCTTCTTGCCTTCCATGCGCGGGAGCAGCGAATCAAACGTGCCCTCGTCCCCAAGGGGTTTTTTAAGGGATGCGCGTAATTCCTCACTCAGCGCTGCCATGGCTCCGGATGCGCGTGGAAAATTAAAAAAGGGATTGTATGGCAAGGAAGAAAGGCCTCTCCAGGAACACAAAAATACTTGGGGTTGTCAGCTTCCTCAACGACGCGAGCAGCGAGATGCTGGAGCCCATCGTCCCCCTTTTCCTCGTCAATGTGCTGGGTGCGAACGCCTTCATATTGGGGCTGCTTGAGGGATGGACCGAGATACTGGTTGCGGTCAATAGGTTCATCTCAGGGCGGCTTTCCGACAAATACAAGAACCGCAAGAACCTGATGCTGTTCGGATATTCCCTCTCCACCGTGATGAAGGTTTTCTTCGCATATGTGGGCAGCTGGCAGCAATTCTTCGCACTGAAGACCGTGGAGAGGGTGGGGAAGGGCATAAGGACGCCACCGAGGGATGCACTTATAGGGGACTCCGAGCCGAGCACACGGCTCGGGGCGGCGTTCGGGTTCAGGAAGATGATGGATTCATCCGGAGCGATACTTGGGCCGTTGCTCGCCGCGTTCATGCTCGCCTTCTTCGCGGGCATGGGCGAGGAAAGCATATACCGCACCATATTCATGATTGCGGTCATACCCGCCGCGCTCGGGGTAGGGATGCTGTTCTTCGTGAGGGAGAACCCCAAGCAGATAAGCAGGATAATGGACGGCACGAAGATATTCGACGGCCATGTGAAGGACTTCATGATTGTTGCGGCGTTCTTCTCGCTGGGGCAGATAGGCACGGCTTTCTTCGTGCTGCGGACCAGCGAGCTGCTCCCGCTTGTGATGGTGCCCGTCGCGTATATTGCATATACTGCGGCTTACGCGGCATTCGCAATACCCGCCGGGCTTATGACCGACAAGATAGGGCCGAAGAAGATAATGATGCTCTCTTACATCCTGTTCGCAGCCGGCTCGCTGGTGTTCGCATTCTCGGAAAGCTCCCTGGCGCCGTTCATCGGGTTCCTGCTGATGGGGATGTTCATAGCGATAATAGAGACGACGCCGCGCGTCTATCTTGTTGAAACGGTGCCCGGGCACAGGTACGCGAGCGCCATAGGAACGTATCAGGCGATAACCGGCGTGCTGCTGCTTCCCGCAAACCTCATCGCGGGGCTGCTTTGGGAGACGCAGTGGATGGGGGCGCATATCCCTTTCATATTCTCAGCAGCGGTCGCGGTGGTTTCGGTGGTGTTGATGTACGTGTTCGTGAAGCCTGCGAGGGGCAACCACCACTAGAGTTCGCGCGAGCCGCTTTCAGTGCCCACTATTATTTTTGAGAATTTGGTGAATATTCCGTTCTCCACTACCCCGGGGATTGCATTTATGTCCTGCTCAAGCTTCTTCGCGTTTGAGATTTTCATCTCGCAGTCCAGGATGAAGTTTCCGTTGTCCGAGACCACCGGGCCCACTTTTCCCCCGCCGCTGCGCAGCTTCGGCTCCGCGCCCAGGTTTTCCAGCGCCTTCATCACTGTGGAATAGGCAAATGGGAGGCACTCAACCACCACCGGATATGATTTTATCTTGAGCTTGCCCTCGTCCACGACCACCAGGAATTTGTCCGCGAAATAGCCCACGACTTTTTCGCGGGCGAGCGCGCCCCCTCCCCCCTTCAGGACATAATCTTTTGAGACGATGTCCGCGCCGTCCACTGCGAGGTCTATTTTGGAGACCTGGTCCAGCGAGACGATTGGGATTCCGTTCCTCTTGGCGAGCATTTCCGTGTCAAAAGAAGTGGCGACGCATACGAACTTCTTGCCTTTTTTCATCTCTTCGCCGACGAGGTTTATGAAATGGAAAACGGTGGAGCCGGTCCCGAGGCCGAGCACCATCCCGTCCTTCAGGTATTTCATCGCGCCCATGCATGCGTTGAGCTTTGCGTCCATAGTAAATGATGGGGGGTTGGATTAATAAAAATGAGTGGTGGGCAATCCGGTTTGCGAAGCATGCACCCTGCGGAGCTCTTACCATCGGCTCCACCCCCTTGCTCTCAAGCACAGTGCGATACGCTTAGGGCTGCTCCTTCCGGCCTGACCCGGTTCGCATAAAGCTGCCGTCCCGAAAGGGAGGGCTTCGACGCCTTAGGTGAGAGGCGCAAAACACATGAATCACGCCCCGGGCATTCGGCCCGCCTAAAGGGGATTTGCGGAGTGGGGACCCCTGGCCCCCGCCTAGCCCACCGTATAGGAATACGGAATGGCGGTTTAAATAGATTACTGGTATCTCGCCCGCATCTCTATCTGGGACTTCCTGCGCAGGACCGCCTGGTAGTCGTTGCATTTCCTGTAGCCGGAGAGGAATTTTTCTTTTCTTTCTATTCCCCGGAGCATCGTGATGAGGTCGTCCGCCTTGTCCTCTATTCTTGAAGAGAAGAAGCCCAATCCGAAATCAATCACGTGCAGCCCGCCCTTGCCCACCACTATGTTGTAGGGGGTGAAATCCCCATGGATTATGCCCGCGTTGTGCAGGGATGCGAGAACCTTCCCTGCCTCCTTCAATTCCTTTGCGCCTTCCCCCAACTTCCTGCCATTCAGATAGGTCATAATGATGGAAAATTCATCCACTGAATAAACCGTGGGCGTGGAAACCCCGGCGAGCTTCGCCTTGTGCAGGAGGCGCGCCTCCCTCCTCGTGCGCTCGGTGCGGATTTTGAGGTCAAGTTCCGGGACGCGGTACGCCTTCACTTGCCTTTCCTTCTTAATCATCTTATGCCCGAGGAAATCCACGAAGGAAAGTACGGCTTCTGCTCCGCGCATGCTACCGCCGCCCAAAGAGCGCGCCTGAAAGGAGGAAGCTGAATGCCAGCAGTATCCCCCACATTATGATTATCTCCGGACCCACGAGAAGGAAGCCGAACGCGAAGAAGATCGCGGAGAAGAGCAACCATATGGGCATGTTCCATGCGATAATCTTGCTCCCGTCCAGCGGGAACATCGGCAGCATGTTGAAGAAGCCGATGAAGATGTTTATCATCGCGCCCCACGCCCACGCGTTCATGCCCGCAATCTCCACCGGGGCGAACATTGCAAGGGCTAGGAATATGCCCGCAAGAACAAGGTTGGTTGCGGGGCCGGCGAGCGAGATTATTCCGTTCTGCCTCTTTGTGAGGTACGGGGAATAGATATATACGGCTCCGGGCGCCGCGAACACGAAGCCCATGAGCGACATCAGCAGCATGAACATGAGCCCGCTGCCCCACATCCTGAACTCCGCCTCGGCCCCGAAGAAGTTTGCGGACACCTTGTGCGCCATCTCGTGCAGGATGAACCCTATGCCTATCGTTGCAAGGAAGAATGAGATGATTGCAGCTGCATCGGATGGGCTGGTGAAGATGCCAAGCCCGAACACCGCGATTGCGAACGCGACCGAGATGGCGACCACGGAAATTGCAATCTCCTTCGCCTCCCGGTCGGTTATGTAGAATTTCATTTCACCATCTCCTCAAAAACAATCCTTATCCTTGGGGGGGAAAGCAGCCCCTCGTAGGACTCCACTATCCCGAAGGCCTCCCTTCCGTTGATTCTAACTCGGACCTCCCCGCCGAGCTGCGCATCGGAAAGCGCAACCGCGGTGAACCCGAGCAGGGATGCGAACGGCATCGGCATAGAGCCGGTTATCGTCACCTGGTCGCCCTTCCTCACCTGCCTCAGCCTTGGGTAAAGGAGCAGGAATGCAATTGAAAGCCCCAGTGATAGCGCGAAATACTTCACCATGTCAAGCAGGGATTGCCCCGGAGTGAGCGCGAAGTATATCAGCGAAACCGCGAGGAGCGCAAGGAAAACCTGCGCGACCTTGATTGCGAGTATTTCCATCACCTATACATCATTTCCGTGAGCGAGGTCTTGAACTTCTTCACCCTCTCCACGTCCGCCTTCTGGAGGCGGGGCGAAATCGCCTTCATCGCATCCGCGAAATTCTGCCTTGTCACGTTGGCGGAAGCCGAGCGTATCGCCATCATGCCCGCCTCCCTGCACACGTTCTCTATGTCCGCGCCGCTGTAGCCCTCCGTCTCCTTCGCCAATTCGGCGATGTCCACGCCCTTGAGCGGCATTTTTTTCGTATGCACCTTGAATATCTCCGTCCTTGTTTTCTCGTCCGGCATCGGAATCTCTATGACGCGGTCAAACCTCCCCGCGCGCATGAGCGCCTTATCCAGGATGTCCGGGCGGTTGGTCGCGCCAAGGACTATTACCTTTTTCATGGACTTCAAACCGTCCATTTCAGTTAGGAGGGTGTCCACCAAGCGCTCGCTGACCATGTTGCCTTCCCCTCCGCCACCGCGGATCGGGGCGAGCCCGTCTATCTCGTCTATGAAGAGGATGCACGGGGCTGCCTGCTTCGCCTTCCTGAACAATTCACGGAGCGTCTTTTCGGATTCGCCGACCCACTTGCTCAGGATTTCCGGGCCGTTGAGCGCGATGAAGTTCGCCTCGCTTTCCGTGGCCACGGCCTTTGCAAGCAGCGTCTTGCCCGTTCCGGGGGGACCGAACAAGAGTATTCCCTTCAGAGGGCGTATGCCCATCTTCTCAAATACCTCCGGTTTCTTTAGCGGGAGCTCCAACGCCTCCTTCAGTTCCTTCTTGAGGCCATCAAGGCCGCCGATGTCGTCCCAATGGACGTTTGGCCTCTCCACGAAAACCTCCCTCAGCGCGGAGGGCTGGATGCCATGCATTGCAGAGAGGAAGTCGTCCCTCGTCACCTTCAGCTCCTCCAGGACTTCCGGGGGTATGAACTCCTCCTCCATCTTTATTTTCGGAATTATCCTGCGCAGCGCCTTTATCGCCGCCTCCTTCGTGAGGGCGGAGATGTCCGCGCCCGTGTAGCCATGGGTGAGGGCTGCGACCTCGTCAAGGTTCACGTCGTGCTCAAGGGGCATGTTGCGGGTGTGGATTTGGAGGATTTCCTTCCTCCCGGTCCTGTCCGGCACGCCTATTTCTATCTCGCGGTCAAACCTTCCCGGCCTCCTAAGCGCAGGGTCTATGGAATCAACCCGGTTCGTGGCTGCGATAACTATTACCTCGCCTCTGGACTTCAGCCCGTCCATGAGCGTGAGGAGCTGGCTCACCATCCTCCTCTCCACCTCTCCAATCACTTCCTCGCGCTTGGGCGCGATTGCGTCTATCTCGTCTATGAAAACTATGGATGGGGCGTTCTCCTGCGCCTGCTTGAAGATTTCGCGGAGCCGCTGCTCGCTCTCCCCCACAAATTTGCTCACGACCTCCGGACCGCCTATGTAGAAGAAATTGGCGTCGCTCTCGTTCGCGACCGCTTTCGCGAGGAGCGTCTTGCCCGTTCCGGGCGAGCCGTAGAGAAGGACTCCCTTCGGCGGCTCTATCCCCAGCTTCTCAAAAAGCTCCGGGTGCCTGAGCGGAAGCTGGACCATCTCCTGGATTTTTTCTATCGTATCTCCCAGCCCGCCTATGTCATCATAAGTGACGCCGGTAAGCGTTGCCGCCTCTTCTTCCACTTCGGGCCTGAGTATGACCTCGGTCTTTTCGGAAATCATTACGCCCCCTACCGGAGCGGTATTGACGACGACTAACTGGATTGCGGCCCCGAAAACGCCTACGGGAAGCACGTTCCCTTTCAGCACCGGCTTTCCAACGAGCTTGCTCTTGAGGTACTGGTCAAATCCCGCGTAGAAGCGAACGGGCTCGCGGGGCGCGAGAATGACTTTCTTTGCATCCTTCACGTCCGCCTTGCCCACGCGGACCTTGTCGCCAAGCCCCACGCCCGCGTTCTGGCGCAGTATGCCGTCTATCCTGGCCATCCCCTGCCCCTCGTCATCTGGGTGGGAGGGCCACACGAGCGCGTATGCCGCCTTCTTTCCGGAAAGCTTCACGACGTCGCCTGTGGAGACGCCCAATTCCTCCCTGCTCTTGGCGTCCATCCTGGCTATCCATCTCCCTACGTCATTGCGCATCGCTTCGGCGACTTTCAGCAGAACTACCTTGCCCTCTGGCATTTTCTTCACCTCAAAGTTAGCTCCTTTACGAGCCGTTTCCCTTCCCTCTCCTCGAATAAAATGGTTGCGTTCATCCCTTTCATGCCGTCCAGTTTCATGGTTGCAACTGCGGGGAGGTCTATGTCCTTCTTTAGCCCTTCCAGCTTTAAAAATTTAACTAAATCCTTCGTATCCGCGGAAAAGGCCTGCCCGCCCACGGTTATGGAGGCGGATTCCGGCCCCACTTCCGCCTTTTCCAATGCGCCCCGGAATATGTCCGGGGAATTCCTCTTCACGAGGAGGCGGGAGTGCTCGCCCGCCTTGAGCTCCTTCCCGCCCCATTCCGCGCCCTCAAGGAGCACGGTGTCGCCCACGGCGAGCTTTTCCCCTCTCGTGGGGATGTGGGTTAAGCACACCTGCGCCTCCTTCTGCCCGTCGGTGATTGAGAAAATGAATTCGCTGCCTTCCATCCCCCCGATGGAAGAGACCTCGCCCCTGCAGGTGACTGTTCCTTCCTTCAGCGTGGATGGGGAGAGGACCTCCTCCCTCCCTTCCATCTCTATTTTTCCCCTGTAACCTATGTTGAGTATGCCGTCGCGGATGTAGCCGTTCCTTATGCTCATGCGGTCGCCCAGGTGGAAGCCGCGGATTGAGTCCGCATCCTCGTTCCAGAGCTTCACCTCTATTTCCCCGGTTTCGTCCTTTAGAAGGAAAGAACGGGAGCGCTTGCCGGTCCTATATTCCTGCAGCGGGAGGATTTTCTTTATCTTTCCCTTTATGCTCACGTCACGGGCGCCGTCCTTTATGCCGGAAATCAGGAGAACTTCCTCCTTGAGCAATTTTTCCTCCGCGGCGATGAGCTTGGCTGCCGCCTCCCGCGTAAGGAGGCCGCTGAAAGACGAGATTTTTGCATCCACCCTCTTGTCCGCCTCATCCTTGCCGAATTTTTCGGAAATGAGGGAAAAGTAATCGTCCATCCGCACCCCGAATGGGCTTCGGCGCCTTAATTAAAATAGGTTTTGGAGGCAAACGCCGGGCTGGATGCCGGGATGCTTACGGAGAGGAACGGGCCGGGCTTGGATTGCCCTGCGCTCTTTGTGGCTGTGCGGCGTTCTTCCCGTCGTTCTGCGCCTGCCCCGAAGAATTGCGGCTCTGGGCAGCAGAAGTGCGGGCATGCTGCATCTCCGAAGGGGGAATGTGCCTGAACACGCATCCGCTTAGGGAGAGTGTGGCTGCTGCAACTAGAAGCGCTGCCTTGAATTTTCCCATTCTCGGCTTCTGCCTTCCCGCATTTGCAGACGGGTTATGAATTGCCCTGGGCGATTGGTTCATGTACCTAAAATGTGGGGGCAAGATTTTAAGAAAGCTGGTGGTGAGATTTACCCGGTAACATGCGCACGATGGCAAACCTGGATTATACTTACATAATACAGGAACTCAAGCCCCTGGAGGGGAAGCACCTGGACAAGTTCTACGAGCTGGGGGACGGCTTGTTCAGGATGAAAATCGGCAGCGACAGCGTGCTCATACAATTGGGGAAGAGGATGCACATTACCAAACTATTGGAAGAGGCTCCGGAGCCCACCGGCTTCGTGATGAAGGCGCGCAAGGAGCTGGGCGGGCGGAAACTTAAGGAAGTGCGGCAGAAGGGGAGGGACCGCATAATCATCTTTGATTTTGGGGGGATGGAATTAATCGCGGAGATGTTCGGAGGGGGGAACCTCGTCCTTGTGCAGGATGGGAAGATAAATTACGTTTATGAGAGGAAGGAATGGAAAGATAGGAGTTTGAAGCCCGGGGAAAATTATTCCTTCCCGCCTTCTGGAGAGAAGGAATTGGATGAGATACTGGCCAATCTTGGGGAAAAATCCATCGCCGCGGAGCTCGTGCCCCTGAATATCGGGATTACTTATGTGAAAAAAATACTGGCTACGGCTGGAGTGGAGGAGAGCAAAAAAGGCAGCGAGATTACCGCCGCGGAGAAAAAGAAAATAGCGCATGTCTATGCGGAGCGGATGGAGAACTTATCCCCTTCCGTGATATTTGTGGATGGGAAGCCATCGGATTATTCACTATTCCCGGAAGGGGAGCCGTTTGAATCCCTCTCCGCCGCGCTGGATGAGTGCTTCGGGGTGAAGGAGGAAGGGAATCCCGAACTCAAAAGATTGGGGGAGATGCTCGCGAAGCAGGAGGAGCGGCTGCGGGAGCTGGAGCAGGAGGAAAAAGATACCAAGGCGAAGGGCGACCTTATTTTTGAGAAGTACGCGGAAGTGGAGGAAGTGCTGGAGGCGTACAGGAAGGGCGGGCTCGCCGCTGCTGAGAAAATTGCAAAAGAGAAAGGCTGGAAACTGGATAAGAAGAATAAGGAAATAGAGATGGAACTTTAGCTCTCCTTGTCTATGAGCATGTCCTTCATCAGGTCCTTCGCCTTCTTCGGATTGGAGACGGTTATGCCCACGATGGAGTTTTTCCCGTCCCTTGAGACGAGATGGAGGTTCTCCACGTTTATCTTGTTGTCCGCGAGCATCTTGGCGACCTCCGCGAGCTTGCCGGGCTGGTCCGCCAACTTGATGAAGACGACGTTGCCGTTGGTGACCTTGAAGCCGCTGTTCTCAAGCACCTGCTTCGCCTTGTCATAATCCTTCACGACTATGCTGAGGACCGCCTTTCCGCCGACTCCGCTCGCTGCTATGGACTCTATGTTTATCCTGGCCTTGCCGAGAACGTACGAAACATCCGCAAGAAGGCCCACGCGGTCTTCGGTGATTATGCTGATTTCCTTCATGGTTTCCACCCCTTATATACGGTAAATCTGGATATGGGGAATGCCATTTATATACTTTACTTCCCCTTCGCCGAACAATCCGGCTTTCATGCCCGCGGCCACGGATTTTTTGCCCACAAGGTTGACGGAGGAGGCGTGCGGGATTTGGGAGAGCAGCTCCTCTTCCGTGCATTTTTCCCCTTTGTAGAATGATGCGTGCTTCGCGAGGTCAAGGTGGACTCCCTTTTCCTCCAGCACTTTCCCAATCAGGTCTTCATCGCATGCGGCAAGTACTTTATGTCCATTCCGCTCGTGCATCTTGAAATACATGAGTAGGATAAGAAAAGAAAGAATAAAAGATTACGGGAGGTCGTTCTCTATGAGGTTGCCTGCCAGCAGCTTCTTCGCCTTCCTGGGCCTTGAGACGGTAATTCCCACTATTGAGCTCTTCCCGTCCTTGGACACGAGGTTGAGGTTCTCCACGTTTATGCGGTTCTTGGAGAGCATCTTCGCGATGCTGGCCAGCGAGCCCGGCGTGTCGTCCAGCTTCACGAACACGACGTTTCCCGAGCTCACGCTGAAGCCGTTGGACTCCAGCACGTTCTTCGCCTTTTCCTGGTCCCTGACCATGATGCTGAAGACTGCCTTGCCGCCCACGGAACTAACGGCTATGGAATCTATGTTCACCCTCGCCTGCCCCAGTATGTAGGATATGTCGGCGAGCAGCCCCATCCTATCTTCTGTCACTACGCAAATATCCTTCATGCCCATCACCTTCGCCTTTACGAGGGATGGTTTGATTTATGGTTAAAAAAAGGGGTGTTGTTCAGTTTGAGATTACACCATGCACAAATCAGCCCCCTTCCACACAGGGGAAAGGATTTAATCCCTTTAATCATAATGGGAAAACCTGAGTGATGATTGTATGGAGAAACTAAAGCGCGTGCGCATCACATCAAAGGGCAGGAAATATGAGGGGGTGATGCTGCCCTCCCCGAAAAAGGAATTCCTCGTGCTCAAATTGGATTCCGGCTATAATATCGGCATAAGGAAGGAGGGCGCGAAAGTGGAGGAGCTGGGCGAAGTGAAGGTTGAAGTTGGCGGGGAAAGGAAAATGGAGGCGAAGAAGGGAGGGCGGGGTGACATTGCGATTATTGGGACGGGCGGGACGGTCTCCTCAAAAGTGGAGTACAAGACCGGCGCGGTCTTCCCATCCACAACTCCTGAGGATTTGGCTAAAAATATTCCTGGATTGGACAAGGTATGCACCTTCCATGCGAGGGAAGTGTTTGCGATTCTCTCGGAAGATATGACGCCCGCACATTGGTCGGTGGCGGCTGCGGAAATAAAAAAGGAAATAGACGCCGGGGCGAAGGGGGTGGTGGTGCTGCACGGAACCGACACAATGCATTACACCTCCGCCGCTTTTTCCTTCATGCTGCAGGATTCCCCTGTTCCCATCTATTTGGTTGGCTCGCAGAGGAGCTCGGACCGGCCTTCAACGGATGCGCGCATAAACATGCTGAACGCCTGCTTCGCAGCGGCGAACGGGCCGATGGCGAACGTGGGCATATGCATGCATGCTACGAGCGACGATGAGGAATGCCTTATCCATTTGGGGACGAAGGCGCGCAAGATGCACACATCCAGGAGGGATGCGTTCAAGTCCGTGAACGTTCCGCCCCTTGCGAAGGTGGATTACCGCTCTTCCCTGATTGAGCCATATATGAAATATAAGGAAAGGGGCGGGAAGCTGAAATTTGATAACCGCGTTAATGAGAATGTGGCGATGGTCTATACGTATCCGGGGATACATCCGGAATTCGTGGACAAGCTTTCATCTTATGACGGGATAGTGATTGTTGGAACGGGCATAGGGCACGTGCCCACCAACCCCTTCGGGGACAAGTTGGCGAAGAGGATTACTCCTAATTTGAAGGCGCTCGTGGATTCCGGAATACCTGTCGCATTTGCCTCACAGTGCATCTTTGGGCGCATAAACATGGACATGTATGCAGCGGGAAGGATGCTGCAGGAGGCGGGGGTGTTCGGGCACCTTGCGGACTGGACTCCGGAGTGCGCGTATGCGAAGATGTGCTGGGTGATGGGGCACGAGAAGAAAATGGAGAAAGTTAAGGAAGAGATGATGAGCAATATTGCTGGTGAGATTAGCGAGAGAAGTGAAGTTCTATGAAGTGCGGGCTTGAAATCCACCAGCGGCTGGATACTGGGAAACTGTTCTGCAGGTGCAGTTCAGCCCTTGCCGATACGGAACGCAACCCAGAGTACAAACTCAAAAGGAGATTGCGCGCAAGCGTGGGCGAGATGGGCGAGCTGGACATCGCCGCGCGCATGGAGCAGGAGAAGGAAAAGGAATTCCATTATGATGGATTCTTTGAGAGCTGCTGCCTCGTGGAGGCGGACGAGGAGCCGCCCCTGGATATGGATGCGGATGCTTTGCGGATTGTGCTGGGGATTGCGCAGCAATTGCACATGGACGTGTGCGATGAATTGCATGTGATGAGGAAAATCGTCGTGGACGGGAGCAACACTTCGGGATTCCAGCGGACGTGCCTCGTGGCTACGGGCGGATATTTGGATACTTCCAAGGGAAAAGTGAGGATATCTACGGTTGCGGTGGAGGAGGAAAGCTCCGGGATTGTTGCGGAAGAGGCGCACATTAAGCATTACCGCCTTGATAGATTGGGAATTCCACTTATTGAGCTTGCAACCGAGCCGGACATCCTGGATGCGGAGCATTGCAAGGAAACTGCGGAAAAGATTGGGCTCATACTTCGGGCTACTGGGAAGGTTGCGCGTGGCATAGGGACGATAAGGCAGGATGTGAATGTTTCAACGGAAAAGGGAGCGCGCGTGGAGATAAAGGGCGCGCAGGACTTGAGAACTATCCCCCTCTATGTGCAGAATGAAGTGAAGAGGCAGGAGGAATTATTGCGGCTTATATCTGAGATAAAAAAGCGGGTGGGCGAGAAGGAGCTGAAGGCAAAGATAATTGATTTGACTGGTGTGTTTGGGAAAACTGATTGCGCACTGATAAAAAAAGGTATGGAAGCGGGGGGGCACGTGCTCGGCATAAAGTTGGAGGGGCACGAGGGATTGATTGGGCATGAGCTCCTGCCTGGAAGGAGGTACGGAACGGAATTGAGCGATTATGCGAAGGGCGCCGGGGTGAAAGGGATTATTCATAGCGACGAGGATTTTGGTAAGTATAAGATTTCGGGTGAAGAAAAAGATGCAGTGCGCAAGGCGCTTGGAGTGAAGAAGGGCGATGCGTTCGCGATGGTCGTGGCGCACAAGACAACTGCGGAGCGCGCATTGCACAAGGTTATTGAGCGGGCGAACATGCGCCGCGTCCCTGAGGAAACGAGGAAGGCGAACCAGGACGGAACTTCCTCATTTATGCGCCCTCTTGCTGGAAGGGCGCGCATGTACCCTGAGACGGATTTGCAGACTATTGAGATTACGGATAAGCTGCTTGGGGAAGCGAAGGCCGCTGCGGGCGGGGGGTTGGAGGAGAAAGAAAAGAAGCTGCGCGGCATTTTGAACCCGGAGATGGCGGGAAGGATGCTAAAGTCCAGGAACCTTCAGCTCTTTGAGGAGCTTGTTGAAAAGGGCGCGGAGCCGATGCTCGCGGCCGGGACGCTTGAGCAGACGCTGGTGGAACTGAGAAGGGAAGGGTTGGAGCTGAGGAATCCGCGGGAGGACTTGGCTGCGCTGTTTGACGAGTACAAAAAAGGATTGTTCGTGAAGGCGGCCATTCCGGAAATCCTTCGCGGGATGTGCGGCGGGAAGAAAGTGCGCGAGGCGGCGAAGGGAATGGAAAGGATTACGGGCGCTGAGCTGAAGAAATTGGTGAAGGAAAAGAAGGACTTCGGGGCTATTATGAGGGAATACCGGCTCAGGGTGGATGCGGGGGAGCTGAAAAAGGCAATGGAGAAGGAATAGAAATACTTTAAAAAGACGTCCCAGAAAGTATAAAGTTCAACGGTAGATAACATGAAGAAGACGATTGATACGATTGTTGAAGGCGGAAAGGCGACTTCGGGCCCGCCACTTGGGCCGGCTCTCGGCCCGATGGGCATAAACGCGGGCCAGGTCGTCGCTAAGATTAACGAGATGACGAAGGCTTTCTCCGGAATGAAGGTCCCGGTAAAGGTGACCGTAAATACGGACGACAAGTCCTTTGAGGTCCACGTGGGCAGCCCGCCCACCTCCGAGCTCGTGAAGAAGGAGGCCGGGATAGAGAAGGGCGGCGCGAACGCGGAGGCGCCCGCGGGCAACATCTCATTTGAGGGGCTCGTAAAGATTGCGGAAGGAAAGAAGATGAACTCCCTCGGCAAGAGCCTGAAGGACGTCGCGAAGGAGGTAGCCGGCACGTGCAAGAGCCTCGGAGTGACGATAGACGGGAAGGACCCGGTTGAAGCCATACGTGAGATTGACGGCGGGAAGCACGACTCGGTCCTGAAGTGAGGCAATGAGGGGCGCACTCCCGTTACTACTGCTCCTTTCCATCCTTTCATTTTCATTCGCGGGCGAACTCTGGAGCTACAGGGTTGACGGGGCGGCGACTGTGCGCCCGGCCGTGATAGGCGACAACGCGGTGGTCGGCACCGACAATGGAGCGGTCTATGCGCTCAGCCAGGGGCAGGCGAGATGGACGCAGCGGTTCAACGGGAGCGTATCTGCGATTGCGGCTCTGGGGGACAGGGCGATTGTGGCTGCGGGCAACAGGATTTATTCAATCGGGCCCACGGGCTCGGTGCTCTGGAACTCGGACGCGAGGGGGGTGCGGGGACTGTCCGCATCCGACAAGGTGTATGTATCTTATGAGTCGGGCATAAAGGCGCTGGACGACCGCGGCCAGCTCTCGTGGTTCTACAACGCCACGCTGCCCACCGAGGCCTCCTCGGAGGTTGCGGGATACGTGGTTTTCGGCAGCGGAAACAAGATAGTGGCGCTGAGGAGCGACGGCCAGAGATTCTGGGAAAGGGAAGTGGGCCCGTCCTGGGACGTGGCGCCGCTGGTATGGTCCGGGACTGTCTTTGCGGGAACTTCTGAGGGCAATTTGTATTCCATAAACCTTTATACCGGGCAGATACTCTGGGAATACCGCGCAGGCGACATGATAACCACGACGCCGGCGCATGCGGGCGCATATGTGATTTTCGGAACCGCTGGCGGGAACGTCTATGCGGTGAATAACGGGGAGCTTGTGTGGGCCGCGAAAGTGGACGGGATGGCGAACGGCAAGATACTCATTGATGGGAACGTGGCGTACCTCTCCACAAGGAAAAGCCTGTACGCGATAAACGTAGCGGACGGCAGCATAGTGATGCGCAGGCAGTTCATAGACTGGCCCAGCCCGCCCGCATTGTCCGGGGGGGCGGTGGTGCTCGGCACCGCTGAAGGGAAGGTCTATGCGATAGATTCCTCAAGGGGATGCGGATTCATATCCCCGGAGCCGGATTCCGTGGTCGGTGACGCGGAGGTTTCCGTGCTGGGGAGCAGCTTCTCAAAATACGGGGGCACGAAAACATACCTGAGGGTGAATGGGGGGCAATGGGCGGAGGTAGGCGCTGAGGAGTGGGAATACGCGCTGGAGCCGTCTCCGTTCCCGTTCGGAGTCATATTGATGGAATGCTATGTGTCTGATTCTTCCGGGCAGGAGAGCGCACCTTTCAGCTCAATCACGCTCATAAAAGGCGAGGTGGCGAAGCCCCTCCTGCGCGTCCAGTACCCAAGCACCGCGAAGGAGGGCGAATCCTTCACCATAAGCGTGGTGGGGATGGACGGGCAGCCGCTGGATGGCGTTTCCGCCACAGTGGGGGGGCAGAAATTTGAGGGTAGTGGGGAAATAACGATTACGCCCGCCGGGAGCGGCAGGCAGGAAGTGACCGTTTCCAAGACTGGCTACCAGGACGCGAAATTCACCGTTGAAGTGAAGCCGCAACCAACCCTAGCGTACGTGGCCGCAGCGGTGTTCCTCCTGGCTGCCGCTGGCTATGCATATTTCGGGTACATGAAAAAATAGGGAAGAATCAGAGCTCTACCCTGTCAACCGAAGTGACCTGCACCTGACTGACTCCCTTTATGGACGCTATCTTTTCCTCAATCGCATCCACGCCCGCGGATTCCTCCATGAGGAAGCGGATGGAAAGCGCCTTCACCCCGAAGCCGATGTCCTCCTCCTTGGATTCAACTATCTGGACTACTTTGGAGACTTCGGCCTTGAGCGCATCCAGCGCCGAAGGGTCCTCGGGGAATACCTTAAGGGTTACGGAAACCTTTGCCACGCAATCACGGCCCCTCAAACCCGCAGCTGCTCTTGTACGGGTTCCTTATCTCCCTGCAGTGGTTGCACCTGATTATCATCTCTGAGCATTGGGGGCACGGGAATTCCGCATAATCCTTCGCCAGCCTTCCGCATGTTGAGCATCTTTTCATTTATTCACCTAATTTTATGCTAAAAAGTATAATGAAGTTGGTGGGATGGGTTTTTAATCTTGCTTTTTCCGCCTTCGGGACGGGGCGGGCACGGGCTGCGGCTCGGCTTTAGCCCGTTCCGCAAGCTCCACTAGGTTTTCCATCAGCATCATCACGGTGAGGGGGCCCACTCCCCCAGGCACGGGCGTAACGCTCGCCTTCCTGCTCACGGGGTCAAAATCCACGTCCCCGACCATCTTGGCGCCCAGCTTGGTGGTGCCCACGTCTATTATGTTCGCCCCCTCCTTCACCATGTCGGATTTTATGAGGTAGGGGCTGCCCACCGCGACTACGAGGATGTCCGCCTTGCGGGTGTGCTCCGCGAGGTTCTTCGTCTTGCTGTGGCAGAGCGTGACTGTGGCGTTCCTGTTGGTAAGAAGATAGGAAATTGGCTTGCCTACCATGCTGCTCCTGCCCACGACCACCGCCTCCGCGCCGGCAACCGGAATCTTGTAATGGTCAATCAAGCGCATTATGCCCTTGGGCGTGGCGGAAACGGTTGCGGGGCTGCCCTGCGCAAGCATCCCCAGGTTAAGGGGGTGGAGGCCGTCCGCATCCTTCCTTGCGTCTATCGCGGATATGATTTTGAGCGGGTCTATCTGCTTCGGGAGAGGGAGCTGCACGATGAATCCATGTGTTGATTTGTCCGCGTTCAATTTTGAGACGAGGGTGATGAGCTCTTCCCCGGTGGTGCTCTCGGAGAGGTGGTGCAGCCGTCCCCTTATGCCTATGTCGCCCGCCTTGTTCAGTTTTTTTTCTACATAAGTCCTGGAGGCGGGGTCGTCCCCCACCATCACTATGTCAAGGCCGGGCGTGAAGCCGAGTGCCTCCACCCGCTTCTTGAGCCCCTCCTCTATTTCCGCGGCCAGCGCCCTTCCCGAGAGTATCATACCCAAATCATGCCCTGTAATCTTTATATATCGGGAACCTGGAGCAGAGCGCGAGCGCCTCCTTCCGTATGGATGCGAGCGCGTCCGCGTTGTCCTTGTTCTTCAGCGCCTTCATCAGGAGGGCTGCAATCTCCTTCATCTCGCTCTCCTTCATTCCCCGTGTCGTCATCGCGGGAGTTCCCAATCTTACGCCGCTGGCGACGAACGGCTTCTGCGTATCATACGGTATCGTGTTGCGGTTGCAGATTATGCCCGCACGCTCAAGGACGGTCTGCGCGTCCTTCCCCGTGATTCCCAGGGATGTGAGGTCAACCAGCACCATGTGGTTGTCCGTGCCCCCGGAAACGAGGCGAAGCCCGTTTGAGTTCAGCTCGTCCGCGAGCGCCTTGGAGTTCTTCACCACCTGGTGCGCGTATTCCTTGAAATCCGGCTGCATCGCGTTGTGGAAGCAGACTGCCTTTGCGGCGGTCACGTGGTCCAGCGGGCCGCCCTGCGCCCCGGGGAAAACGGCCTTGTCCACCTTCTGGGCGAAGTCCGCCTTGCACATTATGATTGCGCCCCTTGGGCCCCTCAATGTTTTGTGCGTGGTGGTCGTGATGACGTCCGCATACTTTGCGGGTGAGATGTGTGCGCCGCCAGCAATAAGCCCCGCTATGTGGGAAATGTCCGCGAGCAGGAATGCGCCGCACGCGTCCGCAATCTCCCGGAACCTGTCAAAATGCACCGTCCTTGGGTAGGCGGTGTATCCGCACACGATTACTTTGGGCTTCTGCTCAACCGCCTGCTTCTTTATCATGTCGTAATCCAGCATTTCGGTCTTCCTGTCCACCGCGTAGCTCACAATCTTGTACGTTTTACCGGAGAAATTCACGGGCGAGCCGTGGGTGAGGTGGCCGCCCTGGGAAAGCTCCATGCCCATGAGCGTGTCCCCCGCTTCCATCAGCGCGGCGTAGGCGCAGTAGTTCGCCGTGGAGCCGGAGTGCGGCTGCACGTTGGCGTGGTCCACCCCGAATAATCTTTTCGCGCGGTCTATCGCGAGGTTCTCAACCTGGTCTATGAACTCGTTGCCGCCGTAGTACCTCTTTCCGGGGTAGCCCTCGGAATACTTGTTGGTGAGGACGGAACCCGTGGCCTCCAGCACCTCCACGGGCGCGTAGTTCTCAGAAGCGATGAGGTCTATGCATTCCCGCTGCCTGTTGAGCTCCTTTTCGACAAGCGCATGTATGTCCGGATCCCTTTCCCTGAGTGACATGAAACCACAAGTGGATTTGGGCGCGAACCTTTAAAACGATTACATACAAAATCGGTGCATGGCTTACATTGAGGATGCTTATTCGTTCCTTCTGGGGCTGCCGGGCGGGCAGATAACGCTTGCATTTGCGGTTTTCGTGGTTTCGGCGTTCTTGCTGTATTACGCGGCGATAGTGCTGATAACGCTGCTCAAGAAGGTCAGCTCAAGGACCAAGACCACGCTGGACGACATACTCGCGGACAAGGTCAGGAGGCCCTTGAAACTCATCTCCATAGTGGTGGCGGCTTTCCTCGCGTCCGAGGCGGCATACCCGGATGCGGTGGTCATGGGGCATTCCACATTTGAGATATTCAAGGTACTGCTGATGTTCTGCGCAATCATACTCATAGACGCGTTCGTGGATGCGTTTATGATATGGTACGGGAAGGAGATTGCGCCCAAGACGTCCAGCAAGTTTGACGACGAGGTGTTCCCGCTTTTCAGGAAGGTCGCGCGCGTGCTCATCTACACGCTGGGCATACTTATCATATTGAGCGAGCTGGGGGTGGAGATTGCGCCCCTGGTTGCGGGGCTGGGGATTGCGGGGTTGGCGGTTGCGCTCGCTTTGCAGGACACGCTGGGGAACTTTTTCGCCGGGGTGTATATGCTCGCGGACAAGCCCATCCGCCCGAACGATTACATAAGGATAGACGGAACGGAGGTGGAGGGCTCGGTGGTGGAGGTGGGCTGGAGGAGCACCAAGATACTTACTCTTGCGAACAACTACGTTTTTGTGCCCAATTCAAAAGTGGCACAGAGCATAATAATCAATTATTACAGCCCTGAGAGCCGGCTGGGGTATGTGATGGACTTCACCGCAAGCTACGACGACGAGCCGGAGAAGGTGGTGGAGGCGCTTCTTGAGGCGGCAAAAGAGGTGGAAAAGAAGACAGGGAAGATAGTGGGCAGCGCGGGCCCGGCATGGGCAAGGCCGGACACGTTCGGGGACAGCGCCATAAACTACAAGGTGGGGGTGCAGGTTCCCACTTATGTGGATAAGTATGCGGTGAAGGGCGAGATGGTTAAGGAGGTCTACCACCAGTTCAAGAAGAGGGGGATTACGATTCCTTTTCCTACCCGGACGGTTTATCTTAAGGGAAATGAAGAAGGGAAAAAGGAAATAAGGATGAAGAAAGGAAGAGGGGCTTAGAGGTTTAGTCCTCGGAGCCCGCCTTCTTGAACAATTTCACTATTTTGGTTTTGATGGTGGTCGGGATGGGCACCGCCATCTCCACGAACTCCACCACGAGCTCGTCCTTGTTGTCGTCCACCTTGGTCACGCGGGCCTTCTCCCCCTTGAACGGGCCGCTCTTTATCTCAACGGTGTCGCCAACTTCCACGATCATGGACGCCGGTTTTTCAACAGTGACCATCTTCTGTATCTCTTCTATGGTGATGGTCTTCTTGAGCATCCCCTTCACGTGGCGGGTGTTGTGCGCGAGCTTCGCGGCGTCCTCGTCGCTTGCGACCTCCACAAATACATAACCCTTCACGTTCTCCGGCACCAGGAGGGAATAGACCGCGAGGTGCTGCACCCTTGCCTTCTTTTCCAGCATCTGCGAGACGATTTTTTCCTGCCCGGTTGTCACCCTGAATATGTATATCATGCATGCCACCTATATTACGGAGAATATCACGAACATTATCACGCCTACCACGCCCACGAGGAGCATCCCGAAGCCCGCAATCTTCATTATCTCTTCCAGCTCCCTGTTGGTCGGCTTCTTCGCTATGTGCAGAATCCTTATGCTGCGGGTTATGATTTCAGCCATATTCATCCTATCACGTCCAGGTCTATGTCGTCTGTTGGCGAGGGGTTCTCGCTCTCAATGGAATACTTGGGGAACTTCACCCCTCCCAGCACCACCAGCACCTTTATGGATGCCTTCTGCAGGTTCGGCTCTATCCTGGAGCCCCAGATTATGTGGGCGCCCGGATGTATCCTCTTGCTCGTCTCGGATACGATGAGCTCCGCCTCCTTTAATGTCATGTCCTCGCCCCCGATTACGTTCACCAGGGCGCGGCTCGCGCCGGATATGTCCGCATCCAGCAGCGGGGAATTTAACGCTGTTTCTATCGCGATTGTGGAGCGCTCCTCGCTCTTCGCATCTACGGACGCCTCGCCCAATCCGATTACGGAGTAGCCTGCGCCGGATAGGATGGTCTTGAGGTCGGCGAAATCCACGTTCACCAGGCCGGATTTCGTGATTAGCTCTGCGATGCCCTTTACAGAGCCCGCCAAAACTTCGTCGCACACCTTGAACGCGGTGTTGAGCGGAAGGTCGGGCGCGATTGTGAGCAGCTTGTTGTTGCGGATTACTATGAGCGTATCCGTGTTCTTGCGGAGCGCCTCCAAACCGATGAGTGCGTTCTCCATCCTTATCCTGCCTTCGGAGTTGAATGGCAATGTCACTACTGCGATTGTGAGCGCGCCGGACTTCTTCGCCTCCTCGGCGATTACGGGTGCGCTCCCTGTCCCAGTGCCGCCTCCCAGGCCGCACGTCACGAAGACCATGTTTGCATCTTTTATCGCTTCCTTGATTTCTTCCATGCTTTCCTTCGCGGCGCTCGCGCCGATTTCCGGGTTGCTTCCCGCGCCCCTCCCTTTTGTGAGCTGCTTCCCGATGAGGATTTTCCTGTTCGCGCGCACCTTGAGGAGGTGGCGGGCGTCGGTATTCACGCCGATGAGCGTTACGTTGTCCACGCCCAATTCAAACAGCCTGTCTACCGTGTTTGTGCCGCTGCCGCCCGCGCCCACGACGTATACGTGCGGCTTGGATTCTTCTATGAATTTCAGTATCTCCTCGTCCTCCTTGGAAACGGGGGCGGATGAGAGTTCCTTTATCTTGTCCTCAATCGTCACATGGCACACCCTAAAGCTAGTAGTGGCTAATACTTGTTTGCAAAGATTTTAAATAATGCATTAAGCGTAATATAGTTGTTATCTGGTTAGCCCTCATAGTCTAGCTTGGATAGGACGCAAGCCTGCGGAGCTTGGAACCGGGGTTCAAATCCCCGTGAGGGCGTTTGGACGACGAACCGATGGTGAAGTTCCGAAGAACTTCGCCAGACATCGCAGCAGCGATGCAGATATATGGGGCGGAGGGCAAAGATGAGAATTGTGAGTGCCTGCCTGGCTGGAGTGAATTGCAGATGGGACGGGAAATCGAAGGCATGCCCGGAAGTTATAGAATTAATAGAGAATGGGAAGGCTATTCCTGTTTGCCCGGAACAACTGGGTGGTTTGGCAACGCCGAGGCCCCCTGCTGAACAGAAAGACGGCAGGGTTCTTACAAAAACTGGCGAAGATGTGACTGAGAAGTTTGAACTGGGGGCAAGGGAGGCACTGAAAATAGCCCAGCTCGCGAATTGTGATGAGGCAATCCTTAAATCCAAATCGCCTTCCTGCGGGGTCGGGAAGATTTACGATGGCACTTTTTCTGGAAATCTTGTTGATGGCGATGGGGTGTTCGCCAAGGCATTGAAGGAGAATGGCATCAGGGTGCGCAGTGAGAAAGAATGAGGGGCGCTACATATCTTTTTAATTACTAGAGGAGATTTCGGCGCATGCAGCAAGGGGTGGGCAGGAGCCTGAATGAACAGAAAGTCCTCTCGTATGCGAAAATGGTGGAGAAGAGCGAGGGCTTCTGGAATTCAATCCTTGTTTTCCTTGGCGCCTTATCCATCTTATCTGCAATACCGTTCTATCCGCTTCCTGTCGCGTTCGTGGCTGCGCTGGTGTGCGGCGTGATTGCATTCAAGGCGCCGCATTTCGGGGTGGCGCTGGGCGTGCTCCTTGTGCTGCCTGCGCTCGCTTATCAATCTACCATACTTGCGTGGATAGGATTGCTCCTGTTTGCGCTAGTGCTCTTTGAAATGTTTGATAATTGGGGCGTGATTGCGCTGCTGGAGGTGGTGTGCCTCGCGCCTTTCGCCGCATATCCGTTCGCCATGTTCGCCGGTTTTATTTATCTGCTGATGGCGTGGGGCAGTTTGCATTTCGGCTCGGGCAAGAGCGTGATAATATCCGTTCCTGCGGTGCTGCTTATCCTTCTATTATCTTCACTATGGCTCGTGCAGAACAATGCGTATCTTCCAGTAACGCTGAGTTTGTACGAGCCGGGGCTGCAATCCCTAATGATTTCAAAACCTGCGATGGGCATGGGGGATTTCGCAGGGGCGATTGGGCCCGCTCTCGCAAACGCGTTCAACTTCGCGGGCGCGCGTGACATATTCCCGGCGCTGGGCAAGATATGGGACAACCTGATGCGGCTCCTGTTCATGGACTTCGGGCTTTTCCAGATAATCATTTGGGCTGCCGCTTTGTACGTGGTGGGATGGCTGCCTGCGCAATTGAAGGGAAAATGGACGCAGGCGATGTCCGCCGCGGCGCTGTTGATTGTGCCCATACTTTATTTTGCGATGAGCCTCGTGATGAGGTTCCCGTTCAATCCCATGATGCTCTTCTATGTGATTGCATCCATCCTTGTGCTTGCAGCCCTTGATTTGGCGGGAGTGAAAATATCCAAGGAGAAAATGATAAGGGCGAAGGAAAAACTGAAGGGCTTTGGAAAACTGGGCGTGCAGGATTTGAGATTGGGCGCGGGCGAGCAGGGGCTAAGCGACGTGGGCGGATACGAGGACGTGAAGAAGGAATTGAAGGATTCCATCATAACGCCGCTGCAGGAAAGGGAATTGGCGGATGCGTACGGATTGAAGCCTCCTTCGGGCATTCTTTTGTTCGGGCCGCCCGGCACGGGAAAAACGATGCTGATGAGGGCGTTCTCCAAGGAATTGGGGTATGGGTTCTATTACGTGAAAACGTCCGAGATATTGAGCAAGTGGGTGGGCGAGAGCGAGAAGAATGTGAGCGAGATTTTTGAAACGGCGAGGAAGTCCGCACCCGCGATAATATTCTTTGATGAATTGGATGCGATAGGGAAGAAGAGGAGCGAGAGCGGCGTGGATGAGGTCGGGCCGCGCGTGCTCAGCACCATGCTGCAGGAAATAGACGGATACAAGGACGACAAAAAACCAGTGATAGTGGTGGGCGCGACGAACGTGCCGAACAAGCTGGACCCAGCGCTCATGAGGCCGGGGAGGTTTGACAAGATAATCTATATGCACCTTCCGGACTTGGAAGCGAGGAAGGCCATTTTCAAAGTTCATTTATCTAGGATAAAATACAAATCCACGGACATAGACTATGATAAACTCGCGAAGATGACCGACAGGTATTCTGGTGCGGACATAAAGAACGTTGTCACCGAGGCGCTGAACGCTGCTGCGCAGAAGGCGAAACAGGTGAAGAAAATAATCCAAGTGGAGATGGCGGATCTCCTCAATGTGCTGAATTATACGAAGCCGAGCACCACTTTTTCACAGCTTGAGGATTATGAGGAGTTCAAGACGGACTTTGAGCGCTCAATAGCGAAGGAAGTGAAGCCCACAAAGGAAGAGAAGAAAGTGGTGGGCTGGAAGGACGTCGCGGATTTGGAGGACGTGAAGGGCGCGTTCAAGGAGGCGATAGAGGTTCCGCTCCTGCACCCGGAACTGATGGAGAAATATGGGGTGAAGGCGACTGGCGGGATACTCATGTTCGGGCCGCCCGGATGCGGGAAGACGCTCGTGGTGAAGGCGGCGGCGAACGAGATGGACGTGACCATGCTCACGGTGAGCGGCGCACAATTGATGAAGAAGGGGTACGGGCACGCGGTGAATGTGATTAAGGAGACGTTCAACAGGGCGAGGGAGAACCCTCCCGCGCTGATATTTGTGGATGAAATAGAAACCATTGCGCCTTCAAGGGAGATGGGGAGGGCGGATGTGGTCGGGCAATTCCTCACGGAGATGGATGGATTGAAGGAATTGAAAGGAGTGGTTGTGATTGGGGCGACCAACAAGCCGTCCATGCTGGACCCGGCTATTTTGAGGCCGGGGAGGTTTGACAAGCTATTCTACATACATCCGCCGGATGCGAAGGGGAGGGAGCAGTTGTTCGCCATTCATTTCGGCGAGTTCGCAAGGGGATTGGATTTGGCGAAACTCGCGCGGCTCTCGGAAGGGTTCTCCGGCGCGGACATAGCGGCGCTCGCGCAGGAGGCGAAGATGCAGATGGTGAGGGACCGGCTCGCGGGAAGGGAGCCGCGCACGAGCACGGACGAGGTGCTGCGCATGCTGTCCATGAGGAGACCGTCCATCACAGCGCAGGCGCTGATGGAGTATGAGGTTTTCCTCAGGGAATACGGGGAAAGGCACTAATCATATTTGCTTTACTGCGATTACTCCTGCCTGCGTCTTGTAGAATCTGTAGCCCGCCTTCATGAGCACCCTTTCGGTTTTGGTGCCCCTCTGGGCGACTATCTCGTCCAGGTTGCCGTCCGGGTTCAAGGGGGTGGTCAGCGTGACCGCGAACTGGAACTCCCGCGCCCTCCCCTCCATCTCGCGGTGGTCCACGAGGAGCTCGCGCAGCCCCTTCCCTTCGTATGGGAGGAGGACCGCGTCGTCCTCTAAGAATATTGCATTTGTGTAGCCGGTTTCAAGCTGGAGATTGGTAGGATTATATGCCGTGCCCCAGGCGAGCCCCACCGCGACGAGCATCCTGCCAACGTATGCGCCGTAGCTCATGTTCCTTTTGAGCACCTCGCGCACCTCGTCCTCGGTGACCGCGAAGAGGCACTTCTGCATTATGTTCGTGACCTCCTCCGAGTCTTCCGGCTTGAGGCGCTTTATCTCCGCCTCTTCTATGTCTATGGGTGAGCGCACGCGCATCTTGGAGGCCGCCTTATCCTCCTTGTTTTCCTCTATTATGGCGCTCTTGAAGTCGCTCATCGTTATTGTAATGCTGCGCAGGAGTTTTAATTTCTTATGATAACCCGAAACGGACAGCGTGAGGAGTACGTACGAAGCGTTTCAAAGTGAAGTGGGGGAGGGTCAGAATGACGTCTAGGGTGAAAGCCGGGTGCCTTTACATAAACCTCGTTCCGCACACAGGGCATTTCGTATAGAGCGTGTCCATCTCATAGCCGCAGATGGGGCACCTCCACACCTGCTTTTTTGCGCGGGCAATCTCCGCCTCAAAATTGTAATCCCCATTCACGCAGACCTTCGCGTCCAGCTCGTTCAGTTCCCCGCACTTGGGGCACTTCTTCCTGAACATGGATTTTATGCGGACGCCGCAGTTGGGGCAGCGCTCCATGTCCAGCTTAACTTTTGCGCCGCAGGATGGGCACTTGAAGTCCTTGTCCGCGAGCGTGGATTTCTTCTTGCCCAGGCCCTCCTTTATCGCGTCTAATAATCCCATCTATACACCATCAGGGCGAGTGGGAGGATCGCCGCAAGCACAAATATGGACGGGCAGAGGGGTTTCTGGCCGGACGTGCCTGTGTTGCCGCCCGGTGTGCTGGTGCCGCCTGCGCCATCCGTAGGCACATCGCCGGCCTCAACATCCTCCACCTGCGCGCCCATGCACTGCACGGACATCGCGCTGTTCAGCGCATCAAGGCTCAGTCCGTAGTTGCCGCCGCTTACCGCGGTCTTGAGCGCGGCTATCTGCGTCGCCACATTTCCGGAGTTGCACATACGGGAATCGGCGAGCGTTTCGGCGCTGTTTATCTCCGCAAGCGCTGCGGCGCACGCGGGCGCGTCGTTATTGACGTCAACGAGGGTGTTTATCGCGCCCTCAACCAAAAGCCGGGCGTCATCCACCCTGCACTCCTTCATCAGGGCCTCGGACTCCTCCTCCACACCGGAAACGGAATCGCGGTCCGCCTTGAGCTTGCAGCAGGTTGAGCCGCTGCAGAGGGAGTGCTCCTGCGCTGAAGCGAGCTCTTCACGGAAAACCACGGTTTTGTTGGCCACTATCAGCTCTTTTGCGATTGGGAAGTGGTTGAGCGGCACCTCAAAGGTTGCCTCGTGGGTCGTGGAGCCATCGGTCATGGTGACCTTGGTGATTTCCAGGGATTCCACCGCCTCGCCCCTGCCGCCCAGGTAGGCCGGGATGCGCATGTTGCAGTTCTTGCCGAATTCCAGCACGATGCACTCGCCGGACTGCACCCACTCGTTATTGGTGAAGTTCTTGTAATAGAAATAAGCGGTGGTGCGCTCCCCGAACGGGTTGGGCACCCATATCCCAAACGTTATGTACTCCGGGCCGTCGCCGCCAATGTCGCAGTTGTGCACAATCACGTCCGTGGACACCGCCTGGGAGTTTATGGTGTTCAACTGCGGCTCAAAATCTTCTGAAAAAACAAAACCCGAAACCAGCAACAACGCCAATATCAACGCTTTCATGAGGGAGATTTGCAGGAAGTATTTATATACTTTGCAGATGAGTTCGGGGCATGCGGGGTTGGCTTTTCGCATTAGCACTGCTTGGGCTAGCCTTCTCCGTCGAAACCGTCCATGTGGGCCTCCCGGACATAAGCGTGGAGGGCAACCCCCTTTTCCTCGGCGCGGTCATACTGCTGTCCGTGTCGTTCGTCGCCGTGGCTTATGCGGTATCCTATTCCATACAGAACGCCTCGGCGATAGCGTGGAGCAAGGACCAGCTCCGCGAAGTGATTGCGGGCGTGGTGCTGATAATCATCATCTTCGCCGCGTACAAGGTCGCGAACGAGATGGCGAGGCCGTTCATAGGCACCGGGGAAACCGGGGGGGAGCGGCCCGCGGAGATGCGGCTCGTGAGGCACGGGTGCTGCAGCGAGGACCCGACGCCCGCGTGCTCGGGGTACGGGAACCCAATCCCGTGCGAAAGCGTGATAGACACCGTGGTGACGGGATGCTGCAGCGAGGAGGCCATGGGCGCGTGCAGCGGGACGAACAACCCCACCCCATGCACAACTGAAATGGTCCCTGTGGAGGCGCCCCCTGATGAGGAGCCGGACAGGAGCGGCCCGAACCCCATGCTCATCCTCGGCGAAGAGGCGCTCAACCAGACCATCTCGGATTTGGAAACAATATACATGAAGATAGGGGAGGGGTACTTCACGATAGGGGGCTACCAGGGAATCACGCTGTCCAGGCCCGTGGTGAATGCCTTTTACGTGCAATACACGGAGTCCGACAGCCCGTTCGTGGGCGTGGGCTCGCTGCTGGGCGGGCTGAACCAGGCGGCGTACCAGGTCACGTTCCAGCTCCTCTCGTTCAGGTTCGTGCTCGTGCTCCTCAAATACATCGACATAGTCGTGCCTGGCTTCCTGCTCCCGGCCGGGATGATGTTCAGGGTGTTCCCATTCACAAAGAAACTGGGGAATACGCTCATAGCGCTTTCGTTGGGCGCGCTCTTCATGCTTCCCGCGTCCCTCATACTGGTGAAGGAAATAAAGAACAGCATGCCTGGAGTGCCTGGCGGCACCGCGATGGCGACGAGCTTCCTCAACGAATACACCCCGGCGCACGGCGAGGCGGACATACTCGCGATGAGCGAGGTGTGCAAGAACGAGGTCTCAAGGGCGTTCTTCATGCCCGGCGAGCTGGTGACCGGCGCGATATTCGCCACGATCCTCGCAATCGCCTGCCTCGCGGGCTACTTCGCCTGCTGGCTCACGTATTTCCAGCTATGGTTCAACCTCATATGGCCGATACTCACCTTCGCGGTGACGACCATATACACCATATTCGTCATGCCCTTCGCAGGCGCGCCGGATGCGGGCGAGGTGTACAACGACCTGATGAGGAACATAGCCGAGGTGCTGCTGCCGGGCGTCAGCCAGATAACCGCGTTCTCCATAATATCTATAGTGGTAATCGGGATAGTCACATTCGCCGGGACAAAGGCGATATCTTCCGCCATCGGAGGCGAGTACGTGCTTTACGGCATAAGCAGGCTGATCTGATGAGAGCGGCGGCGATAGCCATCCTGCTCGTTTCCTCCGCGTTCGCGGCGTGCGACTTCGCGAGCGAGGAATTCAGCCAGGCATTGCCGATAATAGCCGCGGCGCTCCTCCTCACGGTGGCGGTGGCTGCGCTCGCATACATGGTAGGCAGCCTGATGAAGGACGCGCAGCTGCTCGTGTTCAGCAAGGACGAGCTGTTCCACACCTTCATCTCCGTGCTCCTGGTGATATCCATACAGGGGATATTCACATCCACGTGCCTCATCTCTTCGGACGTTCTGGGGGGGCAGGACCCGATAACGCATTCCGTGTCCTACCTGCGCGGGCTGAAGGCTGAGGGGGCGTCGCTGCTGGTCTCGCTGATGAAGACGTCCATAGATTACAAATTCGCGGCCGCGCAGGTGTATGGGTACTATTTCCCGCTTGCGGGCGGGGAGACCTTCTTCCCATATGCGTTCAGGAACGCGTACGCGAGGCACCTGGACATAGCGTTTGATTTCGTCATGATGGGCATGGTGGGCGCGGGCATGCAATACGAGGTGATGAGGCGGCTCGGCTCGTTGACGCTGGGGATACTCCTCCCGTTCGGGCTCATCCTCCGCGCGCTCCCGAGGCTGAGGGACGCGGGCAACATCGCGATTGCGCTCGCGTTCGCGGCATACATATCAATCCCGTTCACTTATGCCGTCTCGGCCTCATCGGAAAACATAGACACCGGCTTCTGCACGCTCGCGGGCGGTGGCGGCAGCGACAAGGCGTTCGGCCCGTGCGGCGAGGGCATAGGGCTGGAGGCAATCGCCCTGTTCATAATGAAGGCGATATTCCTGCCGAACCTGGTGCTGGTGGTTTTCGCGACCGCGGCCGGGGCGATGATAAAGGTCGCGAAGGTGATACCATGAAGGGGAAGGTCGTTCTGCTGGCAATGCTGCTGCTCGTTGGCGAGCTTGCGGCGCAGGGGCTTGCGGGGGGGCTGGAAAACCCCGAAGTGGAGGGGCGCCCCAGCGCGCTGAGGGACGTGGCCGCGAACTGGAAGGCGCTCAGCATCCTGCTCGTGCTTGTGTCCGTCGGGCTGGTCGCGCTCGCGTTCGCAATCTCGCAGTCGTTCTCGCTGCCGGACCTGCGCGCATGGGCGGAGGTGGAAATGGGCGAGGTGTTCACCACGGCGTTCATCATCATATTCATAGTCGCCATATTCGTCTTCGTGGACGCGGTGGCCGTGGGGCTGGCGCAGGGCTCAATGTTCGCAGGGCTGTGCGACGAGAACCCGGAGCAGCCGTGCTCCCTGGTCATCTCCAACAGCTACGTGGACAGCTACATCGGCTCGGCAGCGAAGCTCTACGAGACCATAAGCGTGAGGAGGATAGAGGCGGCGCAGAGCGCGTACAAGGCGTACGGGCTGATGGGCACCTATTCCATATACCTTTACTTCGGCATGAACATGCGCAACGCGGAAGTGGGCAACTACATGATAGACATGGAGACCTACGACCAGCTCCTGCAGTTCCTCGGCACCATCATAAGCACGCTGCACACGCAGAAGTTCCTGCTCAACCTGCTGATGAGCGTGGGGCCCCTCATCCTGCTCCTCGGAATAATATTGCGCGCCTTCTTCCTCACGCGCAAGCTTGGGGGGCTGATGATGGCGTTCGGCATAGGGTTCATGCTCGTGTATCCCGCTACGTATGCGCTGGCGTATTTCACGCTCAACGCCACGGTCTATGGGGTGGATACGAAGGCAGGCGGCTCGATCGGGGTTTGCCCCGCCGCGTGCAGCGAGACCTCGCCCGCGTTCGTTGAGACAACTTACGACGCAAATCCCCTCACCACCACCACCTCGGCCACGGAGATTGAGAGGAAGGCGGCCTTCACAAACGATGTGGCGGAGGAGTTCATGGCCAGTACGGTGGCTATGGCGGCTTCAAAGACGCTGCCGTTTGACTACAGCATGGATGAGGCCGAGAGGCGCACCTTCCTCATGAACGCCAGCCCGTACTGGGTGGCGGCCTACCAGGGGGAGGACGGGTTTTTCCACCTCCTCAGGCCGTGCAAGAACCTGTTTACGCAATCTTATACGACCGAATCCGGATATACGTACAGGAAATGCGACTGGCAGTGCATGGAGATACCCTTCCCGCACCAGATGAAGGGATGCACGGACGAGGAGGCAACCTGCCAGGTGCTGTATGAGGAATTCCCCGAGTGCTTCGCCACGAGGGCGCTGGACGAGGCCGACCCGGTGCTGGTTGAGGTGGACGATACGGAGCTGAACGGGTGCCCGGCGGACTGCAGGGCGATGTACCCTTCCAAAATAACGGAGCTGAATTGGTATGGGTATGCGGACGCATACTACGCCGACCTGCTGGAGGGCTGCCCGCCGCAGTGCAGGTGGGTGAGCACCGCCCCCACATGCACGGAAGAAGGGATTGCGGGCGTGATAGGCGGCGTGGGGAGCACCGCCGCATACATGGACCCCGCCTGCCCGGATGTGTGCAGGGAGTTCGCGCCGGACGCGGAAACGGCGAGCGCGATATGGTGCGCGGGCAGCGAGAGCGGGGAGCCGAACCCGACCGCATTCTACATAATACCTGAAATCGTTTTCACGGACCCGCACCACTGCGAGCCGTGCATATACGTGCTTGACAAGGGGCTCACGTACCAGCCGGAGCAGGTGTTCCTCAACTGCCAGACGATGTGCGGCACCGCGGGGGGCGCCTCGTACAGCTACGAGGACCCGGCGACAATGACCAACCAGGTGGATGGCTTCGTGGGGACCACGGAGATGAAGTCCGTGAGCAAGCTCGCGATACCCGCGTTCCTGCTTCCGATTTTCGGGCTTGTTGTGACGCTGATGTTCATACAGGCGCTTTCGCCGATGCTAGGCGGGGATATTGACATCCCGGGAATGATGAGGATGCTATGATGAAGAAAGTGCTGTTGCTTGCGATGCTGGCGTTGCTGCCCTCCGCACTTTACGCGGCGGACGGGGAGTATGCATGGCAGCTGCCCGCCCTGCTCGCGGTGCTCGCGTCCTTCTCCGTGCTGGTGATATTCTACTTATTCACATATCTGGTTGACTCGCCGCAGATGCGCCCCATAGTGACGGGCGAGATGTTCCAGGTCTTCATAACGCTGGTGATGATTGCTGCGTTCGTGGGCGTGGAGGGCTTCAGCGGGGAGGTGCTCTCCCCTGCGTTCGGGGAGGCGTTCGGCGCGGAGCCGGGGATGAACCAGCTGGATTATGCAATCGCAATTACGCAGTCGGTGGTGGACTGGGAATGGGCGACCATGCTGGCGCTGGACGACATGATGGTCGCGCCGCTTGGCGCGCTTTCCAGCGTGAGCGGCAACTGCGCGTTCCTCGGGTTCAGCTACACATTCAACGGGTGCGCGGGGATAGGGGTGCCTTTCTCCTCCATGAACATAGCGGTGAGGGTGTTCTCAACCGCGCTGATGTCGGCGCACTCGCAGCTCCTCCTGCTCAAGCTCGCGGGGGATTTCTTCTTCCCCATCCTGCTGCCCATAGGGCTGTTCCTGCGCGCCTTCCACGTGACGAGGGGGGCGGGCGGGCTGCTCATCGCGGTGGCGGTGGCGTTCTATTTCATTTATCCGCTGGGTGTCGTGATAACCAAGGGGATGTTTGATTCCGTGCTGGATGAGGATTCCACGCTGGGCGGGGAAATACCCATACCCACGTTCGTCTCGCCCTCGGAGGGCAGCGGCTTGTGGGACGTGCCGGGCGACTGCAACCCTTTGACATGGATTTCGGATATACGCGCAATGCGATAAACAAGGTCATTGAGCCGGAGCTGGTCAACAGGCTATTGTACCACTTCTTCGTGGGAGGGCTTCTGAACACCGCGCTGAACCTGCTGATTGCGCTAACGAGCGTGAAGGCGCTGAGCAGGATATTCGGCACAGAGGTGGACGTTTCCGCGCTTGCGAGGGTGACATGAATGGTTGAGCTTGCAGCATATTACGCGCTTTCCATGCTTTCGCTGGGGGTGACGCTGGTTGTGATTGCGGTGGCGTATGCGCTGGGGCAGGCGCTGCAGAACCCGAACTTCAGCGTGTGGGCGAAGACCGAGATATACCAGGTGCTTGTGTCCGCCTTCCTGGTAATGCTCGTCCTCTTCATGATAGGGCTGCTGCAGGACAGCGTGAAGTACGGGCTTGTGAGGGGCATCGCGCCCGCGGGGATTCCGGTGTATGAGAAGCCGGAGATAGGGGATGAGGATAACGTGTTCACCACCGCGGAGAAATACCTCCTGAATTCCGCGGACTTCTCCTACGTGGAGATGAGGGCGTCGCGCGGATTGTACGGGGCGCTGGACGTGCTCGCGAGGTACAGGAGAAGCCCGTGCATGCCCGCGATCTTCCTTTGCCTGTACGGGCCGAATGGGTATAATTTCGGCAGGGACATGGGCGCGAGCAGCTGGATGCAGGTGGTCAACCTTTCCATGTACACGGATACCGTTTCCTACCTCACCATAATGATACAGATTACTTTCCTGCGGTTCATACAGGACGGAGGGTTCCTGCTGTTCCTCCCGCTTGCGATAGTGCTGCGCTCGCTGCCGTTCTTCAGGCAGCTGGGGGGCGGGCTGATGGGGATATGCATTGCGCTGTTCATCATATACCCGTCGCTGCTGTTCGTGGAATCCATGTTCTGGAGCCCGCACGAGATGCTCGGGGGCGTGGATGGGGCGGGGTACAGGGGGCTGGTCAATTTCGGGGGCGAGATGGACAGGGACAGGGTGATATTCGGGGTGTTTGAGAACGGGCTTCCGGACGCCTATGACGATTATTCGGAGGTGCGGGGCGTGATTGGGGTGCAGACCGGGGCTGCTGCGATTTCATTCCTCGGCTCCACGTTCCTCTTTTCGCTGAACATAATAACGATTACCGCGGCCGCGCGCGAGATGGGGCGGCTTCTTGGACAGGAGGCGGACCTGAGCAGGCTCATGCACATAATATAGGTGGAAATATGACTGGGGTTGAAACACTGGCGGAAACCGGCTTCTTCCAGGGATGGGGGGGCGCGGGCTTCTGGTACGTGAATTGCGTGCTCGCCGTGTTCGTGGTCGCAATCATAAACGGCACGATATATGCGATAGGGCACGCTTTCAACTCGCAGAATTTGAAGAGGTATGCGCAGAGCGAGTTTTTGCAGCTGGCTGCGACCGCCATAATAATAGTGGTCGTGCTGCAGCTGGTCATACTGGGTGCGCAGTTCATAGGCGAGAACTTCGGCGGCGCGATAAACTGCAACGGGGTGGACGTCACGGACCCCATAGACGCCGCCTCGTGCAGGACCGCGGAGCGGCTGGACTACTTCTACAAGCAATACGAGAACGTCAAGGAGCAGAACGCGGGGCCGGAATGGGGGTACCATTTCACGTTCACGCTCTGGGGCGTGCCCGTGTTCCAGGGCTCCTGGGTGCCGGACATATACAAGCCGGTGGAGACCTACCACTACATCGCATCCAAGATAGTTTCCATAATGATATCGCTAAATGCGCAGATGTTCCTGCTGAAATACATCCAGGAGAACATGCTGGCGTTTTTCCTCCCGCTGGGAATAATACTGCGCGCCTTCCATTTCACCAGGGGGATAGGGGGGTTCTTCATCGCGCTGGCGATAAGCCTCTATTTCATTTATCCAACGGTGCTGTTCATGATGGATTCGGGGTACGCGCGGGCGCCGCCCGTGCAGCAACCGAGCTACAAGGTGGAGGGGGTGTGCAACATACCCATGTTCTCCGGCTTCTCGCTCGGCGCCTTCAGGGACGCGACCAGTGCGGGCAGGGCAGCGCAGCTCTCGGTCAGCATAAGCAACATCGCCTCGTTCGTGAGCGAGGTGTTCGTGAGGATATTCTACGAGAACATGGTGGCGCTGGCGTTCGCGCTCACCGCGCTGAGGTACGGGACTACGATTCTGGGGGGGGAAGCAGGTGTCTTCCTCAACGTGGCGGGTAGATGGGTATGATGAAAAACATTCATGTCGTCGTTTTCGCAGTTGGCGCGCTCCTGTTCCTTATGGGCTGCACCGTGCCGCAGTTCCACAGCTGCTGCATCTATACCAATGCAACGGAGAACCTGTGCGTGCTGAACAACGGCACCATATATGACACGGAGGTATGCGACACATCCCCGGATGGCACGCTCACCTGCAACGTGACCGTGAGGGAAGAGGGGGGGGAAGTGAGCAAGCTCACGCTGCCCATCTGCCCGGCAAGGAATGAGGGCGAGTGCAACGTATCCTGCGCGGGCATCTTCTGCGGCAGGTACGAGTACGACCCGAGGCCGCTCTTCTCAACTTCGGACGCGGTGAAGCTGGACGAGGAGGGGGACCCTGCGCCTGATGCGGGGAAGCTCGCCCCGGGAACGGGAAGCGACGTGGCAATCGGGCTTTACAACTCGGAGTGCAGGGTTGAGAACCTGACGCCCGCGTTCCTCAACGCGGTTAGCAACGGGCAGGGGCTCACGCTGAACATATTCCGTTTCGGCGTGGGGAATTCCTTCCAGGAATTTGACGAGGCGTCCATGTATTACCCATTGACGGACAAGGCGTGCAAGCTGAACCAGATAGGCACGGTGGACAGGTACGAGAATTATGCGGTGCCGAACATGCTGCTGGAAGGCGGCGGGGCGATATGCAGGGAGGACGCCTTCGGGCCGGGGATATGGGGATGCATACCCAACCTGGAAATACGCAGCTATTCCTATTTTGATTGCGCAACGAGGTGCCTGCTGGAATATTCCGGGGATTCCGCGGCGGTGGACCCGGGCAACGCATACCTAACGGAGAGGAACGACCAGGTGCTCGGGAACCCGTTCGCATACGGGGTTCCGGATTATGGCTCCTCCGCGATTATCCAATGGGCGTATTCCACGCCTGGTTCTGGAGTGGCCGGGGATGTGCCCTCCTACCTTCTTCTGGGGAGGGGCATCAAGGGCTCGGCGGTGCCGGCGGACGCATTTTCGGACGACTATTCATTTGGATACACATATTACGGGGCGCAGTTCGGGAAGACGAATGGCGACATCCTCACCACCGTGGTGGACGAGGGCGCCCCCGCCTTCTCCACGGGCACGGCATATGATTACTATTATGGGCAGGACAGCATACTGGAGCGGGCGAGCCTTGGAGGAGGGATAGAGGAGAACTTCCTGACAATTGAGCGCGACCCGCACGCCATCTATGCATTCCTGCTTTCACAGCACTCCGTGTATGGGCAGCAGATATGGCAGGGCCACTACATGATGAACGGCTCGTGGGCGCCGGGCGCGGAATTTGAATGCACGCAGGCGGGCGGGGAGTGCATCTCCGGGTTCTGCAACACACAGGACTACCACCGGGGGGCGTGCAAACGGCTGGTGAATGCGGCCACGGGCGAAATAAAAGAAGTTAATTGCGGCTGCCGGGAGGAGGGGGGAGAGACGGTGTGCAACGGGGAGGCGCTCTACCAGATGTCGCCATGGGACAGGTACGATTCGGGCATTAGGGTGAACGCGACTATGCCGCTTTCCGCGCCCGTGGCAGGCAGCAGCATCACCAGTTTCTTCACTTTTGACGTAACCCAGACCGTGATGCCCTCCAAAGGAAAGGTGTTGAAATACGACGTGGGAGGGTCCGGGTTCGCGGACGGGGAGAAGGATTACGTGATGGTGATGCAGCTGGGGGGCCTGAGCAAGTTCCCGGACTATTCAAGCGTGGATTACGATAACGATGTTGCTGAGTCCACATACCAGGAGGAGACGCTCACAATACCGCAGGTGCTGTCAAGGAAGCAGTGGTCCGGCTGTTCCCCGGAGGATGAATGCGGAAAGTTCTATACCACTTTTGTGGACGAGTGCATGCCCTCCGCCTCAGAGGATCCGGGTGCGTACCATTCCCTTTCTGTGTGCTACCTCAACAACCGTTATGCCGGAACATACGGCAGCCTGTTCAGCCCGGCCACAGGCGGGGTTGTGGACCAGGAAGGGCTTTACGGCATGGGATTCGGGGACAACTGCAGGCGCCTTCTGCAAAGCGACGCGGCGAATGACTACGAGGCGTTCTGCTACGAGAGGGACAACAATGGGGACTGCGTGCTCTATTCCGCATCCGTGCTCATGGTGATTGCCCGCGAAGTGGAATACACTGATGCGAGCGGAACGACGGTCACGGGGCTTGCGTTCGGCAACTGCCTCTTTGACGAGGGCGGCACCCGGCTGGACACAACCACTTATGGGTATTGCGAGCAGTGCAGCTTCCTCACGATGGCGAAGGAGGAGATAGTCGCGCTGCCGGAGGAACAGGTAGACGGCTATGAGAAAGGGGACGGGACGCGGCTTGGGAACAAATACTGCCCCAACCTGGAGATAAGCACGCTCTATCCCCCGTGGGAGAACGGCGCGCTCCAGTACACGCTCACAAGGTCCCCGGACTCGTGGGCCGCCGGCGAGGTGCACAGCGCAAGCGGCAGCGGGGAAGACAACCCGTACAGGTACAGCGAATGCACGATGCCGGACGGCACGGAGGTGGGGAAGCAGGTTGCGTGGCCGGACTACCTCCCGAATGGATATTACCTGAAGAGCAAAATAGAATCCTATCTGAAAAGGAACATACAGCCGGTCATATTCGCGGAGTTCCCCAGCTTCCACATCGGGGTTGACCAGGGGCTTTACAGTGCCGGGTATGGCGACGATGCGGTGCTGAGCGTCGCGGTGAAGAGCGACGGGAAGATTGACACCGGCAAGACCACCTCGCCTTTCATGGTTTCCCTTGCGCTGGACAAGATGTGGCTGCTGGATGCGATGAGCGATTATGTGGAGGTCGGCGACCCCACCTATTATGAAACCGGGGGCACCTTCCTTGCGGATTCCGTGATGGACCAGGGGCCCGCGATAATAGTCGTGAAGAGATTGAAGGAGGACGATTTCGGCAGTGCTCCACCCATGGGGCTCAGCACCGGGCCCGGGGAGAACATTGACTGGATACTGGGGCTGGCGGGAAGGAGGATTGACCTCCTCTGCCCGGACTGCATGGTTTCCGTGGCCGCCGGATATGACGACATCGGCTCAGGGATTCCGGCCCGCATGTACCAGATTTCAAGGATGTTTGAATACACGGATGCGACCAGCGGGGAGCCGATGTGGGATTATGCATATTACGGGGAGAACGCCTCATGCTACGATGAGGGGGTGAGCTGCGATTACACAGCCCTGAACAGCGTGGACATAATCGCCGTGAAATGGGGGCTCGGGGGGAGGAACTCCCACTGCGACATAGAGGACGAGGAGGAGAGGTTCGGGGCGATACTCTCGGACGAGATGGAGTTCGGCGCGAAGGTGCTCAGGAGGTTCGGCAAGCCGCTGGTGGTGACGGATTTCACAATCATAAGGAACAGGGATGCCATATACGACGAGGGAGTGAGGGACTGCTGGACTGACGAGACGGCGAAGAGGTTCATGATTTACCTCGGCCAGCACACCAGCGACCTGGTGAAGAGCGGGCATACCGGGCTAATCTACAGCGACTGGACGGACGAGCATTCCGGTGAGGCGGGCACCACGTACATACGTACTGAAGAGGGCGGGGTGGGCGGCTACAGGGGGGAGTTCTTTGAAGGTACCTTTGATGCCGCCGCGCTGTTCGCAGGGAGGAAGGAGGAGACTTTCTACAGCATGGTGGGGGTTTCGGAAAAATGCGAGTGCATCCCATGCACCTCGCTGGACGACCCGTCCGTGTGCAACGGCAAATTCCTCGGCACCGGGCCGGAATGCTACGGATATGCGGAGGGCACGAATGTGAGGTGGCCGCCCAACTGCGTCTCGCAGGATGCGTGCATACAGCCTTCCTCGCTGCCCGGGTACAAGGTGTCCTGTAATGTATACTATAATAACGGGACCGAGGCTCAGGAGGAATTTTCCGGGGGCGAGATAGCCGCGAACCCGCAGCTGTATCCGGACGTGATTGCGTCCATAAAGTACGGGGGCAAAATACCGTGCATGGAATCCTCGGGCAAGAACATCAGCTACATGAAGATGGAAACGGGGGGCTACAAGGCATACCCGCTGCTGTTCAGGATGGACGGGAACCTTAGCGTGGACTGTGCGCAGCCGCCGCTCGCCGCATTCGGGGAGGCGTGCGGGGTTTCGCTCCCGGTTTCCGAGCGTAGGATGGAATGCATCATATCCCCGCTTGACCTGAGGGTGGAACTGCCGCCATTGGGCGGGAGCATAACGGTGCCTCCGGAAGCCATCGGCGGGGCGGGCATCCCGGGAGGGGCCGGCATCGGCGGCGCGGGGATTGGAGGGTGATTTATTAATGGTTGCAGGGGAGGATATCAGCATGAGGGCCGCCGTGGTCGCAGCGATATTATTCCTCCTGTTCCTCATCCCCGCATATGCGATGGTGTTTGAGGCGGTGCCGCGGACCTATTCCGCATACGGGACGTTTGAGACGACGCCCTGCGAGGAGTGCCCGAATTTTGAGAATTACGAATACCCATTCATGTTCTCCACCGTGGATGTGGAGGAGAGGGCGGCAACATACTCCATGGCCGTATCAAGGGAGGGGCGCAGGGAGCCGGTGGAGGGCGCCACCTTCTTCGTGCAGATTTATGACAGCAATTGGGAGGTGTTGGGGAGGTGCAGGCTATATACGGACGAGAGCGGCACCGCCACCCTTGACTATTCGGATTATATGCGGGGGGCGAGGAACTGTTCCGGGGGCTGCGTGGCGCGCGCGAGCTTCTGCTGCGGCAACCCCGTGGCGCTCAAATGCACGATTGCCAACTGCTTGGGGGAAGAGTTGGGCGGGTATTCCGATTATCCCCCTTCCTATCCTCCGTGCAATGGGTATGATGGGCCCTGGCCCGCATACGCGGCGGTGGGTGGAACGGAATACGCGATACTGCCCGCATCCACTGATGCGCAGATACCTGCTGAGCAGGAGACGTTGCCCCTCACGCTTGGGTTTTCTCTTTGCTTCCCGCTCACCGTGATATTCGGGCTTCTCGCGGCCGCGATGTACGCTTCGGGCAGGGACCCGTTCGCCATGTTTTCATTCTATACTCCCAGATATACCCGCGGATATGAAAGGCCGATGGGCGCGAGGGGCTTCACCCTCCCAGGAAGCGGGATACTCTCCGCAATAAGCGGAATAGTGAAGGCGAGCGCAGGGGGAGGGGGAAAGGGCAAGGCGGCTGCGGGAAGCGGCAAGAACGTTGCAGCGACCCCAAGGGCGGGCGGCGCGGCGGCGGTGAAGGGGCAGCCCGGCGGGGTGAGGATGGCTGCGGGGACCGGGGAAAGGATTGTCGCGCAGCCCCGGGCCGCTGCAAGGCCGGGCGCGGAACCGGAGGCCGCAAGGCCTGGAGCTCGCCCTGAAGGGCGCATCACATCACCGCAGGCAGGCGCGGGGGGAGGCGTTGAAAGCGCCGCGGAAAGGGCTGCGATGGCGAGGATGGGCGGACCCATAAGCATGCTGGTCCGCGCAATGTTCGGGGACGAGACGTCCTGGGAGGCACTCAAGAGCATGTTCAGGGAATTCCGCCCTGACGTGGCGGGCGGCGCGACGGGGGAAACCCAGTATTTCAAGATTGGGTTCGGTGAGTTCCTGCTGGAGATGACCAGCACAATCCTCATTTATAGCGGGCTTCCGCTTTTCGCAACAAACCTCATAGCCCAGGGGTTCGCGCTTGCCGCCGCTCCTTTGGCCGGGGCACGCAACCTTGAGAACATGGACCACGACGTGGAAATGCTGAGGAGCGTGCACCAGAATGCAGACGGAACGGTCACGGTAACCTACACTGATGTGTATGGAAATAAATCCACGGAAACTTTTGAGAGGGGGAGCGCTAGGTTCGCTAATTTCATGACCGACATGAAGCAGAGGTACGACAGCGCGGTGGAGTTCAACAACGCCGCCATACACGATTCGGATGCGGGGCTGTCACAAAGCTCGCACGACGCACTGAGCGGGGATGAGAGCAGGGGTGTGGTTGTGGGCGGGCTTGTTGAGGGCAGGGGGATGGGCGAGGAAGAGAAGGCCATATGGCTCAGCCCGACCGCGGAGAACCTGGGCGCTGCGCTGGACAGGCACCTTGCCCCGGAGATATCTGCGAACATTTCTATAGTCTTAACCAACAAGAATGCGGACGGAACCGTGGCTACCGCCGAACAGCGTGCGGCTGCGGTTGCGTTCGTGCAGGAAAACAGGGAAGGGATAAATGCTGCGCTTTCAGCGGTCCTTTTGTTTGCGAACCGGGGAGGGGACATCTCCGCGGTGAAGGACAACGCAGCCGTTTCAGCATTATTGGGCCTTGTGGGCGCCAGCGGAGCCGTTGAGGGCTGGCATCAGGCAGGGTGGCTGCTCACGGATGCCAACGGAAAGATTGACCTCACCACGTTCAATAGCCTGGGGATGCTTGCGGCGACGCTCCGGGCAAGCGATGACAGTGCGATGCAGGGCGCGGGGGCGCGTGTGGAGCTGCTCCTCTCCAATGCAATAGACAGTGCAAAGCAGAGTGCAAACGGCGACGCAAGCCAGGTGTTCTCCGGAGGAACTGAAACGGAGCGCAGGGCCGCGCAACTGGTCATCGGCGAACTCATGTACCAGTCGGATTTCTACGTTTCGGGAGAAGGCGGCTCCGCAAACGGAAGGTTCGCGGACATCGGCCATTATGGAGTTGGCGAGCTGTACGGCAGCATCCGGGATAAAGAAACCCTGGAGGAATGCACTTTGCAATATGACGACTTGTCTGGAGATTCTCTGGAGCAGTTCAAGGCGGGATATTCCAGATTTGAGGGATTCGCCGAGATGGCATCGGCTATGGCTGCTGGATTAGCAGCCCCGCCAGCGGAAGCAACAGGCGCAGACGCGATATTCGGGGTGGCTTCCGCATGGATGGAGCAGCGCGGAACCGCGCTAGAGGCATTCGGGCAGCTGTTACCAATGGAAGATGTAATCAAGAGTATGCATACAGAAGCGCTGTATGACAACCCCGCTATTAGAGATATATTAAGCCCCGTAGTGGGGGGACGTGAAGAGAGGGACGCCACCCTGAATGGCCTTTGGGACCAGGTGATAGACCCAAAAGAGGAGAGGGATGTTAGGCAAGCCATAGCGGTTACACACGACCCCACTGCAACCATGGATGAGCTCGCTTGGGCCGCAGACACTCTCGCCCAGACGGTCGGGCTGCCTATGAGCCGCCAGGACTTCATGATAATTGCAAGCCAGTCCAGTTCAAGCGAGGAAGTGAAGGATGCCCTGGCAAGGATAAAGCCGGAAGCTGGGGTTGGCAGCATGACCGAAGCGGACGTGGCACGGATCAGGGAGGAAACGCTCAGGGCATACGACATGAGGATTACGGCTTCCAGCGAAGACCTGGAAAAGCAGGCGACGCTTGCATTCAATCCTTTTCTGGAACAGGCCGTTAAGGGTATGGTCCCACAGTACGAGGCAACAAGAAGGCAGGACATGAATGCGGAGGCGGGAACCGCATTTGACGTGCTGCAGGGTGCGGTAGAAGCAAGGGGAGGGGAAATTTCATTGGCGCCGCAGGAATACAAGGATTCCGTGGAGCTTGCAAGGAACCTTTTCAGCTTTGACGGAGTGGTGGATGCGAGGGAACAGAAGGTGCTTGATGCCCTTTCAAACCCATCAAGCACGCAGGACGAGCTGCGCGACGCGGTAGATTATGTGGGAAACCGCTTCTATATGGACCACTCAACTATGGGGCAGAGGGACGCGTATACTACGCTGATTAATGAGGATGCGACCCGGCAGGAGCAGAACAAGGCCGCGGAGGCGCTTACTGCGGCCGCGCGCGTTGATTGGGACGCGCTGCAACAGCCGCTGACAATGACGCCTTACGAGGCGATAGGGGTGCGCGATGCGCAGCTAAGGGCTCCGGGCACAAGTGAAGAGGACAAGATAAGGCTGCAGCAGGAGATAGATTATATCAAAGAAGCAGATAAAGCACTCAGAGATGCCCAGGCGCAGATTGCCCAACCAGGAACCAGCGCGGAGGACCTAGCCAGATTGCAGCGGGAAATTGCAATAACGCAGCAAACCTTCATGTACGCGGGGATAGGGGACGGGAAAAGCCCACTTGACACATATCTTCCCCAGCAGGGCACATTCACGGACCTCACCCGCAGGACCGTGGAGGGCTACTTTGACGGGCCTTTGGGCAGGGACGCGATGGAACACCAGCAGCAGACGCTTGACCAATTCAATATGCTGAACCCGCAACTGGCGGTTTTCAAGGCTGAAACCACTGAGCTGAACCCCGAATCCCAAAGGATTGAGGACAGGGAAATGGAGCAGGAGCGCAAAACCGAAGAGGAAAGGGGAAGGCGCAGGAGAGGGGGCGGCACAAGCGGGCAGCCGGAAGCGTGAGGCAAATGCAGGAAACCCGCCCGCTCAGGAGATTGAAAAGGCACCTTTCAATAGAGAATCTCTGGCTCTACATCTTATCCTTGGTTAAGAGGGAGGAATGCTACGCATACACCCTCCCGGAGCAGATAGAGAAGGAATACGCATTCAAGCCTAGCCGTGTGATGGTGTATATCGTGTTGCACATGCTGGAGGGCGAGGGGCTAATCAGGAGCGAGCAGAAGGAGAGGAGGAAATATTACACTCTTACGGCAAAGGGGGAGGAGACGCTTAAGCAGGCAAAAAAGGAACTGAAAGCCCTCTCGGCCAAGCTATGAAATCCTGAAGCGGAGGAGCGCCGCAATGCCGCCGAACCCCTTCAATTTGTGCGCGGATTCTCCCTTTGAGGAATAGAATATTATGTCCGCCCTCTTTGATTCTGCATTCTCGGTTATCCTCTCTATCTCCTTGTCCTTGCGGAGGGCGTCGTCCAGGACGAGGAGGGTCTCCACGGCGCTCGCATCCACCGCCTGCGCCACTTCCTTTTTTCCGTAGGCGGCGAGGCCCGCATCCCTGTGCACGCGGACCATGAACTCCTCAAACAATTTTTCCTCCTTTTCCATCTGCGCCTCCCCGGCTATCTTCTCTATCACGCCCCTTTTCATCAGCTCCGCGATTCCGCTCCTTTCTGCATAGGAGCAGCTCTCAAACGTGATGCGGGCAAGGAGCGCGGGGTATTTCTTCTGGATGAAATCCTTCAGCCCGTCCTTCGCGAAGCCCGGGCCTGCGACTATGAAGCGCTCGTCCGCCTTGGAGATGTAGGCGGCGACCTCGCCATAATACTGCTTGAGTTTCTCCTCGTAATTATCTTCTCTTTTGCTGCCGCCGAACCAGAAGGAGGGGCCGTAGTCCAGCCCGTATCCGCGGAGGATTGCGGTGAGGGCTTTTTCCTCGTCCATCACTATTATGCGCAGGGTGGGGCGGGATGTTTCTTTTACGGCTTTTTCAAGGCGGCTTATCTCAAAGTTCTTCCATTCCTTGATTACCTTAACTGTGTCGCCCGCCTCCAAATCAAAGGTGTGGTGCCTCCCCTTCTGCACGAATTCCTCGGGGTCTCCGGAGAGGATTATTCCGGAGATGCGGAGGCGGTTCGCGGCTTCCGCGAATTCAACATTCTCCACCCTTAGTGTAATGAATACCGGCTTCTTCTCCTCCTTTCCCTCGCCGAATTTTACGCTCCTGTATGTGCGGGCCTCCACCACGTCCCCTTCCTTGAGCACCCTTTCCAAGTGCCAGAGGTCCTCCAGCCGCTGGAGCATGAGCTTCAGCTCGCCGTTCCTGAGGTCGCGGTGGACTATTCGCATAGGATAAGATAGGGGAGCGGGAGTTAAAAAAGGCTAGCGAAGCATGTTCTCGTTCCTTCTCTTCTTCTCCTCGTTCAGCATCGTGAGGTATTGGATGCCCTGCCGTATTTTTTCACGGACTGAAGCGAGCCAGTACAGGGGCGAGCGCCTCGCCTTGACCGGAAGCAGCTTGCCGCCCCTCAGTTCCACGAAAGCGTCGTAGGAAACTTTTGCATTTATGGTATCCCCGTTCCTCCTGAAATTCCCGTGGCGGAGGAGCTGCACGAAATCCGAGGCGGTGAAATCCTTCTTCGCGAACATCTCCCGCGCCTTTTCCCTGTCGGTGAAGTGCAACACGGTGCGCCCATAGGCGAGCGGGCTCACCATCCTCCAGTACCACGGCACGCCGGCATAGGTGTGCGAATCGTGGTCAAAATAGACGCGCTTTCCGAAAGTGTGCTTGCAGTACATGGCAAATGAGTACGTGATGTTGTTCTGCGTCATCTTCGCGTTGCTCCCCACGTACCTGTCTATGATTTCCCTGAAGAAGGCGTCGGGTATCATCCTGTTGACGAGGGATACCTCCGCGTTGGAGAATGTCGGGTTGTATATCGCCACCAGGTCGGCATATCTCCTGACAAAATCAAAAACCCACGGGAGGGATTCGTCCGCGCCCAATTCATTCAGGAGCCCCATGCTCAGCGTCCCGAAACCTAGCTCCGTTTCCCCGTAGGGGTGCGCCACCCCCAGCGCGAGCTCGTCCCTTTCCCGCATGTCGGAAATCCTTCCGAGGACCGCAGCCCGCTCTAGCACCGGGGCCATGCCCGGGAACACGCGGACCAGCCTGTCCTCAATCAGCCGGTAGAAGGACTCGGCGGCGTCAATGTCCCGGAAATAGATATTTAGGTGGGGGCCGTTGGAATCGTCGGGGTTCCTACGCGGGAGCGTAAGCTCTATTGAGGGAACTTTCAGTATTCCGCATGCGCTTTCAAGCTCCGTGATGTTGCGGATGAACCTGCCTAGGACATTGTTGTGGAAGCCTGTGGCATCAACGTCGTAGTTCCAGAGCAGCATCTCGCGGATGATCTTCCTTGCGGAGGAGGCGCCGTCGTCCTTGCCCTCGTTCTCGCCCCAGTGGCCGTGCATAAGCACGAAACGCGTATTGGTATCCTTGGCCCTGGACACGCGGATGATGTCATCCCGCACCCTGTCAACCCAGGCGTCGCTTACGCCAAATGAAGAATGGCGGCGCATGAGCTCGCGCTTTGAGAGCGCCTTTCCGCCCTCGCCTTTGGATGGGTCTGTGAAGATTACTTTCGTCCTTCCTAAAAATGAGGTCTTCATGGCTACGCAGAAATTGGAATTGGGGGAATCAAGCCCGCGGTTGAGGATTATCTCTCCGCGCTTGCATATCCTCGGGTCGTCTATTACCCCGAAGCCGAGGCGCTGCAGCTCATTCACGAGCTTCTGCCTCCTTTCTATGCCCCTCTGCCGAAGGGAGCGGACTTCCACGGTTCCCACCTCCAGCATATATACGTGTGGGGTAACCTATATAAACGGGTGTGGGGCTGGGTGCTAAAATTAGGAAGAAATCTTCGCCCAGAGCTTCTTCTTTTCCTTGCCGGAAATCCCCTGGTCGTTCTTGAAGAAGCGGAGGAAGAAATCGCGCAGGAGCTCCTTCGTGCGCTTTTTATCCAGCTGGTGCGCCCTGTGCATGTACCTCGCCGCGTCCGGGCTGTCCAGGAAAAGCATGCATATGGAGAGAAGGAAAAGGGAATCCACGTCCTCCTTTATGTCCAGCGCCTCCTGCAGTTCCTCAACCGCCTGCTCGAACTCAAACGCCTCCATGTGCACGGACGCCTTCGCGCGGTAGTATTTTGGGTCCGGCTTCACGTAAAGTGCGCGCTCAAAGCATTCTATCGCATGGGAGCGCTGGCCCTCGTGCTGGGCGGCCATGCCAAGCATGAACCACGCCTCCGGGTTCATCTTGTCCTTCTTCAGCGCCTCCTTTGCGCGCCTCCTCAGCTCATTGACCTTGCCTGCGCGCAGAAGGGCGAGGGATTCCTCCATGCTGGCATATGCCCATCTGGGATTTAAAATCGTTGTTGCGGCTATATGTACGCTAGCCCCGTCGTCTAGCGGTCAAGGATAGCGGGCTTTGGACCCGTGGACACCGGTTCGAATCCGGTCGGGGCTAAAACCCGACAGTCCGGCATCAGTATTTCCCGCATCGCGCGCGAATTTTCCCGCGGGAAAATGGCGCCCATTTTCGCAACTGCGAAAATCGGGAAGCGATGCAGATGCATGGGCTGGAGGGTTTTACGGTAACTATAGATTTATAAAGCCTTTCCGAGTAATATGTGTGTGAGAAAATGGTTATGAAAGAGAAGGAAGCGCCCCAGAGGGAGGAAGCTTCCGAGCAGCTCAAGTTCATTCCGGTCCAGAACAGGGCCGGCTCAGTCGTTCCCATACGCATGGAGGACCTGGATTGTACTATTCATACTCTAAGCAGGCTCAATGAAAGGGTTGTGCACATGGCCGAGGGGCATGAGCACTTCAAGGACGTGCATTCCGCGTCATCGCATGCGCATTCCGTGGAGAAATGGGAGGCGCTCCCGATAAACGCCCATCACACTTCCGAGAAACACCACTATAACGAGCGCCTTTTTGAGAAGATAAAGAACATAGTGCCCTGATTGGCTTCCGCGCGCAGGCCAAATCATTCCATCTCTATTGTTGAGGGCGGCTTGTTTGTAATATCGTATACTACTCTTCCCACGCCGCGGATTTCGTTCGTAATCCTGGTGGAGATTTTTGATAAAACTTCATACGGGATTTCCGAGAAGTTTGCGGTCATTCCATCCAGACTGCGGACGGCGCGGACAACCACCGTATATTTGTAGATTCTTTCATCACCTGCAACTCCGACAGTTTTAGAAGGCAAAACCGCGGCGAAATACTGCCAGGGGCGCTCCATTTTCTTTTGCGTGGATGCGCGGTCCAGCTCTTCCTCAACGATGAAGCAGGCGTCTTTTACAATTTCCAATTTTTCGCGGGAGATTTCGCCCACTATCCTCACTGCGAGGCCGGGGCCGGGGAACGGCTGCCTCTCAAAGATGTAATCAGGGAGCCCCAATTCCTTGCCGAGCATCCTCACTTCGTGCTTGTACAGCTCGCGCAGGGGCTCGCATAACTTCAAATCCATGTCCTTGGGGAGGCCGCCCACATTGTGGTGGGATTTTATCGTCTGCCTTCCGCCGCCCCCGCTCTCAATCCAGTCCGGGGCGATGGTCCCCTGGATGAGCACTTTTACTTTTTCCTTTTTCGCTATTTCCTCAAAAACACGGATGAATTGCTCGCCTATTATCTTCCTCTTCTGCTCTGGCTCGGAAATTCCCTCCAGCTTTTTTATGAAGCGCTCCTGCTCGGATGCGATGCGTATGGGGATGCCAACCTTGCCCGCGGCTTCCTCCACGTGCTCTGCTTCATTTTTGCGCATGAAGCCCGTATCCACGAAGACGGCGACAAGTTGGTTGGGTACGGCTTTTGCGGCGAGCGTTGCGGCGACCATGGAATCCACGCCGCCGGAGACCGCGATGATGCATTTATCCTTTCCGACCGCCTTCCTTATGTCTTCCACCGCCTGCGGGATGAATTTCTTAGCGTCAAAAGCCATGGATTGATTTCGTGCGGGGATTTTAAATAAATGGCGGTTAAAATTGTGGCATGCGTATTATCGCCGACCTTCACCTGCATTCAAAATATTCGCGCGCGACCAGTGGAAACTCGGATTTGGAGGGGCTCTCGGAATGGGCGCAGACAAAGGGGATTGGATTATTGGGGAGCGCGGACTTCACGCACCCGAAATGGCAGGGGGAACTGAAGAGGAAATTGAAGGATGAGGGCGGGGGGATTTTTTCCTATAAGAATACCAAATTCATGCTTACCACGGAAGTGAGCAACATATTTTACCGGAATGATGTGAACAAGAAGGTGCATAATATCCTCTTCGCGCCCTCCCTTGAAGTGGTGGAGCAGATTTCAGAGGGGCTGAAGAGGTTTGGAAAATTGGAGGAGGACGGGAGGCCCATGCTCAATATGGACATTATTGAGATGATGGAAATATTGAGGGGGATTTCCAGGGAAATTTATGTCATTCCTGCGCATGCGTGGACGCCGTGGTTCGGGGTGTTCGGCTCCAAATCAGGGTTTAATTCTTTGGAGGAGGCGTTCGGGAAGTATGCAAAGGACATATTTGCATTGGAAACCGGATTGTCCTCCGACCCTGCGATGAACTGGATGCTGAGCTCGCTGGACAGGATTAGTTTGATTTCCAATTCTGATTGCCATTCGCCGCAGAAACTGGGGAGGGAGGCGAATGTGTTTGAGATGGAGGAGTTGAGCTATAAAGCGGTGATGGATGCCATACGCACGGGAAAGGGCTTCCTAAAAACTTATGAGTTTTATCCGGAGGAGGGAAAATACCACTGGGACGGGCACCGCGAATGCAAGGTGAGGTTGGCGCCACAGGATGCGATGAAGATGGGGGACATGTGCCCCGTATGCAAGAAGAAGATGACTATAGGGGTGCTGCACCGGGTGGAATTGCTCGCGGACAGGAAGGAGGGGTTCGTGCCTCCGCATTCCGTCCCTTTTACGAGGTTGATTCCTCTAATGGAGATTGTCGCTTCTGTGCGGGATGCGGGCGTCGCAACAAAAGGGGTGCAGGAGGAGTATTTCAAGATAGTTAATTATTTTGGGAATGAATTCGCCGCACTGGAGGCGCCGGAAGAGAATCTCATCCTTGCTTCGGATAAAGTATTGGCAAAGGCGATAGTTAAGGCGCGGAGCGGGGAAGTGTACTGGAAGCCCGGCTACGATGGGGAATTCGGGGAGATGCGATGGGAGAAGCCGAAGGAGGACCCGAAGAGCCAGAAGAGCCTGATGGACTTCTAACACGCAAGGACACGGACTAACAATATGTTTAAATAGGCTTCCCAGATGTATATTTTGTTATGTCTAATGCAGCTGCAGCCACACGGGAAAGGGCAATTGCCTTTGCGATGAGGAAAGGGGAAACGCCTTTTGCGAAAGCGTTCATGGAATTGCCTCCGGAGAGGATGGGCGAAGCGGCAAGGCTTTTCAGGTTCCTTGAGAAAAAGAATGCGGAGGACCCAAGGCGCAATTTATCCCCGCTCAAATACCTGCTTGCGCTCGCTGTTGAGAGCGCCAGGGAGAGGGTGGCTTTCTGCCTCGCTGGCGATTTCGCCAAATTTGCATATGTTGCGATGGCGGAGGGCGGGGTGAAGGGCCCTGTGGAGAGGATAGGGGGCTCTCCCCAGCTCAGTGTAATAGATGTGGATGGCGACCTGACGGTGTTGGCGGAACTGCTCTTCGGGGGCAATGTGATAAAGGACCGCTTCTCGGCAGATGCGAAGGTGTGCGCTTTTGACGAGCATGCGGGGACCGCATGCCAGATACAGATTTTCGGCTTCAAGGATGGAATCCTGGATATTGATGGCCAGAAGATGGCGAGAGGCGACTTAAGGACGCACACCATGGACGTGGTCGGGGTGGGGCTCCCGGTCCTGTCCCTGGGCCAGTTGGTCAGGCTGAAACTGTCCGGCGGGAATATGGGCAGGCTGGATGCGTTGAACCTCGTTTGTGCGCTCAGGATGGCGCAGAAGGCCGGCAGGAGCGGGGATATGGGCGGAACGCTGCAGGAGCAACTGGGCAAGCTTGATCTGCAGGAGAAAAATATGTTGAGGGTGGCGCTCATGCAGGCGGCAAAGGGCGCGAACGGGCATTTCGGGGGTTTGGTGCCCTACTATGGGCAGCCTGAGATAGAGAGCACGTGCCGGCAGGTTGAGGGGATATGCCTCTCTTTTTAATCATTTTCTAGCAATCCTTAGGCATGGAACTTCACGAGAGAATATATGAGTTGGCATTAACTCGCTCATTTTTTTATCCATCAAATGAGATTTACGGGCAGGTTTCGGGCTTCTATGATTATGGGCCCACGGGCTGGCAAATCAAGAGGAGGCTGCAGGCCTTATGGAGGAGGATGTTCATACAAGAGGAGGGATTTTTGGAGGTGGAGTCCTCCATTGTCACTCCGGAAATAGTGTTGAAGGCGAGCGGGCACGTGGCTGAATTCACCGACCCGGTGGTGGAATGCGAGAAATGCCACACGAAGGTGCGGGCGGACCACCTTGTGGAATCAAAAATAGAATTCAAGTGGGACGGAAAGATGGAGACGATTACTGCGAAGATTAGGGACAATGATATCAAATGCCCTTCCTGTGGAGGGAGGTTGTCTGATGCGTTTGCATCCAATCTTATGTTCCGCACCGGGATAGGGGCGAACCAGGAGGTTGCTTATTTGAGGCCGGAGACTGCTCAGGGCATATTTACGTCGTTTCCCCGGGTGTTCCGCAACCACGGGGCGAAGTTGCCCCTCGCGGTGGGACAGATAGGGAGGAGCTTCAGGAACGAGATTTCCCCCCGCAGGAGCCTCGTGCGGATGAGGGAATTCACGCAGATGGAACTGGAATATTTCTTCAACCCGAAAGTGCCCACGATGGAGGGATTTGAGGGGATTAAGGACAAGAAGGTGCGGCTGCTTACAAGGGAGAGGCAGGAGGAGGACGGCGCGCCTGAGTGGGTTTCCGCGGAGGAGATTGTTGCGCGGGGGATAGCGAATGAGATTATGGCTTACTTTTTGGTCAAGGAATGGGATTACTATACTATCGCTGGCTTGAACCCGGAAGCGATGTGGTTCAGGCATTTGAGGGAGGATGAGACGCCGCACTATTCCGAGAGCAACGTGGATTTGGAAGTGGAGACGTCGCACGGGATGGTGGAGATTGCGGGAAATGCGTATAGAACGGATTACGACTTGGGGAGGCACGGGGAGCTGAGCAAGAAGGAAATCTCTGTGTTTGCTGAAGAGACGAAGGAGAAGATTGTTCCGCACGTGGTGGAGGTTTCCATGGGAGTTGATAGGTTATTCTTCTGCATGCTTGAGCACTCCTTCAGGGAGAAGAGCAAGGAAAAGGATTGGGAATGGTTTGATTTCGCGCCTTCGGTTGCGCCATACGACCTTTGCGTATTCCCTCTCATGAAAAAGGACGGGCTGAAGGAGAAGGCGGCTGGGATTGCGGCTTCCATGAGGGAGGCTGGGTTGGAGGCGTTCTTTTCCGAGAGTGGAAGCATAGGGAGGAGATATGCGAAGGCAGATGAAATTGGGGTCCCTTATGCGGTCACGATTGATTACCAGACTTTAGAGGATGATTCGGTTACTATTAGATTTAGGAATGATGGAAAACAGGAGAGGGTTGCGGTGGAAAAATTGGTGGAAAAGGTAAAGAAACTGAAGAAGGAAGGGAAATTGTCATTGGGGTGAGGGCATGGAATATGGGCTTGTGGAACCGCATCAGTTTGTGAGTTATGTGGTGGAAGGCACGCTGTCAAAGGCGGACGCAACCCGCCTGTTGGGGGAGCAGGAAAGGCGGCACATTGAGCTCCTGAATAAATATGGCGAGGGTAGGAGAGCAGAGCGTACGGTTGCGGATTATGCCCGGGCTAGGGCGGAAATAGCGGATGCCACCGTGAAAGAAGGGTGTGGAATATTGGAATTGCTTCCTACGCTGGTGAGGGATGGGATGCGAAGCCGGGAAAACGCGCTTGAGGCACTTGTGCGCGTGGAAGAACGCTATTTTGACGAACATAAAAGGAGATGGCCTGGCTGGAAGCCGGACGAGGAGACGGCGGCAAGGGCGAGGGACAGGTTCCGCAGGTCAAGGGAAGGGATAGTGGCAGCTGCGGCAGAACGGATGTCATGCAGAAGTTATGAGGATGGGATGGTGGAGGGCGTCAGGACCGGAAGGCTGAACCTGGACGAAGCCATTGTGACGCTGGAGACGCATATGCGGTGCGATCTAGGGGCGGTCAGCGGAGGAGCGATGCCAAGCGCTGCAGAATTGCAGGCTTCACAAGCAAGGTACGGGCCGGTTACAGAAAGGCTCAAGGCGGCTGCTGCGGAGTTCGCCAGCGCAAGCAGATTCGTACAAGGTGACAGGAATGCCAGGGTTAGGAGTGCTGCGCCCAAGGATGGGAGAATGGCAAGGGTTGTGAAGCAATGAGCGCAGCGGAAGAAGCAGATGCTCTGGTTTGCAAGGTGAGGGCCGGAAGGATCAGTGCGCGTGATGCCCTGCGCATACTTAAGAGGTTGGAAGAGGTTGCGAAACCGGAAGACGCGGAGGGAATGAAGCAGGCGAGGGCGATTATTGAGGATGCCATGGCAACAGTGCGTGAAATGGGTACCCTCCTGCGGCTTAGAACATTCCACAGCAGGTTTGTGCAACAGGACAGAAGGGCGAGGATAAGGGACGCTACCGCAGAAGGAAAGAGAATGGAAAGAATAGGATGATCTAATCCTTGATTCCTAGTGCGTCCTTCGCCAGGGAGAGGTGCGCCTCCACCGGCTTTATTGCCACTTCGGTGAATGCGTCGCTTGTTTTTCCGAGAATGTAGACGCTCTCCAAATCCACTTTCCTGTTGGAAAGCTTCCTTGTGAGCTTGCCCAGCTCTCCGGGCCTGTTCGGCATTTTAACAACAAGTATGTCTGAAACGGTCGTGCCCCTGATGCCCGGAACCTTCTCAAGCACCCTCTTTGCGGATGCCGGATCCTTGGTCACCAAACGGAAGACCGCGTTGGTTCCCTGGCCGTAGGCGGACACTGCCTCTATGTTCACGCCTGCGCCCCCCAGCGCCTCCGCGATGTTCGCGAGGGTCCCTATCCTGTTGTCCACGATTACGGTCATTTCCTTCATGGGAACCACCTTACGGATGCATAGCGGGAGGTGGATTTGAACCACCGATCTCTGGGTTATGAGCCCAGCGGGCACTCCAAGCTACCCTATCCCGCTTCAAATATTGACAGAAGTGATTCCTATTTTGAGCGACGCTCTTTTTAATTGTTCCACCTCTTATTTAATTCAAAATGACCTACGGCGATTGATAATAAAATCGCGGGGGTTATGAGTACCCTAGAGAGGAGGGGGTGTCCCCCTTCTTCTTGGTGGTGCTGGGGTCGCCTAGTCCGGTAGGGCGGCAGCCTGCTAAGCTGTTCTCCCAAAAGGAGTCGAGGGTTCAAATCCCTCCCCCGGCGTTCTTCTATCGGATAGTGTTAGCTAAAATAGAACGAATGTTATGTTTGGAATAACAGTTATCTGTTCTCGCACCTCAACTGCACATAAGTGTCCGTGCGGTCCTTCAGGTTCGCCTTCTCGTCATATGCGAAGAGCGCCACGTCGCACTTGTAGAGCTGTGGCATGGTGTTGTGGCTCGCATAAACCTTGATTTCCTTCTGGACGTATCCCCTCGGCTCAAGGATGCCCAGCCTGAACCTTCCGCTGTTCTGCAATTGCGTCTGGGAAAGGGAGAGCGAGGGCGGCAATTTTACTTCGGCCTCGTACCACATGGGCCTGTCCCTCGTGGAGTCTATCTTTATGACCAAATCCACGGAGTTTGACCTCCTTGCCGCAAGCGGGCCCGGGAATATTGTGAGTTCGGTTTTCATGTTTCCACCCCTGGAGCAATATGCTGAATTGAGAATATAATACTTACTAATATGGGGGGTTATGATTACCCTAAAGAGAAGGGGGACCTCCCCCTTCCTCTTGGTGCCGGATTAGTAATATAAAGTATTGGCTGGAAGGGTTTTCCATGAACTTTGCGCATTTGATTCTTATGCTCGGGATGGCGGCTTTGGCGGGATGCTGCTGCGGAGGCGAGCGCTTGAGCCCGGTGGGGGGATTCTGCTCGCTCGGGACATACGGCTCCGCCTGCACGGACATGTGCAACAGGGTGGGCGGGGGCGCGGATTGCTTCAGCCAGTGCACCGCGGAAGTTAGCGCGCAGGGATTGGGGGACGCGACCACCTGCTGCTCAACAACGTACAGGCAGGAGTGCCAGATAATGTGCGGCGAATACGGCTCGTACGGGATGGACGAGTGCATGAATGACTGCGCGGTGCAGTACGAGGGGCTGGGATTCTCCATGGACGAGTGTGCGCTGCCGGTGTGATTCGCATGATACCGGAATCAAAATTCATAAGGAAGGAAATCGTCCTGCGGAACATGTGGCTGGCGGACGAAGTGAGGCTTACGCGCAAGTCCATGGTGAGGTGGGTTGCGCTCTCATTAGGATTGATTTCGGAGAAGGAGAGCAGGGATTTGATTGTGGATTTGCTGGACGTGCTGTTTGAGTTCTTTGCGAAGGGGGAGGAGCCCACGACGCAGGAGATACTGGATAAATTGAAAGTTAAGACGAATGAGGAGCCGAATCCAAAAGCGGTGTATTACCATCTGCAAAAGTTGATGGACCAGGGGCTCTTGCAGAGGGAGAAGGGGAAATATTTCATTTCAAGGGAGAACAAGAGATTGTCGGTTGCGGTGAAGGAGCTCTATTTGAAGGAAGTGAATGAGGCGCTTGGGGAGATTACGAAGGCATTAGAGATGCTGGAAAAGTAATCAGAAAGGATTGGGAACAATCAACGCGGAGGGACTGAACGCCTTCTCTGCGGCTCCTCTGCGGGGGCCACGGAAATGCGCTTGGGCGCCGGCATCGGCTTCCTCTCGTCCTTCGGCACCATCCTGGTGCATAGGTATTCCAGTATTGCCCATACCTGCCTGTTGAATGGGATTATGCCGCTGTCCTGGCCACGCGCAAACAGCTCCATTCCGGCGCGCTTTTCCGCATCTTCTGCGCTTTTCAGGCTGGAATTGCAAAGGATTACGGTCTTGGGGAACTTCTTCTTAAGCTGGGGCGCCGTCTCCGAGAATGCGCTCTTGCCCCCATACACCCTGTCGCTCATGATGCATGCGTCGTACTCTGTATCCGCGAAATCGTTGACGTAGCGGCCCACGCTCACGGCCATGTCAATCCTGACGCCGGGGAATTGCGTCCTTAGCGCGTCGGAACAGGCTCCTGCGAACTCGGCGTTCTCCTCAATTATCAAAATCTTCATGGGCATGTTGCTCATCCTGCCAAAAGTGGGAATTACTTGTATGGCATAGGAATAAAAAAGAATATCCGGGAGGCGAACTAACCCCAGGGCAAAGTTTGCGAACTTTGCCCGCTATTGGAAGGCAAGAGGGCACTTGCCTGTTATCGCGGAGCGATATTGAAATCCATCAGGATTTACAATTCAATATAAAGGTTTTCCTGCAAATCCAACCCATGGATTTCTCAGGTTTCTACAAGCTTCCAATAAAGGAAAGGCTGGCCAAATTGCGGGAGGCCGGAAAGATTGGTGCGGAGGACGAGAAACTGCTTATGGACGGGGACGCCCTAAAGATGGAAGTGGCGGACCGCATGATTGAGAACGTGGTGGGCAGGTTCCACCTTCCGTTTGCGGTTGCCCCTGGATTTGTTGTGAATGGGAAGGAGTACGTGGTGCCGATGGTAATAGAAGAGCCCTCGGTGGTCGCGGCTGCGGCGAATGCGGCAAAATTGGCGAGGGAGAGCGGGGGATTCACCGCCGAGGCGGACGAGCCGGTCATGATTGGCGAGATGCAGGTTGTGGGGCTCAAGAGGGGCGCGAAGAAGAAAACGGAGGAGGCGCGGGAGCGCATAATGGCGAAGGCAACGGAGTTCGCGGCAGGGGTGGAGAGGTACGGCGGCGGGATGCGCGGACTTGAGATACGGGAAATCTCAACTGCGCGCGGGAAGATGCTCATACTCATGTTTGAGGTGGACGTGCGGGACATAATGGGCGCGAACACCGTGAATACTATCTTGGAGGGGACTGCGCCTTTGGTGGAGGAAGTTTCGGGAGGGAAGGTGCGGCTAAAGATTCTCACTAATTTGGCGGTTAAGAGGAAGGCAAGGGCGAAATGCGTCTGGAAGAAGGGAGTGGTGGGGGAGGCGGCGGTTGAGGGCGTGCTGGATGCGTACGAGATGGCGGCAAATGACATTTACAGGTGCTCCACGCATAATAAGGGGATAATGAATGGGATTGATGCCGTGGCTGTGGCTACGGGGAATGATTGGAGGGCTGTGGAGGCCGGGGGGCATTCCTTCGCCTCAATCGGGAGCTACAAGCCCCTTACGAAATATTACAAGGATGCGGAAGGGAATTTAGTGGGGGAAATAGAATTGCCGCTTGCGGTGGGAACTGTGGGCGGGGCGATAAACATTAATCCGCTTGCGCAGGTGGGGCAGAAAATCCTGGGGGCGAAAAGCGCACAGGAATTGTCCATGGTCATGGCGGCGGTGGGATTGGCGCAGAACTTCGCGGCGCTCCGTGCGCTGGGAACCGAGGGAATTTCAAAGGGGCACATGAAATTGCATGCGAGGAACCTCGCGGTGATTGCGGGGGCGCATTCCGCGGAGGAAATAGATGCGGTCGTGGAGAAGATGAAAGAGGGCGGCGTCTATACGGTTGAAAGCGCTAAAAAGATATTCGCTGAGATGAAGGGGCGGGAGAGGAAGGGGGAGGGCTCCTGCACGGATTAGGGTGGAAATTTGAAGGTTGAAAAAATGATGGGGGGTTATGAGTACCCTAGAGAGAAGGGGGTGCTCCCCCTTCCTCTTGGGGTTAGGGTGGAATCATGAGGCATTACTTGCATTTGGCTGCGCTGGTGCTGTTTTCGGCAGGGTTTTTCCTTTTTGGGTACGCGGGGATATCGGAGAGGGGATATGGGGAATTGCCCGCGCTGGGGCTGAACGACCCGCATGCGGTGTATTACCTCGCGTTCACATGCGTGGTGCTCGCGCCCGTGTTCCTCTATTTTGCGCTGAGGAAGGTGGAATTGGCGGAATGGAAGTGCATGTTCGGGGGGCTGCTGCTGGCGACCGCGCCCGTGGCTCTGAACAACGCGGCGACGGTCGCGGACCCGATGGCGCTGCTGCTGATGGCTGGCGCGTCGTTCGCGGTCCTGGTTGCATCGCTGGTCGCGCAGGTTTTGAAGAACAGGAGGATAGGGCTCGCGCTGCTCGTGGTGGTCGCGGGCGCGGGGATTTACTTGGGAAGCGCGAATGGGGTAAACTATTATATCGGGGAATATTCCCTATTGCTCCCTTTCTCGTTCGCATTGCTGATGGAGGGAATAAAGGAGAGGAGGGAGGACAAGGCGGCCCCGCCCATCATAGGGGCGGCTGCGCTCCTGTTCTCGCACCCGGTGGGCGCGGCGGTGCTCGCATGCACGAGCGCGCTGGGGCTGGCGGAGATGTGGAAGGAGAAGGAGAGGCCCCTGAACCTCGCGTTCATGGCCGTGTTCTCGTTGTGCCTGTTCTATTCGGAGGCAGACCCGGTGAGGAGCGCGGTGGCGGGGCTGTTCGGCTTCATAGTGTTCTACGCGATGGCTGCGATGTATGACATGAGGATGAGGATGCTGGCGCAGCCGGCGGCTATACTGCTCATGCTCACTGCCGTGCTCACGATGGCGGCGAACCTCTCCACGCACTCGTATGAGGGGGAACAGATGGGGATACCATCCGAGGGAACGGTTGAGATGTTCAAGTGGGCGGAAGGGAAGGGGGAAGTGGGCATATTCGCATATCCAAATGCATTCCGGTATTACGCGGGCGGGGAGCCGGTGGTGCTGGACCCGCTGGAAGATGAGTGGGCGGACAGGGTGATATTCTCATATGATACGCTGGATGCGTCCGCCGGGGACAGCGTGAACGTGTTTGCATATTATGCGAGGGCCACCGCGGACGGAGGGGCGACCGAGATAGCGGTTTATGCGAATAGGCAGTATATGCTGAACACCGTGGTGCAGGGCGGAAGGGTGGACCAGGTGGACGGCGCGATTGTGGGCCTGAAGAGGGTGCCATTCACGAAGATAAAGATGCTGGACGGGGCGCTTGCGTACAACGACGCGAAGAACAGGGTGATAGTGGTGGAAGGGATAGAGGGAAGCGTTCTTGCGGAAGGGCTCAAGAGGCCCAAGGCGTACTCGGTTACGGGCGCATTCGCGGTGAGTGGCTAGATGCTTGCCCTGATTGCGATTCTGGCGTTTTCCTTGCTGGTGACGCTGGCATTGTCCCATTTCCTCATTCCGCGCCTCAAGCGGTTCGGGATGGTCGGGAAGGACGTGAACAAGGAGGGAAGGCCGGAAGTCGCGGAGATGGGCGGGATTGCGATAGTCGCGGGATTTACCGCGGGGGTGCTGCTCGCGATAATGCTCAATACGTTCAACGGATTTGAGTTCAACATCACTTATGTGCTGGCGGCGCTGGTCACCATACATGCGATGGCGTTCATAGGGATTGTGGACGACCTCTTGGACATACCGCAGGCGGTGAAGGCGTTCCTTCCGCTTGCGGCTGCGGTGCCTCTGGTCGCGGTGAGCGCGGCGGGTAGCACAGCGATAGCGGTGCCGTTCCTGGGGGAGGTGGACCTCGGGCTTTTCTATATAGTGCTGCTCATACCGGTGGGGGTGGCGGTGGCCTCAAACCTCACGAACATGCTCGCTGGATTCAACGGGATGGAGGCGGGCATGGGCAGCATTGTGATGCTCTTCATGGCGGCGCTCGCATTCCTGAACGGAAGGGTGGAGATGCTGGTGATATTCATCCCCATGCTGGGCGCCCTGCTCGGCTTCCTAAAGGGCAACTGGTTCCCTGCGCGGGTTTTCCCAGGGGACGTGGGGAACCTCACGATAGGGGCGGTGCTGGCTTCCGGCGTCATAATCGGGAACATGGAAAGCGCAGGGGCGCTCATGCTCATCCTTTACGTGGCGGACTTCTTCATCAAGGCGTACCACAGGTTCCCGAGCAGCAAATGGTGGGGGGAGTTGAAGGGCGGGAAGCTTTACCCGGTTGAGGGGAAGGTGCGCGGGTTCGCGCAGCTCATTATGAGGATGAGCGGCGGGATAAGCGAGAGGAACCTCGTGCTCGTGTTCATCGGGATGCAGGCGTTGGTCGGATTAGTGGTGTTCTTCCTGTACGCCTAGCATTTGCCTGTGCCCTTAATCGTTTCGTATTCCTCCACATTCCCGATGTCGCGCCAGTAGCCGGTGAGCGTGTAGGTGCCTATGCATTTGCCGGATGAGAGGAGGCGCGGGAACACGTTCTTGGCGAAATCCTCCTTTTCCTTTATGTAATTGAAGATTTCCGGCTCCATGATGTAGATGCCGGTGTTTATTTTGTGCATGAGCACTGGCTTCTCCTGGAATTCGTCCACCTTCCCGTCCCTCCTGGTCCTTATCACACCGTATTCTATCTTGGTGTGGTGGTCCATCACGGCGATGGTTGCGGTGCAGCCGGATTTTTTGTGCAAGGCGAGCATCTCCTTTATGCTTATGTCTGTGAGGTGGTCGCCCATGGTTACGAGGAAGGTCTCCGCGGGCCTCTTTGCGTGGAGGATGGCGCCCGCGGTTCCGCGCTCCTCTTCCTCCTCTACATATGATATTTTCAGGCCAAATTTCTTCCCGTCCCCGAAATAGTCCCTTATGTCCTGGCGCATGTAGCCGACGAACAGCGTGATGTCGGTTATGCCGCCGGCCTTAAGGTGCTCCAGTATGTGCTGGAGGATTGGTTTTCCCTGTATGGGGAGCATCGGCTTCGGCATCTTGTCCGTATAAGGCCTGAGGCGCGTGCCCTTCCCTCCGCAAAGAACGAATGCTTTCATAGAATCACGTTATGTACAGGCCAATCACTGCGCCTGCGATTGAACATATTATGTTGGTGGTGCCTTTTGTGCCCAGCCCCCTTTCTTCCAGAATGCCAAAGATGCTGTCTATCACGCTTCCGGCGAAGCCCGCGAGGGTTATGAGAAGGGCGGCGGTGGGTGAGACGCCGAAAAGGAAGATGGCCGAGATGCCGATGAGGGCCGCGCCGCACAGGGACATCACGAAGCCCAAAGTGCTCACCGCGCCGGATGTGCCTGGCTTCACCCTCTTGAAGCCGTCCAGGGAAAGGGGTTCTCCGGAGAGGACGCCCAATTCCGAGGCGAACTTATCCGAGGTGACGGCTGCGACGGATGCTATATAGGGCATGGGGCCCACAACAGGGGAGAGCACCGCGCAGAATGCGGGGACCAATCCATTGGATAATACATTTTCCCAGCTGCGGTCGTGCTCGTAGATGCCCATCTCCTTCTTTTCGTAGTAGCCGTATTTGGTCACGAAGATGGCAAGCATCAGGAAGAATAACATCAGTGCGAGGTATGGTGCCCCCCCGAAAACTAGGACCGCCGCCCCGAAAAGCACAGAAAGGGCAAGCCCGGGCTTGTCCAGCATCGCCACCATTTCATTCCACCCTTATGGTTGTTCCCTCTATAGAGAATGACTTATGTAGGAAATTCCCTATTATATTTATAGATGTTGCTGTGTGGCTGGAGATGCGGGAGGTTTTGTAGGAGGTTTTTCCGGCTAGGGATGCATAAATGAGGAGCTGGTCGGCGAGGCGGTGGTCCACATCCACGTCGCCTTCGTCCCTTATGCCGTTGAAGCATTCTTCCCCTACTTTCTCGGAGGGCTTTCCCTTCTCTCCCATTACTTGGAATCCTATGAATCCCCGGTATGCAAGGATGGAATTGCCCTTGTCGTTGCATTTTTCCTCCCGCACGTATACCCTATTGATGTTGTTATGGACGAATATCTTCTTCTCCCGGACTGCAATCAGCATCGGGAGATTTGCTAATGAGATTATGGCTTGGGTTTGGGGGAATGGGACGCGGATCCAGTAATCTGTAGGTTTTGGTTTTGAGGGTTTCACCTTGAGGCGGATTTCCCCTCCACCAGTGGGATAATAGCCCGCGCGGAACATCTCGGATTCTATTTCGCAGCCCATTGAATTGAGGGCAGGAAGGAATACCCGCTCAAAATAATCGTAGGAAGGGGCCTTGGGGTTGTGGGTGCCTCCCGTAATCTTTATTTCGGAGGGCTTCTTCGCGGAAATGAGCAGGGGGAGGATGGTTTGGGCTACGAGGATGGAGGAGCCGGCTGTGCCTATGTTGAATTCGTATTTTCCGCCAATTATGCCGGAGGGGGTGTAGGAAAGCTCGTGGGAGTCTTCTTCTGCCCCTTCTAGAGTGCCCCTTGCGATGGAGCGGACTGCCTTTGCGGCTGCTAGGTGCTGGGGGCGGAGGCCGGGCTTGTCCCTTTTTGCCCTTATGTTGAAGATGCGGACTGGAGTATTTGTTAGGGCTGATAGGGTGAGGGCGGTGCGGACTATTTGACCGCCTCCTTCGCCTGCGCTTCCGTCGATTTCAATCAAATTCTCACTCCATTAAAGATATCACTCGCTCTGAGGGAAGTGAGAATTAGGCCAGCGCCAAGCGGCGCTGGCTGGCAAGGCGACCAGTTTCCTCCCCAAAATACGCAACTCTTTATTGGTTTGTAACATCTATATAAATCTTGTGGCGATAGTGGGCGAATAGGAAGGGGCATGGGTTTGACGTCATTTTCTTTATAAATATATGCGGAGAAAGGAAAGGCATGATAGAGATAAATCACGATAAATGCATACAGTGCGTGGGCTGCGCGTCCGTGTGCCCGGTGCTCGCGATTGAGCTGGTCGGGCTGAGGATGAAGACTTATCCGGATAAGTGCATAAACTGCAGGGCGTGCGTGAGGGTTTGCCCGGCGGACTGCATTAAGCTGGTTGAGGCGAAGAAGAAGTGATTCCTATGTCCGACTATGATTATGATATCATTATTATAGGGGGAGGGCCTGCCGGCGCGACCATGGCGAGGGTTGCTGCGCAGAACGGGCAGAGCGTAATGATTTACGATAAGAGGAAGGAATTGGGCGAGCCGGTCAGGTGCGGGGAGGGATTGGGCGAGAGGGAGGTTGTCTCCCAGAAAATAGATATCCCAAAACAGTGCTTCTCAACGGAAATACTGGGCGCGAAGGTCATTGCGCCCAACGGGAAGAGCATCACATGGAAAAGCAAGGACACGAAGGGCTGGGTGCTTGAACGAAAAATGTTTGACAAGTGGCTGGTGGAGCTGGCGGTGGATAAGGGCGCGAAGGTGAAGACTTACGCGAGGGTTACGGACCTCGTGAAGAAGGACGGGAAAATAGACGGGGTAATGGTCTCCCAGTGGGGCAGGGAGCCGTATGAGGTGAGGGCGCCATTGGTGGTATCGGCGGAGGGGATGGAATCCATAGTCGCGAGGAAGGCGGGGCTGAAGGCGATGTCCACGCTCTACGATGTGGATACCTGCTACCAGTATGAGATGAAGCCGTACGACCATGAGAATTTGATTGAGCTTTATTTCGGGACTGAGATTGCGCCGAGGGGATATGTTTGGATATTCCCGAAGGCGGCGAGGAAGGCGAATGTGGGGATAGGGATAGGCGGGCACCTCACGAACGGGAAGAAAGGAGGGAATGTGGAAGGCGCGGACCCGAAGGTGCTCATGGACAGGTTCATTGAGAATCATCCCCAGCTGAAGGATTCCAGCGTGCTGGAGGATTTCGGGGGCGTTATTTCAGTGGGGGCGCCGATAGAATCATTCGTGAAGGACGGCTTCATGTGCATAGGGACGGCGGCGAGGCAGGTTGACCCCATACACGGGGGCGGGATTGCGCTCGCGATGGAGACGGGAATAATTGCGGCTGGGGTGGCTAAGAAAGCGCATTCCGCGAAGGATTACTCGGAAAAAATGCTCAAAGAGTATGAGAACATATGGAGGGCTGGGCCCGGGAAGAAGATGGGAAAGAGGCTGCTCCTGAGGAAAGTGATGGAGGAGGTCAATGACGACGACCTCAACCACATCTTCAACACGATTACGGATGCGGATTTGCAGAAGATTATGGATGGAAACTTTGCCGGTTCGGTAGCGAAAGTGGTAGCTGGCCGTCCGCAACTCCTGAGGGTGCTGAAGGCTCTAATTGCGTGAAATCCACGCGCTCAAACACGAGCTCGTTCCCATGGACTATCGCGCGGGATACGCTGTTCCTGCCGGCCTCCTTGGTATGGTACATCGCCCCGTCCGCAAGCCGCACCATCAGTTCCGCCTCGGCCTCTATATACCTAAGGAGGGAACCTTCTGGGATCTTATCAAGCTTTATCCCGACTCCGGCCCTGCGCGCTGCCTCTTCAGCTTCGCGGATGCGCTTTGCGTCCTCCATCGCGCGCGGCTCCAGGCTTCTTATCTTAGAAACGAGGGAGATTATCGCCTCTGAACTCTTGGGGTAGCGCTCCACCCTTTCAAGGAGCAGGCGGATTATGCCCGCTGACGCGGCGCCGAAGCTGGCGGTCACTGGTATGGCGCCCACGTGCTCCACTCTGCATTCCAGCGGATTGAAGGCTGCGTGCATCTCCTCAAGCCTGCGCAGGGACACCATGCCCCCTATATCTTTCTGCAGCTGTATGAATTCCTCGCCTCCGTACCTGTAGGCGAGTTCGCCGGAGCGCTTGAACATGGAGCCGACTATGCCGAGCACCATGTCCCCTGCCACGTGGCCATTGTTGTCATTGATCAGCTTGAAATGGTCCAGGTCCATCATCACTATTGAGAGTTTCCGGTCATGGATTGCATGCCCGGCTGCTGCCAGCAGGATGTCGTCGTCGAAGCGCCTCCTGTTCCAGAGGGTGGTCGTCGGGTCGGTGTCGCCCCTGTCTATGACCCTCTGCGAATACATCACCGTGTGTATGAGCGCGGCCACGGACACGATGAAATTGAGCTGGTGGTTCTCCTTCCCCGGTTCCTGGGAGATATCCCCGTACACCGCCAGCACGTGGGTGAGCTCCATCCTGCCATTCACAATGTTGCCGAGCGGAATCCAGCAGCCGTTTTCCCCGAACGTCGCCCCCGCCATGAGGCCTTTTACGGCATAGTCGCCAGGATTGGTGCTGAAGATTATGCTTTTTGTACCGTTGAACACGATTATGTTGCCCATGCGCATGTTTGCCGCGCGTGCGTCCGAGCCGTATTTGATGAACGGCCTTTTCCCAAATTCAGCCTCGGGGTCGGAGTTAAGGAACCTCAGCCCGTCCTTTTTCGCCTCCCAGAGCTCCACCCTGCGTATGCGGGAGTCTATCTGGGGTATAAGGTGCATCAGGCGGTCCGCGGTGCCGCTCCTGTGCACGAGCTCCCTGAACACAAGCACCGCATCCTCATAGCCCTTTGCCCACTCGGGCTCCTTCTCCAGGAGCCTCCTGCCGAAATCCAACGCTTTCGCTGTACGGACGAATCCTGCATCCGAGAGCAATCCCGCTAGATGGCGTGGTTTATCAGTCATGATATTATACCTTCTATAACATACTATTGCACCACATATCTTTTTATTTGCTTCGCCCCTTCCATAGGGGCAGGTGAGTAACATGTTCGCTTTCGATGAGGACGAAGACTGGGAGGACGAGGATTTCGATGACGATGAGGAGTTTGGGGAGGACGACGAAGAAGAGGAATGATTCTGATCCCGGGGCCGCTTAGGCGGCCCTCCAGCTTTTTTTGTTAATTATAGCGTATTTTAAATTCTTAGGTAATAACGTTCCATAAGGTGTCAATATGGGAGTGATGGATTTCTTCTTGGGCAAGTCTAAGGATGAGGATGCCGGGGCGTCCGTGCCGATGGCGACCACGCCGGTGCATAAGCCGTTCTCCGTATCCGCGAAGTTTGATTCGCTCAGGCTTCGGACCGGCAGGAACAGCAAGATAATGATGGACGTGGGCGTCACGAACATAAGCTCGCAGAAGCAGCTGGTTTCCGTGGATGTTTCACTGCCCCAGAGGTCCAATGTAGGGTTTGACGTCAACTGCAACCAGAACTATGTGGAGAAGAGGGTGGGCGAGATAATGCCGGGGGCTACCTCGACCTTCTCCGTCCCGATATTCGCGAACAACCTCACCCGCGAGGGCAGCTACACGATAGAGATAAACGCGTTCTCCCATTACCTGGATTACAGGAAAGTGCTTTCCCAGATGAAGAAGAAGGTTGCGTTGAGAGCTGTATCTGGACGGCAATAATTATTTGCTTCCGGGCATCAGGGCGCAAAGCTCATCCTTCACTTTTTCCATGTATCCAGAAGATGAGAAGGGCTCGCCGTGGCCTGGGAAGAATTTTTCTATTTTTAATTTTGAGAGCATCTCATAGGATTTCAGGAGCTTGGAGGGGTCGCTCCCGGGGAGCGAGAGGTTGGGGAGCATCAAATCCGGGAACACTGTGTCGCCGGAGAAGAGATATTTCTTTTCCTCAAGATAAATGCAGATTGCGCCCGGGCAATGGCCGGGAGTGTGCAGGATGCGGAGGGTGAAATTTGGGAATTGGAGGCGCTCCCCATCCTTGAGGGGGCGGATTTTAGCATCCTTTATCTCCGGAAGGCCCAATTCCCTGCAGAAAGAGTGCCCCATATCTATTTCCTTTATCGCTGCTGGGCTTGCGGCTATTTCGCAGGAGTGGTTTGGGATTCCGGTTATGTGGTCGCAGTGCTCGTGCGTGAGGATTATTAGTTCCGGATTGGGATAAATGACGCCTTCGGGGGCGTCTATTGCGACCTTTCCATCAATCAGGTAGCCGGTGGAAACGGGGCGGCGGGAGTTGCTTTTGCCCGGAAAAACCTTTATCATTCTATTTTCCTCCTCAGTTCCTCCACCGCGTTCGCCACTTCCTTCCCCTTGTCCGTGAGGGAGACGGTCTTCTTCTTTCCCGCCGCCTGGATTGTGACCAGCCCCTTCTGCTGGAGGGCGGTGGCGAGATGGGTTATGTATACATAGGTGGTGCCTGTTTCCTTCGCAATATCCGAGAGATAGGTGGACTTGTTCTTGAGGAGCGAGAAGACTTTTGCCGGCTTGTCACGGAGAAGGAATCCCATAAAGGGGATTGGCGGGCATCGGAATAAAAAGGTTATGAGAAAAAAGAGGTTGGTAACTTAGTTAGGGTGGGAACTGAATGGGTGGGGAAGAAGCGGTAAGAATAAATGCTGGAAACTTGCGCAAAGTTAATGCGGAGCCATCCGATTTTGCAAAACGGGCAGAGCACAAGGAGAAGCCATTTGGAAAAGAACCTCCGATGGCAGAATTGAATGTGATAGTGCTGGATGGAAGCGAGAAAGGCAAATATGTCCATGAGCGCGTAGAATTGGGGTCCAATCTGCAAAGCGTGTTGGTGGCTGCTCTCAGGAAACATGGCATGATTGTACTTGAACAGTACGACGAGAAGGAGGGTTTGGGGATATGCAAGGTTGTCACTAAGGATGGCACTATCAAAAACGTGCATTACAGCTTTCGTAGCAAGGATGGAAAGCGCAAGCTTATACCCCTCATTTCATGCGGGAACGGTGGTATCTCCGGAGCTAAAGCGGCAGATATCCTAATTACTGCCGAAGAATTAACTGTCGTTATAGAAAACAGCACAGCATCATGTTCGCTGGGCAACACTGAACCCACGGGACCAGTAACAAAACAAAGGTTGCAAGAATTGCTCTTGTTGGACATGGGTGATGGAACAATCAACCCTAGTGATATCCTGCTAAGCTCTTGGAAAGACCCGCTCCCACCGCGATACTTACAGCCGCTTGCCACCATTGAAACCGGCGGATTTGAAATGCGAACCGGATTCGTGCCAAACGCAACATTTGTGCAGGATTTCGCATCATCCAACAAGCTCAGGGAATGGCTGAAGGACTCTCAGCTTAAGGTCGGCTGCGAGGGCGAATTGGACATAATACTCTATTACAACGGAATCGGCACGCGCGGGATTGAATGGAATCCTGCGAGGGTTGAGGCGCCTGTTTTGCCTTCTGCGGAAAGAAGGGAATTTGTTGCCGCCGCATCCGGCAATGAGGTGGCGGTGCAGGAGTGCAGGAGTGAAGCTGCCCCGGCTTCCCAGCAGGCTCCCATGCAATTCGCATACGATGCTTTTGAGTCCGTCCCAACAAGGTTCAGGAAAGAGAAACGGGTAAAGGAGAAGCCCGTTGAAGCAAAGAATGTGGCAAGGGCGGAAAGCAAGGTAGAAAGAAAAGAGAAGCTGGTTAGGAGGGAGAAAGCTGGGTACAATCCCTCCGCAAAACGTGCGGCGGAAGAAGCTCCATTCTGGAGGATAGACAGCAAGGGCAGGATGAAGCCCATGCATGCGCCTAGGGGGATGGACGATGGTGCGCCCGCCCAGATGCCAAAATTGAAGGTTGGTGTTCCTAAACTAATGGGCAAATTGGTTTTTAGGCGGGAGAACACATCTCCTGTGAGATTAAACCGGGTTGCAGAGGCGAAAAATCCGGAGCTTTTGCAGGAAAAAAAGAAAAAGAGGAAGAGACGCCCTGAAATGAAGCAAGTGGGGGCTGAAAGGCCCGCGGAGAAGCCGAAGAGGCCTGCCGCGAAGGTCAGGTTCGGGGATGCGGTGCCGCTTTCCTCCGGAATACGGAGGAAGAAGGTGCGCCGCGAGATGCCTGTGGTGGAGTTGAAGAAGGAGAAAAAGGCGAAGCGCAGGGCGGAGAAAAGGAAGGAAATTGCCTTGGGGCAGGATGCGGCTATTTCCACGAAGAGGAAGGCACACAGGAAAGAGAAAGCGGTAATGCTGGACGCGGAAGGCAAGAAGAAAAGCCGCATGGAAGAAAAGAAAAGGGCGCGTAAGAGGCAGGCGGACACCGTAGAATACCTGGTTGCGAAGAAGGCCCGGGGCGGAAAGAGGAAGTATTGGGCTCCCCTCAGCCTGAGATAACGTATAAAAAGTGTTCTAGTGCTTTTATATTCTGCTTTCTGATTCCCTAGAAATATGGAATTGGGCCTGTAGCTCAGCTTGGCCAGAGCGCCGGACTCTTAATCCGGGTGTCGGGGGTTCAAATCCCCTCAGGCCCGCTCTATCGTTTTTCTATTCTCCACTTCACTCCTTTCTCGCCGTCCTCAAGCACGACGCCCAGTTCGCTGAGGCGCTTCCTTATCTCATCTGACATTCCGTAATTTTTCTCCTTGCGGGCCTTTTCCCTCAAATCAATCAATAGTGAGACCAATTTTTCAGTCATTTCCGGCATCTCAATCTCCTCCTTCTTCAATCCCAAAACCCAGAGCATCTGCTCAAGCTTTTCGCGTACGGCGGCGAGCTGCCCGAGGTCCGGCTTCGCCTTCTCCAACTGTGAAAAGGAAAGGGATGCGAGGTTGAAGAGGTGCGCAATCGCACCTGGGGTGTCAAAATCATCTTCCATGCAGGCGTAGAATCCGGAAATCTCCGCATCTGAATCCTTGCGGAAGGACTTGTCCGGCGGGGAGGGTTTCTCCTCTGTTAATGCGTCGTCCAGCATCGCCCATAAATTGAAGATGCGCTTCACGGATTCCTCTGCGGAGCGTATGGAGTCCTCGCTGTAATCCACGGGGCTCCTGTAATGGCTGCGGAGGAAGAACAAACGCACTGCATTGGGCGAGTGCCTGGATAAAAGGTCCTTGAGGGTGATGAAATTGCCTAAAGATTTGCTCATCTTTTCCCCATTAACGGTGAGGAAGCCGGTGTGCATCCAGAAGCGGGAGAACTGGCGGCTGGCGGCCCCTTCCGCCTGCGCTATTTCGTTCTCATGGTGCGGGAAAATCAAATCCCTTGCGCCGCCGTGGATGTCCAAGGGCTTTCCGCCCGTGTATTTCATCGCCATGGCGGAGCATTCTATGTGCCAGCCGGGGCGGCCTATGCCCCATGGGGAATCAAAGGTGAGGACATCCTCACCCTTCTTCCAGAGGGCGAAATCCTCGGGATGTTCTTTCGTCTCGTCCGCCTCTATGCGCGAGCCCTTCTTTATCTCGTCCATCTTCTGGCCGGAGAGCTTCCCGTAATTGCGGAACTTCTTGACGGAGAAATAGACGCCTGTTTTGGTTTCGTAGGCGAGGCCGTTCTTCTGGATTTTTTGTATCATTTCTATGATTTCGGGAATGTGCTCGCTCACTTTTGGGTAAACGTTTGCGCGGAGGACGTTCAAAAGGTCAAACAATTCCAAAGCTTCGCCCTGGAAGCGCTCCGCGAGGTCCTGGGGCGGGATTTTGGTCTCGCGGCTCCGGTTGAATATCTTATCCTCCACGTCCGTTACGTTCTGGATGTGGAAAACGTCCGCGCCCTTCTGCATGAGGCAGCGCTTGATTGTGTCAAAGGCGACATAGGTGCGGGCGTGGCCGACATGGGCATGGTCGTAGGGCGTGAGGCCGCACACGTAGATGTAGAGTTTGCCGCCCTCCTTTGCGCCGAACGTTTCCTTTTTCCTGGTGAGGGTGTTGAATATGAGCATTATTGCACCTGTTGGCTCTCCCTGAAAGATTTATAATGTCCTCCCTTTTAATGCATAGTGGTGATTTTCAATGGCGGAAGAAAAGAAGAAGGCTGCGGATCCGGCGCCTAGCTCTGGAAGCAGCGATTCCAACCTGTTCGGCATGCTTTGCTACCTGATAAGCTTCTGGGTTCCTCTGTTCGTGCTGTTCACTGACAAGAAGAACGACAAGTTCGTGGCGTTCCACGCATACCAGGACCTCCTGCTCACTGCTGTGACGATCGTGTACTCGATTGTGCTGAGCATAGTGGCTTCAGTGCTTACTATGGTCACTGGAATCGGCGGCTTCTGCGTAATGCCCCTGATGTTCCTGCCCATACTCGTGATACTGTTCATGATGTGGAAGGCTTGGCAGGGAGAGAGGTACAAGCTGCCTGTCATCGGCGACATGGCGGAGAAGTACGTCAAATAATCCTTTAGTTTTTATTTTTCTTGTTTTTGTTTTTCTTTTCTTTAGCGCCAGCTACATGAAGTCGGACAATCCCTTCTGCTCCACCTTCTCGTCGCGGAAGACGCTGTCTATCTCCTTTTCAACGAGTTCAAGGCGCTGCTTCAGGTAGAAGGGCAATCCATACTCGTCAATCATCCGCATGGATACCTTTAGGTATTTCTCTATGCCGCCCTTGTTTATGGTGAGGAGGATTTTGCCCCCGCAGCGGGAGCATTTGCCTATGAGGGGTGGGCGGCGGAAGATTTCGTTGCAATCAACGCAGCGGAAGGACTGCCGCGAGAAGGAGCGGAGGTTTCCGTAGATGTCCGGGATGAAATGGGAGAGGATGAGGCGCTCCGCCGCGTCCTTGGAATCAACGGCGCGGATGAGGGAGTGGAGGCGGAACTCCGCCTCTATCTTCTGCGGGATGGAGTCCAGCGTTATATAATTGGTGACCATGGGGCCCTCGTTGAGGGAGGTGGTGTCAAACATGAAGCGGAGGTCGCCGTATTGCTCGGGCTTGCCCAGGAGGTCCTTCACAGTGGCGAGCTTGATGTCGCCGGGGAAGGTGAGCTTCTCGCATGCCTGGTAGAAGTCAAGTGGGTATTTGCTGACCACTTCCATCCCATGCACCTCGTCATCAACTTCCAGCGGGTTTATCATGGGGGTGAGCAGGAGCGGGGCGTCCATAGTCCCTCCCCTCTTGCTGGATAAGTAAGAGCGGGAGAAATTCAAGAGGGCGTCCATGAGGAGCATTATTGCGTCCTCGTCCCCGTCGCAATTCCTTCTTTTTGCAGTATGAAAATAGGGATGGGCGTAGCCCACATTCGCATCGGTATAGCCTATGATGCGGGCGAGGACGCAGGCTGAGGTGTGGGGGGAGAGCCCCACGACCATGTGGCCTATGAGGTCCTTCCCGTTCCTGAGCTTGTAGAAGGGGTGCAGCCCGTAGAGGTTTATGAGGGTGTCGTCCAGGAAATTCGCGACATTTGCGAGGTAATCAAGGCCGTGGCGGGAGACGAGGATGTCCTGGGGCATGAGGGCGACTATCTGGGTGTCGGAGGTGATGGGCTTGCCTTCGGAATCCTGCGTGTAGCCAAGGGCCTTTATTCCATCAACGGTCTGGTTTATCTCGGAGATGCGGAAGTGGGTGATGGGGACGTCCGTGGCGTCAAAGCGGGAGGTGCCGTCCTTATACACATAAACAGAGTGCTTGGCGCGGTAAAATCCTTTTTCAAGGCGCTCCGGGATGCGGGAGTCGCTGAAGAGCCCCTTCACCCCCTTGAGGTCCGGGGGCATGAAGCCGAGTTCTGTGCGTGTCTTCTCCATTATGGAGATAAGTTCAAGCGGGCGGTAATCGTAGGCCTGGGTGGGCATGCCGCAGTGCTCCTTTTCCTTGGTGACGGCGCCGCACTTGTGGCAGACTAGCTCCGTGGTGGCGAGGGCGCCGCAGGAGTGGCAGCGCGGGGAGAAGGTCGGCTTCCCGCAGCCGCTGCAACGGAAACGGGCTATTTCAACGTTTATGCCGCGCTCCTTTTCTCTTCCCTTAAGGGATTTGTAGAGCTTTACCAAACTGCGGTTCTTGGGCGAGCCGGTGGGGAAAAGGATGTTCGGGCTCCCCGGCATTATCCTCTCCTTGGCCTTCTCGGGCCTGCCCATCCTTGCGCCTACATATGTGGGGCATTTCCTGCGGATGGTTATGCCGGAGAGGCGGCGCATGTTTTCCATCACATCCGTATTCGGGTCTATGGAGAATGAGGAGGAATCAAGCTTCTGGCCCATGAGGAGGCCCAGGGAGGAGAGTAGCGCGAAGGCGTCGTCACCGGAGAGGATTAGGTTCTGGCCATCAACCTTGTGCTCAACATACAGGTTCTCAAGGATATACTTTTCCTTGTCCAGCTGGATGATGAATTCGCGGAGATGGTTGCCCTCCCAGGTTGGCGTCCCTTTGGATAAGTAATGGGCGAGCGAGGAAATCTCATCGTGGGTGAGGTCGTGCCAGGGATAAGTGTAATCTGGATGGAGGGGGATGTTGCTCTTGCGCGAGAACTCAAATGCGTCCTGCGCGCAGTGGAATTGCGGGATGGAAAGGTCCGCGGCCTCTATCTCGGCCTCCCACCATTCCCTGCAGTAGCCGGAGGGCATGAGCGGATGATTGGACTTGAGGAAATCGCCGAAGGTCACGAGCATGTCGCCTAGGAAGAGTATCTTTTCAACTTTGTCGCGGAGGGATTGTGCCTCCTGCGCGCTCCTCACCTTCATCACTGAGCCGCCCTTGAGCCGGACGACCGGGGGCTCTATGGAGTCGCACACGGTGACGATGCAGCCCTTGCCCGGGCGCTCAACCTTCATGTGGGTGCCGTTTGCGGGGAAGGAATCCAGGAGCACCATCGCGCCGGGATGGAGGTTCCTTGCCATTATGCCGTTCGTGCGGCTCCTCCCATAGCGGAGGCGGAAACCGCCCTTTGCCATGGGGTAGCTGAAGACAGGGCGGCCGGCGACCAGCCCTTCCAAATAAGTGAAGTCGGGCTTCACTTCCACTTTGTCCTCCCTCTTCTTCACCTTGATTACATCTTGCAGCCAGTTCCAATCTAAGCCGTACTTGCTTGCCTGCTTGAGCACCTTGGGGGCCTTCTGCGCAATGCCTTCGCAGATGACGAGGGGGATGCCTCCGCGTACGCGGTTGCTCTTCACGCGGTCAAGGTCGCGGTGCACGGAAACCTCAACATCTTCCGTGGGGTCGCCGTCTATGCACACCGGGCAGTTGCGCACTATGTGGGCGACGTGCTCGTCCGGCGGCTTATACTGCAAATGGTTGCAGCGGTTCTCATACACATTCACCTCTTCCACATACCTGGCAACTTCGGTCTCGGTCGGGCGGTAGTTGCCTATGCCGCACCTTTTCCTCGCGATGTCAGCGAAGACGACGCTGAGGGCGGCGACCGTGCCGCCTGCAGAGCGGATTGGGCCTGCGAAATGCAGCGAGACGTAATCGGTGCCGTCTGGGTTTTCATTTATGCTCAGCTCGGTTATGCCTTCTGTGGGCGCGACCAGGACGCCTTCGGTGAGGAGGCCGACCGCGGTCCTCACCGCCTGCTCCATGAGCTTCTGCGGGGTTCCCTTGGAAAATTCCCCAGCGGCAATCCTGCCCGCGAGGTCAAACGCGATTGCGGTGCGCGGCTGGCCCCCGGCTTCCATCTTCCTTATCACTTCCGCGATTCCTACCGGGCCCACCAGCCCTTCCACGCGGGCGGCTACGTCTTTTGTAACCAGGATTTCCACCTTGTCGGAGGGGTCAAAGCCCTTGCTGCGTGCCTCTGAGGCGACCGCATGCGCGCGGTCCAGTTCATTCCTCAGTGATTCGAAGTAATCCATTTTCCTACCTCGAGAAATCCAGCGTGCGAAGCGCGTCTGTCTTCAGTTCGAGCACCGGCACCCTCCCGGGGGTGGGTATGTGGCCCTGCCTCAGCTGGAAATCGGTCGTGCTCTGGAAAGTGCCGGAGTTTATTACGAGCGTTCCCCGGTATTTCGTGTAGCCGTTCTTGTGCACGTGGCCGAAGTGCAGGACGTCGGGTTCCTTTTCTATGAGCATGTAATCCATCCTTTCCGGGACGATGGCGTTCCCGCCGAAAATAGTGGATAAGTGCCTTCTCTTGAGGCATTCCACCATCACCTGCTCCGGCTTGTCGTAGGAGAGCTTGGGCATGGAGGCAATCCAGGAATCGGTGGAGGTGCCGTGGTAGATGAGGTGGTCGGAGCTCTCAATGGTGGCGTAGGCGGGGCTGCCTATGAGATGTACGTCGCTCTTCACCATGTCCGTGGGGATTGCCGGCATCGGCTCGCCCCTGCGCACTGCGTCGTGGTTGCCGGGGCCGACTATCACCTCTATGTAATCCGGAAGGGAATTTATGAAGGCGTCAAATTGCTCGTATTGCTTATAGATGTCCTTTATCGTGAGCTCGCGCTCCTGGTTCGGGTAAATTCCTATGCCATCAACGAGGTCGCCGGCGATTGAGATGTATTTTATTTTTCCGGCCAGCTCGGGGTTGCCGCGGTTCCCGTGGAGCCAGTCCACGAATCCGTCCAGGTATGGCTGGAGGAACTTGTTGCTGCCGAGATGGATGTCAGAGAGGTAGGCGACGGCGACGTCCTTCTCGCACACCTTGCGGTCGCGGGAAATCGGGAGGTCGGGGAACTCGAATTCCTCCACCACGATGAAGGCGTTGGTGACCTTTCCGAAGACCGCGATTATGTCGTCGCGCACGAGCATCTTTGAACGCCCGAACGTTTTGTCGTCGCGCTGGGAGAATAGTATCTTGAACTTGCCCTCCAGGTCCTCAACGTCCATTAGGATATTATTGTTCTTTGTCTGGCGGATGTCGGTTATCATGACTATGGACTTTACCTTCTGGCCCTCCACCTTCTTCATTTCGGTGAGCGCGGCCTCGGGGTATTTGGACGAGTATGCGGTGAGCATGCGGGAGAGGCGCTGGAACCTGTCGCGGAAATAGGCGACGAAATCATCAACCGTGCCGCTGCCCCTGGACTTGCCCGTGACGTCCAGCTTCTCGTGGAAGCGGAGGGAGGATTCATATTCCTTGGCGAGGGGGCGGAAATCGGAGGGCGGGATGAACTTTGCCTTCTGCTCGGCATCGAGGGGCTCTTCCTTCTTTTCGTTCTTTTGCTCTATGAGCAGTTTTACGTCCTCTTCGGTAATGAAATTCTTCTGGAGGGAAAGGAGTTCCTCGGCTGGGATGGAAGAAGAATCAGCAAGCTTTTCCGCCTCCAGAGAAATCCTGACGCCCTTTTCCAGCAGCGCCTTCATCCATTTCACTTTTTGATGGACTCCAGGGCGCTGAGGATGTTCCATATCTGCATGCGCGCATGCTGCGGCATGTTCACATCCTCGCTGACCGATTCAATAGAGTAGATTGCGGCGCTAACGCGCACGGTCAGCTCATCCGGGGAAGTTAATCTCCCCTTCGCCTCCTCAAGGGCCCTGCGGATGTTCTTGGGGACCGTCGTGTCCCCGGAGACTCCATCAATGAGCCCGACGATTTCATTTACGGATACCATGCCATCATCCTCTTAGTTGCCCGAAGGGCATAACAAGCAGAAGAGTATTGGGCGTAGGGATTTTTATTATTGCTTGAACGCGCCAGCAGTTATCCTTTTTAACCAGAATGAACGCTTAATTATTTGAGGCGGGCCCGTAGCGCAGCCTGGACAGCGCGGCAGCCTTCTAAGCTGTAGGTCGTGGGTTCAAATCCCACCGGGCCCGAAAGTAATTTAATTGCGGAAGGAAGGAATGGATAGGTGCATACCACATGGCGAGGCCGGTTGAAAAGGAAAGGAGCGTGATGGATAGGGTGAGGGCCGGGGAACTTACGCTCGCCGATATAACTCCGGTTAAGGTTGGGGCGCCGGAACGCGCAAGCGAATTCGCAAAGGAAACCGAGGTGGAGGCGCCGCGTGAGGAGAGGGCTGCAACCCGCAGGGAGGAAAGGCGGGCGGCACGCGAGGAGGAAAGGCCGGAAATTGAGGAGGCTACTGCGCAGGAGGAGAAGCCCGCGAAACGGAACCTTGCCTCGGTACCGGTGAAAAGCGACGAGTTTGACATAGCGTTTGAGGAGGCGGGTGCGCCTGTGCAGAAAAGCGAGAAGAAAAAGAAGAAGGGCAGCGACGAGGACTTCCTCTTCTAGGGAAAGGGATATAATTTTCATCTTATTCTGCTAATGCATGCGAAAACAGCTGGTGAGGTTTGCGAGCGCCGGGATTCCGATACAATGCGAAGGCGGAAACTTGGAGGCGGTGCAGTGCTCGCGCGGCTTGGGGCTGGGCGCATTTGAGATGGAATTCGTGCGCGGGGTGAAGATGAAGGAGGCGAAGGGGCGGGAGATTGCGGCTAGCGCGGAGAGGAATGATGTGCTGATTTCCTCGCATGCGCCTTATTATGTGAATTGCTGCACGCAGGAGAAGAGCAAGATTACGGGCACCATACGGCACATATTTTCCTCTGCGCAGGCGACGTCCTGGTGCGGGGGGACGATTACGGTTTTCCATCCGGGGTATTACCAGAAGTTGGGCAAGGAAGAGGCGTTCCAGGCGGCGAAGAAAGTGCTGCTTATGATTAAGGAGAGGATGGACGCGGCGAAAATAAAATGCATGCTTGGGGCGGAAACGGTTGGGAAGAAGAGCGCGTTCGGCGGATTGGATGAGGTCATTAGGTTGCACGAGGAGTTGGGGTTCGTGTGGCCGGTGCTGGATTTCGCGCACCTGCTTGCGCGGGGGGACTTTCCCTGCAAAAGTGAGGAGGATTATAGGAGATTGTTTGGGACAATAGAGAAAAGGATACCGGGATATGGAAAGAATTTCCATTCGCATTTTTCATCTATAGAATATACGGAGAAGGGTGAGAGGAACCATCTGCCGATTTCTGCGAATGTTCCGCCGTATAAACCGCTGGTGAAGATGCTGGCGGAGAACGGGATTGCGGGGAGGGTTGTGTGCGAATCCCCGAGATTGGAGTATGATGCACTGATTATGCAGAATGAGTATCTGAAATATGCCTGAATTGCGCGGGTGCAATAGATTATAAAGATTAAATTCTTGCATTAGGGCTATGCCGATATGCCCGAAGTGCGGAAAAAAATCAAGGGGTGCGGAATTCTGCCCCCATTGCGGAACGCCTTTTGAACCTTCAGCAGTCGCTTCACCGGTGCGGCCAACTCCGCAGGCGGCCCCTTCGTCGGGGGGCATCCCCGGAATTTATGTGGTCGCGGGGCTTATCGCAATAGCAGGCATAATATTTTTCCTGTTCATCGCAGGCGGGCTCGGGGCAATCTTCGTGCTCCTGGCTCAGAGCGCGCCCACTTCGCTGCAGCTATCCGCGCCGGAGCATGCGGATGTGAACTCCACGGCAGCCATCAGCGCCACGCTCATGGACAGTGGGGGAAATCCGGTCCCGGGCAAGACGATAACCTTTGATTACGGCCGCCATGTGACCGCTGTCACAAATTCAAACGGGGTTGCGCGGGCGAACATAATGCTAAACCAGACCGGCACGTGGCACATCATCGCAAGCTTTGACGGTGATTCCGGATATTCATCTTCTTCGGACAGCAAGGATGTGGGCGTAACCCCTCCGTCATGCGGGGACGGGACGCTTGTAGGCGGATGCAATGGAAATGGGTATTATTGCGCTGAGAACAAGAGCCTGGCGTTCAACTGCGGGGCCTGCGGCTGCACCGGCAGCCTCGTATGCTATGGCAATTACTGCATGACCGATGAGGAGAGGACGGGCTTCCTCATAGACGACCTCCAGAACAGCATGGTGTATGTCGCGCACACATACGCGACCGGCTCCGGAGTGATAATCGCCCAGGACGGCACATATACCTGGGTTCTCACCAACAGGCACGTGGTTGCGGACGCGGACAGGATTTCAGACGTGCATGTGACGCTGCGCAACCAGCAGACGATACCGGCGAGCGACATCCTCGTGGCGCCCTTTGACATGGACCTTGCGATAATCGCCATACTCGGCACATACGGGAAACCGGTGAGCGTCAATGTCAGCACGCCGATTTACCAGGGCCAGGCGGTGATGGCACTGGGCTCGCCGCTGGGGATACAGGGGAGCGTTTCCAACGGGATAATTTCCAATGTCATTTATGATTATACTGCCAGCGAATACAGGTACATGGCGCTGCAAACGGACGCGGCGATAAACCCTGGCAACAGCGGCGGCGGATTGTTCCTCAAGAGCAACGGGAACCTGATAGGCATAAACACGTTCGTGCTCCCGTCCGAGTACGGGGCGGAGGGGCTGGGATTCGCGATAGATGTGAGGTCAATAGATGAATTGCCGACGCCGGACCAATGGCAGGAGTTCACGCCCACGTCAAAATGCACGGACGGGACGCCGTACAACTCTTGCTCGGTCAATACGCCGGGCAAATACTGCGCAAACGGGAGGCTGAGGGACGACTGCAACCAATGCGGCTGCGCGGCGGGATATTCCTGCCCGGGCAACGGCGAATGCTTCCTGTGCCCGAGAGGCTATTCCGCGTGGCAGACGCCCGAGGGCGAGGGGTTCTGCTGCCCCACGGGAAGGACTGGGTATGACGACGGCACCTGCAGCTGATGGAGTTGAACAGTGATTGGCCCCGCGAGCCATGCGCATGCCCCGGGCAAAATCTAATTAACCTATTTTTCTATCTATACGCATGCTCTTCAACAAGCTCGCGAAGGTTTTCGAGGTCATAGAAGCCAAAAGCGGGCGGCTGGAGATGACCGGGCTGCTCGCAGAACTTTTCAAGGAAGCGAGCCCGGAGGAGGCGGAGAGGATTGCGTACATAGTGGAAGGGGAGCTCCTTCCCCCGTATATGGGGGTGGACATGGGGATAGGCGAGAAGTTCGTCCTGCAGGCGATTTCCGAGGGAAGCGGATATTCGCGCAGGGAAGTGGAGAAGGAGTTTGAGGCGATTGGGGACCTTGGTGGCGTTGCCGAGAAATTATTGACCGGGAAGATGCAGCAGTCGCTGCACGCGCAGGAACTCACGATTGCATATGTGTATGCGGCGCTGATGAAGATTGCGAAATCCTCGGGCAAGGGGAGCCAGGAGGAGAAAATAAAACGTCTGGTGGAACTGTACAACAACGCGAAGCCGCTGGAAGCGAAGTATATTACGAGATTTGTGCTGGGGCAACTTCGGCTGGGGATTGGAGGCCCCACTATTTTGGATGCGCTGAGCTTTTCGGAGAAAGGGGACAAAAGCTTGCGCGAGGAATTGGACCACGCGTATAATCTATGTTCTGATATCGGGTACGTTGCGAGAAAATTCAAGGAGCACCCGCACAGGATGGGCGACTTCAAGATGGAGGTGTTCAAGCCCATAATGCCCGCGCTCGCGGAGAGGTTGCCAAATGCGGAGGAGATTGTGAAAAAATTGGGGAGGTGCGCGGTGGAGAACAAATATGATGGGTTCAGGATGGCCATCCACAAGAAGGGCGGAAGGGTGGAAATCTTTTCAAGAAGGCTGGAAAGGATTACTCCCTCGTTCCCGGACGTGGTGAAGGAGGTGGAGAAGCTCAAGCCGGAAGAGATGATTTTTGAGGGCGAGGCGCTCGCGTTCAACGAGAAGGAGAAGAAATTCTATTCATTCCAGGAGACGATGCACAGGAGGAGGAAATACGGAATTGCGGAGGCGAGCGGGAAGTATCCCTTGCATCTGTTCGTGTTTGATTTGCATTATTTGAACGGGGAGGATTATACCGGGAAAACTTATGCGGAGAGGAGGAAGGCGCTGGAAAAGATATTTCCAAAAGGGAATTTGAAATTGAGCGGGATGGAGATTGTGGATTCGGCGAAGGAATTGCAGAAGCTTTTTGACGAGGCGCTGGGGATGCGCCTTGAGGGGATTATCGCGAAGGACCTGAATGCGCCTTATACGGCGGGGAAGAGAAAATTCGCATGGATAAAATTGAAGAAATCCTATGGGAAGACGATGGACACCGTGGATGCGCTAATTGTAGGATATTACAGGGGGAAGGGGGCGCGCACTGAATTTGGGTTTGGAGGGCTCCTTGTTGCCGTATATAACGAGAAGAAGGAGAGGTTTGAGACCATTGCGAAGGTGGGAAGCGGATTCACGGAGGAGGAGATGGGGAAGTTTGCGGAGGAATTGGGGAAGATGAAAACGAAGAGCGCCCCTGCGGACCTGGATTACAAGCTGGAGCCGGACTTCTGGGTGAAGCCGAAAATCGTCGTGGAGATTGCTTATGATAATATAACAAAATCCCCGATACATACATGCGGGGAGGAGGACGGAAAGGGATTCGCGTTGCGGTTCCCGCGGCTTGTGCGGATTCGGGATGATAAAGGCCCTTACGATGTGACGACGACGAAGGAAATAAGAGAAATGTATAAGGAAGCTGGTTAGATGAATTTGAGCCCTTCCACCCCGTCGTAGGTGGAGCGGTTCTTTGTATAAAGCCAGGCCTCGTTCTCTATGCAGATTGCGGAATTGATTAGTTCGCGCATGCCTATTTCCATCTTTTGGGCCTGGATGGATTCGTGTATCCTGTTTGCGCGGAGCGCGGCCTTCTTTTCAAATGGGAGAAGCGTGAGGTTATCTAGGATTGGCAGTACTCGGCCCTTCTTCTTTATCGCGGACACTAACTCGAAGAATGTGAGCGAGGTGATGGATAACTCATCGTTGTCCACGTAATGGCGGATTTTGGCAACGGAGGCCTTGTGCCCCTTGAGGAAATCCAGCACGACGTCCGTGTCAAGGCATATCTTCGTCATGCTTCCACCCCTTCCTTGCGAACAGGGACGAACTCCGGTCTATGTCCGCCTCGTCTATGACTCCGACAAAATCAAGCAATCCCTTCTTGCGCACGTTGTTTTCCTTTAGAAGATGGTCTATGGCCTCGCTGAAGCTCATCCCGTTCTTTATCTTCAGGTCGCTGAGCTGCGCGTAAACGTCATCGCGGATGGTTATTACGCGGACCATGCGCATGTATACAGTAAATACATTTATATGTTTATCTTCGGTGCCGGAAAAAGAAGTGGACGGGAGTAAAAGAATGTGATGGGAAACCTCACGTCGTAAAATAAAAACTATTTAAACATGCCGAGCGCCAATTTTTCCTACAAGGTGAGTATATATGGACGACCTGATAAAATCTGTAGTGGGGGAATCCGCGCCAAAAGCGTCGGAATCCGAGGACATGAGCTCCGAGAGCATTAAAATCGTGACTGTCGGTGCTGGCGGTGCGGGGAACAACACCATAAACCGGCTCATAAAGGCCGGGGTGAAGGGGACCGACCTTGTCGCGGTTAACACGGACAAGCAGCACCTCAACCAGATACACGAGAGGGCGAAGAAGGTGCTCATCGGCAGGAGCATAACCAAGGGCCTCGGCGCGGGAGGATACCCGGACGTGGGCGCGAAGGCGGCGGAAGTGGACAAGGCGCTCCTTGAGAAGGAGCTCGAGGGTGCACACCTGGTCTTCATATGCGCAGGCATGGGCGGAGGGACCGGCGGCGGCGCTGCGCCGATAATTGCGCAGATTGCGAAGGAGCAGGGCGCGATTACGGTCGCGATGGTCACCTACCCGTTCGCTCTGGAAAGGGCGAGGAGGAAGAAGGCCGACGAGAGCATCGCGAAGCTCAGGCAGTACTGCGACTCCGTCATCATCCTGGACAACAACAGGCTCGTGCAGTTGGTGCCGAACCTGCCCATGACCGAGGCGTTCGCGGTTGCGGACGAGATTCTCGCAAGGGCGATTTCCGGCCTCGTCTGGACGATAACCCAGCCGTCCCTCATTAACATAGACTTCGCGGACGTGAGGTCTATCATGCAGGGAGGCGGAGTGGGCTTCATCGCGGTCGGCGAAGGGAAGGGCACGGACAAGGTCACCGCGGCTGCGGAGGCGGTCATAAAGAACAGGCTGCTTGACGTGGACTTCGAAGGCGCGAAGGGCGCACTCATCCACATCTCCGGCGGCTCGGACCTCTCCCTCGGTGATGCGATTAAAGCGGGCGAGATAATCACCGAGAAGATGGACCCGGAGGCCAACGTGAAGTGGGGCGCGAGGATCATGCAGAACTACGACGGCAAATTGGAGATAGTGGCCATCGTGACCGGCGTGAAGGGCGCGTCCATACTCGGCTCGGACATGTCTGGAAGCAGCCAGGAGACCGGATTCCCGGCCTTCAGCGGCGACCTGGACATGCTCGGCTGAATTTTGCGATGGGGGAACCTTCGGGTTCCCCCTTCCTTTTTATTTTTGGTTATTTTTTCCCCAAATTTTCCGTTTCCCAATCCATTAAAAATCTAATTGCGCAACTACTAGCGGTGCTCATATGCTCGACCTCGTGAAGGACGTTATTGAAGAGGGGAAGGCTAATTCTGTTTCCGTTCCGCAAAAGGACTTTGACCCTACGGCCGTGAGGATTGCGGTCATAGGGACCGGGGGCGCGGGCTGCAACTCTGTTTCGCGCATCACGAAGCAGGGGATAAAGAGCGCGACCACCATAGCGATAAACACTGACGCGAAGCACCTGAGGATAACCGAGGCGCACAAGAAGCATGTGCTCGGCTACAAAATCACGAAGGGGCTGGGCGCGGGTGGCGACCCTTCCGTCGCTAGGAAGGCGGCGGAGGCGGACCTGGACAAGCTGCGCACGCTCATCGGGGAGAACGAAATAGTGTTCATATTGGCGGGGATGGGGGGGGGCACGGGCACCGGGAGCGCGCCCATACTGGCGAGGATTGCGAAGGAGCAGGGCGCCATTGTAGTAGGGGTGGTGACGTTCCCATTCAACATAGAGAGGGTGCGGGTGAAGAAGGCGAGGGAGGGGCTGAACGACTTCCTGAAGGAGGCGGACACCGTCATAGTGATTGATAACAATAGATTATTGGGGTATGCGCCGAACCTCCCGCTGAACAAGGCGCTGGAGCTGGCGGACGAAGTGGCGGCGAGGGCGGTGCGCGGGATTGCGGACACGATAGTGTTCCCGTCGCTGATGAACGTGGATTATGCGGACGTGCAGAGCGTCATGAAGAACGGCGGGCTCGCGATGATATCCATCGGCGAGGCGAACGGCCCGGACTGCGTGAAGAACGTGGTGGAGAACACCATGAAGCACCCGCTCCTGGATGTGGATTACGAGGGCGCGAAGGGGGCGCTCATCCACATAGAGTCCGGGCAGAAGCTCACGCTCGGGGAAGCCATCGAGATAGGGGAAGGCATCTCCTCAGGGTTTGACGAGGGCGCCAGCGTGAAGATGGGCGCCAGGATAAACAACGAGTTCATGGGAGGGGTGCGCGTAACCGCGATAGTCACGGGCGTCAAGTCGCTCAGCATATTCGGGCAGGCGAGCGGGAACGTGGCGGCGCAGGGGATGGTCGCATCCGCCTCCAGCACGCTGCAGGAAGGGATGGTTGACGAGTTCCTCTGAGCTTCTCTTTGAATTGCAAATCCTATCGGATTTCCAATAGCGGACAAAGTTTGCTAACTTTGTCCTGCTTTTTTAACTCTTTTCTTCCAAATCACTGCGGGGTATCCTAATGATAGAATTCAGCCCATTATATCTATTGATTGTGCTGTTTGCCGGCTTTTTCGTGCCGGGAATGCTGCTTTCGCTCGGCCTGCTGAAAAGGAAGGAGCTTCCGCTCTTTGACAAGGCGTGCGTGGGGCTGGGGCTCGGTATTGTGGTGCCCGCGCTAATCGCGTTCCTGCTCTCGTTCGTGGGCATATTGTTCTCCTATTCCACGGCGCTGGTGTCCATCTTCATATTCTACGCGATAGGCGCGGCGGTCTTCGTGAAGGAGAAGGCCTGGGAGCAGCTTGCGCTTCCCAAGGACCCTAAGCTCATAATTACTTCGGCGGCGCTCGCATTCGTGCTGCTGCTCAGCTTCTGGATAAGGATGCAGACCTACAGCCCGGTGTTCATGGAGCTGGACCCGTACTTCTACATGTACATAACCCACCTCATAGTCGTGCACGGCGAGGTGCCGCTCACGGACCAGACCGCGTGGTACCCGCTGGAAACTTCGCACAGGGGGTCCGTCCTCAAGCCATATGCCGAGGCGATAGAATACTCATTATACACCGGCGGGGGGGACTATGAGAAGTACCTGATGTCGGATTTGGCGGGGAGCTCGCCCGCGATACTCGCCGCTCTTGCGATTTTCTTCGTCGCGCTGTTCATCTCCGCGGAATACAAGAGGGAGTTCGGGGTGATAGCCGCAGCGGTGTTCGCGTTCATGCCCATGTTCCTCATGAAGACGCTGGCCGGGGAGAGCGAAATCCAGCCGTACGCGTTCTTCGCGCTGGCGTTTTTCTTCGCGATGTATGCGCTGGCGATAAAGAGGAAGGACTATACTTTTGCAGGGCTTGCGGGGCTTGCGCTCGCATCGGTCATAATGGGCTCGGCATCGTCGGTGGTCGCATATGCGACGCTCATCATATTCGTGCCGCTGCAGGCGCTGCTACTCTTCTACACCAAGGGGGACCTGAAGGAATTCGTAAAGCTCAACGCGGTGGTGCTGCTTGGGGCGGTGCTGATGTCCGTGATAAAGGACGGCTACACGAGCGGGGCGTTCTCAATTTCCGGGCTGCTCGCGGGCAGCCTGTTATTTACCATAATAGCGTTCCTGGTTGCGGTTGCGCTGGCGGCGATAAAGGAGAAGGTGGCGGATGCGGAGACCGCATCGTATGCCATCGGGGCGCTGCTGCTCGTTGGCGTGCTGTTGCTGGCCTTCACCCCCCTGGGGGACAGGCTCGTCGGGCTTGTGGGCGGCTCGCTCAGCATCGCGAACTACAACGTGCCGCTGCAGAAGACCATCGCCGAGCAGGGGCAGGCGGACACAAACTTTGAGGGGACGCTCGGGTTCTCCGGGCTTGCGTTTACGGGGCTTCTGGGTTTCCTGTTCGCAATACCTTCCGCGGTGGTGAACGCCATCCTCGGCGTGGTGGTGTGGGCGCTGAACACGGGCGCAGACGCTGGGCTCGCATTCGTGCCCAAGGACAACAGCATGCTGCTGTTCATCTACTTCATGGCGATAGCGGCAATCGCGCACTCCATGTACAGGAAAGTGAAGTTCGGGGATTTGCGGCTTCCGCTGCTATTCCTCGCGCTCATCTTCCCTATATCCATAGTCGGGATGCTGAAGACCAAATATACAACATACCTCGGGTTTGCGGCCGCGGTCGCGCTGGGGGTGGTGCTCGGCGAGATTTTTGACTTCATGCTCCTGCGCTTCAACAGCATGCAGGACGCGGCGGAGCGGGAGAGGATGGTGAAATACGCGTTCATGGGGATGGTGCTGCTGGGCTCGCTGTATGCGGTCCTGCAGGCGGTCCATCCTGTGAGCGTCGGGCAGGCGCTCCTCACCAATTCGTTCCAGGAGAGGTTCGGGGACAACCCCCTTGCAGCGCAGCCGAAGCTGCGGGCGGTCTGCTCGCTTTTGGACCCGATGGGGGTGGGCAACGATTCCATATGCCTGGCGGCGAGGGACCCGGCAAGGTTCGCGGACATGGGGCCCAATTACCAATATGATACGGCGGTGTGCGCATATTCAATAATCGCCAATCCGCAGTCGCCCACATATGATGAGAGGATTGCGCTCCAGTACAGGTGCCTGACCAGGATAAGCGACTACTGGATAAACCTGATGGACTGGATGGAGACTACGCCGGAGGATGCGCGCTTCACATCCTGGTGGGACTACGGCCACTGGACAAATTATTTCGGGGAGAGGGATACCGTGCTGAGGAACGAGCACGCCTCCACGGATATGATTGGCGAGGTGGCGCACGGGTTCATTTACGGGACGCCGGAGGAACTGCGCTCCTTCATGCTGGCGCACGACTCCAAATACGTGTTCTTTGACCAGGAGATAATAGGGACCGTAAGGTCCGACGGGTACATGAGCTTCGGGGGGAAGTTTGGGGCGCTCAACTATCTTTCATGCGCGAGGAACCACGAGACCAGCGTGAACCAGAATCCCGGGGAATCCGTCTGCGAATTCGAGCACATGTGGGAGAGCATATACGTGCCTAGCGGCGCGCAGGCACAGCCGTGCATAATATCGCCGACTTCCGGGAAGGCCGGGGTGGTGGGATACACGGCGAAGATCGTGCCCGGCGCGGGGAGTGCGCAGAGGACGCTGGTAGAGACTTACTGCGTGGGGGGGGTCACGATTGCGGACGGGAGCACCATATTAGGGACCTACTACCTGGATGAAGGCATGAAGCTGCCGAACGGGGACCTTAAGTTAAATAAGGCGATACTGAGCTTTGATTACGAGGACACGGCGCAGGGAGTTAAGCTTTATACCGCGCTTTACGACCACACGCCCAGGTGGGTGGAGAACGGCGAGCTGAAGGACGGCTGGGAGGACAGGAAGGGCAAGTTCTACGACTCCAATTTGTATAATGGGTTCGTGCTCGGGAACCTGCCAGGGTTTGATTTGGTGTATGAAACGCCGAACGGGGAAATAAAAGTGTATAGGATAAGGGAGTGAATTGGAAGATAAAAGGATGGGCATCATTTGGATGCCCATTTCTGATTTTTATGGATTATTCGGCGGTTTCTTCTGGCCAGTCGCTGTATGTCGCGCGCCTGCCCCTTCCCGTCGGTTTTAGGAAATCATGCGCCGCCTTCCAGCCGCTGCCCGCACCGGCCCATATCGCGGACCTCTTTTCCGGGTGTGCGTTCCAGTAGGCACGCACTACGTCGTCTGGCATGGACACGAGGAACTCCACATCGTTGACTTCCGCGCCGGTTTCTGCGAACCTCACCTCAAGCAGCGGGAGCGCCGCTTCCGCGGTCATCCATTCCACGTGGTCGCTGTCAGCGAGCTCCTCCATCTGGCTTGTGGAGAGAATCCTGCCCGCCTGCTGCGGGAGGTGAGGCAGGTACGCCATCACCATGTCCAAGACGTTCTCTTCCCTCGTGGATTCAAGTATGGTCTGGCCGGGGTAGCGCGCGTTGAACTTGGCTAGGAAGTATTCATTTAGGGATTCCATCGTGGGCTGTGCCCCTCCGGTCTTGATTGCATTCACCGCATCAAGCAGAAGGAATATCCTTTCCGGGGAATAATTCGGGTAGATTTCCAGGAGCTTGTCCATGAAGCCGCGGAGCTCCGGGTAGCCGGAGATGTAGTCCACCATCTGCTGGTCCACATTCTGGTCGGTAACGTCCCCAAGCCCGATTCCCCTCATTTCAGCATATTCCAAAGCCATGCCTATTCTTGTCATCTCTATGGAAAGCAGTTTTGCCTCTGGAGCGCCTTCAAGGAAATACGCCACGGTTATCGGCGAGAGGTTTGGCGCGAGCTGGCCCCGGAGGTATGTTATCGCATCCATCGCCGTGCGCCTCTCGTTCCCAGGGGTTGAGAGGTATTCAAGCGCCATTGTGTATGCGTGCAGCCTCGCGTCGCCCTCCATGTTCTGCGCTATCAGGCTCACTACCATGGGGTTCTTCTGCACCAGGTAAAACTGGGCGAGCCTTTCCGCGAACTGCGGAATTGCTTCCCCAGACCGCCTTAGCTGGAACGCCTGCATGAACGTGGCCATGTCCTCGCCCCTGCCGGCTTCGCCTGGCGTCCTCGCATTTACAACATCTATGATTGGCTGCACGAATGCCCTGAACCGCTCTATCCCGAACAACCTGTTGAATACGTCTATCTCCCGGTTTGCCGGGCTGGTCATGAGGGACTCAACAAGGTCCGCATAGACGTCCCTCTGGCTGGCCGTGGGAACCAGGCTTTCTATTATGCTTGGCACCCTTCCGGAATGCGCTGCCGGGAGCTTGAGGTACTCCTTGAAGAAGTAAATCTGCGCCGCATCCGGCTGGCCCGCGTAATTGGTTGTTATGTGCCTGCCAACCGTGTCTATGAAAGCCAGTGCATCCTTCAGGGCCTGCTGCTTGCTCGTATCAGAGAAGGTTGCGAGCTGTGACGGTTCTATCCCTACCGTTGATTGGAGATACATGTCAACCGCAACCCTCAGCTCGGGGTTGCTGGCGAGGAGTGCAGTGCGCGCCGTCACGAAGGCACCTGCTGCGGGGATTACTGCGTGAACCTCCGCCTCTGTGCCGGTTGTTTCTGAAGACTGTTGCTGTGCGGGCTGCCTCGCTGCGCTCCGCCCGGTTCCTGTTACGGTTTGCCACAGATAAGTTACTGGGTCGCGTACATCCGTCCAGCCTGCACGATAATCAACTGCCCATGCGAGTTCTGTACAGCCCAAAAGTGCGACCCATCCCGAGATCTTTGCGCCTTTTGTCGGGCCTGAGAATGCTTCCCTTAATATACTAGATGCCGTACGCGCCGGGGCGGCGATATATCTGGCAACGGTGACTCCTGTAGAACCCGCACTCCTGCTGGCCATCCTCCACGGGTCAACAAACATTCTTGCCCAAGTGCTCGTGGAAGGTGTGAAAGGTGCCCGGTTAACCACGGCGATATCCGCACCAGTAACTTCGAGAACGAGGATATTGTCAGCCGAACTCACACGCAAGGTCCTGTCAAGTATCCTTGTGTCTATGCCACGCAACAGATCTATGGGGTTCCTGAAGCCCTGCTGGCCTGCGAATGCGTTCTGAATCGCAGTGCCGAAGCGACCTAGCCCCTCGGCAATCGCCAATCTATCCAACATGCCATTGAGTTCAGGGTTTTGTAATTGTCGCAATTGTCTCGCGGCATCAGCCCAGTTGCCTTTTTCAATATTCTTTAATGCAGCTTCGATCTGCTGCGATGTATTTTCAGGCAGATATTGTGTGTATTGTAAACGCAGAAGTTCACTCTTTATGTTAGTATGTAGTCCCTCGACGGTATCCAACGTAACAGCACCACTGTGGATATTATCCTTGAAAACCTCCAGAATGCCCTGTGCCTCCGCTTTCGCCTGAGTTAATGCTGTTTCAGCCGCCTGCACCTTTGCTCTCTGTACTTGAATCTGCTGGTCTAGTGCCTGGATTTCCGTCTGCTCAATCTGAGAGGCGCCTGGTCGCGCGCCTGCCCTCCTGCCGGCCGCATTTGCCCTTTCAGCGGTCATGCGGTCTAATTCCGCCTTAAGTTCATCATATGTTTTTTGCTTCGGTTCTACCACAACCCTTAGGACTTCAGCACGCACTGCTGCGACCGCATTCGTAAAGGTGGCAACCCTCTGTTGGCTGAAGGGGTCGTATTCGTTTGCAATCAACGAGAACAGACCCGAAAGCGCAATTGCGCTTCCCACGACGCTCCTGACGCCAGCTATGCCTGCTGCCTGCACTTCTGGAAGGTCCGTGCCGCGGCCTGCGTATTCATCACTGAAATTGGACTGCATGAAGCCGATGGTCGCGTAAAGGGAGCGATCCCATGCCTCCTGCATCTGGGCGGGGGTTACCGTGGACGGCATTGCGCCGCCGCTGGAGCTGAAGAGTTCATTCATCCTGTTGGAATAATCCAGCAGCCAATAGAGCGCAACCTTGTCATCCGTGCTTATGTCTGCCATGCTAAAGGCATCTAGTGTATCCTCAGAAATTCCCGCTGCGAGGAGCATCCCCCTCGCCTCTGATTCGCCTATTGTAACTGTGGAACCGTCTTCCAGCTCTATGTCAAATCTCTGGGTGGGGGAAGGTATCACTGATTGAAAGGCAGAAACGATTCCGCTGCCTATGCTTGCCCAGAATCCCGGGGCTTCTGCAGCAGGGGCTTCCGCAGGTTGCGTAACCGGTGCGGCCGATGCCTCCTGCAACACGCCGGAAAGCTGCTCATGGACCACCGCCTGCAACTCGGATGTGCTGGCGTTGCCGTGCATCGCCTCTCCTGCGAAAAGCAGGAGCAGCCTGTCGCGCAGGTCCTCCTTCTGCGCGGCGGAAAGCGACTGGAATGACTCCCTCTGTGAGTTTATGTCCACCTGCCTGGCGCCTTCCCCGCCCAAAAGGCTTAGGGCGCGCATGCCCGCGGGCTGCGCAAGGTCGTCCAGAAGCCGGTTTACGTTCCTTACAACCATGTTAAGGTTGTCGGTGTTGTTCAATACGGCACCGTATGTTTCAGAATCAAGGGTTCTCTCTGCGGACGAGCGGTCTGCGCGGACATCTGAGCGGAAGGCTTCAACCATAGTAACACCTATATTATTGCTGTTTCGGGTATTTAAAAAGGTATCTTGAGGGGCGGCATCTGACTGTGCGAGGAGCGCCCCTAAAGCGAGAGGGGCCAGCAATGGCAGCCTCGCCGCCCTTATGCCCCTCACTTCGCCGGGGGAGGGGGCAAACGTGTTTTCAGCCGGCAGGGCTACCGCCTGCTTCTTGGGGGGATTGGCTTTTGCATCGTCAGGCATTGTATCACGTCAACTAAACTGTTGGAATGTGTACATGAATTTGCATAAATAGTTTTAAAATAAGAGCAGTGGGGCGGGAACTACTGCCCCTCTCCCAGATATTCCTCAACCTCGCCGGGATAATACACGTTCCACGGGAACCGCGGGTCCGATTCCCCAATGCTGAACCATACCTTCACAATCTCCTGGGCGCGCTCGGCAGGGTCCTCGGGCATGGAAACCGTTGTTGCAAAGAGGTCGCTGGATAGCATACTGTAAATCATCTCCGCGCTCCAGTATTGTATCTGCTCCGGGCGGCAGCAGGAGAGGACTTGCACGCAAGCCCACACGACCCAGTCAAGCCCCTTGTCGTTTGCGAGGGCATACGACGCGGCAGCGGATATCACGCGGGAGGCCTGGGGGTTATCCACGGGGTTGAAATCCACGCCCAGCGAATCAGGGGTCAACTCTTCCAGCACACGCAGCAGCTTGTACGCGTTTTCAACCTTGTCCGTGCTGTCGCTGCCCGCATAATATTCCTCCAGGAAGAAAAGGTCGCTTACGCCCATACCGCTGAGGTCCATGCCGGCATCCCTGAGCTCCTTGAGGCGGCTCGCGAAATTGAAGAGGGGTGTGCGGTAGTCCGCTATTGCGAGGGGGTTGCCCAGCCGGTCATGGGCTGCGAGCGAGAGGAAGACCGCGGCGATTATTTTTATCCTGTCTGCCTCTTGTGGGAAGGAATCCGTGAAGAAGGACCAATCGGTTCCGTCTGGCGACCTTCCGCTATTCACCTCGCGGAGCAGTTCCGCCATCGTTATGGTGAAATTGGATATCGTGTCAGGGCTGAATGGGCGCCTTCCCATATCGGGATATGCGCCGGCCGCGAGGGCATCCATGAAGAAAAGCGAGCCGCTGTCCAGCGAATTGAGAACGTCAAGGACCTTGCCCTGCGCCTCGTTTATCTCCCTTGCGGCAGGGAGGCGGTCGTTGATGGAATAGGCGACTGCACCGACGACGACTGCGCCCACGGCTGCGGTCTTGCCCGCGGTGAAAAGGTCGCGCAGCTGTTCAATTTTATTCAGCCGGGTTACGAGCTGGAGGGCGCGCGCCTCGGTAACGGGGGTTGTGGAAGTGAGTATCCCTACGTCCTCCCATACGACTGCGAGTTCGCGGTTTATCTCGCTTATCGCGCCCCTTGCCGCCTCTATATCCGCAGGATTGGTGAGGTGCAGCTCGGCAAGGAGGGCCTCTTCGGACTGCCTCTGTGCCGGCGCGGTAAGGGCGTACCTGCGCAGGCTCATCGCTGCCTGCGGGTCTAGGTATATGCTTTTCGTGGCAATCTGCTCCGCGGTTTCAGAGGCGCCTATCCTGGCTGCGGTGCGGGTGAGCAACGGGTCCTGCGCCGGGACTAGCTGGGAGACCTCGATTGTCTGGCGTGCGCCTCCCCTGCCCAATACCAACCCAAGGCCTTCCATGGTGCCGCTAAAGACGATGGACATCGCGGGCAGCGCGTTCCCCGCAGAGGCGTATGTGGAGCTTATGTATTCCCTCAGCGCATCTATGCCTCCCTCCGCGTATACGGAGGATGCGATGGGGATGGTGAGCCACATGTTCCTCAATGCCTGGAAGCCGGCGTGCATTCCATAGAAGGAAAGGAAGCCGCGCGGGGTGTAACCGACCGAAGCCCACCTCAGCGCCGTTTCGCCGACTGCTCCGAAGCTGACCTCGCCCAGGCCCGCGGCGGTTGCCGCCGAAAGGGTGCCGGAGGAGACGCTCACTGCGTCGCGGAAGCGCAAAATGCCGCTTACGCTTTTTATGAAGAGCGCGCCACCAGTCGCAAAAACTACGGAATCAAAAACCGCCTCCCATGGGTCTCCCCGCCTCAGGTCTTCAGCAAAGCGTGCACCCGCGGCCGTGGTGCCGAGCGCGGCGGAGCTTGCCGCGAAAACCCTGCTTCCGAAGGATTCCGGCACGAAGCCCGCGCCCCTGCGCATCAGGAGGAAGAGCCCGGCTAACTTGAGGTCTTCATAGACTTCGTCGCTCCTCTCGCCGGCGAAGTACCTCATGGCGTTCAGCCATACGGGTGCGCCCATGACCGCGGTTGCGGTGGTTGCCTGCCTGTATCCTATTGCGAGAAGCTCCCGATATGATGTTGAGGAGATAGTAGCGATGAAAGAACGGGCTGCACCGCGCTCAGCAGCCCCTAGAGCCAGGTCAAGGCCCAGGGTGACGCCCCGCGCCACCGTGCCGATGCCCAGGGTTGCCACCGAGGCCCAGAATATGAAATCCGCCGCCCCGTATTTTATGAAATATTTGGAGAACGAGTATGCCTTGTCCCAGAGGTCGCCGTTCCTGAACCTCTCCTGGAGGTTCCAGTCGTACTGCTGGCTTGCGAACTGCTGTACCGCTTCTTCTACGTTGTCAAAGCTGGACGCCAGGCCGGAAAGGTATTCCGAAAGGGGGCCGAACAGCATCGCATTCTCATCGGGCTGCACTATATGTTCATCAGGCGGCTGCAGCGCAGGGACGCCCCCTTCTATCGGCAAGAACGTATCCTCAAGCTGCTGGGTGGAATAAAGAGCTTGCAGGCCCCTCGCCTGCAGTTCCTTCACGATTGTGTGCTTGATGAAGTCCCCATAGGCCTGCAGCCTCTCCTTGAGGCTGGGCAGTTCCGCATAATACTGTTCCCTGTTGGCGATAAAACGCTTTACCGCCTCGGAATCTATGGAGGACGGGAGGCCCCCATACGTGGCCATCTCCAGAAGGAGGGTGTCGTTAGGGAGCGACCCTTGCATGCGGCGGTACTCGTTGGCCTTCTGGTACTCTATGTAATCGCTTAGAATGGAATTGAACTTCGCCTTTGCTTCAAAGAGCGCGAGCACGCCCGCCAGCGAGAGGTACTCCCCGAGAATGTTCGAAATCTGGGGGTCCAAAGCGGGGAGCTGCCTTCCTTCAAATATTGAGCCGGGCGGCATCCCGACCATTGCCGCGGCTATCGCAAGCCGCTGGCCCTCCTCCATGCCCGCAAGCTTGTCCCTGAGCTGCGAATACCTATCCATCACAGAATCAAAAAGGCTCCTTTCTATATCCTGGAATTCTCTCGGGCGCATGGAGGGGAGGAGTTCTGGCGGAAGCGTGCCGCTGGGGGTGGGCTCGAATTCCCTTGCAACATCTTCCCTGAGGGCGCCCACGTCCATCGCGGACTCGCCGATGCCGGCGATGTATTGGGAAATCTCGCGCACGGCGCTATGGTAGGCGTCCTGGGCAGTGGAGAAAGATGAGTAAGCGGAATCAACCAGGGAAGCGCGGTTGGCCGAATTGTCAACTATTCCGCGTAGGCAACCCATGAGGCGGCTCTGTGCATCTTCGGATGCCTCAAAGAATGCGGAGAGCGCGTCGGATATGCCCGTGTGCTCTGAAAAATTGCTGGCCATCGCGAGGCCGGTCTGGTTAACTGTGGTTTTCAGGAAATCGTATACGTAGAAGAATGCGGCCATTGAATCAAAATCAAGGCTTTGCGCGGACAGGAGAAGGATGCTGAGCTGCTCCCGCTGCTCCTTGGAAAAGTTGGTGTACCAGTTGTTCTGGAGTGTGACGCTGCCTTCAGTTTCAATGAGCTCAAGCGGTGAAATGTCGTAAATCTGGCTGAAATACTGTATCACGAGCTTGATTTTTTCAATCGCTTCGCGCTGGTGGGCAGCAATCCTTGCATCTTCGCTTATTTTTATGTTTATGAGCGGGAGTTCGCCGCCCACAAATCGGAGGACGTCTTCCGGAACTGGCCCGCCCGTGTAAGCCAGGTCGGAGTTTATTATTGCGCCTAAATCAAACATTTCGGAGCGGGGCACCTGGAAGCCGGCCGCCGCCATGTCCCGCCCGGAAACGCTCAAGTCAAAAGAGAGGGCGGTGCGCTCCAACGAGAGCGCCTGGATGACGCTCTGCCGCCTTTCCTCCATCTCCTGCGAAGTCTCAGGTGCCCTTACCGGGGGGGTGCGGACAAGGGTGCTGCCTGTCATATGGTCGTACTCATCGGAAACATGTGCGGAAGCTTGTTCTTCCTTTCGCCTGGCCATTTGGCTCATCTCTGCACCTACATAATGCGGTTTTTTACATTTATAAACGTGTGCATCCATGCGTGGCTGCGTGTGGGGGTGGAGCGGCGCACGCAGGAGGAAGGTTTTAATTAACGCTTATTGGTATATTAACAGCCATTAGTCAGTAGGTGTTGCTTATGGGAAAAATAAAGGTCGGTGTTGTTGGGATAGGGAACTGCTTTGCGGGATTGGCGCAGGGGATTGAGTATTACAAGAGGAACCCGAAGCGCGAGGTCGTGGGGATAATGCACGACAAGATTGGCGGATATTCTATTCATGATATTGAATTCGTGTGCGGGTTTGACGTGGCGGAGAACAAGGTCGGGAAGCCCATTGCGAAGGCAATCTATTCCGAACCGAATGAAGTGAAGTGGGTGGATTCTGTCTCCAATTGTTCGGGCACCGTGCATGAATCCCCGGTGCTGGATGGGATTGGATTGTATATGCAGAACAGGATTGTGCCAGTAAAATCCACGAAGAGCGAGGCGCAACTGAAGAAGGAAGCAATAGAGGAAATCAAGAAGACTGGGGCACGCATACTCCTGAATTATCTGCCGGTGGGCTCCCAGAAAGCGGCGGAGTTCTGGGCGAACGTCGCGTTGGAGAGCGGTTGTGCTTTTGTAAATAATATGCCCGTATTCATCGCGAGCACCCCTGCATGGGCGAAGAAGTTTGCGGAAAAGAAATTGCCGGTGATTGGGGATGACATCAAATCGCAATTGGGCTCTACGATTGTGCACCGCGTGATGGCGAAATTATGTGTTGACCGCGGGATAGAGATAGACAAGACATACCAGATAAACGTGGGCGGGAACACAGACTTCATAAACATGCTGGAGCGCGAGCGGTTGGAGAGCAAGAAAATCTCAAAAACAGAGGCTGTGCAGAGCCAGCTCAAGACGAGATTGCCGGATGACAGGATTTACGTGGGGCCTTCGGACTTCATTCCATTCTTGGGGAACAGGAAATTGGCGTTCATCCGCATAGAGGGGAAGATGTTCGCGGATGTGCCGTTTGATTTGGAGATGAGATTGAACGTGGATGACAAAGCGAACAGCGGCGGGACCACAATAGAGGCGATAAGGTGCTGCCAGCTTGCGCTTGACCGCGGGCTTGGTGGGGAGATTAATTCCGCCAGTGCGTATTTGATGAAGCACCCGCCGAGGCAGATGGGGGATTCCGAGGCGAGGGATGCGGTGAATGCATTCATTGAAGGGAAGAGAAAGGATTAGGCTGCTGGAGAAAAGATGCAGATGCTTAAATCTGGAGGCATGAGCAAGGGGGTTTCCTCTTCCTTAGGGAAATATCTGGGCTGGGTTCCGCTGAGCCCGAACCAGATTACGGTACTCGCGGTGCTTGCTGCGCTCGTCGGCTCCGCGCTGTTCTATTTGGGGAATTATTGGTATGGGTTCGGGGCATTTGTGCTTGCGTTCGTTTTGGATGCGGTGGATGGGGCGGTTGCGCGTGCGCGCGGTGAGACGAGCAAGCTGGGCGGATTCCTGGACGGGGTTTCGGACCGGCTGGTGGAGTTCTTTTTGCTTCTTTCTCTATTGTTTGTGCCTTTGGGAATGCCCTATGCGCCGGATTCGGTTTGGATAATGCTGGTGCTCTTCTTTGGAACCTGCATGACCGCGTTCGTGAAGGCGTATGCGAATTACCAGGGCGTGCTCACGAAAGAAGAGGCAGACAAGATGCCCGGGATATTGGAGAGGGGCGAGAGGGGCGTGCTGCTTATGGTTTTTGTGCTGGCGCTCCTTCTCGGGATAGGATATGCGTGGGTTCTTTTCGCCGGGATTGCGCTGCTCTCAATCCTTACTTTCATGCAGAGGGTTATGTTCGTGGTCAAATAGCTTCCTCTGCTTTACCGTATCTAATGTTTTCCACCGGTCCCTGATGTAGGGCTTGAGGAGGGCGAGCGTCTTCCTGTCCCGCAGGGCCGCGCGTGTCTTTTCGTCGCTCGGGTAGCCGCTGCCGAAATCCATGGTGGAGGCGCGTATGTCCGCCACCCTCTTGTCGCGTAGCACTTTTGCATATATGGAGGCGGCTGCCACTATCGGGTGCTTCTCGTCCGCCTTGTGCTCCGCCTCAAAGCGGGTGAGGCCACATTTCTCCATCCTTTTGCGGAACGTCCAGGAATAGCGGTCCGGCATGTCTATCATCACGTCGCAGTCTCCGGTCTTCTTTATGAGGTCCGCCATCGCCTTGGCTTCTATATCATTGAGGGATTCCTTCCTCATCATCCGGTTGAGGTCGGAGGCACTTAACTCGGCAACCTTGAATGAGCAGAATTTCTTGAGCTCCGCCAGCATCTCCTCGCGTTGGTGGGCAGTGAGTTGTTTTGAGTCCTTGGATGCGAACTTCTTGAGGAGGCGGGAATCGTCCCGGTTGCAGGATGCACAGCATACGACGAGCGGGCCTATCACCGAACCGCGCCCGGTTTCATCCACGCCCGCGATGAGGTTGCCCATAGGCGGGTGCATACCGCTTAAGGTTTATATTGCTCACGCTGTGCCCGGAAAACAATAGAAAAAGGGAGTAAAAGGAAAAAATTCAGGACTGTGCCGCCACCGCCCTCTTTTCGACGATGATGAAGTCGCCGACAGCGAGGACGGAGTCGTAGGGGCAGAGGATGAATCCATCCTCGTCCTTCATGGTCTCAAGGTTTGCCTTGTCCGGGTTGGGGTCAACGACCAATTCCTCAACCTTCCCGGTTATCTCGTTGATATTCATGTCGACGAGCTTCCCGAATTCCTCACCCTCGTTGGTAATGACTTTCTTTCCCGTGAGTTGCCTTGCGAGGCTGTACTTTGCCATTTGAACACCTGCGTCCTTTCTTAATGTTAAAAGGTTTTTAAAACTAACATTTTCACGGATTGAGCCATTGGATTTCGAAATAGTCAAATTTGCTTCCGGGGAGGCTTATTTTCTTTATAAGGTAGTAGGTTACCGAAGTTTCGCGGTCAGCGATTGCAATCACCAATTCCAGGCCGCGCTCAGAGCATTCCTCCAGCGCCTGGGCGAATTCCACCCCTCCGAGGTATTCGTCTTCCGTGAGGGCGAGGGCGAGGAACGAGGGCTCCCCTGTGCGTGGATTTTCGCATTCCGGCCCCTTCCTATGGTAGAGGGCGAAGTCGCAGGTGCGGATGGATTTGGATTTCTTTCCGGGGACCGCGAGGATGAATGTCTTTTTTACGGAATGGGCGAGCCGGATTGCGCGGGCCCACTCGGAGATGAGGAGCTTGCTGCGCCTCGGGAATACGTGGAGCACGTGCCTGGAGTGGAGCCACTCCCCTTCCTTTAGCGGGGAGGCGCCCGGGAAATAGACGCGGAAATGGGAGCCGAACTTGAACCCTGTCTTGATTACGAAGCCTTTTTCCCTCCAGTCCTCATAGGCCGCGTACATGTCGTTGAAATAGCGGATTTGCCTTTCGCAGTGGGAAAGGATTTTCTTGAAATTGGAATGCGGGATGGAGAGGATTCCCTTCTTTAGGAGGTAGAGGGTTTCAAATGCGTCCAGCTTGGTGATTGTGCCCTTGTGCGCGGCCTTGTAGGTTCCGAACTGGCCGAACCATCCCTCATTGTATAAGATTTTTCCATCCGGTGAATCTATGGTGGTGAGCATGTCCTGGGGGAAGAAAATTCCGTGGGCTGAAGCGTGCGGCAATACGGGGGATGCATTTGGATAACTCACAGCCGCGCTCCTGCTGAATTTTCCCAGGATTTCTTTTGCGTCTTTTGCGATTAATCCCCGCTCCCTCCAGTCCTTGAATATGAGATAGCGGGCGAGGAGCTTGGGGGATTTGGAGAAATGGGAGGCGAGGGAGTTGAAGGGGATTTTTTTCCCTTTTTCATCTTTGCATTCAGCGCCCCTATTATCCACTAGATAAAGAGCCTCTTCCGGGGAGAGGAGGAGCCTTCCTCCCTTCGCCTTTCCGAAAAAGCCGCGGGCGAGGACGCCTTCTGCCTCCGCATCGGCCGCAATGATTTCTTTTCCTGTGAAAACCAATTTCACAGGGATTAATCGTTCAGGGAAGTATAAAATGCTTGCTGCGGATATGCAATTCATGAAGAGCGAGAAGGCTCCGGACGTGCAGGTGATGCTGGACGACATACTTGCGCGCACTTCCCTACGGCACGTGATTTCGCCGCGCATCATATGCATGCGGAGCTTCGGGGCACGTGCGAATGCGTATGCGAGGATATGGAGCCTTCCTGCAATCTGGAGGGAGGCGCTGGAGATTAATCCGTTTTATGTAATAGAGGTATTGAGCGAAAATTACGACGGATTGAGCGAGGAGAGGAAGAAGAAGGTCCTGATACATGAGCTGCTGCACATACCCAAGAAATTCTCCGGGGGGCTGGTGCCGCATGTGTGCGCCGGCAAGAAGATAGATGCGAGGTCTGTGGAGAAGATATACAATGAATATATTTCTACTCAAAATTCACCCGCATCACTTTGACGAATTCTATTTTTTCTCCTGACACCTCAGAGTGCGTGCCGAATGGCACAGAGCCTTCGGCACCGGAGCCGCGCGGACCTGCGCGGGCGCTCTGAGGTGTCACAACGAATGCATAGATTAGCTCTTTGCGCATCTTTCCCGCGAGCTTCAGGTCCCCGCGGAGGTCCGGCGCATCTTTCTTGCGCAGGACGCGGATGAGGTACATTGTGCGGTCCTCGCCCACCCTTATCCCTTTTTTATAGACGCGGAGCAAATCCGCGGATTCGCCGGCGCGTACGATGAAGCCGGCGTTGCGGAGGTGCTTGAGGACAAGGTATTTTTCCGGGGCGAGTGGGTCGGACTTTTCCGCGAGGGAGAGGAATTGCTCTACGCTGCCCTCTATTTCGCCCTTCTCCGCGAAGTATGCGGCCTCTAAATAAGGGAGGCGGACTTTTCCATCCTCCTCCATCGCACCTAGGAGGACGAGGCGCCGAACCTTCTTTTCATCCTCTATCAGGAGGGACGCCGTCATGCCTGCCACCGTGTATCCTTGACTGTATGAAATTGAGCGCTTCCTCCAAATCCCTGGAGGGGATTTCACTCATGCTTATTTCCATGCCGGAGCTTGCGAGCGTATCCACGCGTATCGTCCCGACCATGAAAATCCTGTCAAATATGTTCCGTTCCATGCGCACATTGTCCACCTTGCTGAAAGGGACGAAGCGCGTCTTCACGTTGATTATGCCCGTGCGGGAGGTCACGCCATCGTTGGTCATCTCCAGCGTCTGCAGCTTTGAGCGGATGAATGCCGCGATTACCGCGAGGAGCATCAGGCCCCATATGAGATAATAGCCGTATATGGGGATTGGCGCGGGCAGGCTGAAGAATCTGGTTATCTGCATCCATGCATAGGAGCCGAGGACCGCGAGGGCGAGCGCCTTCGCGTACATCATCCTTCCGGTGGTGTGTATCCTGCCTGGCATCATGGGAATAGTTATTAAGGCAAGGGATAAAATTGCTTCGGGTTGCGCTCATGATTGCTTACACGGACGGATGCTGCCTCGGGAACCCGGGGAGGATGGGGGCAGGGGTGGTGCTTATCCACGAGGGGAAAGTGGTGAAGGAGATTGGGAAGTACCTGGGGATGGGCACGAACAATATCGCGGAGTATGGTGCTGTCCTTATTGCGGTGGAGGAGGCGAAGAGGATGGGGGCGAAGGGGCTCTCGGTCCGTAGCGACTCCAAATTATTGGTGAACCAGCTGAAGGGGGAGTTCAGGGTGAAGGCGCCGCACCTCCGGGAACTGTTGGGCAAGATTTTGAAGGCAGGGGAGGGGATGACGCTGCATTTTGAGTGGATTCCGCGCGAGCAGAATGAACGGGCGGACGAATTGTCAAAGGAAGGGGCTGAGAAGGGCTAACGGCGGATTGCCTCGGAAGCGAAGCGGAAGTGCCTTGCGGCATCTTTCGGCATCTGGTAATTAATGTAGCCTATTGCGTACTTCAGCTCCCCTATTGCGGAATCAAGGTATTCTTCCCCTGATTTCTGGAGTTCCTCCACGATGAAACGGGGGTCCCGCACCTGCAGCTGGCGTGCGATTCCGCGCATGAAGGCGAGGAACTTGTCCTTGTTGGCGCGCTTGGCCATCCTGTACGCTGCTCTCAGATTATCCCTGATAATGCCTTCAGGAAGGTCCTTTGCAATCGCATGTATGTGCGTCCTGGCCATATCCTCCCAGCCCCTTCCCCTTGGCAGCTGCTCTTCAAATCTTGCCAGCTCCTCGCACAGGACCATTTCATGGACCATGTCGCAGAACGCTGTTTTGGCATTCGGGCCGTAGAAGGATTTTCCATATCCCGCGAAAAGGGCTTCAAGATAGCGGTCCCTGCGCATGCGGAGCGAACACTCCCTCAATTCTTCATAAGCGTCTATCCGCGCAATCTGCCTGGTGCGCCATTCGCCGACCCTGTTCCTGAACGCGGTGAGAACCGCGCATGCGGAGGAAACCAGGAGCGGGTTGCCGGTCATGTCAAAGGCCTTCAGGCACTCTTCGGCGGCTGCCAGCTTTTTGGCGGCGAGGGACTTGTAAGCAGAAGCTACGCGCCTGGTTTCGCCCATGGCCTCCAGCTCCCGCCTCGCCGAAGAGATTGCATCCTTGTCTGATAGCCTGGAAACGCTGGCTGCGAGCTTCGCATTTATGCGCTCCACAACAGCGAGGTCCCCATTTGCGGATGCCAGCTCTTTTGCATGCCGGTCGGAGATATGCGCCAGCGTCCTCACCGCGCTGAAGATATCCGAGACGTGCTCCACGTGCCTGCGCGGGACTTTGTCGCCCTCCCTGAACCCTTCGGGCAGCTTTTCCTCCCTGTTGAACTGGATTCTTACGTTCGCCGGGTCGCGTGCGTCTATCTTCAAATCATCAAGGGAAAATGTGCGCGCGTAGGTGCCGTCCCGCCTCCTGCCCATGAAATGCTTCGCATGGTGCTGCACGAGCATCCTCCTTACCATCGGCTTGGCGGATGCAAGGAGGCGCTTCTGTGCGCCCAGCCTCCTTTCGGCCATGCCCGAGGCGATGGAACGTTCATCTTCTGTAGCGAATGAAAGCTGTCTTGCCATAAGTTGTTTTTGCGGGAAAACTGTTTTAAATGAAGGGTTTGAATGGAAAGCATGGAAGTGGGGGACTATTTCACATTTGAGCCCGCGAAGGGCATTCCCGTGCATAATTGGTTCTACTACAAGGAGGCATATTCGCCGCAGTTGGTGGGGTGGGCGCTTGGGGAGCTGGGAGTGGAAAAAGGCACGGTGTTTGACCCCTTTTGCGGAATTGGGACGACGATGCTTTATGCGAAGGGGCACGGATTGAAGGGGATTGGAATAGATGTTTCGCCCCTTGCGGTTTTTGTGACGAAAACGAAATGCATGGATTATTCGGAAAAGGATGCGGACGAGGCGGAGAAGGAATTGAAGGGGATTTTTTCGGAGAGGAAGGAAGCGGGGTGGAATTGGGATTTTGAGCTGTTCCATCCTTCAAGGTTTTTTGGAAAAAGGAATTACAACGACATTTGCTATTTGCGGGAAAGGGTTGAGAAAATAGAGAATGAGAAGGTGGGGGCGCTGTTCCTGCTTGCATTGCTTTCCATACTTCCACAGACGGGATTTTTCATAAAGGATGGGGGGGTGCTGCGGGAGGAGCCGAAGAAGAGCGCGATGCCGGTGAAGGACGCGTTCAAGAGGAAAGTTAAGGGGATGGTTAAGGATTTGAGGGCGCGGGATAAGGAAGCGGGCAGGGGTAAAGAACCTGAATTGAAATTGGAAGATGCACGGGACTTTTCGGAAGCGAAGGCGGATGCGTTCATAACATCTCCGCCTTACCTGAACAATATAGATTACTCTAAAGTTTATGGATTGGAATTGAGCCTATTGACCATGCAGAAGGAGAGCACCAGGGCGATGAGGGCGAGGGAGGTGCGGGGCTTCATTACTGGCGAGTCGTTTGGGGATGCACCCCCTGAGGCGGCGGAGTATTCGGAAATTCCAATTGCAGGGACTTATTTTGCGGACATGGAAAAGGTGCTCAGGAATTTGAAGAGGATTGCGCCGTGCGGCTGCATGGTGGTCGGGAATTCGGTGCTGGGCGGGAAGCATATCCCTGTGGATGAGATACTTATCCGGATTGGGGAGAGGGTTGGGTTTTCTGAAGGAAGGATTGCGGCTGTAAAGGAGAGAACGGCGGACGTGAGGCCGCAGAAATTGAGGACAAGGGAATCTGCGATTATCTTTTCTTAGGCTGCCGCACCACCTCAAGGAGCGCATCGTTCGTCTGCGCGAGCTTTACGTTGCCATGCCCGCGTATCTGCCCGCATATCAGCGGCTCCAGCGGCTCGTATTCTGTCTTGATATAAATCTCGGGCGGGCATATCTCAAAGAGCTTGATGGTGCCTTTCTCGTCATCATTCGCCGGCTTTGCCGGATAGACGCTCGCCTTTACCAGCGAGCCGGTGGCTAGGTAAATGGCATCAACGACGCTTATCCCATTTACGGTCGGAATCTTGTGGGTTACCCCGTTGACGTGGATGGTGTATATGTGGCGCTGGCCGGGGCTGGTGCCGTTGTGGGTTTGCGTTTCGTCCACATACGGCTTCGCAGCATTGCTTTCGTCCCGTATGGGGTCCAGCAATGGCTTCAGAAGCCTGGAAAGTATGCCCATCATGCCGGGCTCACCGCTTTTGTATGCGAAACGGCTCCAGTCGCCGCACATCGCCTCCTGGTAGCTCTTCCAGTCCATGACCTGGACTTCGCACGGCACTTCCCTGCCGTGCACGGCCAGCCTGAAAGTTATGTGCATCGCCATATAGCCGCTATCTTTTGGGTGTGAGATGTTGTCCTGGAGTCCCAGCCTCCGCGTGTTTGAGTAGCCGCGAAGCAACTCGTACAGCTCGTCCCCCATCACCTTCGCCTCCGTGGGCGTGCAGAAGAAGACGAGCCGCATCGCCACGTCGTCCTTTATTTCATCCTTCCTCTCATACTTCATCACTCGCGACTCGGGGGTTTTCTTCCTCGGGTCGTGGATTTCATGGCGGTATTTCCCGAAAAGAGGGGACGAGGCGAGCGCGTCGTCCACCAGCCGTCTCAGAACTACCATGGCCTCGTTCCTTATGCCCTCCATCCTATCCATCTTGGCGACTTCGATATCATACTTCCTTTTCCTCTCCGGGACCCAGAGGATGCCGTTGCGGCGGATGTTGTTTGCGGTCACGTAAAGGCCGACCATGTCAGCGAGCGGGAACCAGAACTTTACCAGGTTGTCTGCCAATACCCTCCTCTGCTCCGTGGTTATCCTCTCCCCCTTGGGAAGGCCTTTCACCCCTTCGGCGAAATCAAGGCTGAGGTCGGCCATCTCCACGAACATGGGCGGGAGTTCAAGCCCGCCTTCGCGCATTTTTCTTTCATAATGGTCCTTTGTGGCTTCCGGGCTGAGGTCAAGTTCTGCGACGCCGGCACGCTGGCGGTGGTAGCGCTGCATGGCATACATGAAGCCATCCTGGCTTACGCCCAGCTCCTGCTGGAAATCAGGTATGCCGGCAATTTCGTTTCCCACCCTCTCGATAATATGTTCCAGTGCCCTGCCGTCCTTCCCGTTTTCCCTTATCTGGTGTATCAGGGCAAGGGCCCTTGTTGAAGTGACTACCCTGGCGCTTTCAGGGCTTGGCTTCACCCTCTGGAAGTATGGCCCGACTATGCTGGATACCAATTGCCCGTGCCCTGCGCGCATGCTCCTGTCGCTGACCGCCTTGTGCACGATGCCGCAGACCTTTTCGCATATTTCCGGAACCTGTGCTTTTGGCATACAGGTGGGTGCGGTTTGAGTGTCGCCCATAGTAATATATCGTGTAAGTAGTATTTATATAAGTATGGGTGGCAGAGTATCTCCTGTGAAAACATACATCACCGGGGCCTCCGGGAAGCTTGGGAGGCACGTGCTCAAATTCGTGGATGCGGTTCCGCTAGTGAGGGGCAAGAAAGGGCTGCCCGGAGAGGTGGTGACGGATTTCTCTGCGGAGAGCTTACGCAAGATCCTGAAGGATGCGGATTGCATAATCCATCTCGCCGGCTCCATGAGGTTCTGGGACGAGAAGGAGATGCGCAGGACGAATGTGGGGCTTACGAAAAGCATGGTGGATAATTCCCCGGAGGGATGCAAGATTGTGCTCGCGAGCTCCATCTCGGTCTATGGGAAGAGGCTGAGGGAAATGCCTGCGGACGAGGCGACGCACACGCATCCGGATTCCGCCTATTCGTGGAGCAAGATGGAGGCGGAGGAGATTGTGCGCGGGAAGAAGGGGAGGCATGCGATTCTCCGGATTGGGACCATCTATGGGCCGGGATTTGAGGACTATTACAATATCCTGAAGATGCTGGAAAAGGGGAAGATGTTCGTGATTGGGGACGGGAAGAACCATGTCCCCTTCGTGCACGTGGAGGATGCGGCGAAGGCGGTGGCCGCGGCGGTGGAGAACGGGCAGGGGACTTATGTGGTGTGCGGGGAGAGCAAGACGCAGGAGGAGATTTACTCTATTGCTTGCAGGGAGCTGGGCGTGGCGCCTCCCAAAAAACATGTTTCTTTTTGGATGGCGAACCTGCTTGGGAGGTTGGGGGAGCTGGGCGCATTAATCGGGAAGAAGCCGAAATTAACAAGGGAGCACATGAGCATCCTCGGCGGCGACCGCGCGTTCAAATGGGAGAGGGCGAGGGAGGAATTGGGGTTCAGGCCGCGGGGGATAGATGAGGGGGTAAAGGAGATGGTAAAGGAGTACAAGAAAGACAGGATGGCTAAAGTTCCAGTTTTACGTTCTTCTTCTCCTCGTCGGTAGCCCGGAAGTATTCCTTGTCCTTGAAGCCCATGAGGGATGCGAAGAACATGTCAGGGACGGAATGTATCCTCGTATTGAAGAGGACAACGGACTCGTTGTAGAATTCCCTCCTGTCCGCTATTTGGTTTTCTATTGAGGATAATTGGTTCTGGAGCTGGAGGAAATTCTCAGAGGCGCGGAGCTGCGGGTAATTCTCGGCTACTGCAAAAATGGATTTCAGGGCGGAGGTGAGCGCCTCGCTGGCCTTTGCCTTCTGCGCGGGCCCCTGCGCGGAGAGGAGCTCGGTGCGCATGCGGGTTATCTCCTGCAATGTGCCGCGCTCGTGCTTCATGTATCCCTTTACCGTTTCTACTAAATTGGGGATGAGGTCGCTCCTCTGCTTGAGGAGGACGTCTATGTTCGCCCATGCGCGCTCTATGTTGTTCTTCAGGGAGATTAATCCGTTATAGACGGAAAAGATGTAGAAGATAACGAGTGCGAGTACGATTAGCCCAAGGAAGCCCATGCATGCGACAAGTTCAAGCATTCAAATCCCCAAGGAACATCGTGAGCAGCATAAATAAACCTATTGCGGTGAGCCCCAGCCCTATTGCCATCTGGGCGGCCATGGACATGTTGAGCTTGTCTATTGTCTTCTTTTCGTGGGAGTCGCTTATGTACATGGGCGCGTCCTTCGGCTTCCTTATGATGAGGTTTTCGTGGGCCACGTGGCTGGAGGCGCCTTCCAGCGGGACGGCGTTGCCGAATATGTATAAGGGGTCTCCCTCTGCGATGAAATGCTCGGTGATGCGGAGGTTGTAGCTGCTCCGGGAGCGGAATTTGTTTCCTATGTCCTGGTTCCTTTCCATAAGGGAGAGGACGCGGGCGTCCAGTTGCTTTTGGGGGAGGAGGCCGAAGAAGCCCTTGTTGGAAAGGTAGCCAGTGGACTGGAAGTCCTGCGGGATGTCTATTTCCGCGCCCTTGGGGTCTATGAGCATCTTCCCTGTTTCGTCTTCAAGGTAGAAGGGGGTGGAGGATTCCTTCCGGAAAAGGTCCCTCCAGCCGCCGTGCTTGCCCGGTTGGTAGTATTCGCCGTGTATTCTCCAGAACACGCATTTCTTCTGGGAGACCGGGCTGTCCATGCCGTCCTTGCAGAGCGCCTTGCCGAAAAGCTCGGTGAGCCCAACCGCCGCGGAGCGAACCTTGGAAGTGGGGGTGTTCTTTATCTTCTGTATTAGGAGGCGGCGCTGGGCGCCGTTATAGACGAGGAGGATGCCGAAAACGAGGCAGAAGCTGCCGATGCAGCAGCACTGCGGGACGGGTACGACCATGGGGTTAAGTGGGCGGGTTAAAGTAATTAAAGGTTGCTAATGAACTAATTATGGGAGATATATGCAGAAGACAGAGAAATACATACTTGACGAGCTGGAGCGGAAAGGCGCCCTGCTCTTTTCATTGGTGGACCCGCTGGACTATCCCTCAATAGATGAGGCGGTGAAGACCGCGAAGAACATGAACGCGGGCGGGGCGGACGTGGTGCTCATAGGGGGAAGCACGGGAGTGCAGGGGGAGATGCTGGACAACGTGGCGAAGAGGATAAAGGAGAACGTGAATGTGCCGGTGGTGCTTTTCCCTGGAAATATCGGAACCGTGACGAAATATGCGGATGCGGTCTATTTCATGAGCTTATTGAATTCCAATAATCCGTATTGGATTACCCGTGCGCAGATGCTTGCGGCGGAGATGGTTAGGAAATATAAGGTGGAGCCGCTGCCGGTGGGATATGTGGTGGTGGAGCCCGGCGGGACCGTGGGATATGTGGGGGATGTGCAATTGGTGCCCAGGGCGAAGCCGAAGATTGCCGCGGCTTATGCGCTTGCGGCGCAATACATGGGCTTCAGGTTCGTGCTTACGGATGCGGGGAGTGCGCCGGCTACGGGGCATATTCCTTTGGAAATGGTGAAGGCGGTTTCCTCGGTGATTGAGGTTCCGTATATCGTTGCGGGGGGAATAAGGACCCCGGAAGAGGCGAAGGCGGTTGTGAAGGCGGGCGCGGACATCGTGCAGGTCGGGACCGCATTTGAGAAGAAGGGGGGAGTGGACGCGGTGAAGGAGTTTGTGAAATCCGTGCGCGAGGGGAGCAAGAGGTAGAGGATGGCAAAGGAAGGGATTGGGAAATTTCTGGTGAAGGCGGGTGCGTTGAAATTCGGGGACTTCACGCTGAAAAGCGGGAGGAAGAGCCCTTATTTTGTTAATACCGGAGTTATTTGTGAGGGGAAGGAGTTTTTGGAATTATGCAAGTTCATTGCTGGAAAAATAGAAGAAATGGGCGGGTGCGACGTTGTGTATGGGCCCGCATACAAGGGGATTCCCCTTGCGGTGGGGGTGGCGATTGCATTATCTAAAAAGGGTAAGAAAGTTTATTGGCTGTTCAATAGAAAAGAGGAGAAGGCGCACGGGGACAAGGGGGTTTTCGTGGGGCATTTGCCTTCTGCCGGGGAGAGCGTGGTGCTTGTGGATGATGTTTTCACCACGGGCGGGACGAAATATGAGAATGTGGAGTTGCTCAAATCAATTGGGGTGAAATTGACTGCGGTGGTCGTTGCCGTGGACAGGGAGGAGCGCGGGGAGCAGGGCGGCTCCGCTGTGAAGGAGTTTGAGGAGAAGACGGGCGTGCCGGTGAAGGCAGTGGCAAGCACTTCTGGGATTTTTGGGGAATTGCGCGGGAAGGAAGTGAGCGAGGAAGTGTATGCGCGGTTCTTGAAGTATAAAGAGGAATACGGGGCGGAACAGTAGGGATGGATATGGCGGTGCTTAGGAAATTGGAGAAAAAGGCGGTGGAAAACGGGAGCATACTCTGCTTTGGGATAGACCCGAAGCCGATGGATGATATTGTCGGGTATTATTCTGCGATAACCGATGTGCTGCTGGAGGAGCATTTGATTTCCGCGATAAAGCCGAATTATGCGTATTTCGGGGCGCTGGGGTTTGACGGGCTGCATGCGCTAAAGAGGATAATTGACAGGTACAGGGAGAAAACATTTGTCATATTGGACGCGAAGCGCGGGGACATAGGGAAGAGCAGCGAGGCGTATGCACGCGAAGCTTATGAGTTCTGGGGCGCGGATGCGGTTACAGTGGCGCCGTATATGGGCGGAGATTCCATTTCACCTTTCATAAGGGAGGGGAAGATTGCGTATGTGCTTGGGCGCACGAGCAATCCGGGCGCGAAGGATTTTGAGGAACTGAAAGTTGGAAAGGAAAGGGTTTATGCGAAGGTCTGCGCAAAGGCGGCGAAAATGGGCGCGGGGCTCGTGGTGGGGGCGACGAGCGATGCGCTTCCAGGGATTGTGAAGCTGGTGGGGAAGGACGTGCCCATGCTCATTCCGGGAATTGGGGCGCAGGGCGGGGGATTTGACGTGCTGAAGGCGCTGCGCGGGAATCCATTTATCCATAGGGTAAATTCATCCTCTTCAATTGCGTTTGCGCATGAGAAGAAGGGCGGGAGCCCTGAGAGCGCCGCAAAAAAAGAGGCGGAATTTTTGAACAAGGAAATTGGCAAGAGGGTTTTCTAGATTTTATTCCTCTAGTTTTTCGTTCCGGTAAGATAATAGTAGAAGGAGGCGGCGGACAGGCCGCATATTATTGAGAGGAGCCCGAACAGCACCATGGGCGGGAGCAGGATTTCGCCGACCACGTCTGCGACTAGGTCCTGGCTTGCGGTTATGAGGTCCTGTTCAAGCGGGGTGGAAACATTCTCCTTAGCCATGCTTATGAGGTAGGAAGGGAGTATGAAGAAGGCGAGCACGGAGATGAGGAGGATGGAGAACGAGAAGGCGGCAGCGGAGGAGGAAAGGGAGAAGGCGAGCCCCAGCATGTCCTTTGAGCCGAAGTAGACGAAGGTGAAGGAGAGGAAGGCGCATATGACGGTTGCGGCGAGGAGGGGGAGGAGGTAGGACTGGAGCCCGGCAATCTGCAGCCCGTAATTCGCTATGATGTCATCCACCTTGTTGGAGATGAGGGCGCGGGCGAGGCGGAGCTGGAGCTCCCCGGTGTTGGACACGTAGTTGTTCTGGATGAGCGAGCATACATAGTCGTCGCTTATGCCGCCGAAGTCCATGCTGAGGCCGGGCTGCCTGTGCCTGCAATAGGCCGCGGTGTTGTCGTAGGTGAGGGTGCTGAGCTGCGGCTCGTGCGCAATGAGTATCGGGACTATGCGGGGGGCGTATTCTTCGTTCGCCTTGTTGAGTATTGAGGTCTGGGCGCCGGGGAGCATGAAGACGAGGATTGCGGCGAAGAGGGAGAAGAATGCGATGGCTCCGCAAAGGAAGCCCACGCCACGGAGAATCGCCCTGCGCATGGGAGGGTTTTATTAGCGGGGATTTTAATTGTTGCTGGAATAACGGTTGGCATGAAGGAAAAAATATCATCCCTCTACGTGCCGCGGGAGGGCTCGCACAAGGGGGAGAACGGCAAGGTTCTGGTTGTGGCGGGGGGCAGGAGATACCACGGGGCCGCGGTTTTCTGCATACTGGGGGCGAGGAGGTTCGCGGACATGGTCTATTTCATGCCAGGCGAGAGGGACGAGAAACTGATTTTTGCGGTTTCCGGGATTCCGGAGGCCATCGTGGTGGGCGAGATGCCGGAGGCGGACTGCGCGCTTGCGGGCCCGGGGATGGGGGATGTGCCTTTGGATTTGGGGGGGATGAGAAGGAAGTATGGGAAAATCATCCTGGACGGGGATGCGTTCAGGCAGGTGGAGAAGAAGGAATTGCGGGGATTGCTCATAACGCCGCACGAGGGCGAGTTCAGGGGGCTTTTCGGGATTGACGGTAGCCCGGAGCACGTGCGCGCGATGGCGGAAAAATGGGGATGCACCATGCTCAAGAAGGGGCACGTGGACGTGGTTTCGGACGGGAAGGAAATCGTGCTGGTGAGGGGAGGGAACGCGGGCATGACGAAGGGAGGGACGGGGGATGTGCTTGCGGGGCTGCTCTGCGCCCTTTATGCGAAGAATGGCGCGATGGAGGCGGCGGTTGCGGCCTCCCGCGCGAACAAAAAGGCTGGGGAATTGCTGTTCAAGGAAAAGGGATATGCTTATTGTGCGTCGGATGTGGCGGAAAAATTGCCGGAAGCGATGAAGTGGAGATAGGTTGCAGGAATGCGCTAACCGACCTTCATGGAACGCACTCTTATGTGCGGGCCGCCGTCGCTCACGCTCATGGTCTGGCCGTTCTTTCCGCAGAAGCCAGGTTTTATCTTCAGGTCTTTCCCGACCGCATCCACCTCCTTAAGAGTGCCTATGATGGTGCCGGTGATGGAGAGGTCGCGTATCCTTTCCACCTGCTCGCCCCCGGAGATGCGGAAGGCCTCCTCGGAGCGGAACATGTACTGCCCGGTGATGGTATCAACGCTCCCTCCGTTCATCCCCTTCAGGTAGACGCCGTCCTGCACTTCCATCATTTCCTCAAGGGAATGGCTGCCCGCGGCGATGTAGGTGTTGCTCATGCGGACTATGGGGGGGGCGGAGAAGGATTCGGCGCGGGCGTGGCCGTTGGGCTGCTCGCCAAGGTTTTCCGCGCTCTCCGCGGAGTGCATGAAGCCGCGCAATTCCCCTTCGTGGATGAGCTCCACTGCTTTTCCCTGCATCCCCTCGTCGTCGAATGAGTATGAGCCGAATGCTCCCTCAAGCTCGGGGCGGTCCCATATGCTCACTAGGCCGGAGCCGATGCGCGTGCCTTTCTTTCCTGCGAGGATTGAGGTGCCCTCCATTATTGCGTCGCCCTCGCACGCGTGGCCCACCGCCTCGTGCGCGAAGACGCCGGCCATCTCGTTGTCAAGGATTACGGTGAATGTGCCGTGCGGAGGGGGGGAGGCGGTGAGGGAGTCCAGGCATTTCCTTTTCGCCTCTGCTGCGGAATGTGTGAGCGCATCCATGTCCCAGGAATCCCTGGAGCCCCAGGTGTGGTGGCCCTCGCGCATGGAAGTGCCCTCTTTCCCGATGCAGGTGAAGCGGGCGTAGAGGATGGAGGAGGAATCGGATATGAGCGCACCCGCGGAATTGGCGTATGCGCGGGAGTAGTGGGTTTCGGAGAGCCGCACCTGCCTGTTGGTTATGCCCGTGCCCTCAAGGCTGGAGTGGAGCTCCCTGCACGAGGAGAGTAGGGATTCGGAACCGGGCGGGGGGAATTCCTCTGCTGTGGAATATTGCGCGGAATCCTCCCTGGGCGGATATCTGGAATTGCCTTCGGAAGAGGAGGCGAGGCGCTGAGCGCGGGAGAGGAGCGCGTCAAAATCCTCAGGGGCGCCGGCGGCGAACCCCCAGGAGCCGTTTATGAATGCGCGGACCGAAAGGCCGGATTCCTGCCCCTCCTTCAGTTCGGGCTCGCCGTCCTTCATCCCCGCGGAAACTGAGCGGGAGGCGGTGAAGCGAAGGTCGCAGAAGAAGCGTTTTGCCTGGAGGGCAGATGCCATCCTCCCGAGGTCCATGCGCTCACTCCGGCTTCGGCTCGAGCGCGGACTTGTACGCGTCGTACTGTTCCTTGCTGGAAATCACCGCGAGGAGTATGTTCTCCGCATCTATGGAGCGCATGAGTATGCTCTTGGGCCCGGCGCTGATGATGAGCTCGGCGGCCTCGTCCTTCACCTCGCGCATGAGCGCGTCGCCTATGTTGAAGCCGAATGAGGTCATGCTTTCCACCCCGTCAGGAAGGTTGAAGTTGGAGCCCTGGACGGCGCCGTCCCTGCGTATCACCGCGGCCATTATGCCGCTGTTCCTGAGCTTCTCAAGTATGTCGAACACTCATTCCACCTCCACGCCCAGCGGCCCGAGCTTTACCGGGACGTCCATGGGGAACTCGGGGCTGGAGACCAGCCTTGCGCCCTCGGATACCTTTATCGTGAATTCCTGGTCAACGGAATGCTTCAGCTGCGTGAGGAATTTTTCGTCGTGCATCCCCTCGTCAACGAGGAATAGCGTGGTAGCGTTGGCGTTCTTGAGCCGCCCGTCCACGAGCGAGAGGAACTTGAACAGCGAGTCGGGCTGGGAATGGACCGAGAGCGTGGAGAGGGAATAGAAGACGACGCGGAGCCGCTTCGCCTTCATCTGCTCCACGGATTCGTTTATCGTGAGCGAGAGCTCGTTGAGCGCTCCCGGGCCGCTTATCTGGGTTATGTTGGGCGTCGGGGGCGCGGGGGCGGAGATGGTGGCGGAATAGCAATCAAGGTATTTCACCAGCTCGGACTTTATGCTCATGCCCATCTCGGCGGCCAGCTTCTCCAGTTCCTCTGGGGTGCGGTCCGTAGTTATGATGAGGACGCGGTCGCCGGCCTGTATGCCGGCGGAGATGAAGTGGAACGCAAACGCGGGCTTCTCCATGCCGCCCGGCCCGATGAGGGCTATGGATGCGGGGTTCTTGTAGCCGCCGTCAAGCATAATGTCGAATTGGGAGATGCCGGTGCTGGCGCGGTTGAGCCGGAGCACGGGGAGGTTCTTGTTCACGCCTAATTCGTCCATGCCCCTGTTTCATTCGGAAAATTTAAAATGGGTGGAGATGTAACCATGGTTACAACAAAAACGAATAAAACGCTTGCCCTATCAATAGGGGCATGGCAGACTTCTCCTTTGGCATCGCGGAATTCGCGGGGAACGTGTATGGGTTGTTGCAGGCGCAGCTCGGGCCAACCAACGCGAACGTCGTGGTGCTGGCGCTGGGCATCGTCGCGTACGCCGCGGTTATAGGGCTGTTCTGGAAGACGCTCTCGCGCAGGAACATATTTGAGATAGACTGGAGCAAGACCGGGCCCGGAAGGATAGCGCACAGCATTGAGGCGGTGAAATTCGCGCTTGAATACATAATAGTGTTCCCGCTCGCGACGTTCGCCTGGTTCGTGGTTCTCGCGCTGTTCCTGTTCTTCATGTCAAAGACCGCGACAATGGCGGACATGATGTTCGTCTCCATATCGCTTGTGGCTGCGACTCGCGTGTGCTCGTATTACGATGAGGATATAGCGGGGGACATAGCAAAGGTCATCCCGATATCGCTGCTCGCGGTCTTCATAACCCAGCCCAGCATGTTCTCGGCGCCCGTGATTGAGGAGCGGCTGGCGGACATGGTCGGCGTCCTCGGGATTGCGCTCCCCTACCTTGCGATGCTCATGGGGCTGGAAATAGTGATGCGGATACTATTCCTCATAAAGAGAAGGATCTGGCCCGAGGACAAGGAGCCCGCTAAAACATAAAAAGCCAGGAGAGGGAATCGAACCCCCCTATGCCGGTTTCTTCTCGGGAATTTCTTCCCCCTGGAGCTGCAGCCGGCCACATAGCCTATCTGTCATCCTGGCAAATCCAGCAAACTAAAATAGGCGGAGATTGTTTTTAAACTGTTGCGCACCAATTCTCTTCCGCTGGGCCCATAGCTCAGGCTGGTTAGAGCGACGGTCTTATATGGCCTGCTCTAATACAACAGGTTCTAAGACAGCCGTAGGTCTGGAGTTCAAATCTCCATGGGCCCATCCCAGTCACGTGATGCGATGCCGAAGCTATTCATATTTGACCTTGACGACACCCTTCTCCACCTCTGGATAGACTGGGAGGGGGCGGTGAAGAAAGAGGTATTGGAGTATGCGGAAAAGGAGGGGCTGAAGCTGGACCCTTCCGAGGGCATCGTGCATGTTGCGGAGAAGGCCTCCAACACGGCGGAGAGGAAGAAGGCTGTGGACGGCATATTCTGGAAATACGAGGGCGCGTGCCTGGGGAATTCCAGGTATTCCGTCTATGCGCAGGCGAGGGAAATCCTGGTTGAGCTGAGGAAGAGGGGGCACAAGGTGGCGATTGCCTCCAATAATACCCTTCAATTGATACAAGGCGCCTTGGAAGCTGCGGGGATTGAGGCGGACGCGATACGCGGGCGGGACACGGTGAAGAAGCCGAAACCGCACCCGGACATGCTCTTCAGCATAATGGACGAGCTCCGGTTCACGCGCGAGGACACGATAATGATTGGGGACAGCTTCACAGACTCCGGCGCCGGGAAGGCGGCGGAAGTGAGGGTGATTATCGTGAAGCCCGGGGAGATAGACCTCAAGAAAGTTCTCGGCATATAACGGATTAGTGGCGGAGACGTCTGATTTTGTTTATAAATGGCTAAAAAGCAATTAATCTATGGCTCTGCCTCCTCAGAATATGCCCAAGAAGTGCAAGCGCCTATGGCAAAGCGAAGAAACGGCGGAATTCATAGGAATTATGCTAGGGGACGGAAACGTATTCTCTTGTGAAAACGAAAAAGCGAACGTGCATCAGGTGAGGATTGCAACCGGGCGCAAAGACGAAGAAGAATATGCCCATGAAACCGTGATTCCGCTTCTACGCCGGGTAAGCGGGATAGAACCCAGAATACTGATGAAGAAGAACGTGGTTTATTCCTGCATCAATTCAAGAAAATTTGTTGAGGAGCTTGGCAGAATTGGTTTCAGGAAAGGAAACAAAATAAGGAATGAGGCGAGAATGCCTGATTGGGTCTTCTCAAAAGATGAATATCTGCGTGCGTGCATCCGCGGGCTTGTTGATACTGATGGTTCTGTCTATCGGCTTTCAAACCAAGACCCCCATCTCGGCAGGATAAGCTTCAAGAATTTCAATCCCTTGCTGATGGAAGACTTCCAAAAAGCGATGAAGAAGCTGGGTTTCCATCCCAGCAAAGTGGTGCATAGGAATGTATTCCTAACGAGGAAGGCGGATTTAGTGAAATATTATAAAGAAATCGGCTCTAATAACCCTTACAAACGAGCGAGGCTCGCTTTGTTCATAGCCCCGTCGTCTAGCGGTCAAGGATAACCCTGGCGGCGAGTGCCACCCGGGTCCTTAAAGAAGGCTCTGGACCTTTTGACACCGGTTCGAATCCGGTCGGGGCTATCTTATTTTTAATTACGTGATACGATTTCTGAACCATGGCAAAACTCTGGACCTGCCCGAAATGCAAAAGGAAATTTGAAAAAACAAACCAGGGCCACTCCTGCGCCTTTTACCCGGTCGCCAAACATTTGAAGGGGAAGGAGGTGGGGAAGAAACTCTACAATGCGCTGATTGCGAAGATGAAAAAGGAAGTGGGGAAGTTCAGGGTGGAATCCCTCCCATGCTGCATCCATTTTGTATCAACTTACACGTTCGCGGCGGTTTATGCGCTCAGGGACAAAGTCCGCATACATTTCACGCTGGACCATAAGATAGATAACCCGCGCATAAGCAGGTTTTCCCATATAGCGGCAAAACGCTATATGTATTCCATTGACATAAAGGATGAGGGCGAGATGGACGGGGAATTGATGAGTTGGATCAAAGAAGCCGCAAAAACAAAATGATTTGCGCTATTTTACTTCTACATCCAGCCCTATCTCTTTTGCGATAGCAAATAGTTTGTCCCTATCCGGCGCCTTGAAGGATTTGCGTTCGTAAATCAGCGTATCAACTTTCTCCACATTCCTCTCCATCGCCTGTTTTAGAGTATCAGCGCCCACGTTCGCCGCCTGGTATTTCGGCAGGATGTGCCCGAACGCATCCTCGGATTCCAGCATGAGCTTCGTGAAGAAGGGCGCATAGTGCCCGCCTCCGGCGCCCACAAATGAGTTGTATGATTTCTTCTCATTTATTGAATCCATTATTGCTTCCGCAACAATTTCCGCCGCTTTTCTATTGCCCCATTCCTCTTCCGAGCTCCCTATTTCTATGAATATGATTGGTAATTTGCAGGTGGGCCCGTGGTGGTCCACCTCCTGATTTACGTTCCATCCGAGTGAATTCTTTTCATTTAGGGCGAGGAGCAAATCCTTCATCCTGCTCGCGTATGCGGTGTTGAGGGTGCGGGGGGCTCCGCCCATATCCGCCTTGTCCCAGTTGCCCGGGATATGCACGGTCAATGCGGGGAACTTCCTATCGCTCCGGTGCGTGGAGAGGATGAGTAGCCAATCCGTCTGGAAATCGGTGGGCACATCCAGGATGAGTTCCACCTTCGTATCCAGCATGCGGTGGCCTTTCCATTCCCATTCTTCTCCCTTCTCTGCAAATCCCATTTCCATCAATCTGCTGGCGATGTTGCTGCTTGCGGGATTTTTGCTGGAGAAAAGTATGTGCATGAAAGATGGATGGCGGGGAAAGAATTTAATAAGTGCCTGCGGAAACGCCCACATGGCAAATCTAAACCTCGTTTCCAAGTCATTCAAGGAAGGCTTCGGCATGGCGAAGGGCAACTGGAGGGAGCTCTTTGTGGAGAATGCAAAGATAGTGCTCGCAGCCCTCGTCTTGTCTGCCATGGCAGGCATAATAGTCGGGCTTCCCGCCGCCCTGGCTGCGGACGCGCTGCTCGGCTCCGGCGCGGGGTTATGGGCAGGGGTTGCACTGGGCATCTTCGCAGCGGTTCTCATATACTCGGGCATGGAAAGCGTGAGCTACAACGTGGTGCACGAGGTAGAAGGGAAGAAGCGCCACAGCCTGTTCGGGAATTTCAAGAGGAACGTCCTGCCTGTTGCGGTTTATACCATCATACTGCTGGCAATCATATACGGAATAGCATACGGGCCCAGGTTCGCCCTCATTCTGTCCGGCATGGACTTCACCCAGAACATCGCGCTGGACTTGGCGCTGAACATATACGAGACCTCAATATCCATCATAATAGGGTTCCTGACGTTCTTCGCCCTGTTCGAGCTGGTGCTGAACAACGCGGGGGTGCTGCAGAGCATAGGGAAGTCCTACTCGCTGGTGAAGGCAAATCTCGTTGAAACGCTCGTGTTCTACGTCGCATACGGCATATACTCGTTTGTCGTGGGGCTCGTGCTGGGCATTGTGTTCGGGATAATCTTCGGGGTGCCGTTCCTGCTGGGCGCGATGCTCCTGGGAGGCATAAGCTCCTCCGCCCTAACGCTGGTAATCGCGCTTGCGGTGCTGTTGGGGGGCGCGTTCATCGTAGTGTTCCTGGCAGGCACATGCACGGCAGTGCTTCCAATCGTGTACCGCTTCTGGAAGCTGGCGGGGGAGAAATAGGAAGATATTTATATTGTTATTGCATAAGTATTAATGTGGAAAATAGAAAAACCGCTGCAGCGAAAGGGATGCCCGAAACGCCTAGCAGAAGGAATTTCCTCCGCGCAGTTTCAGCGGCGGCCGCGTATCTTGCGCTGAAGCCTCTCGCAGGATGCAGCAGGAGGTATTACTCGCGCGAGCCGGAGGCCGTCATTTTCAACGATGCCAACCGCAGGGACCTATCCGCCCAGGAGCTCGGGCTTGTGCGCGGGCAGACCAAAATCCTGGACGCTGAATTCGCGATGGAAAGGAGGGGGCTCACCCATATTGCGAAGGACACCAACATCACCGGGGATACGCGGATAGAAATAATCACCGCGGACTACCAGCACTCGGTGCACGTTTTTGTAAATGGGAAATACGAGGCCAGCCTGGACCTAGGGATAGAGGTGGGCGAGTACCCGCACAGGTATGCGCTGAGGGTTGCAAACATCCCCGGGGACGGCTTCATGGTTATGGCACTTATACGGGATGCGGTGGGAATAGAGCCGACGCGCCTTGCGATGGTCCCATATTCGGGCGGTGAATTCGGGGAGCCGCACACGGAGGACCTCACCGGGATGGAAAGGGGGAATGGCGGGCTTGAGAGGCCGCTCTTCGTCGGGTACGATTTGGGGGAGGGGATTACATTTATCGCGAGGGACGGCAACGGCGACCCCTGGGAAAACGGATACATAATCGGATGGGAGAACGGGCGGATGACCAAAAGAGCCGTTCCTTTTGCTGAATTGATGCAATGCTCCTGCGTCTCGGACTGGGCAGCGAGTGAAGGGGAAGAATAAGCGGATAAGTATGAGTGTCAGCAGCAGTCCGCTTTCCCGTCCGTAGGACAGTACAGGCAAAACCGTGAGAGGGCTTAACTTCCGAGTTCGAGATGGGATCGGGTGTTTCCCCCCTCCTATGGCCGCTGACAAATTATTGATAGTTGGGAAGGGTTTTTAAAACATAATCCTACATTAATACTCTATTATGACCACAAGAGAAGGAGCCGCGCACCTCCATCCGGATGCAATGAAGAAGGTGTTTGTCTCCACGTGCAGGCACATGTTCCCGGACGACAAGCCGCTGCTGGAGCTTGCCCGCAGGAGGGATTTCAGCTCCGGATTCATGGCGCTCTCCTTTGCGAACAAAGGCATGCTGGAGGAGGGAATGGGCAGGTTCCTTTTTCAGGTCATGGACGCGGAGGCGGAAGGGGAGGCGGAGGCGCGCAGGGTAATAAGGGCGCACTCGCGGCTGGACCCGATTGCCGTGGCAACCTCCCTTATTGAGATACTCATGAAAACAGGCAATGAAGCGCCTTTTTTTGCAGCCATAGCGGCTTCGGACAAGATGGTGGGCAAAGACCCGCGCGAGGCGGCGGGGAACGGTAGGATGCACGCATCCCTGGAATTCTTCAAGGCGTGCATGGAGGAAGAAGTGGGGTACCCGGAACTGATTGTCGGTGCGACGCTGATTTCGGCGCGGGACGACATAGTGGAGGCCGCGGTCGCCATGGGCAGCGGCACGGAATTCGATTACGAAGGCCGCTCCCTTTTCCGGGGAGTGTTCGCAATCTCGGGGCTTGTGTTCGAGGATGAGGGCATCTGCGCGCCCTTCGGAGTAACGAGGAATGCGCTCCTTGACGATTACGTGGAGGCGTGCCTGCGCCTGTTCAGGGAATGCCCCGGCGCGCTTGCCAGTTTTTCCATCTATTTCAGCGAAGTGCTCGCACCGGATAATGAAACTGGGGGGCGGCTTGCGGACGGGAGGGCGGGCAGGGCGCTGATACGGCTTTTCACGGATGAGGAAGCGCTGGAAAAGCTCAGGGGCGCGAAGAATGACGCCCGCGGGCTTGACCATGTGATTGACGGCATCGTGGGGCTGGACAGACAAGAAGAGGAGGAGCCGGAAGCAGCATATTGAGTTAAAACATTTCTTCTCCAAAACAAACCCATGTCTTTGCTTGTAGGCATAGTCGGCAAGCCCAACGCGGGCAAAAGTACCTTCTTCTCCTCGCTTACGATGGTTGATGCGAAGATTGCGCCTTACCCCTTCACTACCCTTGAGCCGAATACTGGAGTGGGGCACGTGCGGAAGAAATGCCCGCACGCTGAGAAGGGGAGGAAATGCTCGCCTCAGGACTCCGTATGCGATAACGGGACGCGATATGTGCCCGTCAAGTTATTGGATGTGGCCGGGCTCGTGCCGGATGCGCATAAAGGAAGGGGGCTAGGATTGCAGTTCCTGGACGACCTCCGCACCGCGGATGGGTTCATACAGGTGGTGGACGGCACTGGAAGGAGCGACCTGGAGGGAAATCCCACGCAAGGGGCTGACCCCGCGGATGAAGTTCGGTTTTTGCAGCTGGAGCTTGAACAATGGATATTCTCCATAATAGAGAAGAACTGGAAAAAGGTGAAGGGGCGCGGGATTGCGGAGCTGGCGGACGTGCTCACAGGGCTTAAAGTTTCCCTGCCGCAGGCGGAAAAGATTGCTAAGGAACTGGGGCTGAATACTGAACGCATTGAGTGGGCTGAAGCGGAACGGCTCTCATTTGCGAAGAGGATATTGGAGAAGAAGCCGATGGTCGTCGCGGCGAACAAGATGGACTCCGGCGCGGACCTGAAGGCGCTGCAGAAGGAATTGCACGGGAAAAAAGTGATTCCCTGCTCGGCGCTGTATGAATTGGTATTGCGGAAGGCGGCGAAGGTGGGCAGCATAGAATACTGGCCCGGGGATGCGGATTTCAAGATACTGAAGGCGAGCAAGGAGCAGGAGGAGGCGCTGAAGAAGGTGAGGGACTACATCTCCTCGCACGGGGGCACCGGGGTGCAGAAGGCGCTGGAGGAGCTTGTGTTCGGGGGATTGCGGATGATTGCCGCCTATCCCGTGGAAGATGAGTCAAAATGGGAGGACAGGAAGGGGAACCTTCTCCCGAACGTGCATCTGATGGAGGAGGGGGGCACCGCGGTTGATTTGGCGGAAAAGGTGCACACCGACCTCGCGAAGAGGTTCATAGGCGCCATAGACGCCCGCACGGGAAGGCGCGTAGGAAAGGAATATGTATTAAAAGACTCTGATATCATAAAGATAGTTTCTGGAAGGTGATTTTTTGGACAAAAATATACTATATCCCGCGATATCCATAATAGTGGTCGTGCTGGTGGCAATCGGCATTTACATAGCCGCGGCCGGCCTTGGCGGCACCACGCCGCATGAGGGCGGGGAAGAGGGCACTAACGAGGTGCAGGAGCTGTTCTTCAAGGCGGTGGAGAGGCCGATAGGCGCAGGCAATTACATCTATTCATACAACGAGGTGCACAGCAACGGCTACCACGCCGATGTGACCGCCTCCAGGAACGGCAACTACTCGTACGCCACTAGGCGCGACGTGGTGTCCGGAAGGGCGGCATATTTCGGCGGCAATGAAACAATCGTGTGCATAAGGTACATGAGCACGGAGAAGTGCGCGGAGGTGAACAGCACGTCGCAGTTTGCAGGTTATGCGCTTTCGCTCCAGGAGCTCCTTTACAGCGAAGCGGGCACAGCGGCGATGGAGGAGCACTACCTCAAGCTCGTGCAATACGGCGGCATGGAGTTCTCCCCGGAAGTTGCGGAGAAGGAGGTGGGGGGCAACAACTGCACCGAGATTAACTATACCATAGATTATTCCCAGCTCACGGTCGCGCAGCTGAACGAGATAGGGCTCACTGCGAACGACCCGCTCCTGCTGCGCTCGGGGCAGTACGATTTCACGACTTGCATAGGCCCGGAGGGGGATATATACTACAGGAAGCTGCACTGGGTTGACCTGGGGCAGGAGGCATGGATGGAATCCACCACCACGGAATCCGTGTGGGGCAGGGGGCTTGACATCCAGGCGCCCACCGAGCTTGTGGAGACCGGGGAGCTTTACACCTTCTACCAGGAAATCGCCTCCGTGGCCAGCGAGTACCTCACGTGCATCGCGGGCAACAACACGGACAGGTGCATCGCCGAAATCGCGGTCAGCTGGAAGAACCCGGCCCTGTGCGAGGACTCCGGCAGCCAGAATGACTTCTGTTACATAAACGCCGGCCTGGGCGCCAGCGACCCGTCCGTATGCGGCAACGTGAGCGCGGGCATTAGGGACGGCTGCTACCTTGAGTTCGCGAACCTGCTGCAGGACGCGGGCTATTGCGAAAGGATAACGGACGCGGCGCTGAAGCAGCAGTGCGACGACCTGAACATAAGCGTGGCAGGGGAATGCAGCACGGACGCGGACTGCGTGAGGGCTGGATGCTCCTCGCAATTGTGCGTGCCCACCGGGAATTCGGATGTGGTGACCACGTGCGAATACAGGCCGGAGTACGCGTGCCTGGCGCAGACGAGCTGCGGATGCGTTGAGGGAATGTGCTCCTGGAGGCAGACTCCGGACTACCTGAACTGCCTTAATGTTACGACGGTGATAGAATGATAGTTGGATCTAAGGTAACCAAAGTGGAAGCGACAAGGGGAAAGGACGGCCCTGCGAAGGGGCTCAGGGTTGAGATAAACCTCAAGGACATAGGCGGAAAGGGAGAGGACGTTGAAATCAAATACGAATTCTCCGCCGACTACCTGGAAGGCCTGGGCAAGATAACCATTGAGGGCGAGCTCATTGACAGGGCGGACAAGAAGGTCGCGGACGAGGCCCGCAAGCTCTGGAAGGAGAAGAAGGACCTCCCTGCGGACTACAAGGTGTCCCTGATAAACTCCGTGAATTATATCGCGAGCGCGGAGGGAGTGCTTGCGGCGAAGATGCTGAGGCTCGCGCCCCCGATTGCGCCTCCCCGCATAACTAAGAAAGCCTAGCGGCCCCTTTAAGGATGAGGTACATCGCATAGGCGAGCGGAACTTCTTTGCTTTTCCCATTTTCCATCTTTTCCATGGTTGAGTTGAGGAACTCCTGCGCCGGGATGTCCTGCAGCGCCTCTATTTTTGTCTGCCCCTGCCCGAATGCTATCGCATCCCTGTACGGCTCAAACTCGTCCAGGGAGGGAATCTCTTTTGCGGCCAGCCCGGTGGAGCCGTGGAGGGTGTTCGGGACCCTTATGAGGCGCTTTGTGTCTATTGTGACGCCCGTATCCACTTCTATGCACTGCACGGGCAGCATCTTCGCCACCACCTCCATCCTGTCCACGATGTCCTTGATGCTGGTCTTGCTCCAGAGCCCCGTGCGCATCCCTTCTTTCAGGAGGGCGGCTTCCTCCGGCTTGAGCAGCCTGCGGTGGATTGCCGCGGGGTTCTCCTCCAGTATTTTCGCTGCCATCCTGTAAAATCTCCCCCTGTAGCCCCAGTCGGATTCCTTCGGCCCGTACAGCTTCCATTTCTCGTTCTGGTTGAAGAAGCTCCGGTAATCCAGGCCTTTTCCGGAGATGTAATCGCTTATCTCCCTCCTCGCGTCGCCCTCCAGCATGCGGTAGGAAGGGTCCCGGACGTGGATGTGGTAGCCCCGGTTGCCTGAGAAGACCGTCTTCACCTGCTCCTTCTTCACCCCGAAATCCAATAAGAGGAAATCCTCCACCAGGCGGATTGCGTCCTGCCTTACTTTTTCCTGCTCCTCCTTTGAGAGGAAAAGCCCGCCATGGACATCCAGGTCAAATATGAGGTCCCCGCCCATCCAGCCCTTGTTCTCCATCGGGGTTGCTTTTGGGAATTTGTAGTATGCGACGGAATGGGATATGTAAAGGGGCGTGTCATGGATGAGGTAATTCTGGAGCGCGGCGTTGCTCTCAAACGCCATGTGCCTCGCCTCTATCTTCCTGTCAAAGCCGCCTATGCCGAACTCCCTTTGCTCAACGCTGGGCACCTCCACCGTGGCGCGGCGGTAGTAGCCAGAGAATCCTTTCAGGACGAACTGCCTTTCCCTTTCTTCCAAGGTCCCACCTTGCCCTTCCACCTCAACGGCGTCCCTATCCTGCAGTCCGCGACGCACAGCCCGTAGCTCAGCAGCGTCGCGCATGACGGCATGGAATATCCCCTCTTGATTATGTGGTCCAGCTGGTATTTGGTCTTCCTCTCCTCGTAATCCGGGAGGTTGGAGAAAATCGCCTGCACTTTTTCCACCGGCACATTTCTGGCGAGCAGGTAGATTGCGAGGACGAGCCGCGCCTGGTGGTTGAGGTTCTGGTGCGCCTTCGCGCCTTCCAACAATTTCTCAATGCACGGCGGGTTGTCCCCTTCCTTGAAGCTCATCTTGAGGACGGTTTCCTTCGGCACCAATACCATCAGCTTTTTGGAATAATCCCGGATTATCTGGGGCGGGTTCTGCAGGGGCTTGTAATTCTCCATCCTTCCCTTCACCGCCTCTTCCATCAGGCGGATTACCTCATGCTTATTCACTTCTACGAATCCATTTTTTACATTCCTGAATATGAGCCGGTAATCCACGGAGCGCGGGGAGAAGGATGCGTACTGATAGACAGGGAGGGCGAGCCTCCCTTCAAACTCCTGCGGGGTGATGCCCAATTCTTCCCCGAGCCTTTTGAGGTTCCCTTCGGATTCAGAGCGCATGAGCGAGGAGGCGCGCTTCGCCTCCGCGACTGCAAATTTGTTTATGAGGAAGCGGTTGCGCAGGTGCGCGAGCATCATCCTCGCCGCGGCGTAGGAGCCCAGCTCAAGAAGTTCGTCGGAGGGGTGGATGCGGTAGGATGCTCCCTGCTCCCCTTTCAAGGCGGCGACCACCCTCTGGACCGCCCTCTCCATCATCTCGTCATTCAGTTCCAATGAGGAACCCTCCACCTTCTGCTTTGCTTCGGAAGTGAAGGGGTATTTGGATGAAAAGGAGAACTCCATACGCACCTATTTTGCGCTGGAGGGAATAAAACGCTTTTGGGGGTTCCTTTCCTCCAATCAGGCTGCCGCCGCCTGGGGCTGCTCCGTCGCCTGCGGACGCGCGGGCTGTTCGGTTGCCTGCGCCCGGGCACTCTCCTTAGATGCCAAGAATACGTCCCTTGAGGCATGCACCACTTCATCGTCCATGAACTTCCTGCCTGCAAAATCAGATAGGTCTGCCGGCAAAAGCACGAGGAATTCGGCCTTTGGCCATACGATTGCGGGCGTTCCATCCCTGCGTTTTATGTCATCGCACGCGCCTCCCTCCGCGGCGGTTATCTCCGCCTCCCTTAAGGGCATGAGCCTGCGCATCGAAGCCGCAACCAGCCCCACCGAGACGAGCTGCATCGTGCGCTCGTCGGTTCTGTTGGTCAGCGTAAGTCCTAGTTTGGCATATTTTTCCAATACGGGGTCTCCAAAATTCGGCTTCTGGTCTGGAACTTTGCGAACAAGAACTCTAGCCACTTGCACGTGTGTCATTTTCTCGCCTTGCATATACTCTCGCAGGCTCTATATGAGTATAATTATTGCACTCAAAATCAGGAATTCCCGTCAGAGTTCCCTTTCCGCCATCTCCTTATATTTCGCGGAAGCCGTTTCCAGGAGATTGCCCTCGAGGCAGCCCAGGAAATCCGCCTTCGGGGTTGCGCTGTTTTCCGCAGCCGCGGATGCCAGCTTCAGCTCCGTCGTTTCGCCTGCCGGAAGCGTGTGCTCCAGCGCAGAAACCGTCCTCTTGACCGCGTCCAGCTCCGCATGCACTGCCTGGTAGGCGTCCCTGAAATCCGTGATGAGGCCGTAATCAACTTTAGACATGAATAGCGTCAACGGGGCTACGTAGGAAGGGCTCTTGGCATCTCTAACCGCATCATCAAGGTTTTGTCTCTGCGCCTCGCTGAGCCCCTGCTTCATGGAGAAGACAATGCTTTCTATGATGCGTATTTCCCGCTCGCGCCTTGATTGCGGCATCGGAGGGTTCTTCATCCCTTCCACGAGGGGGCCGGGCACCTCAATCGTTGAGCCGGGGGAAGGCCTGCTGCTCCTTGCCCGCGGGCTGGAACTGGGGCGGGGCATCTGTGATGGCCTCGGCGGCTGGGATGGCACTGGTGATGTTGATTCCATTGAAATCACTTCTGCCTCATGGGCCTTATGCCCTCGCCAAGGTAGTAGGCGACGGTTAGGTAAGCCATGTCAAACGCCATTATGAGGATGAAATAGCTCCACACGCTGGTTATGAGCCCGACGCACAGGGCGCCGCCCTTGAGCCAGAGGCGGTATTCCCCCAGTGGCGCAAGCACACCTTCAAGCGGTATCTCATCTATAGTGGATAATATGAAGAATGCAACGAGCAGCTGGATGTCCAGGGGCCCTATCCCGTACAGGAAGGCAGTAAGCACGGCAAGGACGACAGCGAGCCCGTGCGCCACCCTGTCCACCTTGCCCATGAAGACCTGTGCGGCGAGGATTGCGAGGAACATGGAGGATGCGGGTGAGAAGGAGAGCACGTAACCGAACGCGAGACCGGCGATTATCGCCATGGGCCATTTGAGGAGGTTCTTTCCCTTCTTCTCATCCTCCACAAAATCAACGAATTTGATTGACCCTCCTGAAACCACTGCCGCAAGAACGTCGAACATGCTTATCCCGCGGAAATATGGGGAGGAAAGGTTAAATGATTATTCCCGCGCCGCGTACCAGATGAGCGGGAAGGCGAGCGTGGCGTCCGCCCGTACTGTGGCGTGCTTTCCTTCTTCGGAAATCTTTCCCCAGCTCACAGCTTCCGAGGCGGGGGCGCCGCTTAAGCTCCCGTCGTAGGATTCCGATGTGGACACATAGAGTGCGTAATCCAATCCGCCGCGGAGGAGATTTACGCCTATCGTATGATGCTTGGATATCCCCCCGCCCAAGACTATTGCGGCGGTCTTGTCCGCATTCAATACGATATCAGCCAGCGCCTTCATGTCCTTTGTGACGTCTATCGCGAATTCCTTATGCTTTTGTTTTGCAAAATAGGTTTGCAATCCGATTGCGGAATCCGTGATGCCCGGCGAGAACACCGGCACCTTCCTTTTGTACGCCTGCCTGAGGAAGGAGCCCTCATCTTCAATGACCCTGCCCATTTCCATCGCGAATTCCGACGGGGAAACCGGGGAGCGTTTTGCTAGTTCCGCAAATACGGGCTTCAGTTTTTCCTCCAATAATTCGTATCTATCGTTCGGCACTAGTATGTTCCCTATCCTATTCACCCCCTCCTGGTGCAGCTTAGCATCATCCGCGGAAAAGGAGCCGAGGAAATAGGAATCATACGCCTTGATCATGTCATGGTCAAGGGAGCCGCCGGTCGTGATGATTGCGTCCGCCCAGCCATCCTTCACCATCTGTGCGAATACGCCCCTCAATCCGGAGGCCGCCATGTTCGCTGTGAACGCAAGGAAGATGGTGCACTTCTCCTTCTTCATCTTCTTCATCATTTCCACTGCGCTGTGCAATTCCGTAGCCTGGAAGCCCGCATCCCCATACGCATTAATGAGCTCGGAGAGCTTGGGCGCCTTCTGGAAATTGAAATCCTTCACTTCGTCCATGGATGGATTTTGGCTGGGAGCAATTAAAAGAATAGCATATAAATCTTATTACACATAATTATAATTGTGAACACTACTAAAACCCATCAGGAAGACCTCACGCGCAGGGAACTGCTCCGCGGAGCATTTGCCTCGGCGGTCATTGTTGCGCTCCCTTCCTGCATGAGGGGAAATGGGGGCCCTTGCATAGCATCCGCAAACAGCGGGAGGGACATACCTCTCTTCCTCGGCAATAATGCGCTTAGCCAGGATTCCATCACGAACATGCGGAACGACGTCATGAATTTGCGCGGGCTGCTGGAGAAGATGATTGACACGGCAGGGAGCGTGTGGGGGCGCAGGGAGTTTGACTTCTCGGGCTGCGGCTGCGTTGCGCGCGCCACCCTGGAGCTTGTGGAGGGCTTCATGCGCGAGAGCGAACTGCCAGCCCCGGAGAGGATGGAATACCTGCAGAAGCGCTGGGAGTTCGTGCACGCGCAGCTCCTGAACTCCATAAGGATGTACAGGGACGGAATTGAGGAAGCGGGCATGAGCACGCGGGGCATGGGGAGGAATTTCGGCGTGGAAATAGGCGACATCTGATTTTTCGGCATAAATTACCGATAATTGCACCCTGCTGCTTAGGTGTATCATGCTATTACGATACATACCATTAAATATAACCAACATACATAACATAATAAGCATAAGGTGCATACTATGAAAGACGATGAAACGACCAAAAAGCCGGAAAAGTACTCAAAAATGGTCCTCGTGAAGGGCTACCTGAGGCCTGACGGGACGTCTTATTACGTCTCCATACCGAAGGAGATAAGGGATTCCCTTAACCTCAAGGGCGGGGAATATTTCGTCATGAGGTCCAAGAAGGGGAAGAAGAGGATCTCCATGAAGCTCGTGGAGCTTGCCGCGGACGATGAGTGAAGCGGCAATTTTTCTTATTTTATCTTAGTTTTCCATTCATACGGCGTGAATATGATATTCATGCACCGTGAATAAGGGTTTGTAGTGCCTACGTTTTTAGCCAAAACCTGCATATTTGTAGGCACTACACTTGTTGTATTATCCATAATAATCTGATTTAATAGGTTTTTGGCACATATAGAATGCGGGGTTTCTATGGCAACAACAGCTAATTTGGCAGGGAAAACTGCGGATATGGGGAAATGGACGGAGCTTATGGCAAAGGGAAGGCTCCGCGGCGCCCTTGAGCTCGCGAAAAGCTGCGGGGACGAGAAATGCACCCGCTCCGCCGCGCTCGCGTTGTATGGCTTCCTCATGCGCCAGGCATACGAGTATGGAAATGTGAAACTCTACCTGGATGCGCGCAAGGTCGCTGTGGAGAACAACCTCGGCTTGGGGAGGATTGAGGCAGCGGAGAGGGGCATGAACGAATTCCATCCTGCGCACAGGAATGATTGAGGGGGATTTGAATGGCTAGACAATTGAGAGATATGGAAGCTGGAAATGCAACGGCACACATGCCGCATGGAAGGAAACACCACGGAAGGCATGTGATGGGCGAAGGGATTGCCAAGAGCGGGCTTTCCAAACAGGAGATAAAAACGCTGCGCGAATTCAGGGGGATTTGCGACAGGATGCTGCGCGGGGGAATGAAGCCGTCCCCGGAGCTTTCCAGAAAAGTGAGAATAGCACTTATGTTCACGACCAATATTCTGGACGAGCGCCTGAAACTGGGGCATGAACGTCCAGAAATCCTCCCAAAGGGGGAGGCCGCAAAAATGGGAGAGGACGAGGCGGACAAGCTGGTGAAATGGCTTGAGGTAGCCAATTATCTTATCCAGGCTGGCAACCGGATCATGGGATTGCGACAAGAGCTGCACCAGGCGGCGCACAGAATACTGGTTATCGTGCCATATGAGAAGGGTGGCCTCGCCCATGAATGGGCGCACAACTATTCCGAAGCGGGTTACTATTTTAGAAATGCCGCGGGGCAGCTGGAAGCTGTGGATCCGCCAAGGGCGGCCCTCCTCTTTGAAAGGGCAGGAACGAACTACCATAACGCACACGATTTGGATGCGGCGGAACATGCCTGGAAGCAAGCAGTCCGGCTGGACCCGAAACGTGCCGGCAGTATCGGGGAAAGGCTGCGGGATGTCATAAACATGATGGTGGCCTGCGGCTCAGGGAAGCCTGGCGAGATGGAAACGCTGACCAGGATTGCGATGGATCTGGGCACGTTTGCTGCGGAGCTGGCTGCCTCTAAATGAGAGGGTTTGAATGGCACTTGAAACTAGAACCGTTGGAAAAGGGCCGGTTGTGGGGGTGCAGGGCGCGGCAGCAATCCGCTCCGCTGGGGAGGCCTACCGCAGAAGGATTACCGGGGGAAGCTGCACCGAGAGGTTTGTCCTTGAGATAGAGATAGCCCGCAATCCTGAGAAAAGGGTGAGGATGAAAGACTGCGGCTACCCGGAGTACGAAATCAGGAGGGCGGCAGGCAACATCGCCCGGTGCTGGCTGATGGTGGGCCAGCTTGGGGAAGGCATGGAGAAGTTCAAGAAACAGGCTGAGATGCTGAGGGAAAAGGCGGACGTGCTCATGAAGACATACGGGCTGGCTCCTTCGGAGCTCGCGGCGAACTGGGGGAAATGAAGGGATTTGAATGGCTGGAACACAAAGATTTATGGAAGCCGCGGCACACAAGCCGCACGGGAGGAAGCATCGCGGAAGGGATGTGCTTCTGGAAGATGCCCGGAATGGCCGCCCTGCATGGGTGGCGAGGGAGAGGGAGATTTACCTCGCTGGCGTCCAGAATCGCATCGAAGCCGCGAGGAGAGCGGTGCGCGAGCCCCCGAGAGGGGACGTTGAAGTGCCTTATTTCAGCACCAAGACTCCGTGGCTGGTGCCGGAGCCCAAGCCGATAAGAGTGGCCGTGGCGTCCCTCGTAAGGGATGCCGAGTCCTCCAACAAGAGTAATGCTGAAGTTGCGATAAGGCTGAAAGAGCTGGCGGAGATGGCGAAGCGCAACAACCGGGGGATGGCGCTCGGCCTTTTTGTGGAGGCCGGGGAGCACTACCTCCGCGCCAGGTTCTTTGCAAGGATGGCAAGGGCGGGAGAGATGTTCGCGGAGGCCGCGGCGCTCGCAAAGAACAAATCCGGGGCTTCCGGGCTGCGCGAGAGGTCCGGCGACTCCTTCAGCAGGGCTTTGGACGGTGCGGAAGGCGGCTACACCACAAGGCACGGGGATGCGAGGAAGCAGTACGAGCTTGCCGCGAACCTTGTGAGGAAAACAAACCCTGGGAGGGCGGCGATGCTGGACGCGAAGGCGGATAAGGAGTCCGGAAGGCAGGATTTTGTTGGCACCTATGAGCAGGTGACCGGCAGGCCCGAACCGCAATATGGGGGCTATTTGGGATTCTGAAGGGATTTTGATGGCAAAGCACAGAACCGTGGAAGCGACGCAGGCCGCTGTTGTCGGGAGGGCTCCGCGCAGGAGGAATCTTCCCAAAGGCAATGTCTGGCGCAAGGCAATGGAGATGCTTGCCAGCGGAAAGATGCGAAGCCCCAACCACAGGATGGAGGCGGAGAAGATTGCGGAGGCGGCGAAGCGCGAGGAAAAGAAGGACCGCGCCCGGGCTTCACGCTTGCATGAGAGGGCGGGGGACATGTTCAGGATTGCAGAGCGCGAAGACCCCTTTTCCTGCAGGATGGCGCCCATGAGGCCCGCAATCACCCCGGGCTTCAGCGACCCCCTGCCAGATATGGAAGATCCTGAGGTGCCCGTGGTTATGCACAGGGAGGCTATGGAGCAATACAAAATGGCCGCAAGGCTGGTCAGGAAGGCCGACCCGGAGAGGGCAAAAATGCTGGATGATAAGGCGGCGAAGGAGTGCCACCTGATTGTGTTCGGGCCGGAGCATGTAGAGGATTAGCAGGGAATTATAAGGGGATTTTGATGTCAAGGAAGGAACGGATTAGGCGGGACACTGGTGCAGATGGCATACACGGGAAGGAAGGGCTGCTGGACAGGATATCAGGCATAAGGGCAAAGGACGCCAGGAAGCTCATGGAAGAGGACGAATACCGCACCGGGAAGGCCAGGGAGGCGGACGAATGCAGGAAGTGCGCGGCGGGGCTTCTCAAGAAGGACCCGCGGCTGGCTTCCGAGATGCTGGAAAGGGCCGCTGATGTTTATAGGATTCTTGGGGAGATGGAGCCGGACGCGTTCAAGCTGAAGGAATTCTGCCTGACTGCGAGCCGGCTTTATGGCGAGGCGGGCTGGCTGACGGAGAAAACCGATGCAGCGAGGGCCGCACAGCTGATTGTGAAGAGCGGGGAGGCGCTTGAGTGCATGCATGGGAAATGCGAGCCCTGCAAAGTTTTCAGGGGCATGATTAACTGGAAGAATGCCGCGCGCGTGAAGTATTCCAGCGCCTTCCGCCTGCTTACGGAGAGGGCGGAACGGCTCTCAAGAAGCACTTCAATACAGGACAGGCGAAGGGGGCTGGCGCTTGGGCAGGAGGCGGAGGAGCTGCACAGATTGCACCTGGCTGATGCGGAATTCGGGGGTGCGCGGCTGCACCTGGTTGAGGCAGGGTAGGCAAAAGTACGAATGCAGGTTTCCGTCTTTTAACGTATATCTATATGGCAGATAGGAAGCTTTTAATAGGGTTTGGGACGAATTAAACCCTGATACTTATGGATAAGCTTAAGCTAAAGATAGCCGGGGAAATAAGCCTTTCCGAGGACCCTGGCTCCACCATGAAAAAGTGGAGGGAGATATTCGGGATTACCCAGGCGGAGCTTTCCAAGCACCTGAAGATTAGTGTTTCTACTATTAGTGATTACGAGAGCAATAGGAGGAAATCCCCCGGTGCCGGCATCATAAAGAGGTTTGTGTATGCCCTTTTTGAGCTGGATGCGGCGCACGGAGGGGTGGTCACCCAGAAGCTTATGGAAGGGAAGAGCACCACGGACCAGTATTTTGAGGTGCATGAGTTCGCGCGCAGCGTGGATTTGGCGGACTTCATCAAACTAATAGAGGGGGAAGTCATCCTTGGGGAAGGGATGATTGAGGGCAAGAAATTGTATGGGTATACCCTCATAGATTCTATTAAGGTAATTTTGGAGATGCCCTCCAACTTCTTTACGGGCATATATGGGAACATGAATGAACGGGCTATGATTTTTACCGGCGTCTCCACAGGGCGGAGCCCGATGGTGGTCATACGGCTCAGCCCGTCCAAGCCCACGGCGGTAATCCTGCACGGGCTGGATAAGAAGAAGGTGGATAAATTGGCGGTAAAGATTGCGGAGAAGGAGCAGGTTCCGCTTATAGCCACTAATCTGGAAGTGAGCCAAATAAAAGAGCGACTGAACAAGATATAGGCGGGTTGTGAAAATGGCTGAAGCCCAGAAGTCCTATGGCAAAACGCTTGCATTCTCCCGGCTGCAGATGATACCAGTCAAGGAAGAACCGGGGCCGGCGGAGGCTGTGCAGAAGCCAGAAATGGGTACAATTACGAGGAAAAGAAGGAAGGAATGATTCTATGGTTGGCATCATTGGCTACGGGGGGTATGTCCCGAAATACAGGATAAAGAGCGAAGTGATTGCAAAGGTCTGGGGAGAGGACCCCGACCGCATAAAGAAGGGGCTGGGCATAAACGAGAAGGCGATTGCGTCCAGCGACGAGGATGCCGCGACGCTGGCGGTGGAGGCTGCGAAAATAGCGCTCCAGAGGGCGGGCATTCCGCCGAAGAAATTGGGGGCGCTTTATGTGGGGAGCGAATCCCACCCATATGCGGTAAAGCCCACCGCGACCATTGTTGCGGAAGCAATCGGGGCGACGCCCGACTTAACAGCCGCGGACTTGGAATTCGCATGCAAGGCAGGAACCGCGGGAATACAGATGTGCATGGGAATGGTCGGCGCGGGCATGATTGAATACGGGATGGCGATTGGCACGGACACTTCGCAGGGAAGGCCGGGGGATGCGCTGGAATATTCCACGGGTTGCGGGGCAGCAGCTTACATTATTGGAAAAGATGCGGAATCCCTTGCGATAATAGAGGATACCCATTCATTCACTACCGATACTCCGGACTTCTGGAGAAGGAACAAGGCGGATTATCCTTCTCATGGAGGAAGATTCACTGGCCCTCCGGCATACTTCAAGCATGTGAAGAGCGCGGCGCTTGGATTGATGAAGAAGATGAATACAAAAGTAGAGGATTACGATTATTTCGTGTTCCACCAGCCGAACGGGAAGTTCCCGAAGGCTGTGGCGAAGATGCTGGGCGTGCCGCCGGAGAAGATTGCGGACGGGCTGCTCACTCCGAATATTGGAAATACATATTCCGGGGCGTCTCCCTTGGGGCTTGCGAACGTATTGGATATCGCGAAGGCGGGGGACAGGATATTTGTGACTTCGTTTGGGAGCGGTGCGGGGAGTGATGCCTTTTCCATAAAAGTAACGGACAAGATAAAGAATAGAGAAAAGGGTAAGCCCGTTTCCGAGTTCATTGCGCACAAGGAATATGTGGATTACGCGACCTACGCGAAGTATAGAAGGAAATTCAAGGGGATGTGATTTTCATGCGTAAAGTTGCAATTGTTGGAGTGGGGATGACGAAGTTCGGGGAGCACTGGGACCGCGGCTTCAGGGACCTCGTTACGGAAGCGGGAGTGAAGGCGCTTGAGGATGCGGGCATGTCCGGGGCGGAAATATCCGCTGGATATGTCGGGACCATGGCTGCCGGGAGCTTGATTGGGCAGGAGCACACTGGGGCTTTGATTGCGGATTATATGGGATTGAATCCAATTCCTATTACAAGAGTGGAGGGTGCGTGCGCATCCGGGAGCCTTGCCTTGAGGCAGGGGCTGATGGCTGTCGCATCCGGGATGCACGACGTGGTGGTTGTGGGCGGCGTGGAGAAGATGACCGACCTGGACACCGCGGAAGTGAGCGAAATCCTCGGGGGTGCGGGGGACCAGGAATGGGAACTTTTCCTGGGGGCGACTTTCCCTGGATTATATGCGATGATGGCGAGGAGGTACATGCACGATTACAAGGCGACCAGCGAGATGCTCGCCTCGGTCGCGGTGAAGAACCATAAGCACGGGAGCATGAACCAGTTTGCGCAATACCAGAACGAGATTACGATACAGGACGTATTGGACTCAAAGATGGTGGCCGACCCGCTCAGGATACTGGACTGCTCGCCCCTTACGGACGGGGCGGCAGCGGTCGTGCTCGCGCCGTTGGATATTGCGAAGAAATACACGGACACTCCGATTGAGATTGTCGCGAGCGCGCAGGCGAGCGACACTATTGCGCTGCACAACAGGAGTTCCATAACCGGGGTGAAGGCTGCGGAGATTGCGGCCCAGGCTGCGTACAAGCAGGCGGGCGTCTCGCCTTCGCAGATTAAGGTGGCTGAGGTGCACGACTGCTTCACGATTGCCGAAATCATGGCGATTGAGGACTTGGGCTTCTTCCCGAAAGGGAAGGGAGGGGAGGCTTCCCTGAATGGGGAGACACAGATTGGGGCGAAGATTCCGATTAACACCAGCGGCGGGCTGAAGGCCGCCGGGCACCCGGTCGGAGCGACAGGGGTGAAACAGGCTGTGGAACTCACCTGGCAGTTGCAGGGCGAGGCTGGAAAGAGGCAGGTTTCCGGCGCGGATGTCGGGCTTTCCCATAATGTGGGGGGCAGCGGGGCTACCGCAGTCGTGCACATCTACAAGAGGGTGAATTAGATGAAGGAATCCATTCCACTCACATGGAGAAAGATACCGGACAGGTACAGGCTGATTGGGAGCGTATGCAAGAACTGCAACGGATACTATTTCCCTGCCCGGCACGTTTGCCCGAAATGCAGGAGGAAGGGGAAGGTTGAGAGCTACCAGTTCTCCGGGCGCGGGAGGGTGTTCTCCTTCACGGAGATAAACGCGCCCCCTGCGGGCTTTGAGGACCAGATTCCGTATGTGATGGCGATTGTTGAACTTACGGAAGGGGCCCGCTGCACCGCGGAGATTGTGGATGTGCTCGGAAAGGACGTCCAGATTGGGGACGAATTGGAAATGGTCTTCAGGAAAATCCAGAGCAACGACCCTGAGGGCTTGATTCACTACGGGTTCAAGTTCAAGAAAGTGAAAAGATGATTTCACTCTGCAAGGAGTGCGCGTCCCGGTTTGAGAAACCTTTTCCTGTCGGCGAGTGCTCCATCTGCGGCGGCAAAATCTCCAAGATGGACGAGCTTGCGGAGAAAGGGGCTCTTCTTGTTGGGGGGGATTGGGATTCCTTCTCTGTTTCTACTACCATTCCGCGTGCGGTGCTTGTTGCTGAGGAGAAGGCGTTTGATTATTCCCCAGGCGAGGGCATCAAGACCTTTGCGAATAGGTTCTTTTCGGAAAAGGTTGCGGAGATTTCCGGCCGGAAATACGCACCTTCAGGAGGGGACGGAAGGATAATGTTTGATTTCCGCTCCTTTACTGCGCGGAGGGAAGTTGAACCCCTCCTGTTCTTCGGGCGCTACAAGAAATTGAAGGAGGGGCTTTCCCAGACGAAGTGGGATTGCAGAAAATGCGGCGGAAGAGGTTGCGAGAGGTGCGGCGGGGAGGGAAGGATGTACCGCTCGGTGGAGGAAATCATAGGGGAGCCGTTTGTGAAAAGGACGAAGGGCTCATTCTGCATGCACGCATCTGGGAGGGAGGATGTGGATGTGGTGAATACAGCCGGGAGGCCTTTTGTTCTGGAAATTTCCCATCCGGAGATTAGGAAATTTGATTTGGAAGAGGTAAGGAAAGAGATTGCGGCTGGCGGAGAGGTGGAGGTCTCGGATTTGCAGAAGGTTGGGAGGGGTGGAGTGGAGCTTGTTGCGGATTCCCATTTCCCGAAAACTTATAGGGCGTGGATTGAGGTGGAGGGAGGAGCCACGAAGGAGGATTTGGATAAGATAGGTAAGTTTTCTGAGATGCTAAAACAACAGACGCCCAACCGCGTGATGCACAGGAGGGCGGATAAGATAAGGGAGAGGCATGCGGAAGTGGTGCGGGCGGAGATGGATGGCGAACTGATTGTTGCAGACGTACTCGCGGATGCCGGCACCTACATAAAGGAATTGATTAGCAGCGATGATGGGAGGACGCAGCCGTCTTTTGCCTCCATCCTTGGGAAAGGGTGCGTATGCAAGAAGCTGGCGGTAGTGGAAATAGAGGATGAATTCCTAACTCTGGTTCTGGGATAAAGTATTTTAAACTAAAGAAAGAAGCAGAGAACATGTTGGAATGGCTGTTGTTTTCGCCGATGCAGATGCCCATGGAGACCGCCAGGATTTTCCTCGCGGTGCTCGGGATGGCCGTCGCCTCCTATTACGATTTGTTCAACAAAAGGAACGTGCCCGAGGTGCTCCTCTACGCGTTCCTTGCGCTCGCCTTCCTTTTCAACGTGGTCTTCTTTGATTATGACGTGTTCGTTTATGCGGTGGTGCTCGCGTTCATGCTGCTCGTCGTGGGGTTCGCGCTATATAGAGTGGGCCAGATAGGCGGCGCGGACGTCATCATGGTGGCCGCCCTGGTGCTCCTCCTGCCCATAAACCCATCATATCTGGAAGTGCCGTTCAATTACCCGTTCATCTTCTCGGTATTGATTTTCGGGGGCGCGGCTTTCGCCGTATATTCAATATTCTTCTTCGCCAGGATAATAGCAAGGAAGAAAACGAAGGCGAAGCCGAATTACCTGTACCTCTCGCTGCTGCTGGTGTATGCGCTGTTCGTGTATTTGTTCATCAATGCGCCCTTTTTCTCCATGGCTTATTTCGCAATCGCCTCGGTGCTGCTGCTGTCCTCCATCATATTTCTGGTCTACAGGAACGCAATAATGGAGGCGACGATGGAACAGGTGTTCGTTAAGGATTTGGAGCCCGAGGACGTGGTCGTGCAGGAGAAGATGGACCTGCACATGAAGAAGATGGGGATGGGGAACGTGCTCAGCCAAAGGGACATAGACGCGCTGAGGAAAAGCGGCACGAAATCGGTGTGGGTTTATGCGAACCTTCCGCCATTCCTTCCGTTCCTGCTCATAGGGCTCATAGTGTCGCTGTTCTTCGGGAACCAATTGTTCCTCGTGTTCTAGCGCACAAGGTCCGCCTTTGTGATTATGCCGAGTATTTTTCCCTTCTCCACCACAAGAATGGCGGGGCTTTCCTTCAATAGCTGGATTATGGATGAGTAGCGTGTGTTCCTTCCCACCTGGGGGAGGGCCGGCTCCATCGCTTCCCTTACCGGGGTTTTCCTTACGTCCTCCATAGTGTATCCTTTTTCTATGAGGGAGAGGATTCCGCTCTCGGAGATGGTGCCCACCACGACGCCCTCTTCCAATACGGGGAGTTGGGAAACCCCTTTTTCCCGCATGAGGGAGAGCGTCTTTCCAATCGGCTCGGAAACCTTTGCGGATAGGACAGGCGAGAGCATGATTTCTTCTGCTCTCTTTTCTTCTTTTGCATGCAAGGAATCCAGCGCCTCAAATATCTTCTTCGCATTTGAATAGGAGGGCTCCGCCTTTCCGCTCTCTATCTTCGCGACGAGGGATTGGGAGATGCCGGAGAGCTTCGCGAGCCCGCCCTGCGTGAGCCCCAGCGAAACGCGCCTCTTCCTTATTTCATCCAGCGACGGAAGCATCAGGATTACCGAAAATAATTAAAATAGGTGAAATATAATACTTATACCTATGGCACGGACGAAATTTATTGTTGTCATGGGTTCAATAATGTCTGGCCTCGGGAAAGGCATCTTATCTTCTTCTATCGCAAGGCTGCTGAAAAAACGCGGATACAAAGTGCTGCCCATCAAATTTGACGGATACCTGAACGTGGACTGCGGGACGATGAACCCGTTCAGGCATGGGGAAGTTTTCGTATTGGACGACGGCTCGGAAGTGGACATGGACTTCGGGACTTATGAGAGGTTCCTGAACCAATCCCTTACCGGGAAATCCAGCATAACCGGCGGGAAGATATTCAAGAAGGTCATAGAGAAGGAAAGGAGGGGGGATTATCTGGGGAGGGACGTGCAGTTCGTGCCCCACCTCACGGATGAGATAAAATGCTGGGTGAAATGCGTAGCCGAGGAGGAGAAGGCGGACATAGTGCTCATAGAGGTGGGCGGGACGATAGGGGATTTGGAGAACGGCTATTTCGTTGAGGCGATGAGGCAGCTCGGGCACGAGCTGGGGAAGGACCTGCTTTTCATACAATTGACGTTTGTGCCAACGCTCGGAAAAGGGGAATTGAAGACGAAACCAACGCAGCATGCGAACCGGCTGATACAGAGCATGGGGATAAGGCCGGAAATCGTGATATGCAGGGGCGACGAGCCCCTCACTAAGGAATCCAAGGAGAAGATAAGCCTCTATTGCAACGTCCCGATGGAGAACGTGCTGGACGACCCGTTCGTGCAGACCGTCTATCAATTGCCGGAGATGCTGGAGAAGCAGAACCTTTACGGGGTTCTGGCGGACAGGCTGGAATTGAGGAAGGGTTCTGTGGAGGAGAGCGACTGGGAGAGGCTGGTGGGGAGGATACTCAAGCCGACCGCGGAATTGCGCGTGGGGGTGGTGGGCAAATACACCTCCGTGAGCGACGCGTATGTGAGCATAAAGGAGGCGCTGGTGCATTCCGGGGCCGTGGTGGGCGCGCACGTGAGGATGGACTTCGTGGAATCCACGGACATTGAGGAGAAGGGCGCGAAGGAACTGGAGAAGTATGATGCGATAATAGTGCCCGGAGGGTTCGGGAAGAGGGGCACGGAAGGGAAGATAAAGGCGATACAATATTGCAGGGAGAACGGCGTGCCTTATCTCGGATTATGCCTGGGGATGCAATTGATGGTGGTGGAATACGCGAGGAACGTATGCGGACTAAAGGGCGCGAATTCCACGGAAATGGAGAAGGAGACGCCGCATCCTGTGATTGACATACTTCCGGAGCAGGTGAGCATAATAGAGAAAGGGGCGACGATGCGCCTCGGGGCTTACCCGTGCATCCTGAAGGAGGGGACGAAGGCGTTTGAGTTATATGGGGAAAAAAACATTAGTGAGAGGCACAGGCACAGGTATGAGGTTAATCCAAATTATTCCGGAAAGCTGGAGGAGGGCGGGCTGGTAATCTCCGGAACCTCCCCGAAAAACAATATAGTGGAGATGTGCGAATGGAAGGAAGGGTTCGGGATTGGGACGCAGGCGCATCCCGAGCTGAAGAGCAGATTGGAGGCGCCGGCGCCATTGTTTGTGGGATTATTGAAATCGGCGCTGAAGAGAAAGAAAAAAGACTAGGGCGCCGGACAAAAAAGACTAAAGCCCAATTTCCTTGTGCGGAACTGAAGAGAGCGCATTCCTCAGCCGATAATCCTCTATTATGAGGCCGGCCTTCTTCACCTTCTCGTGCCTCCCCCCCGCTTCTCCTACTATTGTATCCACGTATAAGCCGAAATCCGAGAGGTTGCGGGAGCCGTCCTCCATCATTGTTGAGAGGATTTTCGCAACGAGGCCCCTTCCATGCTCGTCGCTTCCCCAGATGCTGAGGGAGAGCGCGACCTGGTCAACGAAAAAGTCCCTGTCCAGCTCGCCCATCCCGTCCCATACGCGCACGAGCCTGGCCTTCGTTTGCTCATCAACGTCTTCGAAAACCCCCATCCCATCACCACTTTCCCAGCGGGGCCGTGCCCTTCTTTTCCACGCACTGGTCAAGAAGCAGCCCCAGCTTGTCCGCCATCTGCTGCGATTTCCTATCAATAGTGACCGTGGGCAGCTCCTCCGAGCGCCTGTACGGAACCTCGGAATACTTCACCCTGCCCTGCTCTATCCTTTCCTCTATATGCCTTAAAGTATCATGAACAGAAACCTTTTCCCGGGTGCCTTGTTCCCGCGCCATCCCAACACCACATATTTTGCTCCGCCCACATTTATATACATTCACTTTATCCTGATTTGGAACTCCGGTTCTATCTTTCTCCATTCGCCCATGTAATATTGGTAAAGCGTCTTTGTGGTGGAGTCATAGACCAGGCTGGTGGTGTTCGCGGCCTCGGTCGGGCGGTCCACCTCTATGAGCGGGAAACGGTACAGCCATGGGATTTTCTCCCTCAGCTCGTTCCTCTCAACGAACGAGACGAGCTTCTTCTCCTTCTTCTTCGCCTCGCACCATTCTATCACTTTTTTTATCTCTTCAGCGGTGGGCATGCAATCACTTCTTCACAACACAAACTACGTCCCCGTCCTGGAGCACGTGGTCGGAACCGACGCGCTGGCCCTGGAATTTGGCGCTCTTGCCCCATATGAGTGCGTATTTGAAATCCTTGAGGAAGCCCTTCGGGAGCTTCTTGCACATATCCTCTATAGTGGCGCCCTTCCTCATTATCATGGGCTCGTTCCATTTGATTTCTCCGGTGCGGGGCTTGGTGTAGATTTTCATGAACCCCAATTTTTCGTAAATGGCCTTCTTGAGCTCCTCTATGCCGGCACCCCTGTCCGCGGAAATCCCGATTGCGCCTGCAGGGAACCCGGGCGGCATCCCGCCGGTGAGGTCCACCTTGTTCACTACGACGAGGGATTTGGAATATACCCTGTTGCCTTCCAGAATGTCAATCAAATCATCCGCGGTGTAGTCGTCCCCGAAGGTTATGTCGCCGTTGTGGTATCCGTATTCGTTGAGGATGGAGATTATCGCCTGGGAGGTGAGGCGCGTGAGCTTGACGGCGGAGTGGATCCTTATGCCCCCTTTTATGCCCTTCTTGACGCTTATGCGCGGCGGGTGGCCTTCAAGCCTTATGCCCACTTCCCGCAGCTCGGTTGTAATCACGTCATATTGCCAGCGGTTCTTGGGGTCAATGAGGATTAGTATGAGGTCCGCCTTCCTCGCCACGGAAAGGATTTCCCTTCCCCTCCCCTTCCCCTGCTGCGCGCCCTCTATGATGCCGGGCAGGTCAAGGATTTGGATGCTCGCGCCCCCGTATTCCATTATTCCTGGGATGCATTCAAGGGTGGTGAATTCGTATGCCGCGATTTTGGATTTCGCATTGGTTATCTTTGTGATGAGGGTGGATTTGCCCACGCTCGGGAACCCTACCATTACGACGGTGGCGTCGCCCTCCTTCCTTATGTCAAAGCCGCCCCCGCTTATGGAGGAGCGCTTTATCGCCTGGCTGACGCGCTCGCGCTTGAGGCGTGCTATCTTCGCGAGGAGGAGCCCGATGTGGTGCTCGGTGCCCTTGTGCCGCTTGGTGTTGCGGACTTCGTCCTCCAGCGCTTTTATCTTCTCGTCTACGCCCATCGGATTGGATATCAGCAGCAAGGTTTTAATTCTGCATCTGCGAGTGCTGGCGCATGTGCAACATCGTCCTCGAAGGTACCCGTGGCGTAGTGGACATGTCAAAATGCCCTTTTGAGTTCGCATCCGCCGAATTCCTGAACTTCCATTTGAAGGACTTGTCCACAATTGAGGAGCCGATAAAGACGCTCCGTTATGAGGAGGAAATCATCGTTGAGCTGGATGAGGACAAGACCGAGATGCTCACCGAATACGCGGGCGTGATAAAGCAGATAGAGGGGCTGCTCCTGGACAAGGAGGTCTACGGGCTGGAGCAGGACGAGAATTATTCAAAAAGAAGGGAGGCGCTCCGAAAGTTCTACGAGTTCATGTTCATGAACCCGCTCATGGCGGAGAGGGTGCTGCGCGACTACAAGGAGCCGGCTGCGGAGCGCGCGGTGTTCGCGAAGGGGCAGCACACCTTCCGAGCGTGGATAAACGGGATCCTAAAGAGCTTCGTGGACACGCGGCTGTTCCTGCTCACTAAAGAAGTTGGGGACCTGCGCGCGGCGTTCCTCTCGCTCCTGGGGCTGAAGAGCATGGGCTTCGTGTCTTCGCTCCTGTTGGAAATACCGGCGAACGCGAAGCCGGTGGACGTGCCTGAGGCGAAATACGATTTGAGGTACGGGGTTTCCACACAGCTTTATGAGATTCCCGGGGGCGAGGCGTTCATCTACGTGCAGGAGAACAAGGGCATAAACGAACTGCCTCCCGAGCTCACGGCGATGATGAAGGGGCTCATAGAGGCGCAGATGAAGGAGACTTTTCCGGAAGAGCAGTTTGACATCCTTTACCAGTTGAAAACTAGGGAGTACAGGCAGTACTTCCTGGACGAGGCGATAAAGAAGGGCGTGGAGATTACGCCGCACCAGGCGCTCATAATGGGCAGGGAGGTCGCGAACTGGATTGTCGGGCTCGGCTCGCCCATTGAGAACCTCGCGTTGGACAGCGAGAACATCACTGACATCTATATTGATTCAGAGAACTCCCCTCTCTATATTGAGCACGCAAGGTTCGGGATTTGCCATACGTTGTACAGGTATAGCCGCCCCTTGCTGGAACGCGCGTTCAGGAACATCGTACTCTCGGAGAAGGGGCGCAAATTTGATGACATGAACCCGGTCGTGGACGTGGTCGTGAGGAGGCACTCCATGAGGACGCACCTCCAGAGGCCGCCCGCGACCTTCGGGCCGCTCGTAGGGGCATTGAGGATAATGCAGGAGGCGCCCTTCACATACGCGCAGTATTTGTATTTCCGTTCGTTCAGCCCGTTCTTTGCAGGGTATGATGACACGATGGTCGGGCTTGGATGCAGCGAGGCTGTGCTCGGGCTGAAAGGCGTGGGGAAGACGGCTTTCACCGCGGCTAAAATAATTGCGATAGGGACGAAGAAGAGGATTATCCCCATCCAGGACATACAGGAAATTCCTGTGGGTGCATTTAGGAAACGCGGCTTCCACATCGGGGCCGCGAAGGTGAAGGCAGGAATAGATGAGGGGCCCACGTACAAGCCCACGGGCGAGCTGGACCTTGTGCAGATGGCGAACGCCCTTTTGAGAATGGGCGACGCGGCACTGGTGATTAACGAAATCAGGTCAAGGAGCGCCGTGCAGGGGGTAATTAACCTGTTGAACACGCAACCCGGCGTGTTTTTGCTGTACAACCTGCACGCCGAGTCTCTAAAGGATGTGCAGGACCGCCTTGAATTGGTGTTCGGGATTCCTTCCGCATCCATGTTTGCCACGGACAGATATACCTTCCTGAAGAAGTTGCGCTTTGGGAGGAAGGGGCGCGTGTATAGGGTGCTTGGATACGAGTATGAGAGCGACCCCGCGAACAGGCAGTTCGTTGAGGTGTTCAAGTACAGGCGCGGCCCGGACATAGAGTCCTGCAACGTTGAGCCGAAGTTCATCAAGAACCCGGAGGCGCTGCTCTGGGACTTTGACAAGGTGGACATGGGCAAGCTGCAGGGGCACCTTGATTTGCAGTTCATCCCGCCTGTGCTCGTGCGCAGGAGCGACGAGAGCGGCATCCCGCCGGAGCAGTACATACTGCAGGCGTTCCTGAAGGGCAAGATGTACTACAAGGCGTACAAGGCGAGCATGGATACGAATGACAAATTGCTCAGGGAAATAGATTTCATCGTCAAGCTGAACACCGCGACCAACAGGATGCTTGCGGACCTTGAGCAGGAGAACGGAAGCGTGGACTACAAGGAGGCGCAGGTGCGCCTTGACGCGATATTCAAGCAGCAGTACCAGGCGGAAATGACTTCAAGGACCGCCTAATCCGCGTTCTTCTGCGGGAATATCCGGGAGAGGTATTCGGAGTTCTTGAGAAGGATATTGTGGATTCCGCTCCCATATTGAAGGGCTTTCTTCTTTCTCTTTACCGCAAGTTCAGGGACTCCGAGGAACTTTGCCGCCTCCCTTAGGACGCACTTCTTCAGCTTCCTGTCCTCCATCCTCTGCTGGAGCGGTATGGAGAATGCAATCTTTTCCAATTCGGGATTGTAGAAGGGGAACCTTGCTTCTATATCATATTTCCTCATCGCCTTCTTTATCATCTTAATCTCCCTATCCTTCAGGGTGGAATATTCATCCCTGAGAAGGGCTTCCAGGTTGTTCCCTTCGTCCGCATAGGTGTAATACCTCTCATAGCCCACGAACAACTCCTCTGCCCCGGTCCCGAAAAGCATCACCTCTATTTTTTCCTTCTTCGCCATTTCGCCCGCCGCGCAGAGCGGGACGAGAAGTTCCACTTTGAGGAAATCCCCCGGATAAATGGAATAAGCCGTTTTGTAGAGCTCCATTATTTCGTTCTGGCCCAGGACTTTTGTGTGGAGGGGGATGCCCATCTTTTGCGCGAGCACTTCGGAATATTGGAGGTCCTCGCACCTTTCCGTTCCAACTGTGAATAGTTCCGGGGCGGAATACTTTTTCGCCACGTGCGCAATCAGGGTGGAATCCAGCCCGCCGGAGAAGGCTATGCCCGGCCTGTCCTCTAATGACTGCTGGATGCTTTCCTCCAACGCCTTGGCGAGTTCAACTAGCATAATGAGTCCTAAATAGCGTGGGCAGCAAGGTTATTTAAGAACTATCCTGCCGCCCTCAGTTATCCCGTGCCTTTCGCTGAACCCCTTATTTACCTCTAAAACGTAGAGGGCTTCCGCATCCGGTGGATAAGTGGGACAGGGGTCGGAGATGCAGGAATCCATTTGTATTATGTCCACTATTGTCCCGTTCGCATCCATGTAGATTGCGTCCAGCGGTATTAGCGTATTTTTCATCCAGAACGCATAGGTTCCGGGTTGCTGGAACACGAAGAGCATCCCCTCGTCTTCGGGAAGGGATTCCCGGAACATCAATCCCTGCTCAAGCTCGCCCATGCTGTCCGCCACCTCAACATAGACGGGGATTTGCGCCCCCGCGCCGTTCGTGATTGTGAGTTCTTCCTTTCCGGGGCGGGGGTTCTGGGTGAGGAGGAAGAAAACAGCCACTAATACGGCTACGGAGATTAGAAAGTAAATAATGTTGTTGTCCTTTTTCGGAGATTCCAGAGAATTTGGCTTCTTTTTCATAAACATCCGTCGGGGGGTTATGATTATGGTAAAGAGAAGGGGGGCATCCCCCCTTCCTCTTCCAATCGGGCCCGGTGGGATTTGAACCCACGACCTACATCTTAGGAGGATGCCGCGCTATCCAGGCTGCGCTACGGGCCCTAATGAGATAAACAATTCTTGCGGCAAGAGTATAAAAATCATTCTGAAGAGGTCGCAGAATAAACATCCGAGGAACCCCCAATGAGCTTGGCATAATACATGCGGTATCCGCCGGGGATTGCGACCACGTCCGGGTCCACGAGCAGCCCATCGGAGCCCGCCGAGAGCTCAAGGCGCACCCCCTCGTCCGGGACGAAATTAAGGCCGTCCAATGAGCTTGCGCTCATAATCACCTGGCCCCCCTCCCAGAAATCGCCGCTGGGGAAGGTGGTGAAGAAGAGCTTGTAAGTTCCATCTTCAAGCCGCACTATGTCCGGGTCCAGCATCAGGGACACGTTTTCCACCTCTATGATCTTCTCCTTCCTCCAGGTGAGCCCGTTGTCCGTGGAAACCGCTATCCTTGAGGTGAGCCCCACTGTATAGTACATCCTCAGGGTATTGTTGAACCAGAGAACGTCCGGGACTGATGTGAAGATGTTATTCCCCTCCCCGTAATCGTAGAAGCGGACGCTGGGCTCCTCCCGCCAATGGATTCCGTCGGAGGAGACCGCGCTGTACAGTTTCCTTTCCTCCCTTTCCCCCATCCTTTCATCCCCTGTGCGCATCTCATAAATCATCCTGTATGTGCCGTCAGGCAACTCTATTATCGCCTGGTTGGAGACGGGCGGGCCGTCCTCCCCTTCAAGCACCATCCCTTTTTTCGTGAAATGGAGGCCGTCCGTGGATTCCGCGAGGCTTATTCCGCCAATGGCCGTATAGTACATCCAGTAGGAGCCGCCCTTCATGATTGTGGTGGTGCTGATTCCGTCGTCAAGGACCTTGCCCTCCTGCTCCCATTCAAGGAGCCGGTTGGTCGGCAGTTGGGGAACCGGAGGTGCCTCTTCCTCTGCGGCGGTTTCGTTCGTTTCATTAATTTGTGGCTCTACTGCGCCAGCATCTGGAAGGCCGCTTGCATTTTCAATTGCGGCGGGGGTTTCATCCTGCACTGGCGGCGGGGTAGGGGGTTGGCTACTGGAATCAGGGGCTGCCGGCTGGGAAGCCGGAGGGGTTCCTGCATCCGCACTTTCGGGCGAAGAGACGCAGCCAAATGCGAGGATAAGCGCAAAAACCAGGAAGATGGATTGGAATTTCATGCGACCACGCGGGGATTTGGAGGGGGAGGGTTATAAAGATTGGCGGGGGACCAACGAAGTAATCTTCTCCCGAACAACTCCGCTCCTGTGATGCTTTATAAACATTAAGAGAGAATGCGCTTCGGGGTTCCTATGCTTGAAGAAATCATCAAGCGACTTGATATTGTAGACACGTCCACGCTTCTCCAGCACGAGGAGATTGTGCCCAAGAACCTGAAAAGGCTGAAGGAGGCCATGTTCAACATAGGGCAGATGGTGGACCCGATTATAATGGATGAAAAGGACAGGGTGGTGCTGGACGGCAACCACCGCATGACCGTATTGAAAGACATGGAATGCACGCACGCGGCGGTGCAGCCCGTCAATTATTCCGACCCAAAAATAGAGCTGGGCACATGGTATCCTGTTTCCAAGACATTTGAGATTGAGCAGTTCAGGAAGGCGGGCGTCAAGGTGGAGAAGGTGGATTTCAAGGCGGGGATGGAGGCGCTTGATGCGTCAAAGGCGGCTTTTATGCTGGGCAGGAAGAACGGGGCTGGGAAGGAGGCGTGGTTGCTTTCCCCGGGCGAATATTCCTCCATTGCATCCCTCCTTGAGGCGCAGAAAGCTGTGGTGGGTTCCACTGGAGTGAGCACGAATCCTGATGTGACTTATGTGGCGGACGATTTCGGGGACGTGGCGGAGAACAACGGGCTCGCGGTGCTCTACAGGAGGGCCTACACCAAAAAGGAGGTGGTGGAGAGGGCGAAGAGCGGGGTTCCTTTCCCTCCCAAATCTACCCGTCATCTTATCCCAAATAGGGTGGTACGCCTTAACATGAAGTTGGGATGGCTGTTTGAGAACAAGGATGAGGCGAGGCGGCTTATGCTGGAGATGCTCAAGAACAGGGTTTATTCGGGAAATGTGAGGAGATACCCGGAGCCGGTAATAGTAATCTATTGAATGGAGGTAATGAAATGGGATTATTGTTTGCGCCAGGGCCGGTCTATGTGCCGGAGGAGATAATGCTCGCGCAGGTGCAGGAGATGTACACGCACAGGAGCGCGCTTTTCAAGGCATTATACACGGATTTGTGCACGCGGAGCCAGAAATACCTGAACGCGGAGGAGGCATACCTGCTCACGGGCTCCGGGACGCTGGGGATTGAGGCGTGCATAGCGAACTGCTGCCTCCCGGATGAGAAGATGCTCGTGCTGAGCAACGGGAACTTCGGGGATTTGCTCGCGGAGACGGCGAAGGTCTATACGAATGTGGACAAGAAATCCATACCCGCGGGAAAGGGCTGGAACCTTGAGAAGGCGAAGGAGCACATAGATGCCTCGGATGCTACTGTTTTCGGGATGGTCTATAATGAAACGGGATATGGTGTGCGGAACCACGCCAAGGAGATTTATCAGTATGCGAAGAAGAAGGGCATGCTCACGATAATGGATTCTGTGTCCGCGTGGCCCTCGTTGCCCATGGACATGAAGGAGTTCGGCGTGGATTTCTTCGCGACGGGGTGCCAGAAGGCGATTGGCGCGCCCCCGGGGGCTGCAATCCTTGGGCTGGGCAAGGAGGCGATTGCGAGGTTTGAGAAGAGGGAGAAAATCCCCTCCCATTATTGCAACCTGAACAGGCACAGGAAGGTCTACAAGGAGAAGGGGCAGAGCCCGAACACGCCCGCGATTACGGTGTTCTGGGCGATACAGAAGTGCTACGACATCATGGACAGGGACGGCGGGATTCCGGCATGGGTTGAGAAGCACAGGGTGATTTCGGAATACGTGCGGGGGAGGATTGTGGGCATGGGGTTGGAGCTGCTCCCGGAAAAGGGGTTTGAGTCCTGGTCCCTCACTGCCTTCAAGCACGCGAAAGCGGCGGACGTGAAGAAGATGCTTCTTGAGAAGTATGGGATTACCATTGTAGGGTGCAAGGCGGAATACAAGGACAATGGATTGCGCATGGCGCACATGGGGCTCTTTGATAAGAAGAATATTGAGATTGGGCTGGATGCGCTTGAGGGCGTAGTGAAGAAGATTTGAGGGATTGGGATGAAGATTGTCATTTCAGATGATTTGGACGCGGGCGCGGTTGAGCACATAAGGAAGGCGGGGGAGGTGGTGTATAAGCCCGCGGACCTTGATGCCGAACTAAAAGAGGCGGAAGTGCTTGTGGTGAGGAGCGCCACGAAAGTCACGAAGGAGTTTTTGGGTAAGGCGCCGAAGCTCAAAATAGTGTTCCGTGCCGGTGTAGGGGTTGATAACATAGACGTGGAGGCGTGCAAGGCACGGGGGGTTAAGGTGCAGAATACTCCCTCCGCTTCCACGAATGCGGTCGCGGAGATGGCGATTGGATGCGTCATCGGGCTCTTCAGGCAATTGGGAAGGGCGCATCATTCCATGAAGACGGGGAAATGGGAGAAGAAATTGTTGATGGGGCACGAGGTGGAGGGGAAGACACTCGGTGTGATTGGATGCGGAAGGATTGGGTGCGCCGTCGCTACGAAGGCGCATGCGCTTGGAATGAAAGTGATTTCTTACAATCCGCCCCCCCGCATTGATTGCGCGGGAGTGAAGTATGTGGAGCTGGACGAACTGCTTGCGCAGTCCGATGCGATTACAATACATGCGGCGCCAACGAAGGAGACGGAAAATATCATAAATGCGGGGACGATTGGGAAGATGAAGAAGGGCGCGTATGTAATCAATTTGGCGCGCGGGACGATGGTGGATGAGGAGGCGCTGTATTCCGCGCTTAAGGAAGGGCGGCTGGGCGGGGCTGCCCTGGATGTGTATAAGGAGGAGCCGTACAAAGGGAAATTGCTTGAACTGGATAATGTGACATTCACTCCGCATATCGGGGGAAGCACATTTGAGGCGCAGGACAAGATCGGGGCGGTAATCGCCGAGGAGCTAAGAAAAGGGATTTAAGGGTTACAGGACAGTAAAGATGAGGGATTCATATGGCGAAAGTATTGCACATGAAGGACATATGCATAGGGTGCGGGGCATGCGCGGCAGTTTGCCCGAAGTACTGGGAGATGAAGGGGGACGGGAAGTCCCACCTGAAGGGCGGAAAGAACACGAGCGGCGAGAACTTTGAGCTTGTGCTTCCTGCGGCTGAGTGCAACACGGAAGCCGCGGCATCCTGCCCGGTGAGCTGCATCAAGGTATCGAAGTGATTTAATTGGGAATCTACACCCGAACCGGGGACGCCGGGGAGACCACCACGCATGTGGGCAAGAGGGTGATGAAGGACGACGCGCTGGTGGAGGCGTACGGCTCGCTGGACGAGCTGAATTCATTTTTGGGGCTTGCAATTGCCTTTTCGCCGAGCAAGGGCACGCAGGCCGTCCTGAAAAGGGTGCAGAAGGAGATATTTGACATAGGGGCTTCCATTTTTTCCGGCGGGATTCCGGTGGGGGAGGCGGACGTAAAGACGCTGGAGAAGGACATAGATGTTGTGGAAGAGAGGCTGAAGCCGCTCAAGCATTTCATCGTTCCTGGAGGGACGAAGGAGGCGGCTCTGCTGCACTGTGCCCGGACGGTCTGCAGGAGGGCGGAGAGGCGCCTTGTTTCGGCGAAGGCGGATAAGATGCTGATTAAGTATCTGAATAGGTTGAGCGACCTGCTGTTTGTTTTGGCCCGGCTTGAGAACGCCAAGCAGGGGATGGGCGAGGAGATTTGGAAAAAAGGAAAAATCTAATCATATCCTCAGCACGCCCCTCAGCAGGAGAGTGGTGGAATCCGGCCCCTCAAATGAGAATGTGTGCCTCACTTGTGCGCCGAGCCCCAGCTCGGAGGTGAACATGTAATCAATGGTTGCCTCCCCGCATACAGACCTTCTGCTCAGAACCCAGTCCCAGTAGGTCTCCGCCCTCAAATTATCCGTAATGTTCATCCATAGGTACAGCGCAAGCTTTGTATTAAGGAAATCCGTTGCCTCTCCGTGGTTCTGGGTGCCAACCGAGAAGGAAAGGATCCTCAGCAACAGGTTTATGTCCTGGCTTATTGGCGGGATGAAAACCATCCCTGCGCGGAGCGAATCCTCACCTGGCTCTAGTTCATATTGAACGAGCGGGCCTAGCCAGCCGAACATGCGGTGCAGCCGGAATTCAGTATGGCCGAACTTCAATTCAGGTGAATCGGCCTCCGCTGCCAGCGCATTCACTATCCCGGTGGCGGCGATTCCATAGGGCAGCCTGCCGCCCCCGCTCACCCTGAGGTTCATCCCGCTTGAATCATTCTGTATATTGTAGGAATATGCCGGGTAAAAGGTGAGCGACGCCTCCTCTGCGTGGGCTTTCCTGGGTGCGGAGAAGTATAGTGTGACGGCGGCTGCGGCTACCAGCACCCCAAGCTTTGCCCTCCTGAAAAAGTCCCTTGTGCGGCCCCATTTCTGCGTTGGCTGGGCGTGCGGTTCCTTGCATACATGCATATTTCTTGGATTGTACATGTAGTAGTTAGTTAAATGATGTGGTATTTATTAACTTGTGGCATCTATACAATACCACTATAAAGATTTGGAGCGTGGATTGCATATGAAGGTAGGGGAGTTATTCAGGGACGTCGGCTTCTCGGAAGGCGAGGGGAAGGTTTATGCGGCAATCCTTTCGCACAAGTCGCCCACGCTCCAGTCCATACACGAGGATACCGGGATAGAGAGGCGGAACGTATATGATATTGTAAATAAGCTCATCTCAAAGGGGCTGGCCACTTACTACATAGAAAACAAGAAGAAAATTTACCATATAACCCATCCGAACAAAATCCTCACCTACCTTGGTGAACAGGAAGAGGAGATTGAAAATTCCAAGAGGCTGGTGGGCGCGCAGCTCGGCGACCTTAACAAGATGTATGAGAGCAGCAAGGAAGAGATACACGCCGAATTGTACCGGGGGAACGAGGGCGTGAAAACCCTGATGGAGGAGATGCTGGACTACAAAGACCATTACTTCATAGGCGGGAACCTAGGGGTGGTGAAATTCATCGGGGAGCTGTTCTGGACCAAGTGGAACAAGAAGAGGGAGGAAAAAAAGATCCGGTGGCATGACATAATAACCTGGCATAGCTTCGTAAGGGCGAATGACAGCAAGAGGCTTATGAAGATGAAATACTGCGAATACAAGTTCCTGCCCAAGGAGTTCTGGTCGCCGCACGTCATTTTCATATACGGGGACAAGGTCGCGAATGTGCTGTGGAGGGAGCAGAGCTTCGCATTCCAGATACAGAACGAGAGCATAATGAAGAGCTACTTGGATTATTTCAATTACCTTTGGAAAACGCTCCCGAAGCCTAATCCTTGAGGAAAAGCTTCCTGTATTTATCAGATATTTTTACCATATTAGTTTTTCCGTATTTCTCGCTGGAAACTATTCCTCTTTTCTCCAACTTTGCGAGGACGCGGTGGGCCTTCACTTTCCCTATTCCCTCTATCCTTGAGACCTCGGACTGGGTAATCCTTCCGCCCTCTGAAACGAGCCTGCCCATTATTTTGGATTCGTCCTTGTCCATGAGGGAAACGGCGAGCGCCGCGTCTGCCTCCTTCTTCACGGGTGCGGTGCGCTCATAGAATAGATAATAGGCGACCGCGCCGAGGATTGCGCCCCCTCCTATGAAAACGGGTATGAGGGAGATTAGGGTGTTCAGCTCCTGCTCATGCTGGCATTGCCCGTCTATCGTGCAGACTTCGGAAACGCCCTGCTGCGCGAGTGACGGAACCGTGACTATGAGGATGATTATCAGGAGAACGCCCGAAATCCCCCCGAGGTATGCGAGATTTTTCGATATTGCCATGTGTATAATGCTGTATAAGTGGTATAAATGCCTTTTGGGGTCAAACCGGGAAGCCCGGGAATGGCGGGTAGAATGTGGAAGGGCTTCACGGTTTGAAGGGGAGGGTGCAAAGGGGCTCAAGGTTTCACTTTTCTCCGAATTGGTTACAGCAATTGAAATGTATGGTTTCAGCGTAAGAAACTATCGCCCAGGGTGGCTGGAAAGCTGCAATGGCGCGGAGTTGAGCAAGTGAAAACGGAAAAACTGAAAATCCGCGGGATGCACTGCACGTCCTGCGAAAAAAGGATTGAGGACGCGCTGAAAGGGGTGCAGGGTGTCGCGGGCGCGAAGGCCTCCTTTGCAAAGGGGGAGGTGGAGCTTCAGCTTGCGGACGGCGCGGACATCAAGAAAGTGGAGGAAGCTGTAAAGAAGGAAGGGTACTCCATAGGCGGAGGGGGGTGGTTCTGGGTAGTGATGGGGGTGGCGGCGATGTTTGCCGCCGCCTTCCTCCTGGAAAGCCTGGGAATCGGGATAGGGTTCCCTACGGTAGGAAGTGAAGTGGGTTATGCGGCATTGTTCATTTTGGGGCTGGCGACCGGATTCCACTGCATAGCGATGTGCGGGGGGTTCGTGCTCGGATATTCGTCCAAATCAGGGGCGGCAATAACCCCCCATATCTTGTACGGGGCGGGCAAGCTGCTCTCATATACATTCATAGGCGCGGTATTCGGATTGATTGGCTCGGCGATTGCATTTACTCCGGAGATGAGGGCAGGGGCTGCGCTGCTTGCAGGCATATTCCTTCTCTTGTACGGGCTGGGGATGCTTGGGATAAGCGGATTGGCTGGGATACGGTTTGGAATGCCGAAAATATTTGGGGACGCGATGGGGAAGCTGGGAGGGCGGGGGCCGCTCGTCACAGGATTGCTGAACGGATTGATGATTGCGTGTGGTCCCCTTCAAGCGATGTACATATTCGCGGCTGGGACCGGGAGCGTAATGGCGGGGGGGACTGCGCTTTTCTTCTTCGGGCTGGGTACCTTGCCGGTGATGCTTGGGTTCGGGATAATCACGGCGAGGGCTGGCGGAAATGTGCCGGCAAGGTTTGCGTCCATTTCGGGATGGCTGGTGATATTCCTCGGGGTGCTTTTGCTGAACCAGGGGCTTACTCTTGCCGGGAGCGGGGTGGTGATCGGGACTGGTGGCGGCGGAGGGAACGCGACGATAGGGGGCGGAGGCGGGGCTCCTGCTTACCAGGAAATCCACATGAATGTAACATACTACGGGTTTGAGCCGAATGAATTCACGCTGAAGAAGGGAGTGCCGGTGAGGTGGGTGATAAACGGGGTGAGCATCACCTCCTGCAACAATCGGATAATAGTGCCGGCGTATGGATTGGAGTTTGACGTGCGGCGGGGGGAGCAGGTGATTGAATTCACTCCTACAGAAACTGGAGAGGTAAGATGGTCGTGCTGGATGGGGATGATACCCGGGAAATTTGTAGTTGTGGAATGATGAGGTGAAACAAATGGAAAAAAGGACTTTGTTGGCGTTTGGGTTGATTGTGGGCATCGTGCTTGCCGCCATTGTTTATGCTGCGGCGGTGTTGCCGAAGCCGGTTTCGGCTGATGCGGGGGTTGGCGCATGCGGGGCAGGCGCTGCTGGCGGCTGCTATGCGAACAGCGGGGACGGCGCCGGGCTGGCGGCGGTGCCTGCGACGTACGCCCCGGCAGCGGTCCCGAACCGCAGCAGGGAAGAACTGGAACTGCAGGCGGATGCGGGCGTGCGCACGGTGGAGCTGGGCTTTGACTGGGGCTCCGGGAATTATGACCCGCAGGAAATAAGGGTGCGCGTCGGGGACAGGGTGAGGATTGAGGCGGATACAAGCGAGCTGAGGGGATGCATGTCCACGCTCGTGATAAACGGGATGGGCGTGAGCAAGAGGATTACTGTGGCGGACAACGTGCTGGAATTCACGGCGGGCGCGCCGGGGCAGTACCGGCTCACGTGCGGGATGGGCATGGGCAACGGATTGCTCATAGTCGAGGACCAGTACGGGAACGTTCCGGCTGGGGAGGCGGCTGCGCCGGCAAGAACCGGGGGGTGTGGATGTGGTGGATAGGCGCAGTACGCTCTGGAACGGCGACAAAATAATAAACTGAAATACGAGGTGGAAACATGAAAAAGGATCCAATATGCGGAATGAAGGTTTCGGAAAGGACGAAGTTCAGGCTCACCAAGGGCGGAAAGGCGAATTATTTCTGCTCCGAGGAGTGCATGGACAAGTTCCTTTACGGAAAGCAGGGGGAGGGTAGCGCGGGTTTTGGGCGCAAGGAAGAGGCGTACGGGATGGCGGAAACGGGAGTTTCTGCCAGTCATCGCGAAGCGATGCGGAAACCGGAAGGCGGCGTAGCGGCAGCCAGGTTCGGGGGAAGGGAAACTGAACCGGAAACCGGAAGGGCCACCATTTCCGTGGGCGGGATGGAGTGCGCGTCCTGCGCCATCAACATAGAGAGGGCGCTGAAGCGGCTGGAGGGTGTGACGGAGGCGAATGTAAATTTCGCCACGCAGAGGGTTAGCGTGGAGTACGAGCTTTCCGCTCTTGCGAAAAGGGACATAGAGGACGCGATAAGGAAGGCGGGGTACGAAGTGATTGGCGGGAGGGAAGAGCGGGGTGCCGGAAACCTGAGGAGGGATGGTGGAAACAAGGGCAGGAAACCGAGGGCGGAAAAACGGAGAGATGCTTCATGGGATGATGAGGAAGACTTGGAAGGGGACGGAGAAACCGACAGGGAAAAGGCGGCGAGGGAGAAGGAGATAAACGATTACAAATTCCGGCTCAAGGTGGCGGGGGCGGTGGCGATTCCCGCTGCGCTCCTTGCGATGGGCGAGATGGCGGGGTTTGAGTTTCCGGAAATAATAATGCAGAACTTCATGGCGATACAGTTCGTGCTGGCGACCGTGGCGATATACGCCGGCTCGCAGTTCTTCACCAGGGGCTTCAAGGCGCTCCTGAACAGGATGCCCACGATGGACTCGCTGGTCGCGATTGGGGTGGGCGCGGCGTACCTTTACAGCGTGGCGGTGACGTTCTTCGGTGTGGATGGATACGTGTATTATGAGATTGCTGCGGTGCTGATCGCGTTCCTCCTCCTGGGGAGGCTGCTGGAGGCGATTGCAAAGGGAAAGACCTCGGAAGCGATAAAGCGGCTGATGGGGCTGCAGGCGAAGACCGCACGCGTGATAAGGAACGGGTACGAGCAGGAAATCCCCATAGAAGAGGTGGATGTTGGGGATACGATAGTGATAAGGCCGGGGGAGAAGATTCCGGTGGACGGGACCGTGCTGGACGGGGAGTCCTATGTGGACGAGGCGATGATTACGGGCGAGCCCATCCCGGTTGTTAAGAGGGCCGGCGCGGTGGTCATAGGAGCCACGATAAACAAGAGCGGGAGTTTCAGGATGCGCGCGGAAAAAGTTGGAAAGGACACAATGCTCGCGCAAATAATCAAATTGGTGGAGAACGCGCAGGGCTCCAAGGCGCCCATACAAAGATTGGCGGACGAGGTGTCGGCATACTTCGTGCCTGCGGTGCTCGGGCTGGGGCTGCTTGCGGGCGGGTATTGGTATTTCATCGCCGGGGAGACGTTCCTGTTCGCCCTAACAATATTCATCACCACGCTGATAATCGCGTGCCCGTGCGCGCTTGGGCTGGCGACGCCCACGGCGGTGATGATGGGGACCGGGAAGGGGGCGGAGTACGGGATACTGTACAAGACCGCGAAGGCGCTGGAAACAGCGCACAAGACGCAGGTCGTGGTCTTTGACAAGACCGGGACGCTCACGAAGGGCAAACCGGAGGTCACGGACGTTATTCCTGCGGAGGGGCTGAGCGAGCACGTGCTGCTCAGGGTTGCGGCATCCGCGGAGAAAAATTCGGAACATCCTTTGGGAGAAGCGATTGTGAAGAGGGCGAAGGAGATGGGCCTGCACCTCTCGGAACCGGACAAGTTCAACGCGATTCCGGGCCACGGGGTGGAGATAATGCTGGCAAAGGACAGGGTGCTCATAGGGAACAGGAAGCTGATGGAGAGGAAGGGCGTCCCCTATTCGGAGCTGGAGGGGGAGCTCGTGCGGCTGGAGAACGAGGGGAAGACGGCGATGCTGGTCGCGATAGGGAACAGGCCCGCGGGCGTGATTGCGGTCGCGGACACGATGAAGGAGCACTCAAGGGAAGCGATACGCATGCTGCGCAGGCAGGGCATCAAGGTCGCGATGATTACGGGCGACAACAGGAGGACGGCGCAGGCGATTGCCAAGCAGGCGGGGATAGACAAGGTGTTCGCAGAGGTGCTGCCCGAGGAGAAGGAGCGGGAGGTGAGGAACCTGCAGGACGACGGCTTCAAGGTGGCGTTCGTGGGCGACGGGATAAACGACGCGCCCGCGCTCGCGGCTTCGGACATCGGGATTGCGATTGGGAGCGGCACGGACGTCGCGATAGAAAGCGGGGACATCGTGCTGGTGAAGGACGACCTGAGAGATGTGGTGAGGGCGCTCGCCATAAGCAAATACACGATGAAGAAGATAAAGCAGAACCTCTTCTGGGCGTTCATCTACAACATGGTGGGGCTGCCCGTCGCGATGGGGGTGCTTTATCCATTTACGGGATTCCTGCTCAACCCCGCGATTGCTGGGGCCGCGATGGCGTTCAGCTCGGTGAGCGTGGTGTCAAACTCGCTGCTGATGAGGGGGTATGGGAAGAAGAAGGCATAGCCCCTACTTCGCGGAGTATATCCTGTACATCCCCCATCCGTGCAGGAGCATTCCCAGAAGGATTATCCATGGCGCATACTGCTGGGCATAGCCGGCAAGGTATGCGCCGAGGCCGAAGCCCAGGATTCCCGCGCCCAGCATCCAGATTTCCAGCTCCATCGGGGTTGCTTTTTTCAGCTTCTCTAACATGCTTGCACCGCTTTTGAATACGGGGCGGGATTTTTATTTATTGCAGTAGAGGGCAACGCATGAGGAAGATGCCGCCAAAGCCGGAAGAGCATATGCACCACATGCATGGGATGGAGCACGGGGCACATATGCACCACGAGGGGCATGTGATGGCGGAGGAGAAGCCGCATGCGGAAGGACATGAAGGGCACGGGACGCACGCCATGCATGCGGGGGAGGAGGCGCCTGTGCACGAGCACGGCGAGATGATGGTGCAGGAGTTCAAGAGGCATTTCCTCATTAGCCTTATTTTCACTATTCCGCTGCTCGTCCTTTCACCGACCGTGCACGGGTGGGCTAGCGAATTCCTCGGGATTACGCTGCCTACATTCGAAGGGGCGAATTATGTGCTGTTCCTCCTCGCGAGCGTGGTGGCGCTCTACGGCGCGTTCCCATTCTACCGCGAAGCCGTGAAGTCGCTGCGCCACGGCATCCTGGACATGATGGTCCTCGTGTCAATAGCTGTGGGCTCGGGCTACCTTTTCAGCGTGGGGGGGACCTTCTTCTTCGTGGCGCCTGATTTCTACTGGGAGATATCCACGCTCGTGGTGTTCCTCCTTTTCGGGCATTGGATGGAGATGCGCACAGTACGGGACGCGTCCGGGGCGCTCAAGGAGCTGGTCAAGCTCATACCGCCGACCGCTAATCTTGTGGCGAATGGGGAAGTGAGGGAAGTGGAGACCGCATCGCTGAAGAAAGGGGATATTATACTCGTGCGCCCGGGCGGGAAGGTGCCCATAGACGGAATAGTCGTGGAGGGCGAGAGCTCGGTGAACGAGGCGATGCTGACCGGGGAGTCCAAGCCGGTGGGCAAGAAGAAGGGCAGCGCGGTGATAGGGGGCACGCTGAACATCGCCGGGGCGCTCAGGGTGAGGGTGGCGAAAACCGGTGGGGAGACCGCGCTCTCGCAGATAATAGCCCTGGTGCGGCAGGCGCAGGAAACGAAGCCGCCGGTGCAGAAGCTTGCGGACAGGGCGGCGCATTACCTCACGTTGGTTGCGATAATAGTGGGGCTGGGGACGCTGCTTTTCTGGAAGCTGGTGGCGGGGGAGCCGACGGTGTTCGCGCTTACGATGATGATAACCGTAATTGTGGTCGCGTGCCCGCATGCGCTGGGGCTTGCGATTCCGACCGTGACTACCATCTCCACGACGCTGGCGGCGCGGAACGGGATACTGGTGAAGAACGCGCTTGCGCTGGAGACGGCGAAGAAGCTGGATGCCGTGATTTTTGACAAGACCGGGACGCTCACGAAAGGGGAGTTCGGGGTGAGCGACGTGGTCCCCTTGGGCGGGATGGACGAAGACGAAATTCTCGCGGTCGCTGCCGCAATCGAGCAGAACTCGGAGCACATAATCGCGAGGGGGATAGCCGCGAAGGCGAAGGGTAGGGGGCTGAAGCTGCCCACGGTTGGGAAATTCACTGCGGTTGCGGGAAAAGGTGTGCGGGCAGTTGTTGGAAAGAAACAGTATTACGTTGGGAACAGGGCGCTGATGGAGGGCGCAGGGGTGGATTGCAAAAACGAAAAGGCAGAGGAGTTGGCTTCCGAGGGCAAGACGGTGGTTTACGTAGCTTCAGGCAAAAAGCTGGAAGGCCTGATTGCGCTCTCTGACATCATACGGGAGGAATCTTACGAAGCTGTGAAGGCCCTGAAAGGAATGGGCATGAAGGTCGCGATGCTGACCGGGGACAACAAGGCCACGGCGCAATATGTCGCGAAGGAGCTGGGGCTGGACGAGTATTTCGCTGAGGTGCTGCCCGGGCAGAAGTCCGAAGCCGTGAAGGCGATGCAGGGCAGGGGCATGAAGGTGGCGATGGTCGGGGACGGGGTGAATGACGCCCCGGCGCTGGTGCAGTCTGACGTGGGCATCGCGATAGGCGCGGGGACCGATGTGGCCGTGGAATCCGCGCAGATCGTGCTCGTGAAGAACGACCCCCGCGACATACCCAAGCTGATTAAGCTGAGCAGGCTCACGATGAGGAAGATGAAAGAGAACCTCGTCTGGGCGACGGGCTACAATGTGGTTGCGATTCCGGTTGCGGCCGGGGTGCTCGCCCCGTGGGGGATTTTCCTCATGCCGGAGTTCGCGGCGCTGATAATGGCGGCGTCTAGCATACTTGTTGTGACTAATGCGCTCCTCATGAGGAATGCACGGCTGTAGGGCGGCGCGGGCACGGGCGCCATGGTTTAAAATCCGCGGCGCATTTATTTACGCATGGAAAGGAAAACTGGGATATTGCTGCCGCTAGTCATTTTGGCTAACCTCATCGGCGCATACTTCGGGTTTTTCATATACTATGTGAACCAGCTCTCCATTACTACGCTGCTGCTGTGGGTTTTCGTGCCGGACTGCCCGCTGGCTGTCCTGCTGATGGCGGCGGCGATTGCGCTGGTGTGGGCGGGGAAGGGCGGGAATCTCTTCCCTTTCCTCGCGGCTGCGTATGCGATGAAATACGGCATATGGACGGTTGCGGTGCTGCTTTATTTCAATGGATACTTCTTTGCGCCCGCGCTCCTTGTGCTATATTCCGTGATGCTTGTGACGCACATCGGGATGGCGGTGGAATCGCTCGCGTTCGTGGGGAAGATAAAAGTGGAGCGCTGGCACCTGGTTGCGGTGCTCGCGTGGTTCCTGGTGAATGATTTGATGGATTACTGGGGAGGGATGAGCCCGAACAACGTGCCGCCCAGCGGGCTGCTTTTACCATTCACGATGCTGCTCACATTCGTGGGGGTGCCGCTTCTCTATCTTGCGTATAAGGAAGGGAAGCCGCGGATTGTGGCGGGCATCTTATGGGGAAAATGATTGGCGGTAGATTGCCGGGTGCATTTTTGCTGGGTGCTGGTGGCTGTGTGCTGGCTGCCGGGTGCCGTCCTTTGCCAGATGCTTTATGCATGCGCGGGGGCCGGCGCCGCGGAATCTCCGTTGAGCTTCTGGAGGGATTTCCAGTAGAAGTAGCCGACGATTGCGAATGTGATTATGGGCGAGAGCCATGCTGGGATTTCAAAGCCGAAGCTGTCCAATACCATGATGGAGCCAAGGAAGAAGATGGAGTACATGGCGCCGTTCTTGAGGTAGGCGTATTTGCGCACCTCCTCTATCCCTTTTATGGTGAGCTCGCGCACGACTATGGCGCCGAGGCCGTTCCCTATGAGGATGAGGGGAACTGCGAGCGTAAAGGCAAATGCGCCGAGGACGCCGTCTATGGAGAAGGTGAGGTCTATCACCTCAAGGTACATGAGCTTGCTCAGATCTGAGAGGTTGCTCGTGCCCTTCATGAGCTCCTTTTCGCGCAGCTCCGCGTTCTGCTTGAAGCCGTGGGTTATGAAGAAGGCGGTGGAGCCGACCACCGCCCCGAAGGCCATTATCGGGTTGATTTGGATGGCGAACCACACGATTATTGAGAGGAGTATGGAAACGACGGCGAAGAACCAGATGCCCTGGGATGCGATGAACTTCTCGCCCCGGATGCCGTAGTTCTTCGGCTCCAGGAAGAGCCAGTGGAAGAAGAGGAAGACGAGGAATACCCCGCCGCCTATCAAGAGGACGGGCGCGGACTGCTCCATCGCCTCCACGACCATGGGGTCCTCGCTGAAGGTCGCTGTGAAGACCTCGTAGGGGCCGAGGGATGGGTTGGCCACCCAGATTATGAGGAGGGGCAGGATTCCCCTGACTATGAAGACGGCGAACAGGATGCCCCAGAAAAGGAACCATTTCCTCGCGCGCTTGGACATCTTTGAGAGTATGTCCGCGTTTATTATCGCATTATCAACGCTGCTGACGGTCTCGAAAAGGCACAGGCCGAGTATCGTGAGTATCGCGGCGAGAATGTCCATGTTCCCCATCCGTCATTTGTTTACAATATATAAAAATGATGTGGCTCGTTAGCTACTCTGGTCATCACATATCAGTCTGGGACGGTGCGGTCATCGCCACGATAGTGATTGCGCAAAGGTTGTTTTTAAGCATATGGGGAGGAACTCATATCATGCAGATTATGGTCCTCAGGCTCGGGCACAGGCTCCCGAGGGACGAAAGGATGACGACGCACGTTTGCCTCACATCCCGTGCGTTCGGGGCGTCCGGTGCGGCTTACTCCGGGCAGAAGGACGGCTCGCTGGAGGCGAGCGTGAAGAGGATTGCGGAGAACTGGGGCGGGGAATTTTCAATAGAATACGAGCCGAAGCCAATAACGAGGATAGAAAGAATGAAGAAGGAGGGCTGGACCGTGGTGCACCTTACGATGTACGGGATGCCGTTGCCGGAGAAGGATGCGGAGATAAGGAAGCGCGGGAAGGTGCTGGTCGTGGTCGGGGCTGAGAAGGTGCCGGCGGAAGTTTACCAATTGGCGGATTTCAACGTTGCGGTGGGGAACCAGCCCCACTCCGAAATAGCGGCGCTCGCGATAACGCTGGACAGGATGCAGGGCGGGAAGGAACTGGAACGGGGCTTCCAGTCTAATTTTGGAGGGGCGGCGATATCGCTGGAGCCTGCGGAAAAGGGGAAGAAAATAAGGAAAGGCTGACTTGCGGGAACCGCCATTCCCCATATCTGATTACCGGCATCAGTGGCGGGGAGGTCTCCTTTTCTTTATAAAGGCGGAAATTCCTTTCCTTCATGCGACCAGGCGGCCTTGTGGCAACGGGGCTGGAGGAGAGTAAATGCCCGTGGAAGATGAGATAATACATTGGTGGAAGGATGACAAGGGCGAGCAGCACCGGACCATCCTTCGCATAGAGAGCGAGGAGCCCCAGAGTTCAAACGGATTCCCCAGGGACGGCGTGATAACCGTGAGGGTGGCGAACACAACCGGAACGGCGGCGATGAAGCTGAGCCCGGACGAGGGGCTGCGGCTTTCAAACCAGATCCTGACCATAGCTAAGGAGCTGCTGAACAAAAAAAGGAAAATGTGGCGGGAACGGGATTAGGCGCTCAGGGTGTTTTTGGGCTCCTTTTTACTCGGGACTATGTGCAGAGCCGAAGCGATGCGCTATGCGGAGCTGAGGCGAGTAAAAAAGGAGAGGGAACGGGATTAGTAATATCCGCTTCCTTGCTCGCAACTGTGGCTCCCCAGATTGCAGTAGGTCCCGGAATCGCAGTCCGAGTTCGCATTGCAGTAGCCAGCCTTGGGCGTGCACCTGTGCGTGGCGGTGTAGCAGACCTCCCAGGAATTGCAGTTGGAGTTGCCGTCGCAGTAGCCCGGTTTCGCCGTGCACCTGTGGCTGTCCGTAGCCTCGCAATATTGCCATGAGTTGCAGTCAGCGTCGTGCCCGCAGTAGCCCGGGGCAGTCATGCAGCGGTTCGTGTCCGCATTGCAGGTCTGCCAGCCGGCGCAGTTTGCGGTGTTTATGCAGAAGCCGGACCTCGGCCTGCAGAAGTGGGTTTCCACCTCGCACCCCTGCCAGGAGACGCAGTCCACGTTGTCGTTGCACCTCCCCTCAAACGGTATGCACACCTTATTGACGGTGTCGCACCCCTCCCAGGAATCGCAGTCGTAATCCGTGCCGCATCTTCCGGGAACAACAGCGCACCTGTGCGTGGTTGAGCCGCAGGCCTCTATGTCCGCCCTGCAGTCCTCGTTGGAGCCGCAGAAGCCGGCGATGGGTGTGCATGCCCCCTGGGAACATGCCTGCCAGCGCACGTCGCAGTCAGAGTTCTGGGCGCACGTGCCCGGAGCCATGCTGCAGAGATGGGTTGTGCTGTTGCAGGACTGGCCCGTGCCGCAGTCTGATGCCTGGCTGCAATAGCCCGCCTTCGCCGCGCACACGCCGTCCGAGCATTGCTGCCAGGATTGGCAGTTGGAATCCGCGGAACAGGAGACCGGGCCCTCGCTTGCCGCGCACCCGAACAAAAGAAGCATCATAACGAACAAACCAGCCAGCATGAAGTTGCGCATCGTTACACCTTTCGCACTTATTAGCCGCAAAAACATTAAAAACTAGAGTCTCCTTGCCACGCCCAGCAGTTCCGAGAATTTCCTTATCTGCGCATCCGCCTTCCCCTTCTGCCTGGAGTAGGGGCCCTGGAGGATGCGGACTGTGTAGATGCCGAGCTTCTTTGCGGGAAGGATGTCCGAATCCATCCTGTCCCCGACCATGATGCACGCCGATGGCTTGGCCTTCACGTGCGCGAGCACCTTGCGGAAGAACGAGGGGCTTTTCTCCTCCCCGATTTCCCCTGATACGAATACGTCCTCAAAGAAGAGGTGTATGCCCATGCGTATGAGCTTGTCCCACTGCTTGACCGCGTCCCCGTTCGTGGCGACATAGAGCCGGTAACCCCTTTTCTTCAGCTCCAGGAGAGTCTTGGGGACCTCGGGGTAGGGCTGGATGGAGGATTTGGTGTTGTGGTAGGCGGCGACCGCGGCCGCCACGTAGCGGGCAGGGCGTTTTACGCCCATCTTCCGCAGCAGGCTGTCAAAATGGTTGGGATAATTGGAGCCCTTCTCCCTTATGAGCCTCTGCAGCCCCCTGTACAGCTCACGCTCGCTTGCGTCCAGCCCGGTCTCTATCATCGCGCGCAACGCGTTCCTCCTCGCCAGCTCCGCGAACTCGGCGGTTGGGAAGAGGGTGTTGTCCACATCGAAGAAAATGCAGGCCCTCATCAATCCTAAATCGGTAAGAATATGTTTATATATTGTTCTCTGGGAATTCTCTATGTTCTTTTAGATGGTGAGTGATTGGGATCAAGACCTAGGAAATGGAAGAAGAAGGGCCGCATGCGCTGGAAGTGGGTAAAGAAGAAAAGGCGCAGGCTCAAGAAGAAGATGAAGAGAAGGGTCGGCGAGCTTTAGATAAGGCTCTTCGCTAGTTTTTCATATTCCTTCACGAGAGCTTCGGCTTTGTCGCGGGATTTCGCCTCGCCAAAGATGCGGACATAGGGTTCGGTGCCGGATGCCCTTACGATTACCCATGAGTCGTCAAAAGTGAGGCGTACGCCGTCTATATCCATTGTCTTGTATCCTTTCTGCTTGGCGTGTTTCCCTACGCCGTCAAGGACGGACTTCTTTTCCTTCTCGCTGCATTCAACCCGGGTTTTTACATTATAGTAAGAAGGGATTTCCTTCAGCCATGCGGAGAGCGGCTTTTCGCATATCGCCTCAACTATTTTAGCAGCGGTGAGGATGCCGTCCTTTGCGAGGGAAAGCCCGGGCCATATGACACCGCCCACCTCCTCGCCGCCGATTGCCGCCTTTCCTTTCGCCATCTCCTCGCTCATGTATGGGGCGCCCACCTTTGTATAGATGGTTTTGCACCCGAATTTGGAGGCGACATCTTCCACTGCTTTGCTGGTCGCGACAGTGGTCACCACGTCGCCCTTCTTTTCCTTCAGCTTGAGCAGGACCGAGAGGGCGCACACCTTGTCGCCCACTACGAAATCCCCCTTCTCGTCCACGAAGACGATGCGGTCCCCGTCCCCGTCCCAGGCGATTCCGCAATCAGCTTTTGTTTCCTTCACCACCTTCATCAATTCTTGTATATTCTCCTCCCTCGGCTCGGACGGGCGGCCGGGGAAATGGCCGTCCATGTGCGAATTGATTGTGAGGATTCTGCAGCCCAGTTCCTTGAAGAGCTGGGGCGCGATTGTTGCGGTGGTGCCGTTCCCTATATCCAATATAATGAAGGGCTTTCTTTTTGCGAACCTTTCCGGGTGGAGGAGGGACTTAATCGCATCCATGTGCTCGCGTGCCGGGCTGCGGTGCTCCTGCACCGGCTTTATGGAATCAAAATCCGCAAGCTTCACCTTGCCGAATAATTTCTCTATTTCCTCCCCCCTCTCCCGGGAAACGGAAACCCCTTTTCCGTCTATCACCTTGAGCCCGTTGTATTCGGGCGGGTTGTGGGATGCGGTTATTATGATTAATCCGTCGCCCTTCAGTTCCTTGAGCATAAACTCGGCGGTGGGGCTGGTTGTTATGCCTAGGTCTACAACCTCGCAGCCCACGCCCTGCAATCCGGAGAGCACCGCGTTCTTGAGCATCTCCCCTGTGAGGCGGTGGTCACGCGCGACGAGGATTTTTCCGCATTTGAAATGGGCGCCAATCGCCTGCGCGGCCTGCAATGCGAGCGCGGGGCCGACCCCTTCAAGCGTACCGCGGATTCCGTTCGTCCCGAAATATTTTGCCAATCATTCACCTTAGGATGAGCTCTTCACTATCCATTCCATAGTATCTTTGAGCCCTTCTTCTAAAGAATATTGCGGTTTGAAGCCAAGCACATTCTCCGCCTTCACCGTGCTCGCGAAGGAGCGGCGTATGTCTCCGGGCCTTGGCGGCCTGTGGATTGGGACTGCCTTGCATTTCGCCATCTTCGCAATCCGCTTCCAAAGGTCGTTTATGCTGACCTCGGTGCCGCTGCCGACGTTGAATATTTCGCCAGCCGCCTTCTTTTCATCCATTGCGAGGAGGTTCGCCCTCACCACGTCCTTGACGAAAATGAAATCCCTGGTCTGCTCCCCGTCACCGAAAATCACCGGCTGCTCGTTCTTCAGCGCGGCAGATATGTATTTGGATATGACGCTGGAATAGGGCGAGGACGGCGACTGGCGCGGGCCATATACGTTGAAGTAGCGTAGGCAGACGGTCTGCAGCTTGTAATCCTTGAAATATTTCTGCGCGTTCATCTCGTTGATGTGCTTGCTCTCGCCGTAGGGGGACTTGGGGGCGAGGGAGCCGTCCTCCCTCTTCGGCAGGGCGAGCGTGTCGCCATAGACCGCGGCGGAGGACGCGAGGATTACGCGCTTCACCCCGGAGCGGTGTGCGGCGCCGAGCACGAGCAGCGTGCCCCTTATGTTTATGTCCCAGGTCTTGACCGGGTTCCTGATTGATTCCTCGGCCGAGACCATCGCCGCCTCGTGGAAGACGTAATCGCAGCCCTTCACCGCGCCGTCCACGGTCTGCTTGTTGGTGATGGACCCCTCAAGGAACTCAACCTTCTTCTCTATCCCTTTGAGGTTCTCCATCTTCCCGGAGGAGAAATTGTCCAGGATGCGCACTTCGTGCTTGTTTTTCACGAGTTCCTCTGCGATGTGGGAACCCATGAAACCCGCCCCTCCGGTCACGAGGATTTTCATTTTCTCAGCGCCTTAGGCTCTCTTTATACTTATTTAAAGCTAATCTCGCGACGTTTGGGTAGGGTGGGCGAGCAGCATGAGCGCCAGGAGCCACGCGATTGCTGAAAGGGCTGCAAAGATGCCGAAGTAATTGGGCGGGGAATAGGAAAGCTTCAGCTCGTGGGGGCCTCCGGAAGCCTGTATTGGAATGCTGAGGAAGCCGCCTGCATTTTCAACAGGGGCCGGGTCGGAATCAACGTACGCCTTCCAGTATGGATAGTAGCTCTCCGAGATTGAGAGCGTTCCGGAGAAGGGGCCGGTGAAATCTATTGAGATGGCTCCGGAACTCTTGGTGTAGCTCCAGTTCCGGCTGAGATATGGCCTGCTGCCGATTACATCATAGGAAACCAGCGGGTAATGCGAGCCTGAGCGGGAGAGGCAGGGGGAGGCGTCCGCAAAGGCGACGGCCTCCGGGAAATTGGAATTTGCAATCACGGTATCAACGCTTCCGGAGCGGATTGCATCGCAGAACGCTTCTGGGGAGGGCAGGTCGCATGCCTTCATCTTTCCGAGGTTTATGGTGCTGAGGATGCCGAACCCGCCCGCGATTTCGGAAAGGGACCTCTTTTCCGAGCAGGTGAATGCCACATCCGCGAGGCTGCGCGGGCTGGCTTCCGCGAACCAGCCGTTGTATATTTCCTTATGGAAATAGTGCGGAAGCATATAAGTCTCGTAGAGGAAGGCGCCCATGTTCGGCTTGTCTTCATATTGCGCGAGAAGGCCCATTCCCCCTGGGATGAGAAGGGCGCGGTGCTGGGTTTGGCCCGCGGCCCACTCGGCCATTGCATATGTGTCCGGAGAAACGTATGAGGGCACCACCAGCAGTGAGGAGATGAGCAGGAGGGCGAGGAAGAAGGCGGATATTGGTAAGAGGGAGCTTCCCGGACTTAGATATTTGGGGATGAACAATGCAAAAACCATTGGTATGAACAGCGGGAGCTTCACCCCCGCCTGGTCGCCGTGCGGAAGGAAAGCGGACCAGAGGAGGATTGCGAAAATGCTGAGGAGGAAGAAACGAAGCGGGGCTGCGTCCTTTCCACGGTATGCCAAGCGGATGGAGGCAAGCGAAAGCAGGGCAAGGATGGCGATGGACAGGACGGAAACGAGATTTATATAAACCGCGAACGCCCTGCCGAAGGGCGCAAGGGCGATTGTAGCGACCTGCGCAAGCGAGGATTCGGAAAAGTTGAGCGGGGAATCGCCTATTGAATAGTTCAATGCGAGCGGGAACCAGAAAAAGCCCGCAAGTGCGGCGGACATCACCATTATGGATGCGAAGCGCTTCAGCGAAGGTAGGGACGGGCTGAAGGAAACGATGTAGATGAGGCCGAAAAGGGCCGCTGCGAAAGGCATGAGGAGATGGGAGAGAGCCGCGATTGCGAGCGAGATGGAGGAAAGCGCAGCTGGCCTGAGCCATTCCTTGCTGCCGATTGCACGGATTAAGTATTTCAGGAAAAGGAAGCAGAAGGGAAGGGCGAGCATCGCGGAGAGCAACCCGCCGTTTAGGTCGTACGCGAAAACAGGGGAGAAGGAGAATAGGTAGAGCGCAAGCGCCCTCTGTTCTTCGGTGAAATCAAATTCCTTAAGGAGAAGGAAGAACGTGACTGGAATGAATGCGAATATTATGGCGAAAACAATCTTGTATGCGTTTTCCACTCCCACGATGCCGGATATGGCCGCCCCTGCGAGATGGGAAAGGGGCGGGTACTGGTCCAGGAGGGGATGCCCCGCGTACCACCAGTGGTTCCAGGAAGTGAGGCCCTCCTCTGCGATGAGCCCGATTTGGAAGAGGTGCGTCGCGGTGTCCACGCCGCCGGGATAAAAGGAAACGCTGAAGGCGCGGATGAGGAGGAGTGCATAGATGAGGATGCAGATTGCGAGCGCATATCGGCTCTGGAGAAATAAGCTGGATTTTGTTTTCCGCATTTGCATTCCCGCTTTGGATTGACCCTTAAACATTAAAAAATCCGGCTAGGCGCCGCGTTCAAAAAGAACATGGGCCGGCTGGAAGCCGCAATCCTCAAAAAGCTTCATTGAGGCGCCGTTGGACGGCTTTACTTTCGCGATGAGCTTCCTTATGCCAAGCTCCTTGCACATCCCTATCGCGGCCTTCAGGGCCTCGGTTGCCAGGCCCTTTCCCCGATGACCTTCCGATATGAGGATGCTCACCTCGTATGCGCCATCCCGCTTGTCCATCCTTAGGAGGCCAACCTGCTCCTTGCCGGAATGGATTATGAATGAGTGGTTTTTGCCGTCCTTGAGCCTGGAGTTCCAGTATGCAACGTGCTCCTCCAAGGAAACCGGCTTCTGGCTGAAGCTCTGCTCCCGCGTTGAGGGTTCGTTTATCCATCCGAATATCTGTTTCACGTCGGCTTCTCCGGCCTTCCTGAGCGAGACAGTCATTCAAAATCCCCCTCCAAGATGCCTTTCCAGGCGGCGATGTCCCTCTTCGCCTTTTTGCCTATAATCTGCTCAAGGTATTTGGGGGGAAGCCCCCTGCCCGCCTTGCCGGGCCGCAGCGCTGCCACATTTTCGCTTGAGAATATCTCGCCCTTGCGGATGTTCCGTATTGCGTGTATAGAGCGCTTCGCAAAATCGTATAGCTCCTTCTCCTCAGGCAATACGAACTTCTCTTCGGTGCCGAGCGCCTTCTCGGTCCCGCGGATATATTCTACGAGGAGCTTCAGCTCGCCCGGCTCAAGAGCGAACTTGTGGTCCGGGCCCGGAAGGCTGTTGTCAAGGGTGAAGTGCTTCTCTATTATGCTGGCGCCGAGGGCGACCGCGGCGAGCGGGGCTATGAAGGGCTCCCTGCTGTGGTCCGAGAAGCCGGCGGGAACATCAAACTTGTCCATGAGTGTCTTAACGACCTTCACATTCACCGCTGTGAGCGGGGCGGGGTATTTGGCAGTGCACTGCATCAGCGCAAGCTGGGCGCCTTCGGAGCGGACCGCATTAACCGCATCCCTGATTTCCTCCATAGTGCTTGCACCTGTGGAGATTATGACCGGCTTCCCTTTCCTGGCGACGTGCCTTATGAGCGGGATGTGGTTGCATTCGTAGGAGGCAATCTTATGTGCGGGAACATATCTATCCAGCAGGTCGGCGCTTTCCTCGTCAAAGACGCTGGAAAGGAAGAATATCCCTTTCTTGTCGCAGTAGGAAGAGAGCGTGCCCAGCCATTCCTCAGGAAGCTCCATGTCCTTTATTATCTGGAATATGGACTTGCCGTCCTTGAGGTAGTCCGCGCTGCCGGCGGGCTTCACGTAGAGCTTTTCCGCCTTGAACAATTGGAACTTTACGGCGTCCGCCCCGGCCTTTGCCGCTTCGTCTATGAGTTTTTTCGCCTGCTCCAGCTTTCCGTTGTGGTTGGAGCCCGCCTCGGCTATGATGAAGCATGGCTCGCCTTCCCCGGCCATGCGGTTCCCAATCTTTATCTTTTTCATTTTAGAGCCTCCTGAGGCAGCCCTTGACCGCGGAGATTACGCTTTCCGCGTCCCCATCCCCCATTTTCGGGAAAAGGGGCAGGGTCACCGTCCTTGAATAGACGTCCTCGGTCACCGGATAGCCCTCGGGCCGGATTCCGAACCGCTTGTAATAGCTGAACCTGTAGATAGGGATGTAATGCACGTTCACTCCTATGCCGCGGCCCTTCATGCACTCAAAGAACCGGTCGCGGCCCATCTTTTTATCCAGGAGGATTGTGTAAAGGTGCCAGGCGTGCCTGACGCCCTTCTTCACGTAGGGGATTGTCAATTCCCTGAGTTTCCCGAATTCATCATTGTATATTTTTGCTATCCTGCCCCTGTTGCTGAGGAACCCCTCTATGCGCTTCAGCTGCGAGATTCCAAGCGCGCACTGGAAATCGGTTATCCTGTAATTCCTGCCGAGCATCTTCATGTCGTATGCGTAGCCCGTGCGCTCGCCCGGCGTCTTGTCTATGCCGTGGTTGCGGAGGAGCTTTAGCTTGTGGTGGAGCTCCTCATTTTCCGTAGTGACCGCGCCTCCCTCGCCGGTGGTTATGTGCTTGACCGGGTGGAAGCTGAACACGGTCATGTCCGCGAACGAGCCCACCCTCTTTCCGCCGTACTCAGCCCCGAGGGCGTGGCAGGCGTCCTCTATGAGGGACAGGCCGTGCTCCTCGGCTATTTCCTTGATTTCCTTTATGTCGCAGGGCTGCCCCGCATAATCCACATATATTATCGCCTTCGTCTTTCCGGTGATTTTCTTCCTTATCTGCGCGGGGTCTATGTTGTAGGTCTTAGGGTCTATGTCAGCGAAAACCGGTTTGCAATTATTATAGAGGATGCAGTTGGAGCTGGCGGCGAACGTAAAGGGGGTGGTGATTATCTCGCTGTCGGGGGGGAGTTCCAGGGCGCCGACCGCGATGTCAAGGGCGGATGTGCCGGAATTCACGGCCACTGCGTGGGATGCGCCCACGTAATCGCAGAGGCCCTTCTCAAAAAGTTCTACTTTTGGCCCGGTGGTCAGGCGGTCGCTCCTGAGCACTTCCACCACGGCTTTCACATCTTCTTCTGAAATGTCCTGCTTGCCGTAGGGTATTTTTTCGTTCGGCATCATCACACCGCAGCCCCTCACAGGAAGCCCTGCGCCTTGAGCATGCTTGCTATCTGCTCGTTGTTGAGCCGGACGGGGTTGTTGTCGCTTGAATAGCTGAAGTCGCCCGTGAGCTTCTTGCCCTCGTTGTGGTTGTCCGACTTCCAGAAGCGGTGCTCCGGCTCTATTATGAAGTGGTCCGGGAACTCCTTCGCATGCCTGGCCTCGTCCGCGGTCAGGAGCGTCTCGTGTATCTTCTCCCCGGGCCTTATGCCTATTATCTTCCTGCGGGCGCCGGGCGCAATCACGTCCGCGAGGTCGGTGACCTTGGTGCTCGGTATCTTGGGCACGAAAATCTCGCCTCCCTTCATGCGGTGTATGGAGTTCATCACGAAATCAACGCCCTGCTCGAGGGTTATCCAGAAGCGCGTCATCCTCTCGTCCGTTATCGTGACCTCGCCGGACTCCTTCTGCTTGAGGAAGAGGGGCACGATGCTTCCGCTGCTCCCCATCACGTTGCCATAACGCACGCATGCGAACCTGGTCTTCTTCTGCCCGGCGTAGGCGTTCGCCTGCACGAAGAGCTTCTCAGCTACGAGCTTGGTCGCGCCATAAAGATTTACGGGCTGCACCGCCTTGTCCGTGCTGAGTGCGAGCACCTTGTCCACGCCCGTGTCCAGGGCGGCGTCTATGACGTTCCGCGCGCCGTTTATGTTGGTGTCCACCGCCTCAAGCGGGTTGTATTCGCAGACCGGGACGTGCTTGAGGGCCGCGGCATGGATCACTATGTCCACGCCCTCCATCGCGCGGTACAGTCTCCTTGAATCGCGCACGTCGCCTATGAAGAACCTTGCCCTTGTCCATTCATCCGGGCTGAGCTTGCGCTCCATCTCCACCTGCTTGAGCTCGTTCCGCGAGTATATCCTGACCGCCTTCGGCTGCAGCTTTTTCAGCGCAATCTCGGTGAATTTCTGGCCGAATGAGCCCGTTCCGCCGGTCACCAGGATGAGCTTATCCTTGAACGTATCACTGACAGAATCCTGCATCCATACACCTGCCCACAAATCCTTGTTTTATTGTATGCATCGCAAATTTAAAAACCATGCCTCTTCGGACGGGAGCCCTAGATGGACTTGAGGAGCGCCTTGTATTCCCGCTCCAGCCTGCCCAGTTGTTCTTTTTCGTTGAACTGGATTGCCTGTTTTCGGAATTCTGAGGAGAGCTCCCTCCTTTGCCTTTCCGAAGAAGAGAAATAATTGAGGACTGCGCCTGCGATTGCTTTTGGCTCCAGCGGGAGCACATATTTTTTGTCCACCTTTTCCACGAACTCCTTCGTGCCCGTGTCCGTTGAAACCATCGTCGGGATTCCGGCAAGCATCGCCTCAAGCGGGGCTATGGGGAAAACGTCGCCGCGGGAGGGGTGCACGTAAAGGGATGTGCTGCGGAACGCCTTCTCCACGTCCTCCTCCAGGCTCACATTGGGGGTGAGGAGGTGGCTTATCTTGTCCATGTCCAGGTTCCGGTGGATTATCTTCAGTTTTATGGCGGGGTCCTGCTGGTTGATGAGGGGCATCGCCTTCAGCAGGATGTCCACCCCCTTGTATTCTATGTCGTTGGTCGCGGTTATGGCGATGTTCTTCGTTCCGAGGTCCGGTTTCATCGCGGCCAGGGCCTCGTACCTCCCGGGCTTTATGTAGGTGTATGAGGTTACGGTCGGGAGCTTCAGATGGAGGGCGGAAAGGACCTCCTGGGTGTAATTCCCTTCCAGCACCATGCCGTCCACGGACTTGAAGAGCTCAAGGAGCATGCGGGACTCCGCCTTGCCCATCACGCCCTTCCATATGTTGTAGAAGAGAGGGGAGCCGCAGAGGTTGATTATTTTGCCATTTATCCTGTGCAATCTCTTGGCGATTGCCGGATAGTAGTAGCAGGCCTCGCAGAAATAGATGCCATAGCCGCCGGGGATTGAGAGGGCGGATTTGAGGAGGCTGAACGCCTTGGATGGTGCGGACTGCCTCTTGGAGGCGCGGGAGGGGACGGCCATGCTGTCCGCGGCGACCACGGATGCGAACCTCTCGTGCACCCAGTGGGGCCCGGAGAAGACCGCGAGCGTTTTTTTCCTGATTTCAGGCCACTTGAAGTCCATTATAAGACGCCTGCACTTCTAAGGGCGGCTAAAAGCTTTTATACTATTGCTGAGAAGTAAAAAGAAGATGATATGCCAGTCCAATCAGATTGCTCCACATGCAGCGTGAGGCACTGCTCAAGGTGCCTGCTTCCCGAGACGCAGGAGACTATCACATACGACAAGGAGGGCATCTGCAACGTCTGCAGGCAGGTGGAATTCAAGAAGACGAAGATAGACTGGGTGGCGCGGGAGAAGGAGCTGAAGGCGCTGATAGAGGAGTATAGGGGAAAGTACGATTACGATTGCATAATCCCGTACAGCGGCGGGAAGGACAGCACATACACAGTTTACAAGCTGGTCAGGGATTACAATGTGAAGCCGCTCGTGGTGACCTTTGACCATGGGTTCCTCAGGCCGCAGACGCTGGAGAACACCAAGAGGACGATGAAGACGCTGGGCGTGGACTACCATTCCTTCACCCCGAACTGGAAGGTGGTGAAGAAACTGATGCTTGAGGCGCTGAAGCGCAAGGGCGATTTCTGCTGGCATTGCCACACCGGGATATTCTCATACCCGATGCAGGTGGCGATAAAGTACAACGTGCCCCTGGTCTTCTGGGGCGAGCCGAGCGCGGAATACACGAGCTATTATGGATACGACGAGAAGGAGGAGGTGGACGAGAAGAGGTTCAACCGCTTCGTGAACCTCGGGATAACCGCCGAGGACATGGTCGGGATGGTCAAGGGGGTCACGATGAGGGACATGAAGCCCTTCACATACCCGCCCCTGAAAGAGCTGAAGGCGATAAAATACCGCTCGGTGTGCCTGGGCAGCTACATACCCTGGGACCCGAAGAAGAACTCCGAGCTGATAAGGAAGGAATTGGGATGGAAGGGGAACATAGTGGAGGGCATACCCACGGAATATGATTATGAAAAGGTGGAGTGCATGTTCCAGGGGATTAGGGACTACCTGAAGTACATAAAGCGCGGCTTCGGCAGGACCGCCCACCTCATGAGCCTGGACCTGCGCAACAATAGGATAAGCCAGGAGAAGGCGCGCGAACTGATTGCGAAATACGACGGGAAGCGCCCTGCCAGCCTGGACGTGTTCCTGGAATACCTCGGCATAAGCGAGGAGGAGTTCATGAAGATTGCGCTGAGCCACGTGGTAGCCCCACATAAGCACGACCCGTCAAAGGTGAAGAGGGGCGAGCCCCTCCCGGACATGGGAAAGTGGGATAGGACAAAATGATAGGCATAGTGGATTACGGGATGGGGAACCTGCGCTCTGTGGCCAAGGCGTTTGAGCTCCTGGGCGCGGAAGTGATTGTGAGCGGGAAGCCGGAGGAACTCCAGGCCGCAGAAAAGCTTGTTTTGCCGGGCGTGGGCGCGTTCGGGGACGGGATGGCAAACCTCAGGAGGATGGGGCTGGACAAATTCCTGGAGGCGGAAGTGCTCGGGAAGAAGAAGCCGATGCTTGGGATATGCCTAGGGATGCAACTGCTCGCGCAGGAGGGTTTTGAGCGCGGCAGGAACAAGGGGCTTGGCTTCATAGGCGGGAAGGTGGCGAAATTTGAGCTGGAGGCGCAGGGGCTGAAGGTTCCGCACGTGGGATGGAACGAGGTCAGGTTCCTGGGGGAGAACCCGCTTTTCAGGGGGCTGAAGGACGGGGCCTGCTTTTACTTTGTGCACAGCTATCATATGGTTTGCGACGATAAAAAAGACGTTTCCGCGGTATGCGATTATGGGCATGAATTCACCGCTGCGGTGAGGCGCGGGAACATTTTCGGGACGCAGTTCCACCCGGAGAAGAGCCAGGAGGCGGGGCTGCGGGTGCTGGAGAATTATATTGATATGCAGGCATAGGTGCTGATGATGCTGAAGGTCAGGATAATACCCTCATTGCTCCTGCGGGAGGGCAGGTGCGTCAAGGGGGTGAAGTTCAGGGATTTCCGGGATACCGGCAACCCTGTTACCGCAGCGAAGATATACGATGCGCAGGGCGCGGACGAGCTGCTCTTCCTTGACATAACCGCATCCACGCAGAAGAGGAGCATACTCTTTGACATCGTCTCAAAAACAGCGGAGGCATGCTTCATGCCCCTCTGCGTCGGGGGAGGGATACGGAGCATAGAGGACATCAGGAAGCTCCTGCTTGTGGGCGCGGACAAGGTATCCATAAACACCGCGGCGCTGGAGAGACCGGAATTCATAAACGAGGCAGCGGAGGTCTTCGGAAACCAGTGCGTCGTGGCATCAATAGATGTGAGGAAGCGCGTGGATGGGGAGTACGAAGTGTTCAGCGACTGCGGCACAAAGGCACGGGGGATCGGGCCGGTTGAATGGGCGAAGGAAGCGGTGGCCCAGGGGGCGGGCGAAATCCTCCTCACATCAATAGACCAGGAGGGCACGAGGAAGGGATACGACCTCGGGCTGATAAGGATGGTTGCGGATGCGGTGGAGGTGCCGGTCATAGCGTCCGGCGGGGTCGGCTCGCTGCAGGACCTTGTGGATGGGATAGTGAGGGGGCATGCGTCCGCGGTCTCGGCAGCAAGCATTTTCCATTTTACGGACCAGAGCATAATAAAGGCGCGCACATACATGAGGGAGGCAGGATTGGACGTGCGCTCCATGGAAACGAGGTAATCGTATGAAACCGGAGGGTAAGGTTGCTGAGGGGAAGGATGTCTATCTCGTTTATCTCAAGCCGGGGATGGTTAGCGAGGCATACGTTGGATGGCTCAACGACAAGGAGATAAACAAATATCTGGAGGTGAGGTTTGATGTGCCGCACACGCTGGAAAAGGTGAGGGATTACGTGGAGAAAATGCATGGGGATGCGGACAACCACCTGTTCGCGATAATGCTGCGGCAGGGCGGCAGGCACATAGGCAACATAAAGGTCGGGCCCGTAAATGCGCACCACAAATTCGCGGAAGTCGGGATAATGATAGGCGACAGGGGCGTATGGGGGAAGGGGTACGGAAGCGAGGCGATAACGCTTGCAACTGATTATGCATTCAAAAAGCTGGGCATCCACAAGCTGGTTGCCGGGCTTTATGACAATAATGTCGCATCTCTCAAGGCATTTGAAAATGCGGGGTACGCCAGGGAAGGGCTGCTGAAGAAGAAATTCCTGTGCGACGGGAAATACGTGGACCACGTGCTGGTGGGGAAGCTGAATGAGTGAGGGCAGGAAGAGTGGGAAGAGGGATGCGGAGTGGCACATCATAATCTACGTGCCCGCATACAACGCTGAGGGCACAGTGGGGGAACTGGTCCGCAGGACTAAGAAGGCGGACGAGGGGCTGGGCAGGATTGGCGCTTCAATAGATGCAATGGTAATAGTAAATGATGGAAGCAGGGACGGGACGATGGCTGAGCTGAGGGGGCTCGGCAGGGAGGCGGGCTTCCTCCATGTTGTGGATATGAAGGAGAATGGCGGGCCGGTGAAGGCGCTTTTCAAAGGGATGGAGGAGGCGGAGAAAATCCTTGCGGGGAAGGGCCTCCCCCCGGAAAGGACGATAATGATCAGGATGGATTCGGATTTGGAGCACCAGCCCGAGGATATAGAAATGCTGGTGAAGCCGATAATGGACGGGGAGAGGAAGGTTACTGTGGGTTACATCCCATCCGGAGCGGGGAGCGGGATAACCGCGCGGCTTTTCAATGAATTCGCGGGGAATGGGGAGAGCAAAAAGTTCCTCGGGATTTCAATTCCGCAGTTCTGCCCGGGTTTCATTGCGATGCGCGCGGACCTGTTCAGAAAGGCGCATCCGCTGCTGAAAGAGAAGGCGGAAAGGTTCAGGGAAAAAACCGGGATGGAAATGCTAACGATGGATTTCGTGATTCTTGTGGTCGCGAAATGGCTGGGGGAACAGCCCGGCGTCTTCAGGCTGAGGCCAGTTGAGGAAAGGTACGTGAAAAAGCCGCGGAAAGGGAAGGTCCTCGATTACCTGGATTACCATAACAAGACGATGAGGTTCCTGGAAGGGGAGGTGCGGTAATGGAATTGAAACCCAAATACGAGCTGGACGGCATTCCGGTATTCCTCACCGAGGAGGAGTTTGAAAAGGCACGGAAGGATGTCCAGTCACTGCCCGCATCAGAGATTGAAAACCTGAAAAGGCGCTATGAGAGCATGCCCGCCCCGGCTGCGGGCTCAAGGAAACTCAGCGCGAAGGAGTGGGTTAAGAATGTCTATGGGCTGAAGATGCTCAACGCCATGAATTATGCCGGCATAAACAGCGTCGGGCTCGCGCTGAGCATCCGCCCGCCTTTCCTGCTGAACGTCGGGAGGCCAGGCGGCTTCAAGGCCTCGGAGAGCCAGGTCAAGAGCCATGAGCGGGAGGCATATGGCGGGCTGGGCGGAACGGACGAGGAGGTCCTGTCCCTGAAACAGAATTCCGTGCGCATCGTCAATGGGAAGCCCATGTCAATGGACGACTGGACATACCGCGGAATCGTGATGGGGGCGGCTGCGGACATGCTCCGGAAGGGGAATGTAAATCCGGGCTCCATCCTGGAAATCGGCTGCGGGTTTTTGCCGAACCTCCACATACTCAGTAAGATTTATCCTAAGGCCTCGCTCATGGGGCTGGACTACAACATAAACCGGCTCAGGGTGGGAAGGGCAATCATAGACAAAGAGATACCGGTATGCTGCGGGGATGCGATGAACCTGCCGTTCGGGGACAAGTCATTTGACCTTGCGGTGACGGTGCATGTGATGGAGAGGTTCGGTGACGGGGAATCGCTGGCAAAGATGATGGGGGAGATGCGCCGCGTGGCGAAGCACATCGCGGTCATAGAGCCGATTTATGAGTACCAGGACATTTTCGCAAAGGCGCACAACAGGCTCGGCAAGTACCCGAGCAACATAAAGGAAAAGCTGCGGCAGGCAGGGTTTGAAATTATCGGCCTGGAAACCTCGCAGTTTGGCAGCGTGGTGAATACGGCAACCATTATCCTGGCCAAATCCTAATCTGGGAGCGGGCGGCTAAACCTTGATTGTCTTGCCGCTCTCCGCGGATTCTTTTGCCTTCAGCGCGAGCGCGAGGGATTTCTCCCCCTCCTCAAGATTGACAAGGGGCTTCTTTCCCCCCTTTATGCAACCTATGAAGTGCCTCATCTCATTCACGTACATCGCGTTCGGGTCGTCGCTCAGGTCCAAAACCTCTGTTGCCTTCTTATCCGCATCATAAAGCACGACCGAGCCCTTTGAGTAGTCCCAGGAGATGGTGCCCTTCTCGCCTACGATTTCGCACTTCCTCGCATAATCCTGCCTTATGAAATCCAGGTGGATGTTCACGATGGCGCCGCCCTTGAACATGATGTTCATCTCCGCGACATCTTCCGTTTCCACATCAAGGTCGCTCACCTTCTTCGCCATGCAGCATATCTCGCTAGCCTCGCCAAATAGCCACCTTGCATAATCTACCTCGTGGGAGCCGTCCAGGATTATCCCGCCGCCCAGGCTCTTGCTCGCGGTGTAGCTCTTCCTGTAGTCCTGCCAGGGCCTCCAGGTGGGGAGGTACTGCCCGAATATCAGGCGGGCGGAGAGGGGCTTGCCTATCGTGCCCTGCGAAACCATCTCCTTCACCTTCATGAGGCTCCTGTTGAACCTCATGTTGTAGCCGATCGATACGATGAGCTTTTTGCGCGAGGCCAGTTTCGCGATATCCTTTATCCCGGAAAGGTCGTGGGAAAGGGGCTTCTCCACGAAAACGTGGCAGCCGGCCTCCAGCGCGAGCTTCGCGAGAGGGAGATGGGTGCTGGGAGGGGTGCAGACAAGGGCCGCATCCGGCTTCTCCAAAAGCGCGCCCTCTGTTTTTTCAAACACGCGCACCCCGAGGTTTTCCTTCACCCAGGCCCGGTTCTCGGCCATCACGTCGCTCGCAACCACATCCTCTCCGAGAGACATGAGGTTCTTCATGTGCCTCCGCCCTATGGAACCGCATCCAATCACGAGAAATTTCGTATCAACACCTCATTTCCTCCCGCTCCTGAACTCCTTTACGGATTTCCGGAGTATCTCCGCCTGCTTCCCGGCCTCCTCCAATTCCCAGTAGTTTGTCTTGAACTGCAGCATCCTCAGCTGCAGGTATTCCGCATCGGGGCAGAGGCCCGGCGAATATTTCTGCCATATTCCCTTCTGCTTCTGGATTCCATCCGTGAAAAGCGGCTCCTGGTAGGTGAGCTTCCACGCGGAATAGTAGCCGTCCCCGCCGTTCTTCTGGAATATTTCCCTGAACTTGTACCAATCGGTTTCTGGCCGTTCGGTCTGCAGCACCGTGCTGTATGCCCAGAAGGAATTCTTGTAGCCGGCGGGCTCTGCCTGCGGGAGGAGCACGTCCTCGGAGCCCTCAAGCGCGTCCGCGAACATCTCCGCAACCTTTATCCTCTGGCCGACCAGCTCGTTGAGCCTCTCAAGCTGCCCGAGGGCAACCGCTGCCGCGACCTCGGACATGCGGTAGTTAAACCCGAGCGTTACGTGCCTGGAATATTTAGGGTCCTGGATGTCGTTCTTGGTTATCTTCCCCTTCTTCGCGCTCACGCCCGCGTAGCCGAGGCTGCCGAACTTCCTTGCCTTGTCCGCGAACTCCTCGCTGTTCGTGGTGAGCATCCCGCCCTCGCCGCAGGTCATGTGCTTGCTCGCCTGGAAGCTGTAGCTGGAAAAATCACCGAACTCTCCGACCAGCTTGCCCTTGTATTCGCCGAGGAAGCACTGTGCATTGTCCTCTATGAGGAAGAGGTTGTGCTCCTTGCATATCTTCAATATCTCGTCGTAGTCAGGGGAAAGCCCGTATAGGGAAACGGTGATGATTGCCTTCGTCTTCTTGGTTATGCATTTCCTTATGGAGTCCGGGCTTATGGTGTATGTATTGCGGTCAACGTCCGCGAACACCGGGATTGAGCCGTTCTGCAGGACGCAGAGCGAGGTGCTTGACATTGTGAGCGGCGGGACTATCACTTCGTCGCCCGGCTTCACGCCGAGGGCGACCAGCGCGGTGTGCATCGTCGCTGTGCCGTTCACGTGCCCTATCGCGTATTTGGACCTGAAAACCTGCGCGAACTTCTGCTCCAGCTTGGTGTTGAAGACGCTGTTCAGCGAGGTCCTGAAGCCGTTTGCCAGCGCTTCCAGGACATACTTCCTTTCAAGGTCGGAAATCCTTTCCATTTGAATCACTTCTTTTTTTCATACATCGCGCTTCTCTTCACGCCGGAGTTCATGGAGGGTATTTCCGGGCGCTCCCTTATAAGCCGTAGTATGTCGCCCATGAGGAAGATTTTTCCCCCCTTGTAAAGCTCGGCATAAACCGCCCTTGCCATCTCAAGGTCCTCCTTTGTATCTATGGTCCATCGCAGGGAGGAACGGTCCTCCTTGTTCGCAAGGTTCATCTGCCTGAACTTTTCCGGGTGGCGGTAAAAATATTGGGTTACGTGCTCGCGCTCGTACGGGTCCCGGGATTCCGCCTGCGCCCTTTCCAATGCCTCCATGGAAAAGACCTCCACGTCCAGGCCTTCGGGGAATGAGGGCGGATTGTTGTTGTAGGCGAAATCAAGCTTGTTTTTCACGAACAGGTCCACGACCTTGTCTATTATCTCCGGGTCCTTGAACGGGTCGTCGGAGGTTATGCGGACGATTGTTTCCGCGCCCATGCTTTTCGCAGCGTGGAAATAGCGTGAGAGCACGTCCTCCTCGCTGCCGCGGAACACCTCTATCTTGTTTTCGCGGCACCATTTTTCCAGCACATTGTCCGCCGGGTTCGTGGTGGTCGCGACCGCAATCCTGGTTATCCTTTTGCTATGCTTCAGCCGGTCAACCACGTGCCATACCAGCGGCTTTCCGCTTATCTGCGCGAATATCTTGTTGGGAAGCCGGCTTGAACTCACGCGGGCCTGGATTATCGCGGTCACTTCCATTTGGGGTTCACCAGCCTGATTCCGAATATGTCATAAGCGAAGAGCTTTGCGAATGCCTTGAGCATCATCAGCTCGGACCTTATAGCCCTGCCCCCGAAAAGCCGGGGGGTGCCCTTCCGCTCCCGTATGTCCACGTCTATTTCCGTTATGGAGAATCCTTTCTTCTTGGCCGCAAAAACGAACTGAGTGCCTATGCTGCCTATGGAATCGTAGAACCCGACCTTCCGAAAAACTTCGGAGCTGAAGCCCCTGAAGCCGCAGAGCGGGTCGCTCACGCCCACCCTCCACCTCGCCAGCAGGCCGAACAGCCTCTCCGCGAGCCGGGCCTTCCTGTGCCGCACGCCGAGCACGAAATCCGCCCCGTTGTCAAGCAGGGATATCATCTCAGGGATTTGTGCGGGGTTGTGCTGCCCGTCCGCGTCCATTATTATCACGTTGTCCGCGCGCTTCGCCGCCTCTGCCACGCCAAGGTTAAGCGAAGCGGTGTAGCCCACGTTCAGGCCGTTCCTCAGCACGGTTGCGCCGCTTGCCGATGCGAGCTCGCCGGTCCTGTCGCTGGAGGAGTCGTCCACGACAAGCACGTCGCAATATTTCTTCGCATCCCGCACCACGGAGGAAATCGTCTTCTCCTCGTTGTGCGCGGGGATGACGACTATACTTTTTCCCATGTTATCGCTTCGCCCGCCTTTATGTCGGCGCGTGCCTTCCTGCCCACGACCTTGCCCAGGTCCTTGGGGGGGATTCCTTCAAACGGCCTAAGGATGTCCACCATGTCCTCGGTGATTTTGGTGCCGCTGGGGATGTCCTTCTTTGCGAAGAGGCTGCGCCTCTGCACTATCCTGGTCTTCTGTTCGCCGGGATACACGTCCTTCGCCGGGGAGCCGAGCGCCGCCTCCGCGTTCCGCACGTCGCGCACGAGCTGCCTGAGCTCGGCGGGGTCCAGCGCGAACGGATGGTCCGGCCCCGGAAGGGACTTGTCATCCGTGAAGTGTTTTTCTATCACGCAGCATCCGAAAGCCACGCTGAGCACCGGGACGACGCTGCCCGGAGTGTGGTCCGAGTAGCCGACAGGGATGTCAAAGGAATCCTGGAGCGTCTTCATCGCCCTCACGTTCGCGTCCTCAAAGGATGATGGGTAATTGGTCACGCATTGAAGGAGGACGAGCTGGTTGTTGTGCCTCCGTATGACCTCAACCGCCTCCCCTATCTCCTCCATCGTGGATGCGCCGGTGCCCATGATGATGGGCTTGCCTTTCTTCGCGATGTATTCAACGAGCTGGAGGAAGGTTACGTCCCCTGAGCCAATCTTGTAGGCAGGGACGCCTATGCTGTCCATGAGGTCCACCGCCTCCTTGTCGTACGGGGAGGAAAGGAAGATTATGCCCTTTTTCTTGCAGTGGTCCATTATCTCCGCGTGCCACTCCCGGGGGAATTCCGCGTCCTGATACACCTGCCACACAGGCTTGTTCCACTTCTTCTGGAATTCCGCCTCCGAGCCCTTTTCAAAAGACGCCTTGTTGATTATCTTGCCCGCCGCGAACGTCTGGAATTTTATGGCGTCCGCGCCGCATTCCTTCGCAAGGTCCGCGAGCTTCTTCGCCTTGTCCAGGCTCCTGTCAAAGTTGGAGCCGACCTCGGCTATGATGAACGCCGGATGGCCCGGGCCGATGGTGCGGCCGGCGATTTTTATCGGTTCCATAATCATACACCCCTCAGGCCCTTCTGGTAGCCTGAATCATAAAGCTCCTTGTATTTTCCTATTCCGGCATCTATGCCCAGAATCCTTGTCTTGAGGAGGCCTTTTGCCTTGGAAATATCCAGCGAGCAGTCGCTTGGGCGCTGCGCCTTGAGCGCCTCCACTTCGGACATCCTTTTCGGGACGACGAGCGAGCTGTCAAAGCCGAACCTTTCTGCGAAGCGCAGGGCGAACTCGTATTTGGAAACCCTCCCGTCCCCTGCCACGTGCATGGTGCCTGTGAAGCTGCCTGCGGCCAGCTCAAGTATCGCCTCGGAGAGGTTGTTCGCGAGTATCGGGGAGAAGAAGAAATCAGTGAAGGCGGTTATCTTCTCGTTGTTCAGGAATTTTGCGTGCAGCCATTCCGAGAAACTCAGCTTGTCCTGGATGTTGAAGCCGTAGAAGTTGGTCCTCACGACCACGTGGCCGGGGAAGCCCGCGGCGAGCTTCTCCGCTTCCACCTTCGTCCTGGAATAGGCGTTCAGCGGGCGGGCGGGCTCGCCCTCGCTGTGGAAGGGCTTCTCCCCGCCGAAAACGGAATCCGTGGACATGAGGATGAACCTGTTGCCGAGCCCATTGCACGCCTCCAGCAACCTTGCGGTGGCGCCCACGTTGAGGAGATGCGCCTTTCCCTGGTCCGCCTCGCACCCGTCCACGTTCGTGAAGGCGGCGCAGTGGGCGACGCAGTCGGGCTTGAACTCCCTGAGGATGGAGAAATCTCCGGAGAGGAGGTCCATGCGCTGCATCCTGCAGCCCTTTATGGAAACGGGGTGCTCGTTGTAGGCGGCAAGCACGTCAATGCCACGCTGGGCTGCGATGTAGGCGAGGTTGGCCCCGAGGAGGCCGCTGGCGCCGGTTATCAGTAGCTTCATCAAAAATCCCCAAATCCGGGGCGGCGGAATGGGCCGCTCCCTCGTTAGATATCCATACTTCTTTTTAAATTCCTTCCGAGGGCGGCTGCGCCACGGTTTTAAACTCTTGCAACCAAATTTATCCAGGGCTGATTTGGATGATTGATGGGGTGGAAGTAATACCGCTGAAAAAGATATGCGACGAGAGGGGCAGGATAATGCACATGATGCGCTCGGACTCGCCATATTTCACGAATTTCGGGGAGGTCTATTTCTCCACCGCATATCCCGGGATAATAAAGGGCTGGCACATCCACAAGAAGATGACGCAGAATTATGCGGTCATAAGCGGGATGATAAAGCTGGTGCTTTACGACGACAGGCAGGGCTCAAAGACAAAGGGCCAGCTCATGGAGCTTTTCATTGGCGAGGACAACTACTGCCTTGTGAAGATACCGCCCATGGTGTGGAACGGGTACAAGGGGATTGGGACAAAGGAGGCCATACTGGCGAACTGCCCGGACATGCCCCACAACCCGGACGAAATAATGAGGAAGGACGCCTTCAGCAAGGACATCCCTTACGACTGGGGCATAAAATACAGGTGAGGGCTTGCCTACGCTGGTCATAGGCGCATCCGGGCTGGTAGGGTACGAGTTCTATAGGCAGAACAAGGGAAAGAAGGGTTGGTTTTTCACCTACCGCTCTGTGAAGGTGGATGATTTTCTGCAGCTGGATGCGAGCGACGCAGGGCAGGCGGAGAAACTAGTTTCGGAATTGAAGCCGGACACTGTCATTTTGCCCGCCGCGATGGCGTGGGTGGACAAATGCGAGAGGGAGCCGGAGCTGGCGAGGAAAAATAATGTAGAGTTGCTCCAGAACGTGATAGATGCGATGAAGAGGCACGGCGGGAGGAGGATTGTGTTCTTCTCTACGGATTACCTTTTTGACGGGAAGGGCGGGCCATATTCCGAGGATGCGGAGCCAAACCCGCTGAACGTATATGGAAAGATAAAGCTGGAATGCGAGAGGATGCTGGAGAATTCCGGGCTGGATTACATCATACTCAGGACCACTGGCATATTCGGCTGGGAGAAGCAGGGGAAGAACTTTTTGTACAGGATTTTTGACACGCTCGGCAAGGGAAAGCCCATAGAGGTCCCCAACGACCAGTATGCAACGCCAACGTATGTGAAGGATATCGTGGGGGCGGCGATGGCGCTGCTTGAGAAGGGGCAGACGGGGACGTTCAACGTGGTGGGCCCGCAGTACATGAACAGGGTGGAGCTGTCGCAGAAGTTCGCGAAGGGGTTCGGGTTTGACGGCGGGCTAATTGTCGGCAAGCCCACCTCGGAATTCAAGTCCGCGGCCCCGAGGCCCATGAAGGCGGGTTTCAGGATAGACAAGATACTGGGGCTCGGGATAAGGATGCGCACCGTGGAAGAAGCGGTAGAGGATATGAAGAGAAGGAAGGAAGAAGACGATAAGTACGAATGATGATGAAAGTCAGAGCTTGCTCTCTATGCAGAGCTTGCATGCAGGAATTGTCTCAAATTTTCCGGCGAGGTGGATTTCCCTCAGCGCCTGCAGCTTCCTTGAGTGCCACGCCTCCTTGAGGGTCATGGTGTGCGCATTGCCGAGCGCCAGCGTGTTCTCGTAATCCACGCAGCAGGGCATTATTGTCCCGTCCCAGCGTATCACGAGGCGCTGGAAGAGCTGTGTGCAAATGAATTTCTTCGGCTTCTCCTTGAATTCGCTTGAGCTGGATTTGAGGGAGTTGTCCTGGAGCTTGCCCGGGTTTATGTATTCCTGGATGGCGATGTGGTTCACCTTGTCCTTCCAGAAATTCACGAACGGCTCCACCTCGTGCTCGTTCAGGCTCATGCGGATGAAGCTGAGCCGCACAATCGGGTAGCTGAGCCCCCGCTTCTTTTTCAGTTCAAGGAATTTCAGCACGTTGGCGACTACCTTGTCGTAATCCCCGCCTATGCGTATCTTCTCGTAGCTCTCCTTGGAGAACGCGTCCAGCGAAACAGTGAACTTGGTTATCCCCGCGTCAAGGAGGCGCTGGGACGTCTCCTCGGTGAGGAGGGAGGCGTTTGTGTGCAGGATGCGGTCCGGTATGCCGGCATCTGTCGCATATTTTATCAGTTCAACAAGGTCGGGCCTGAGGAGCGCCTCGCCCAAATCCCCGAAATCCACGGAGAGGAGGCCCTCCCGCTTCCCCTCGTCTATTATCTTCTTGTATAGTTCGGGCTCCATGACCTGCCCCTGGTTCTTAATGTTCATGGCGGTCCTTGGGCACATGACGCATGCATAGTTGCAGGTCATGTTCAGCTCCACGTCTATGTGCATGGGGAAGTCCGTGACCGTGAGCTTCTCATTGACTTCGTTCCACTTCTTCCGGTAGGCGTGGTATTCCGGCGGGAGGTCCTTGTCCCCTCCGGGTATGCACTGGATGTCGCTGAGGAAGAAGGAATTGTCTTTGCGGGTTTTCTGCTCTTCTGCCATAAGAACCACTAAATGGTATGTGCCTGATAAAATTAGCCACGGAACGGTTTAAATCCGTTCCGGGAAGGGGATGGCGCGGAACGGGCGGCGGGGATATCGTTTATTAAGATTCGCGGCAGCGTATAAATACGCAAGACCGGGGTATCGCATGGTAAACTGTTCAATGTACTACAGCACATTCAGGGAGGAGAAAGGGAATTACCTCATCCGCCTCCCGAAACTGCTCCCCAAGGATTGGAAGCTGCACGTGCTCTTCAGGTACAAGTATGCCGGGTTGGACGCCCCGGACATGGCGGGGACAGGCAAATTCTATCTGTACGATAATTTCAGGGACCTCGGCGAGGAGGAGGTGGGGGAGGCGGAGAAGCTGGTCGCGACGCCGTTTTCGCTCATCCGGCTGATGGCGAAGACCGCGTTCCTGCGCTACCCAAACATGAAGAACCTCCCGGACGACAAGTTCCTGGCGAACTGCGCGATTGCCTGGGACAGATTCTTCACCACCAGGAAGATAGACATGTACCTTGCGGGGCTCATAGACGAGACGTCGGGCATAGTGGGGCTTGAGGTCGCAAAAAAGAGGGGGATGCCGATAATAATGCTGCACCCGAGCCGCTTCACGAACATGTTCTTCATCTGCGACGGGAATTATGCGCCGATATTCTGGAAGAAGCTCGGAAAAGAGGAAGTGGAGGCGCAGTACGCGGAGGCGAGGCAGGAAATCCTTGGGGAGAAGATAATCAACGCGCACATATCCAACATAGCCACGAACACGTTTGACCTGACGAGGTTGGGGACGCTCCTGCAGCTCCTGCTCGCGATTCCGAGGAACTTCTACTACTACCATGTGAAGATACCGGCCCAGGACAGGAAGCTCTGGTATTCAACCGAGGAACTGGTTGCCAGGCAGGTCAGGTATTTCATAAGGTCCAAAATGTATGGGATGTACATGAGGAAGGGCATCCCGAAAGGGGAAAAATACGTCTTCTTCCCGCTGCATTTCACCGACGATGCGGCGCTCACCGCGAAGTTCGCGGTGGACAGCCAGTTTGAGATAATTGAGAAGATTGCGAAACTGCTGCCGCATGATACGTACATATATGTGAAGCCGCACCCGCACTGGAAGGCGTGCGACGTGCCTGTAAGCGTAATGAGGCGCATGGCGAAGAACCCGAAGATAAGGCTGCTCACCTACAAGGCGGACACGAAAAAGCTGGTAAGGGGCGCGGAATTGACGGTCATAATAAATTCCGCGGTCGGGATGGAGGCGCTCCTCGCGGGAAAGCCAGTGGTGGCCTTTGGCCAGGATTACCCCCCGGACGTGATTCCGCGGGTGAGGCACGTGACGGAGATATTTGATGCGGCGAAGAGGCAGGCGCCCTTGGAAACGGTGAAGAGGTTCGTGGCAAACATGCGCGCCCACTCCTTCCCCATAGACAGCTCCGTGTTTTCCACGGCGGAGATACACCGGGATGGAGACATAAGGGTAATAGTGAAGCACTTTGAGCAGGCGTACGATTCCGTGAAAGCGGGGGGAAGGAAGAGATGAATATTGCATTCTACACCGGGACCAGCTTTGACCTTGAGGAATACAAAACAAAGATAATTGGAAGCATGGGCCGCGGGAATGAAATCATCGTGGCGAAGCGGTTCCCGAAGCCGCTCGGGCTTGCGAATGCGAAGGAGGAATATATCCACTCCGACGAGGTTTTTTCCAGAAAGCCGGCGAAAAAGGAGATGGCGGAGGCGGAGCGATCGCTGGGCATACCGTTCCCGCTCCTGCTCAGGTACTGGTACAACTGGGACAGGAAAAAGGAGAAAAACCGGGCCGCCATGCTGGAGCACTATGCCGCGATAACGCAGTATTTCCTGTATTGGAGGAAATTCTTCTCAGAAAACAGGACACACGTCTTCGTCACTACATATGAGAGCACATTCCCGGAAATCGTGAGCGTGCAGGTCGCGAGGAGCATGGGGATAAAGGTAATCTACATCTACGGGGGGAGGGTGAGCGGCTCCCTTATGCTGTGCGATGCGGACTGTGCCCCGATTTATTGGAAGAAGATTACGGAGAAGGAGAAGGGCGAGATATATTCCATGCTTAGGGAGCGCTACAACGCGAGGAAGGCCGCGGAAAATTTGAACGTGGCGAAGGATGTGAGGAAATACTCGGATTATTCCCTTGGGAACATTGCCTACAAATTAGGGCGGCTTGTTTCCTACTGGAGGAACTATTACGCGATGCCGAAGATGGACAGGATGCGCACCATAAGCCCGTTCAAGCTCCTGTACAAATACCTTGAGGGGCAGGCGCGGCAATACTATTCAATGCGGCTGTGCAGGGACTGGGACTACAGGAACATGAATTATTTCCTTTTCCCGCTCCAGTTTGACGACGAGGCGAACGCTTCCTACCAGGAGGCGTTCCTGAGCCAGTTTGACGTGATAAAGGCGGTGTCCCTGAGCCTTCCGATTAATCATTATCTCATCATAAAGCCGCACCCGCACTGGAAGAACAGGGACATCCCGGTTGGAAGGATGAAGGAGATGATGGCGCTCCCGAACGTGCGCATGATTTCCCCGGACGTGAGCACGATAGACCTCATAAACGGCTCAAAGGGGGTGTTCATAATAAACTCCACTCCGGGGTACGAGGCAATCGTGCTCGGGAAGCCGGTGGTAACGTTCGGGCACGACCTTCTTTTCTCAGGGAAGGAGCCGGTGATAACCGTGCACGACATGAACAAACTGCCGGGAGTGGCCGCGAAGCTCGCGAACGGCGGGATAAGGCCGGACGAGAAAAAGGCGAAGGAGCTGGTCGCGAGGTACTACAAGCACCTGATTTTCCTGGAGGGGAGGTTCGGCATGAACAGGATAGACCTCACGGACAAGGACGCAAAGAAGATGGCCCGGGCGCTGGAAGAATGCATAAGCGCGATTGCTTAATTAGAAAACGCCCGCCGCGCTGAGGGCGAAGACGATTATTGTTGAGATTACGCTTGTGAGCACTATTGAGTCCATTACTAATTTTTCCAGCTTGAGGCCGAGCGAATCTATTATCACGAAATTGGAAATGGCAACGGGCATGAGGGATAGGAGGAGGATTTCCTTTCCTGAAGAGAGCAGCCCCGCATAGGCGAGGAGCGCCCAGGTTATGAGCGGGAATATCAGGCATTTCGCAGCGGCTATGGAAAGAAGGTTCCTGTCCAGGGATATGCTGAACTTGTCCGAGAGGAAAAGGCCCATCGCAACGAGCGAGAGGGGCGTGGTGAGGGAAGAGAAGCCCTCCAGAAAAGGCATGAGGGCGGAGAGGTTTATCTGGAAGGCGAGGGAGAGGGCGCCGGCGATGGTGAATATTATCACGGGATTATAGAATGCCTTCCCTATGGCTGCTTTCTTCCCGTCCGTCCCGAGGAGGATGTAAATCGCGGGCAGGAGCAACGCGAAAACGAACAGGTTGTAGATGGAAACGTAGATGCCCGTGAGCGGGAGGGCGCCCTCCCCAAGAATCATCTGGGTGAAGGGGAAGCCGAAATACACTATGTTGCCGAAAAACCCGCAGATAAGCAGGCAGTAGAAGACGCGCCTTTCAAGCCGGAAGGCGTATGAGATTAGGAAGCTCAGCGCCATGGAAATGAGGAAGCTTGCGAGAAGGACGGCGACGAGCAGGTATAATGCCTGGGGGATGGTGACTCCGGAGAAGGAGGCGAGGATGGATGCGGGCAGGCAGATATAGAATACTATGTTTGCGAGCACCTTGTAGTCCTGGCTTTTTGCCAGCCCGGCGCGTGCGGCAAGATAGCCGGAAACAAGGAAGAGGGCGAGGAGGATTAGCTGTTCCATATGCCTAAACCTTCATTTCCAGCATCCTGAGGTCGCCGTCCACCTTCCCTTCCGAGATGAGCCTCTTTATGCTCTCCACGTCGTAGAACCTCTTGTCGGAGAACGTCTTGTAGTCCAGCTTTATCTCGTTGAAGTAATCATAGAGCTGCTTTATGCCCTTGCGCACGGTCCAGGAGGGCCTGAATCCCTTCAGCGTTGAGTTTATCTTCCTGAAGGAGACGCGGTAGGAGCGCGGGTCTATGGGGGCGTCTTTGCCGACCTCCAGCTCGCAGTTGGGGACTATCTCCTTCACCATGTTTGCGATATCTATTACCTTGTAATTCTCGGAATCCATCCCAATGTTGAATGCCTGGCCGCTCACCGCGTCCTCCGGCGCCTCAAGCGCGGCAAGGACCGCCTTTGAGCAGTCCTCCACGTGCAGGCTCGGCCTCCAGGAGGTGCCTGCGCTAAGGAGCTTCACCTTCCCGGTGGTGTATGCCCAGCCTGTGAGGTTGTTCACCACGAGGTCAAAACGCATCCTGTAGGAAAGGCCGAAGACCGTGGCGTTGCGCATGAAGGTTGGGGAGAAATTCCTGTCCTTGAGCTTCCCAGCCTCCTGCTCCACGCCTATCTTCGCCTTCGCGTATGCGGATACTGGGGCCAGCGGAGAGGACTCGTCCACGAAATTGTCGCCCTTCTGGGCCCCGTATATGGAGCATGAGGAGGCGAAAACGAAGCGCCGGATTCCGGATTCCTTCGCAAGCTTCGCAAGGCGCGCTGGCGAGAGGTGGTTTATCTGGTCGGTCCATGCAGGATTGAGGTCCGAGGCAGGGTCGTTCGCAAGCCCGGAGTAATCCACCACCGCGTCGCATCCGGCGAGGTCCTCCCTGGAAATGTCGCGCACGTCCTTGAATATCTGCCTGGAGATGCTCTCCCTTATGCTGGTTTCTGCATCCCCGCGGAGGAAGCCGTCCTTGTAATAGCCGCAGTCGCAGCCGACCACCTCGTGGCCCGCGGAGCGCAGCACGCGCGACATCGTCGTCCCTATGTATCCCAGGTTGCCTGCAAGAAATATTTTCATACAATCATTCCTCCAGATGCGTCCATGGCGGCTTGCCGCGGAAATCCGTGTGCGGCATCACGCCGGTGCGCCACAGTGCGTTCAGCCGGTCCACGTCCTTCGCAGTGTCCATCGCGGTCCAGAAGCCATCGTGGCGGTAGGCGGCCAGCTCGTTGTCCGCGGTCATTTTCCTTAGGGGCTCCTCCTCCAGCACGCAATTGTCGTCAAGGTAATCAAAAACATCCTTGTTGAACGCGAAGAAGCCGCCGTTTATGTAGCCGGGGAGGAAGGGCTTCTCCTTGAATGCAGTGACCGCGCCTTCCTTGCTTATCTCAACCATCCCGAACGGGGACATGGTGTGCACCGCGGTGAGGGTGCCGGCCTTGCCGTGCGCCTTGTGGTAGGCAAGCAGCTTCCTTAGGTTTACATCCGCGAGCCCGTCGCAGTAGGTTGCGAAAAAACTCTCCCCTAAGTATTTCTCGGAGCGCTTCACCCTGCCGCCCGTGTTCGTGTCCTCGCCGGTTTCCGAGAAGGTTATGTCAAACCCCTCGGTTCCTTCCGGTTTTTTTCCGAAGTATTCGCGTATGAGGTTGCCCTTGTGGCCGATTGCGATGACGAATTTGTTGAAGCCGTAGAACGAGTAAATCTTCATGACATGGACTATGACCGGGTATGGGCCTATGGGAACGAGGGCCTTGGGGATGGTGTCGCTGTAATCGCGCATGCGCATGCCCTTGCCGCCCGCGAGTATGAGGGCCGGTATTTGCGTAGCTGCCATAATAACACTAAACTAAGATTCCAAGAATTGGTTTAAAACCATGATGGGCGGGCCAAGCGGCGTGCAGGGTTTCCCGCGCCCTTAAGGGCACGTATCCCCTGGCATTCTGCGGGCATGCGCGTTATTTAAAAAGAACCTGCCGAGATTAATGGCTATGCGCCTCGCGGTGGTCACGCCTTTCCTTGAAGCATACGGGGGGGTGGAAAAGGTCGTGATGAAGATTGCTGAGCATTTTGATGCGAAGGTCTATGCCATGGGCTACAGGCCGGAAGCGACATACCAGGAATTCCGGAAACTTGACGTGGAGGTCGTGGGTGGGGGAGGGATGCTCCCCAAGGGGAGGTTCTTCTCCGGAATCAACGCGGGGCGGCTGTTTTATTCGCTTAAGCTCCAGGATTACGACGTGGTGAATGCGCACCAGAGCCCCTCGGAATGGGTGCGCAACAGGAACGCGCCGATGATATGGTACTGCCACAGCCCGAACCGGGAGGCGTACGACCTATATGAGTGGAGGATGCGCAGGCGCGGGCCCGTGCAGAAGGCGGCGTTCTGGGGCGCGGTGAAGGCGTTCAGGGCGGTGGAGTCCGGCATAGTGCCGAAGATAGAGCACATATTCACGAACAGCACGAACAGCCAGGGGCGGATACGGAAATACCTGAAAAGGGACGCGGAGATACTCCATCCCGGGGTGGAGCCGAAGGAATTCATGTGTGAAGGGTATGGGAAATTCTTTTTTTATCCCTCAAGGATTGTGCCTGAGAAGGAGATAGAATATGCGATAGAGGCGTTCAGGATTTTCTCAGGGAAGAGGAAGGGCTGGAAGCTCGTGGTCGCTGGCGCGGCCTCGGAAAGGCCGGAGCACAGGAGGTACCTTGAGGGGCTGAGGGGAATGGGCGTGGAGGGCGTCAGCATACGGACGAACGTGAGCGATGCGGAGCTGAAGGGGCTGTATGCGAAATGCCTTGCGGTGCTCTACACCCCTGTGAACGAGGATTTCGGGCTCGTGCCCATAGAGGCGATGGCATCGTCCAAGCCGTGCATAGCGAGGAACGAGGGCGGGCCGAGGGAAACGATAGAAAGCGGGAAGGACGGGTTCCTTGTGGACAGCGCGGGGGGGATGGCGCAGAGGATGGGGGAGCTGGCGGAAAAGCCGGAACTTGCGGAGGGCATGGGGAAGGCGGGAAGGAGGAAGGTGCTGGCGAAATTCACGTGGAAGCGCTTCATGGAGAGGTTCGGGGAGAAAGCAAAGGAGTTGGCTAAAAAGGCATAGAAGGTATCTGGATGGACGGGATAGAAGAGGAACAGAAAACTGTCGTGAAGGGGACGTTCTGGGGGCTCGCCGGGAGCATAGCCCTGAAGCTCGTCTCGTTCATATATGTAATAATAGTGGCGCGGCTGTTCGCCCAGGACGATGTGGGCACCTTCTACCTTGCGCTGAGCATACTCGGGATGATTGCGGTGTTCAGCGACCTCGGCTTCGGCTCCGCGTTCATGCGCTATGTGCCCTTCTATATGGGGAAGGGGCAGAAGGACAAGGTATATTCCCTCCTGAGGGCGGGGTACCTCTTCGCAGGGCTGCTGACGATAGTCGCAACGGCCGTATTGTTCCTTCTTGCGGGGCAGATAGGCGATTTTTTCAGGAACCCCTCCCTTGAATTGCCGTTGCAGATACTTTCGCTCTATTTCCTCACGAACACATTCTTCTCGCTCAATGCATGCTTCCTGTCCGGAAGGAAGCTCGCAAAGGAGAACAACATACTCAATACCGGACAGAACGTGCTGAAATTGATATTCACCCTGGTGCTTTTCTTCGCGCTGGGGGCGACGATGGAGGCGCTTGCAATCGGTTTTGCCGCCTCCTTTGTGGCCGTAACCCTCGCCTCCTTTATCTATGTGGGAAGCGACGTTAAAAAACTCGGGATTGGCGGGCTGCGCATAACATCCGGGGAGCAGCTCGCGATGGTGAAGGAGGTGCTTCCGTTCGGGCTCGTGCTTTCGCTTGTGCTTTCATTCTGGGTTTTCATATCCTATACGGACAAGGTGATGCTCGCCTACCTGATGCCAGGGCCGGAGGCTGCGGCTGCCGTTGCGGTGTATGCAATCGCAACCGCCCTCGCGGGCGTGATAGCGATATTCCCCGGGGCGGTCGGCTCCATATTCTTCCCCACAATATCGGAACTCCGGGGGAAGGGCAAACAGGAGGAGATGCTGAAACTATCCGTGTCCGCGTCGCGTTGGATAATATTCCTCACCGCGCCCCTCACAATCGTGCTGGTCGCATACCCGGAGGAGCTGCTGCAGATGTTCTACGGGGCAGGTTATGCCGCGGGGGCGGGTGCCCTCATGATATTCAGCATAGGGATGTTCGTGCGCGCGCTCAGCCAGGTGCAGAGCTCCATGATAGCCGCGTCGCGGCTCGTGCGCATAGAGCTTTATGCGGCGGGGGGGGCCGCGCTCGCGAATGTGGCCCTGAACTGGATGCTGATTCCCATCTATGGCATTAACGGGGCTGCGGCCGCGTCAATGATTTCTTTCGTTATCGTGACCCTCCTCCTAATCTATTATTGCTGGAAGAAATTCGGGTTCGGATTTCCGAGGGAACTGTACACCCCCATTGCAGCTTTGGTGATTGCGGTGGCGGTGATGCTCGCCTTCAGGGGATGGACCGGCGCGCTAACGGGATTCACTCCGGAATTGCCGGGCATGGAAGGCATCGGCGCGGCGATTGCGCAGAAAATAATCAAGCTTGCGGTGCTTGGTGTGCTCTTCGCGGCCAGCTGTGCGTCATATTTCTTGCTGTTGATTATGTTTAAGGCGATAAAAAAGGAAGATGTTTCCCTGCTTTCGTCCAGCCTGCGGAGGATAAAGGCACCTGCAGGTTTCATACGGGCGGTTGAAGGGATTCTGGGGCTTCGGGGCTGGGCAGACTAGCTGGTAAGCCGCCTGAACCCCGTGTGGGCCACCGGGCCCTTGAGCCTCTTTTCCACGCTTCCCTCATCTATTGCTTTCTTCAGAAGGCCGAAAACCTCATCTACCTGCCCCATGTATGTGGCCACGTCCTCGTGCTTGTGCGCGTAGGAGACATAGACGCTCTTTGAGGCGAGGTAACCTCTCTCCAGCATCTCCTGCGTGAAGAGGGTGGAGATGGCCTGGGATTTTCCCGCGTAGTCAAAGCTGAATGTAATCAGGGGGGAGAACTCGGGCATGAGCGTTATGTCCAGCCCCTTCTCCTTAGCTATTTTATCCCAGCCCTGCCCTATTTCCGTGCCTATCTTTTTCAGGTGGGACGGGACATCGTTTTTCTCAAGCTTGCTTATGGTTGCGAGCGCTGCGGCGGGACCTACCCTTTCGGTCCAGTATGTGCTGCTTATGAAAGAGCCCTGGGCCGCGTTCATAACGTCCCCCTTGCCTACTATGGCAGCCATCGGGTAGCCGTTGCTCATCGCCTTCCCATAGACAGCCATGTCAGGGGTGGTGCCGAGCAGGGCGTGTATTCCGCCAACGTTCATCCTCCACCCGGAGGTGGTTTCGTCAAAAAGGAGGACCGCTCCGGCCTCATCCGCAATCTTTCGCACGTTCTTCAGGAAATCTTTCTTCGGGAAGTTGTGCCTCATCGGCTCCACGACAATCGCGCCCACGTCCTTGTGCTTCTCCATTATTTCTGCGAGCTGGTCGTCGCGGTTGAACTCAAATGGGATGGATGTGCCGGTGAGCCCTCTGGGGACGCCCGAAGGGCTGAGGCCTGGCAGCAGGTGGCCGTCAAGGTTCTTGTCACTGGCGAGGTTTGCGGCAAGGTACCAGTCATGCCAGCCGTGGTAGCCGCAGAACGCGACCTTCTCCTTCTTGGTGTGGGCCCTTGCGATGCGGATTGCCGCAGCCAGGGCCTCCCCTGCCGTTCTTGTGTACCTTACCATCTGGGCCCAGGGATTAAGCTTTATGAGCTTCTCGGCCAGTTCAACCTCCTCGGGGCAGTTGAGCGTGCACATGGAGCCGCCCTCCACTGCCTTGATTACCGCGGCGTTGACGTCATCGTCCGCGTAGCCGAGTATGCACGCGCCCACGCCCATTATCGTCATGTCCTTGTACTCCTTTCCGTCCAGGTCCCATACTGATATGCCTTTTGCCTTTGAATAGTACGAGGGCCACTGGTCCGGCAGGAACATCTCCGAGCGCTTTGATAGCAGCTGGCTCCCGCCTGGAATAATCCTCTTCGCCCTCTTCCAAAGTTCAATGCCCTTTCCTGCCATCACCATCCCTCCTTTTTTGCCTGCTCGGCGTATTTCTCGTTGCGCCCAATCCCGCTGTTGACTCCGGAAAGTTCCGGATGCTTCTTCAATATTTCCAATATATCTTCCATGCTGAAATCGTGCGCTTCCCCTTTCTTCCCGAGCAAACGGTAGATTTCCCGCACAAACTCCAAATCCTGCGGCTCGTCCACGGTCCAGCGCATGGAGGAAAGGTCCTTCTTGTTGGCGACATTTAGCTGCCTGAACCTCTCCTTGTTTTTCACTATGAATGGGGTTACGTGCTCGCGGTCCTGGCCCGCCTGCGCTTCCAGGTTTGCCGCCATGAGGGCTTCCCTTGAGAATACCTCTACATCCAAGCCGTCCGGGAAGGTGGGGGGATGGACGTTTGAAACGTATCCATATCCGCCTTTTTCGTATTCCCCTATGGCGCGGTCCACTATTTCCGGGTCCAGGAGGGGGCAGTCCGCGGTCACCCTCACTATTATGTCGCCCCCGAACTTCTCTGCCGCGCCGGCATACCTCCCCAGCACGTCATTCTCGCTGCCGCGGAAGCAATAAACGCCGGATTCCTTCGCAAGCTTTTCAACCGCGTCGTCCGTCTTGTTCACGGTGGTGGCGATGATTATCTTGTCTATCCTCCTGCATCTCTTGAGCCTCTGCAGGACGTGCCAGAGCATCGGCCTGCCTGAAATCTCCTTCAGCACCTTGCCTGGAAGCCGGGAAGATGTCATTCTTGCCTGCAGGATTGCGACCCTCGTTGCCAGCTAAACACCCTTCAATCTTCCATTGGTATGGTCCTAAATAAATATCTAACTGTGAATGGGCCGCGGAAAATCCGGGAACTCATTTCCTGAAGAGCTTGAATGATATCATGCTCCTCACCATGCCTAGGATGTCCAGGAAGCGGAATTCGGAGGAGGCGGCCTCGTTCCAGCGGATTGGGATTTCCGAGATGCGGATGCCCTTCTCCTGCGCCCGGACAAGGAATTCCGCGTCCCAGAACCAGGATTTGGACTGCACTTCCCCAATCCAGGGAAGGACCGCATCCCTCCTGAACGCCTTGAAGCCGCACTGGTGGTCCTTCACCCTGGAATTCCAGAGGATTGCGATTATGGAATTGAAGGCCCTGCTGTAAAAGTCCCGCAGGAATTTCCTCTTTATCATGGAGCCGGGCACGTAGCGGGAGCCTATGGCTATTGATGCACCCTTTTCCACGCTCCCTACGAGCGCGGGCAGGCAGGAAAGGTCCGCCGCCAGGTCGGCGTCCATGAATGCGATTATATCGCCCTTTGCGGAGAGCGCGGCATCCTGGATTGCCTTCCCCTTCCCCAAGCGGGCATCCGAATGTAGGACGCGTATCCTTCCGTCCTCAAGGCGCTTTGCAATCTGGAGAGTATGGTCGCTGCTCCCGTCCTCCGCGATTATGATTTCGTGATCCTTCCCCATCCTGCCGAGTTCCCTTTCCAGAGCCCTTACGGTGGGCTCCAGTCGCTTTTCCTCGTTATGGGCAGGGATTATGACGGATAGTGCCGCCTCGCCGCTCTTCATCAGTGTTAATTTGCTTGAGAATAATTAAAAATGCTAATACGGGTATAAGCTGCGGTTGGAGTGGGCGGCGCCTTTTTGGTTTGTGGATGGCGCTGTTGCGGGTTGATGATTGATGGCTGAGATGACTATAATCGTCCCGACGCGGAACGAGGCGGAGTGCGTGGAGGGGACGCTTGGGAAAATAGTGAAGGTATGCAAAAAGGCACGCATGGATTACGAAATACTTGTCATGGATGACGGGAGCAAGGACGGGACCAAGGATATTGTCGCGGGGATGGGGAAGAAGAACGGGAACGTGCGGCTGGTGAACAGGAAGGAGCCGTTCGGGTTTGGATACTCCATACGGGACGGGATACGGATGGCTTCGGGGAAGTATGCGGCCATAATGATGGCCGACCTTTCTGACGACCCGGAGCTGCTTCCGAAAATAAAGGAAAAAATGGATGGTGCTGATGGCGGGATGCCGGGTGCCGGATGCGATGTTGTCGTGTGCTCAAGATTCATGAAGGGCTCGGAAGTGAGGAGATATCCCTTCCTCAAGATGGCCTCAAATAGATTGTTCAACTGGACGGTCGGGATTGCGTTCAACCTCGGGACCGGGGACGCATCAAATGCGTACAAATGCTTCAGGGTGGAAAAAGCGAAAACATTGCCGGTGGAGTCAAGGGGCTTCCAGGTGAGCGCAGAGATATTGATAAGGATGAAATTGGCAGGGGCGAAAATATGCGAAATCCCCGCGAGCTGGGAGGACAGGAGCGCGGGCGAGGCGAAGTTCAAGCTGGGCAATACCTTTATTAGTTATTTTATGCTATTCCTTAAGATGTTTAAGCTGGCTTATTTGGGTGGAAAAAAATGAAGGCTGCTGTTGTTGGAATAGGCAGGGTCGGCCTGCCGCTTGCGATATTCTTCGCCTCCAAGGGCGTTTACACATACGGTGTGGACGTGGACGCGAAGAAGATAGACATGCTCAGGGAGGGGAAGGCCCCTTTTAGGGAGAAGGGGATGGAGGAGGCGCTCGCCAAGGTGAATGGGAAGGACTTCAAGGCGACGATGGACTTTTCCAAGATTGCGGATGCGGATTATGTCGTGCTCACGCTGGGGACGCCCGTGGACGAGCACATGAACCCGGATTACACGCAATTGGAGGCGGCGCTGGGCTCCATGAAGCAGCATTTCAGGAAGGGGCAGACGCTGATTTTGAGGAGCACGGTCTCTCCGGGGAGCACGGAATACCTGAAGAATTTCATTGAAGAGAAAACTGCGTTCAAGGTTGGGAAGGACTTTTATTTGGTCTTCTGCCCGGAAAGGATTGCGGAAGGGAAGGCGATGGAAGAGCTTGAGGTGCTTCCTGAGATTGTGGGCTCGCTGGACGAGGAGAGCGGGAAGAAGGCCGAGGAGCTTTTCAGAAGCATGGGGAAGGAAGTGTACAGGACTAGCGCGATAAATGCGGAATTACTAAAGTTGTTTACAAACATGTACAGGTACATAAATTTCGCAGTGGGGAACGAATTCCTCGTGATTGCGGATGAGTGGGATGCGAACATCCACGAGATAGTGGAATTGTCCAACAAGAATTATCCGAGGGGGGGGCCGAAGATACCCGGATTCACCGCGGGGCCATGCCTGTTCAAGGACGGGTTCTTTTTGACTAGCACCATTCCGTTTTCCGACCTTATATCCACTGCCTGGAAAATAAATGAAAACCTGCCTGGACATTTGATAAACAAGGCGAAAAAAATAAAACCGCTTAAGGGCGCGAAGAGCGTCGTGCTGGGCATGGCGTTCAAGGCGAACTCGGATGATGACCGGCTCTCGCTTTCGCACAAGATAAAGAAGATACTCAAAAGGGAATCCGCGAACGTGGTCACGCATGATGTATATAGGGACGGGCCCGATTTTGAAGGGGCGGTGAAGGATGCGGAATTCCTGGTGATGGCGACGCCGCATAATGAGTACAGGAAGCCCCTGGAATGGTACAAGAAGCATGTGAAGCCGGGGTGCGTGATAATAGACGTGTGGAATGTTTTCGGGAAAGGCTCGGTAATTTTCAGGTGTTGAGATGGCTAAGGTTATTGTTACTGGGGGGGCTGGGTTCATAGGGAGCAGGGTTGTCGCGAAGCTTGTGCGGGACGGGCACGCGGTTACGGTGGCGGACAACCTGAGCAAGGGGCAAGTGAAGAATATTGATTTGGACAAGGTGGAATTGGTAAGGATTGATTTGTGCGATGCCAGCGCGACTGCGGATTTGCTGGCGGATTTTGAGTATTGCTTCCACTTCGCAGCGAAAATAGGCGGGATTGGATATTTCCACAAGTACCCTGCGGAAATTATCCGGGATAATACGCTGATGTTTTCCAACCTGCTGGATTCGGCGAGGAAGAGCAAGAGCTTCAAGAAGATGATTTACCTCTCCTCGTCCATGGTATTTGAGAGGACAAGCAGCTTCCCCTCAAAAGAGGAGGACATATTCACCTCTCCCCCGCCCATTACGCATTATGGGTTTTCCAAATTGATTGGGGAATACTATTGCACGGCGTTCATGGAGCAGTATGGGATGAAATATACCATTTTCAGGCCGTTCAACGCATACGGACCTGGAGAGGTGCCGGAAAATGAAGTCGGTATTGCACATGTGATTCCGGACCTGATAAAGAAGATATATTATGACAAGCAGTACCCGCTGGAATTGCTTGGGGATGGAAGCCAGGTGCGCGCATATACGTATGTGGAGGACTTGGCGGACGCGATAGGGACGCTCGCATTTGATGCGAGGACGGACAATAATGATTTCAATGTGGCGAACCCGCACGCATATACTGTGATGGAATTGGCGCAGGAGATATGGAAGATGTGCGGGGACGGGAGGCCTCTCCAGACAAAGCATCTCCCTGTTTTCAAGGACGACGTTAAGAAGCGGGTGCCCAGCACGGAAAAAATAGAGGCGCTGGGATGGAGGGCGAAGGTGGAGATGGAGGAGGGGCTGGAGAAGACCTTCGCATGGATAAAGGAGAACCGGGGGAAGCAATGAAGGTTTTGGGGAAGGAAATTGAGAATGCGGATTGGGGTTTCCTGCTCATCCTGCTCGCAAGCATGGCGCTGAACCTGGATTTCATTTCCCAGTTGAAGCAGATACCAAGCCCGTTATACGGGGGCGACCTGTACAACGGCCTCGGGGGGGTAAACCACATAATGGAAGGCGGAAACCCCTTTGAAAGCGCACAGATGGCTGGGGAGCCGCCCTGGGTGCCATGGCTTTACCATCTCTCGGTGGCATTGTTCTCCGGGTTGGGCGGGCTGGATGCGGTGCATGGGCTGCTTTATTTCTCCCTTGTGATTGAGCTGCTTTCACTGGTTGTCATGTATGCGCTCGCCTCGCGCGTCGTGGGGGACAAGAGGGTGGCTCTTGTGGCGGTGGTGCTTTTCTCCTCGCAGTTCCCGGCGTTCAAGTACGGCCAGATGGCGAATGCCCTGTTCATGCCCGGGATGCTGCTCGCGCTGTACCTGTTCGGCAAAAGGCAGGACAACCTGTCTGCGGCGCTGGTCGGAATCATGATCGGGCTGGCCGCCCTGACCAATACGCAGGCTTTTTTCGTGGCAAACATCATATTCGGGTTTGCGGCCCTGTGGTGGCTCTACCCGATTTTCAAAAAGGGCGGGCTGGACGCAAAAACCGTGAAGGAGAATTCGGGGCTCATCTACAGGCTGGCGCTCATCTTCTCAATAGGGTTCATCCTTGCAATGCCGTTCTGGTTCGGGCCGATATTTGAGTTCCATGGCCAGACGCCGAATGATATACAAAACATCACTTACCCGGATGTCACGCAACTGCCGGTCTTCATCGGCATCTCGTGGGCGCTTATACTCTCGCTGCTGCTGCCGTTTGAGTTGAGCGGAACCGGTGCCATCTTTTCCATCCTCAACCTGGCGGGGCTTTACTTCATGGCCAAAAACCCCGGCAAATACCAGTTCGCGGCAATACTTGTGGCAACGACGCTGGTGTGCATCCTGCATCCCATCATAACGCTTCCGCTCATCCACAACCAGTTCATGAGCTCCATAATGCTGGAGAGGACGTCCCTCCTGACCGCGGCAATCCTCGTTGGGATTGGCGTCTTCGGCCTGATGGGGATGGCGGGGGGCGGGAAGAAGGGGACCGGGATTGCCGTTGCGTTCATCCTGCTGGCCGGATTCCATGTGGCAACCGGGTTGAGTGCGATGGGCTCTAACCAGTGGACTCTGGTCGGGAAGTCGCCGCTGTCCCCATATCACGCGGAACTTGCGGGCTGGATAAAGGAGAATACGGATGTGAATGACGTTTTCCTCACCACGAACGAGGACGGGTTCATGATGAACGCGCTCACCGGCAGGAAGGTGGTCTCGTACAGGAGGGCGCACTCCAGCCCATATACGGACATGCATGAGCGCATGGCCGACCAGGCGGTGATGGTGTATGGGACGGATTCCGCGAAGACGCGGGAACTGCTGGACAAATACGACGTGAAATACCTGCTCGCGACATACAATTGGGTGAGCAACGAGTTCCAGGTATCCGAAAGCGGTGAGCTGCTCGGCTTCTTTGACCCGCTGGACGTGCCTGACAATTCTTCAAACAGGGAATATTGGGACGAGAACGGGGTTTCGTACATATCCGTGACGATGAGCATGGACCCCGCGCCCAGGCCGAACGTCCCATTATATGATTTGATTGTGGCGCTTCCCTATATGGGGACGGATGGCGGGCCGGTGAGCCCCACGCTGATGCAGGAATTCCATGTCGTGAAGGCGGTGCAGGCAAGCGGGCAGAACGTATTTTTAATATACGAGCGGAATGGATAATGGGGATTGAAATGAATTGCCTTGTGACTGGGGGGCTAGGGTTCATCGGCTCAAATATAGCGAAGAAGCTCATTGCCGATGGGAATAATGTTTGGATAATTGACAATCTGCATACCGGCTCCTATGAAAACAAGCCCGAGGGCGCGACCGTGATTGAGGGCGTGAGCGGGAAGGTTTCGGAACTGGAATTGCCCAAGATGGATGCGGTCTTCCATGATGGGATTTACTCTTCTGCGCCGATGTACAAGGAGGACCCCACGAGATTGGCGAAGGCGCTTGATGATTTTTTGAGGATGCTGGACTTCTGCAGGAAGAATGACTGCCCGCTGGTTTTTGCATCCACTTCTTCCGTGTATAATGGGGTGAAGCCGCCGCAGGGGGAGGATGTGGAGATAAAGCCTCTTGACCTTTACTCGGAAACCAGATTGTACATGGAGAGGATTTCCACATTGTATGTGAAATTGTACGGAATGAACATAGCGGGGCTCCGCTACTTCAGCGTTTATGGGCCCGGGGAGAGGGCGAAGAAGCAGTATGCGAACCTGGTTTCGCAGTTCCTGTGGGCGATGCAGAAGGGCGAGGCGCCGGTGATTTACGGGGACGGGAGCCAGACCAGGGATTTGACCTATGTGGACGATGTGGTGAGGGCGAACCTGCTGGCTTCACAGAAGATAAAGGGCTTTGAGGCATTGAACGTAGGGACCGGGAGGACCTACACCATGAACCAATTGATTGGGATGCTGAATAAGGCGCTGGGGAAGGACATAAAGGCGAAGTATGTGGCGAATCCAATCAAGAATTATGTGGATTTCACCCAGGCGGACACGCGCAAGGCGAAGGAGAAGATAGGGTTTGAGGCGCAGGTTTCGCTTGAGGAAGGGATTTCCAGATTGGTGAAGTTGTATTCCTGAGCGCAGGGCTTATCGTTAATAATACTTATTCTACAAGTTCAGGACTATGCTCACGAAGGATTCCCTCCGCGCACAGTTCTCCAAAGAGTGGGAGAAGCACTACAAGACGAAGGCATTGGAGGAGCACGGGTTCAGGAGGGGCAAGTGCGCGAAGTGCGGCAAGAACTTCTGGAGCATAGAGGAAAGGGAGCTGTGCGGGGACGCCTCCTGTACCGGATATACGTTCATAGGGAATGCGCCGAGCAATAAGAAACTGGGTTATGTGGAGACGTGGAAGGGGATAGAGAAATATTTCACTTCGCACGGGCACGGGAGCATAAAATCCTATCCGTCCGTGGCGAGGTGGAGGGACGACTTATACTTCACTATTGCTTCAATTAATGGGTTCCAGCCGTATGTGGTTAATGGGGAGTTGGAAGCGCCGGCTAATCCTTTGATTATTCCGCAGGTGTGCATAAGATTCCCGGACATTGCAAACGTAGGGGTTACGGGAAGGCACTATACTAATTTCGTGATGGTGGGGCAGCATGCCTTCAACACCAAGAAGACTGGATTGTTCTATTGGAAGGACGAGGCGCTGAGGCACGACATAGAATATCTCAAAAAATTGGGGGTGCACCCCAAGGACCTGGTCTTCCAGGAGGACGTTTGGATGGGCGGGGGCAACTACGGCCCCTGCATAGAGTATTTCTCCGGAGGGTTGGAGCTGGGGAATTGCGTCTTCATGCAATACGAGATTCTTCCGGATGGGGGGAGCAGGGAATTATCCACTAAAACGATAGATATGGGGGCGGGGCTTTCGCGGCTCTGCTGGATTACCCACGGGACGCCGGACTCTTATTCCGTTGTTTTTGGAAAAATGGTTCCCAAGTACAAGAAGAAATTCGGGATAACGGTGGACGAGAAAAAATACCTGGAATTCGCCAAGAGGGTGGGCGGTCTGGATGTGGATGAGGTCGCGGACCCTGAGGCGGAGGTGCGGAGGATTGAGCAGGAGATTGGATATCCGGGATTTGAGAAGACGCTCGCGCCTTTGCAGGGATTGTATGCTTCCCTGGACCATTTGCTTACGCTTCTATTTACAGTAAAGGATGGGATGCTTCCCTCAAATGCTGGAGGGGGGTACAACCTGCGCATGGTGCTGAGGAGGGCGTTCGGGTTCGCGGAGGAGTTCGGCTGGGACGTTGATTACGCGGAAATACTGGAGGGGCATGCGAAGGAATTGAAGGGCATATTCCCCGAGCTTGCGGACGGGGTGGAGAGCACTTCGGATGTTATTGAGGAGGAGAAAAGGAAGTACAAGGCGACTAAGGACGGGGCTGCGGGGAAAGTCACCAATATGCTCGGGAGGGGCATAGGGGAGAAGGAGCTGGTCGTGCTCTATGAAAGCCACGGAATTCAGCCTGAGATGGTTGCGGAGATTGCGAAGGCGAAGGGCGTGGACGTGAAGGTGCCCATGAACTTCTACGATAAAGTGAGGGGCAAAGAAGAGGATGTGGAGAAGGAAGCGGGCGGGGAGAAGAAAATAGACGTGGAAGGGATACCAAAAACCGAGGGGCTCTGGTATTCAACGGATGGGGCGTTCAAGGCGAAAGTGCTGAAGGTAATTGGAAAATTTGTGGTGCTGGACAAGAGCGCGTTTTACCCCGAGGGCGGCGGGCAGGTCGGGGACAACGGCGAGCTTGGCGGGGTGCGGGTGCTTAATACTACTAAACAGGCGGGAGTGGTCTTGCATCTGGTGGAGGATGCGGGAAAATTCAAGGAAGGTGCTACTGTGGAGGGAAAGGCAAATCTTGGGAGGAGGAAGAGGGTTTCAAAGCATCATACCGCCGCGCATCTTTTGAACGCGGCGTGCAGGGAAATCCTCGGCACGCACATCTGGCAGGGCGGCAGCGGCAAAAAGGAGGAGGAGGCGCACCTGGACGTTACGCACTACAAGAGGATTACGGACGAGCAGCTGAACGAGATTGAGGCGAAGGTTAATGATTACATAATGGGGGATTTGAAAATAGAAGTGGAAGTGCTGCCGCGGAACGTCGCGGAGCAGAAGTATGGGTTTTCGCTTTATCAGGGCGGTGCGGTTCCGGGAAAGGAATTGAGGATTGTGAAGATAGGAGATGGTGGAAAACTGGTTGATGCGGAAGCCTGCGGGGGGACGCACCAGATGAACACCACTACGGGGGAGCTGGGCTATTTCAAAATCGTGAAAAGGGAGAGCGTGCAGGATGGCGTGGAGCGGATATACTATAAAGTTGGGGAAGCGGCCGTGAAATACGCGCAGGAGCGCGAGGCGCTGCTGAAGAGGGCGGCGGGCGTCGTGAGCGTTTCCGAGCACCAGCTGCCTGATGCGGTCGGAAGGTTCTTTGAGGAATGGAAGGCGCAGCGGAAGGAAATAGAGAAATTGAAGGAGGAGTTCATCTCTGCGCGGGCAGAGGAAATAATAGAAAGGAGCGCGAAGGAGGGCGTGGTGCAGGAGAAAATAGAGGAGGATGCGAAGGCGCTCGCAAGGATTGGGGCGCTCGTCTCGGAGAGCGCAGGTGCTATGGTTATCCTCACTAATTCGCAGGGGAACGTGGTCTGTGCAGCCGGGAAGGGGGCAAAGAGGAACGCGCTGCAGCTGTTTGAGGAATTGAAGAAGAAGGGTGCGAAGGGCGGCGGAAATGAAAAAATGGTTTCCGGGAAACTATAGGACCGGAGTGAGCTTAGAGGGGTCGGAGAGGAAGTCAAACTTCTCCGGCTTGTTGTAGAACATCTCAAGAAGGTCGCCGAGCATCACTCCGTAGCGATGGTTTATCTGGCGCGGCACGAGCTTCTCCTGCTTCTTGATTATGTAGTAGGTGTTCTGCTTGTAGCCGAAGCGCGTGCAGAAGAACGCGGGCCCGTGGTTCTCCATGTATTCTTCATACTTTGAATCAAAGCTTGCGACTATGTTCGCAAGGATGAGGGGCGAATCCCCTGTGTTGTAAGAGACGTGGCCGTAGCCGGGCGGGATTATGAAGGATTCCTTTTCCCCGGCTTCAATGGTGATGCAATCAACGCTCTCGTCCTTGTGCTTGCGCTGGAGCACGAAGGAGGCCTTCCCCTTCAGGACCTGGTAAACCTCGGGGTATGCCGCCCCCGCCTTGGAGGGCGGATGGTAATGCCCCAGCGTCTTGGAGTATTCGTCCCCGTAGAAGCGCGGCTCTATTACGGTTATGTCGTAGCGGAGGTTCTCCCACTGGTGGACGCCCCGGAACATGTAATATGCGATTCCTTCGGGGCCCATGAGGTGCGGCTCCATCATCACTTCTTTCAATTCGGAAACCTTCCTCGTGGTGAAGGGCCATTCCTCCCCGTCCTTCAGCAGGGTGCGGCCAAGAAGCTCTAACCTGAACGGCTTTTCGTATAGAATCATGAAGTCACTTCTTGTGGCGGCCGAAGGTTGCCTTGCGCGGAGTGCCGGACTTTATTTTTTCTGCCTTCAGTTTCGCGAGCAGCACCTGCAGGAACGAGATGAACTCGTGGCGCTCCATTTCGTGCTTGGCGACGCCCTCCTCCAGGGAGTCAATGGTCTTGGAAAGGGACCCGTAAAGCTCCCTGCTGCGCGAGTCCATCCCCGGGTGCTCCATGTGCTCTATGAGGGACTGCTTTATGACGCGGAGGCGTGCCTCGAGGTTCCTCGCCTCGTCGCTCTCCTCCTCGAGGCGTATCTCCATTGAGCGCGCCATGGCAGCTATCTCTGCCCAGGACTTGCCCTCAAGGCTTTTCCCGAGGCTTTCACCGTGCGGAAGCATCACGGGAATAAAGACGGCAAATATAATAAAGGTTGGGGAAGAAAAGGGACGCATGCGAAAGGCGCTATTTGCACTCCTGCTGCTCTCCCTTACGTATGCGGAATTCACGCTGACCGCCATGGATGTCCTGGTGGACGTGAATGCGCAGGGCGACGCGACGGTTACGGAGAAGCTGCATTACATCATAACCAGCTCTTATCATATATCCTTATACGAATCAAACCTCGCGAAGACCGACATCGGCTCCTGGGGGGCGCTCATCGGCTCGGACGAGGTCAGGTCCCACCTGGACAACCGGGTGGTGAGCGTGGAGAACGTGGTGGTGAGGCCCGCGCCCACTTCCAGGTGCAACCCGCTCGCCGAGCTGTGCCATGGGGAGCTGACTATAACATATGAGGCGAAGCCGTACGTGAGGGCGGATGGCGAGGAGGTGCCGGGGACGGGGATATTCACAGTGGAGCAGTACAAGCCGCGCACCACAAGATACACGCTCAACGAGGGCGCGCTGCAGTTCCAGACCAGCGAGCTGGGCGACGTGGTGCTGGGCGAGAACGAGCGGCTCTCATTCATGCTCCCTAGGGGCGCGAAGGTCGCATATGTGAACCCACTGCCCGGGAACACGGAGCAGACCGGGGACGGAAGGCAGCAGCTGAGCTGGGAGAACGAGGTGCTCGCGCACTTCTCCATGGTCTTTGAGAAGGAGGAGGGGCTGGACCAGGAAGTGATAGGGTTCTTCATAGGGGCGAGGAGCAAGCTTTATGACTTTTTGAGCGGGCCCCAGGGGCTGCCGGCCATTGCGCTGGTGCTCATACTCGCGGGCTCGTACCTCTACCTGCAGACCAAGCAGAAGAAGGCGGCGTGATTCTTATGATATTGCACAGGCAGGAGAAGATTTTGCTGAAGAAGCTGCGCGGAGCGGGCAAAAAGAACGTGGACGAGCTTTCGCAGGATATGGGCGAAAGGGACGCGTTCAGGAGGGCGGCGCTCTGGCTGCAGGAGAAGGGGCTCGCGGAAGTGGAGGAGAAATCCGAAAAGGGATACAAGAGGGGCGAGGAATGCGAACGCTTCCTGAAGGAGGGATTCCCCGAGGTGCGGGTTGCGGGGAAGGATGGCAAGGCAATCGGCGAGCTTGGGGAAGAGGAGAAGAGAATAGGATTGATGTGGGCGAAGAGGAATGGATGGATTGCCATTGAGAACGGAAAAATAAAGGCGGTGAAGAAGCCGGGCGAGTATGCGCTGGAGAAGGCGGCGCGGAACCCGGAGAGGGCGGGGAAGGGCGAGCTGGACACGCTGGTGGCGAGGGGGCTGCTGGTCGGGAGCGAACGGAAGAGCACCTTCATTTCACTTACTAAAAAAGGGGAGGAGGAAGCGGGAAAGGTCGGGGAAATAAAGGAGGAAATAGGCGAACTCACGCATGAGATGATCACGAGCGGGAAGTGGAAGGGCGCGTCATTCAGCCCGTATGCGGTGGCGCCCGCGGCCGATGAGCCGATTGGAAAAATGCACCCGCTTACTAGGATGACCGAGAAGATAAGGCGGATATTCATAGAGATGGGATTTGAGGAAATGGAGGGGCCTATGCTGGAGAGCTCCTTCTGGAACTTTGACGCGCTTTTCCAGCCGCAGGACCACCCTGCGCGGGATTTGGCGGACACATTCTATATGGAAGGGAAAGGGGAATTGCCCGAGAAAAAATTAGTGGACAAGGTCAAGGGCAGCCATGAGAAGGGCTGGAAATATTCGTGGAGCCATGAGGAGGCGCGCCGGACGGTTTTGAGGACGCACACCACCGCGGTGAGCGCCAGGTACCTTGCGAAACTGGATGCGGAGCTGAAAAAGGGCGGGGACAAGGGCAAGAAATATTTCTGCGTCGGGAGGGTGTTCAGGAACGAAGCCACGGACTTCAAGCACCTCGCGGAATTCCACCAGGTGGAGGGGATTGTCGCGTGGGACGGGGCGAACTTCACGCACCTCCTGGGGCTGCTGAAGGAATTCTACAGGAGATTGGGCTTTGAGAAGGTGAGGTTCAGGCCGAGCTATTTCCCATACACCGAGCCGAGCCTGGAAATAGAAGTGTTCTTTGAAAGGAAGAAGGGCGGCGGGGGCGAATGGATGGAATTGGGCGGGGCCGGCATATTCAGGCCCGAGATGACCAAACCGCTCTGCGGGGTTTATCCCGTGCTCGCGTGGGGGCTCAGCCTGGAGAGGCCGATGATGCTGATGGAGGGGCTGGACGACATCAGAACCTTCTACAAAAATGATTTGGAGTGGCTGAAGACGAGCAGGATTGGAAAGGATTATTAAAGATGGCGCGGGGGGTTATGAGTACCCTAGAGAGAAGGGGGGTGTCCCCCCTTCCTCTTGGAGAATGACCTGGATTGGCTCAAGGGCAGCAGGGTTGGAAGGGATTACTAGACGGGGCTAGATGGATGGTAAATAGCAAGGCAATCGTGGTGGGGCTCGTTGTCCTTTTCCTATTGGCAGTGGTGGTGCTGAGCATCGTGCCGAAGAAGGAGGCGCAGGCCGCCGCGGGCTGGATAGAGCCGATAAAGGGCGGCAGGGCTGGCACGGACGCATATTTTCTGTTTGAGGCGAACGGAAGCGGCAGCGCTGAGCTCATCTCTCTTTCGGAAAAGCCGAAGACGACCGTAGTGGTGCTGAGCGAGACCGGGATAGATGACGAAACGAACAACAGGTTTGACGAGTTCGTAGGCGGCCTTGGCGCGCTTGAGGGGTACGGGATGAACGTGGAGGTCATCGGGCCTGCGGACATACGCACGGTCCGGGACTCCGTGATAATAATAGTGAATGGCGCGATGCCGAGGTACGTGCTTGACGACCTCGCAACGCTGTATGCGCGTGGCAACAGCCTAATCTACATAGGCAAGACCGACTTTACGCTTAACCGGGCGGAACTCAGGAGGGATTATTGGCTCGCCCAGCTGGACAACGCGAGCGCTGAGAAGCTGGTCATAAAGGAGATGCGGCTCGGGGATTTCCTGGACACCCCTGGCGCGGCTGCCGACCTGAACTACCAGATACTGGGCAACAGGTGGGCGGAGGCCGGGGACGCGGCCTTCCCGTTCAGCGGGTTTTCGGGGAGCAAGACGCTTTTCGTGCCCGTAAGCGACGGGGGATATTACAGGTTCATTTATGACGCGGGCGGGGAGAAGGGGTTCGTGGACTCGGGCCGCCTCCCTGCGGAGAAATTGGATGTGAGGGCCACCCCGGACATCTACCCCTGGGACAAGGCGGAACTGTATTTCACGATGAACCAGAGCACCGGCAGGGTGCTCTACACCCTGGAGAAGGACGGGGAGCAGATTGCCGCCGAGGAATTGGGGTATGTGGGCGCGGAGAAGGCGTTCTTCTACACTTTTGAGTTTGAGGAGCCGGGGGATTACCTGTTCTGGGTGTACGACGGCTCTGGCACGCTGGGCTCGTCGCACATGCACGTGAGGGCGATAAACATCAGCATTTCCGAATTGAGGGACGTGCGGATGGAGTTCAACGTAACGGTGGACGGGGTGCCTGTGAAGACCGGGAAGGCGATGGTCTCGCTGGACGGAGCCGAGGAGAGGGAATACTCTATAAGCGACGGCAGGATGTCGGTGCCCGTGCGGCTCAAGTCGGGCGTGAACAGCATCCGCGTGAAATACCTGGAATATGTCACAATCATCAGCTACGAGCAGACCGAGGAAAGCCTGATTGACGTGTATGCGAAATGGCTCATACCCGGGGTGCTGCTGGTCGCGGGGGTTTATGTGGTGGCGAGCGCGAGGAGGAAACCCACCTACCGCCTGCGCGTGGAAAGGATGGGGAAGAAGCAGGCGACGCGGCTGAAGGTCTCGCCCGGGCAGATAACCGACGCGATTGCGGACGTGGAGAAGAGCTGCGGCTGGAAGGAGGTGCCCATCTCGCTGAAGGAGCTGACGCAGAGCTTCAAGAAGAACATAACCGACGGCATGGACATGTACGACGGGGATGTTGAGGGGCTGATGAAGAAGATGGAGGAGAAGGGTTCGGTCCAGAGATATGGGGATTATTACCAGCTGCACGGGTGGGGCGACGCCAAGAAGAACGTGATAAAGAGGAGGATAAGGGACGTGCTCGTGCTGGCGGGGGAGAAGTTCAGGGATGCATGGGGAGGGTTCGAGCTGGCCCGCATCGTGGTTTCCACGGAGTACTTCAACACCGAGAAGAAGCTCATACTTGTTTTTGAGAACGAGGAGGAGAAGGACGGGTTCCTGCAGGCGATGGAGCCGTTCTCGCGGGCGGAGATTGAACTGAAGATGGAGAATGGGAAGGTGGTGGTGACCACCATAGATGGTCTCTCTGAGTTCATTTGAGGGCCATCCGTAGGGTTTAAATAAGAAACTAGGGAATATATGGAGTACAATTCCAGCTTATTAGAGAGTTGCAAGCTATAAGCAGAAAGGTGAATTGATGGTTAGGGCTTATGACGTAGAGCCGAACAGGCTCGTGAAGGAGGTAGCCGGAAGGCTCAAGGAGATGAAGCTGGAGAAGCCGGCTTTCGTCGGGCTCGTGAAGAGCGGCGCCCACTGCGAGAGGCCACCGGAGGACCCGGACTTCTGGTATGTGAGGTGCGCATCCGTGCTCAGGCAGGCATACGTCAACGAAGGCGTGGGCGTGCAGAGGCTCAGGAGGCACTACGGCGGCAGGAAGAACTTCGGCACGAAGCCGGAGCACCACGTGCCCGCAGGCGGCTCCACTATAAGGAAGGCCATGCAGGCGCTGGAGAAGGCGGGCCTGATGCAGAAGGCGCAGAAGGGAAGGAAGCTCACCCCGAAGGGGAGGGCGCTCCTGGACAAGTCCGCAGGCGCCGCAAAAGCAGAAGTCGCCTAGGTGGTGGGATTGGAAGGGGAGGACGCCCCGCAGGACAGGGAGGCTGAACTCCTTGAGGCCAGGCGCGCCGAGGGGAAGCTCAAGGCGGCGCTCAGGATGTGCCTGACGCCGGAAGCGTACGAGCGCATGGCAAACGTGCGGATGGCGAACCCGGACCTGTATGCCGCGGCCGTGAGGCAGATACTCGCGTATGCGGGGAAGGGCGGAAAAAAACTTGATGACGCGCAGGTGCTCGCCCTCCTGAGGGCGATGCGCGGCGGGGAGAGGAAGACGAAGATAACGTTCAAGTGAAAAGGTGTTCATATGGGAAAAAAGAGCGAATTGAAGAAGAGAAGGCTCGCGAAGGCGTGCAAGCAGAACAGGCGCATGCCTGTGTTCGTCACGGTGAGGACCAAGAGGAAGGTCGCCTCCAACAACAGGAGGAGGGAGTGGCGCACCGGGAAGCTGAGGATAAAAGAGGATTGATCTTATGGCAGAACTTGAAAGGATTTACACGATACCGTTGGGCAGGTCTTACGACTACTCCAGGGTGAGGAGGGCTAGGACCGCGGTGAAGATGATACGCTCGTTCCTTGCGAGGCACATGAAGGCCGGCGAGGAGGGCGTGAGGGTGAGCATGGGCATAAACGAGCTCGTGTGGGCCAGGGGCATCCAGAAGCCGCCCAGAAAAATCAAGGTGAGGGCGACGAAGGATGGGGGCAGGGTGCTGGCTTTCCTCATGGACGAGAAGGTGGAGGAGAAAAAGGAAGAGAAGAAGGGGGAAAAGAAGGCCGAGCCGAAGAAGGAAGAGAAGCCCGCCCCTAAAAAGGAAGAGCCCAAGAAGGAGGCCCCGAAGGAGCAGAAGAAGGAACCCGCAGGGGCGCCAGGCAAGCCCGAAGAGAAGACGGAAGTCAAGAAAGGCTGAACATGGCATCGGAAGCACGCAGGGCAACCTACCACGGCAACCCGTTCCTGGGGTTATTCGCCTCAACCAACAACACGCACACCCTCTTCCCGGAGGACGCTTCGGAGAAGTTCGTGGAAAAGGCATGTGCGGCGCTTGGGACCGAGGCCGTCATGTGCAACGTCAGCGGAACGAACCTGGACGGAATCTATTGCGTGATGAACTCGCACGGGATTGTGCTCCCGAAATTTGACGGGGGCGTTGCGCGGAAGATTAAGGATGCGACCGGGCTGGAAGTGCTCGCTAGCATGGAGAAATGGAACGCCCACAGGAACAACATGGCCGTCAACGACAAGGGCGGAATCATAAGCGAGATAATTGACGCGAAGGAGAGGAAAATGATGGAAGACTGCCTGGGCGTGGAGCTGGTGCCCATGGGAATAGGAAAATACAAGGCCGTGGGCGCGCTGTGCGTGGCGAACAACAAGGGCTTCCTCGCGCATTATGCGACGGGCGAGGACGAGATGAGGCAATTGGAAGGGATATTCAGGGTCAGCGGGGCAAAGGGCACCGCGAACACCGGCGCGGGGTTCGTGGCGGTCTGCATGCTCGCGAACGACAAGGGATACATAGTGGGCGAGAAGACGACCGCGTACGAGATGGGGCGCGTAGAGGACGCGCTCGGGTTCCTGGGATGATGCGATGGTGGCGTACGAGGACTTTGAGAAAATGGATTTGCGCGTCGCCCTGGTAGTTTCGGCGGAAAGGGTGGAGGGCTCGGACAAGCTCCTTCGCCTGGAAGTGGACCTGGGAACGGAGAAGAGGCAGCTGGTCGCGGGGATAGGGAAGCATTATTCCCCGGAGGAGGTCGCCGGGAAGAGGATAATAGTGCTCGCGAACCTGGAGCCGAAGACGATAAAGGGGCTGGAATCGCAGGGCATGCTGCTGGCGGCGTGGGACGAGGGCAACGTGGTGCTGCTCACGCTGGACAGGGAAATGAAAGAGGGAAGCAGAATTGGATAATGGTTATGGGTGATGCTGATGGACAAAAAAGGTGGAATTATGAGATTTAAGATAAGCGGAACCATGAGGGTTGGAAGGGAAACCAGGAAGTTCGGCAAGGAGCTTGAGGCCGAGACCGAGAACTATGCGGTGGAGAAGACCTACATGCTCCTGGGCGCCGCCAACGGCGTGCCGCGCAGCAAGATAAAGATAGAAAAAGTGGAAAAGGTGGCCTGATGGAGAAGGAAGAGATAGTCGCACGCGCAAGGATGGTCGGCCAGCAGAGGAACTACGTGGAGAGGGAGATAGAGCGGATGATGCTTTCCATGCTGGACTTGAACAACTCGCTTACTACTATACAGAACATGAAGGATGAAACCGGGCTTGTGCCCATAGGCGGGGGGTCGTTCATAAGGGCGAAGCTGGACCCGGAGAACGTGCTTGTGCCCATAGGCGCAGGGTACATAACAGAGTTCGGCGTGGATGCGGCGAAGGAAGAGATAGACAAGAGGGTGAAGATGACCGAGAAGGCGATACAGAGCCTCCGCGGCGAGCTCAAGAGGATGGACGACGAGTTCATGAAGCTGGAGCAGCTCTACGCGCAGCAGCACGGGCACGCCGGGCATGTGCACACGGGCAAGGAAGGCGGAGGGTCCTGAGTGTTTGACCTCCTTAAGAAAAGCATTTCGGGTTTTGTCGGAAAGATAACCGGCAGGAAGGAGAAAGAAGAGCCGGCGAAGGCGCCGGAGCCTGTTTTTGAGAAGCGGGAAGCCCCGGAAATCAGGGAGGATCGGAAGCCGGAATTAGAGGCGCCAAAGGCTGCGCCCGTTGTTTCTGAAAAGCAGAAACCTGCTGTTATTGCTGAGAAACCTAAACCCGCTGTTGAGAAACCGGTGCATGTGAAGAAGCCGGAGGTTAAGGAGACGCCTACGCCCCCTGCCTCCGTTGAAACAAAAAAACGGGCACCGGAAAAAGTGGAGGGGGCGCGGGAGGAACCTACGCCGAGAGTGGAGAAGCCGGAACATAAGATGCCGGAAATGGTGAGGCAGCCGGAGCCGAAAAGGAAGCCCGAACTGGAAGTGGGGCAGGTCGCGGTCAAGGAAACGGAAAAGCTTGAGAAGAAGGTGAAGAAGGGCATTTTTGAGGCGGTGCGGGAAACGGTTTCGGGCACGGCTGAAATTCGTGAAGGCGAGATAGGAGAACTTCTGGAGGAATTGGAGCTGGGGCTGCTGGAGAGCGACGTGGCGCTTGAGGTCGCAGACGCGATAAAAGAGGAATTGAAGAAACGCGTCGTGGGCGCGAAGGTGCCGAAAGGGAAGACGGCGGAATTCATACGGGAGCAACTGAAGGAAGTGCTGGTCTCGCTCGTGAAGAGCCCGAAGGCATTTTCCATCCCGGAGAGGGTGAAGGCTTCCACGAAGCCCGTGAAGATAATGGTTTTGGGGCCGAACGGCTCAGGCAAGACGACTACGATAGCAAAAATTACGAAGATGCTGCAGGACGAGGGGTTCACGGTCGCGATTGCGGCTGCGGACACGTTCAGGGCGGCTGCGGCCGAGCAGCTAATCCACCACGGGGACAAGCTGGGCGTGAAAGTGATAAGCGGGGCTTACGGTTCGGACCCGACCGCGCTCGCATTTGATGCCGTGGAATATGCGAAGGCGCACAGCATAGATGTGGTTCTCATAGATACGGCTGGCAGGCAGGACACGAACATAAACCTCATAAACCAGCTCAGGAAGATGAACCGCGTGATTGCGCCTGATATGAAGATATATGTGGGGGAGAGCATAGCCGGGAATGCGATTGCCGAGCAGGCGCGGACTTTCAACAAGGAAATCGGGCTGGACGGCGTGGTGCTGACCAAGCTGGACTGCGACCCGAAAGGAGGGACCGTGGTCTCAATAACGAAGCTGACGGGCGTTCCAATCATATACGTGGGGACAGGACAGGGCTACTCGGACATTGAGCGGTTTGACGCTGAGAAAATCATAGGGGAGATTCTATCCTGAGGCAGGTCGTGCTGGACACAAATTTCCTTCTCCTTCCCTTACAGTTCGGGGTGAACATATTCAAGCAGGTGGAGGAGCTCATGGAGGCGCCCCACGAATTCGTAGTCCCCAGCGGGGTGGTGGGCGAGCTCAAGGTGATTTCGCGGGGAAGGGGACGGGATGGCTCTGCTGCTAGGTTCGCGCTGAAGCTGCTTGAGTCCATGAAGGCGAGGCATGTGCCGAGCACCGGTAACGTGGATGACTGGATTGTGGAATATGCGGCGAAGGAAGGGGCGATAGTTGCGACAAACGACATGCTGCTCAGGAATAGGTTAAAAAAGGCGGGCGTGAAGATGATTGCGCTGCGCTCCCGTGCGCGGCTAGGGGTTGTCTGATGGACATAGGCCTCATACTCATCGGCGTTTTCATATTCCTCGCGCTCATAGTGGGGGTTCTTGCGCTCTACATGTTCTGGAAGAGGTTCCGTTCCCAGGTGCGGCTGGAGAAGGTCGCCCATGAGGGGAAGAGCAAGGTGACGGTGCAGACATTCATACCCATCACCCGCGCGACAATAGAGGATACGGTGGATGGCGAGCCGATGGTCATTGTGCGCGAGAACGTGAAGCCCGGGGAGAAATTGGAGTTCGTCTATCCACTATCTGAGAATGTAGTAAAACTCACCATAGAAGGGGACGAGAACTTCACGATGGAAGAGAAGCTGCGTGCCTGATTGACTCGGCTAACTGGACTATTTCTTCGGGGGAGAGTTCCCTCGCCCTTTTCCTTGGGAGATTTTCCGCATTTATGCCCGCGTGGGATAGTGCTTTTGAGAGCATCTGATTCTTGTGCTGGAATAATGCGAGGATTACTTTTTCCACCCACGGGTCTATGGAATCCGCCTTCTTTTCCAGAAGGATTATGGCGGAGTCCACTTCAGGAGGCGGGGAGAATGCCCCCTTGCTTACTTTTTTCAGGAGCTTTACTTTGAATAGGAGCTGGGATGTGACGCTGAGGCGGCCGTATTTGGAGGACTTGGGCTTTGCGACCATCCTCTCCGCGAACTCCAGCTGCACCATAAGGAGTGCACGCTTGCATTTCTTTTTTGCGATTGAGAAGATTATGGGCGAGGAGATGTAGTAGGGGATATTTCCCACTATTATGTCCGCATCCTCGTTTGATTCTAGGAAATCCCCTTCTATGAGATGGATTTTGTTTCCGAATTTTTCCCTGAGCAATTGCGCCCATCTTGAATCCTTCTCTATCACCGTTAGCTTTTTTGGATTCTTTTCAAGGAGCTTTTCCGTAAGGCGGCCGTCGCCTCCCCCTATCTCGGTTACATCTTTTCCTTCTATTTGTGCGGCTTCGGCCTCAAACTCAAGAAGATATGGGCTGTTCAGGAAATGCTGGCCGAGCTTTTTGCTCTTCCTTATCATCAACGGCCCCGCCTTATCTGGTCGTGGAATTCTACGCGCTTCAGGAACTCGCTGACCTTTATGCCCATGGAGAGCATTATCTTCACATACTCAAACCAGACGAGCCATGCGAGCAGGTAATGGACGTCTGGAGGGATTTCCGATTTCCTGGTCTGCCCCTTCGCCTTGCCGTCACGTGAAGTCTCCATCCTTATGCCCTGGCAGGTCTCAGCGTCGTGTGAATTAGCCGGCTTGGAACGCGGGTTTGCGTCATGGGCAGGGGATGCTATGACCTGGGCGCTTGGGCGCGCCTGCTCCTTGGGCGAATTGAGTGCCGGGATGGAGATTGCCTGCGCGTTCGTGTGCATTGCAATCGGCTCCTCCAGAGGCTTCCTCCTGTCTGCTAACCGGATTACCTGCGCAAGCTGGGCATTTGTGCCGCCGCAGCGCGGCTCTTGCAACGGCTCTAGTCTCCTGCCCTGGAACGGGATGATTTTTGCTGGGGGCCTTTCCTGCAGCGCAGTGGCTGTGCTGTAACGCAAATCTCTTGCAGCAGAAACCGCCATGAGTGTATTTTCCGGGGAAGGTATAAAAAGCTTATTATGCGCCGCACAACTCTACGGCTTTTGACGTAAAAAATCAGCAAGTGACGTAAGAAACAGGTTTAGGTTTTCTGAAGGGATATTCGCGCCTGCGGCTATCTTGTGGCCGCCTCCCACTCCTCCGGATGCCTTCACTGCCGCAGCCATCGCATTTCCCAGGTTCAATCCGGCGTTTATCTGGGCGCGGGTTCCCCTTGCGGATACTTTTATGGCTTTCCCGTCTTCTGAGGATGCGATGCCTATAATGGGCTTTGGGGAGCCGCCGATTGCCATGCCGCATACTATGCCTACTATTGAATCCTCTATCTTATCGCGCGCATCCAGGAAAAGGAAGGGCCCGAAATCCACTATGGATTCCCTTGCGAAGAGGATTCCTTCGCGGATTCTAGTCTTGTGGAGGCGCAGGAGGTCGGATGCCTCTTTCTCGGCCCATTTTTCCCCGAGGCACACCGCTACTCCTATGTCCGGGCGGCCGTGCCTCCCGCATGCGTTGAGCATGGTGGAGAATTCGGAGGCGTCGTATGTTTCGCTGGTCCTTTCTCTTTTTGTGAGGAGGTAGGATTCGCCCACCAGGTTTTGGGAGGCGTATGCACGCCCCTTTTCCACCAGTAGGTCGGTGAGGGCCGAAACAAGCTTCTTTTTCTCCGCAGCGTTCAGGTCAGAATATGTCCTCCATTTTTCCCCTTTTTGGACCGGGATTTGCAAATCTGCGAGAAACTTTTCAGTGTTCTGTTCGTTGAAGGAGAGGCCGGGGAGATACGGCTCGTCGGAGTATGCGAGGAACTGGATTATGGGGCGGGAATATCTTCCGAACATGCGCAGTTCGTTTGCCAATTCTATTTCTCCGCGCTCTTTTCCCTTTTCTATGAGGAGGCGGTTGGCTCCACGAAGGGGGTATTGCATGTCGCCTATCGCGCCAACTACTCCGAGGTCGTAATGAGTATCAAATACAAGAGCGGCCGTGCCTGCGGCGCTCAATTCATCGCCGCCGTCTATTCCGTAAAGAAGGGGATTGATTTGGTGTTTTGTAACATCCTTGGTCTGGTGATGGTCTATTATGAGGACATCGTGCAATTCATTCACTCTTGGGTTTCCCCCGCCCAAATCAACGAAGATGATTTCCTTTTCATCTTTTAAGGAATCCAATTCCATGTCCCCTAATTTCTTTATGCATATCCTCCTGTGTTTTTTCCATCCAGCGCGGAAGGCGGATTCAACTATTGCTCCGGAACTTACTCCATCCGCGTCAAGATGATGGACGATGAGGGGATTGGAAAAAGAGAAGGCGATGCGCCGGGCTTCGGCGCACGCCCCTAAGAATGAAGAAAAATCAAAAGACATGGTTAATCTATCAGCCCGCCCTTGGTGACCTTGAAGACCGTCTCGCCTTCGGGCATGTTGGGCGAATCCACCAACCTTGCGATCCTCTTTTCCTCCTTGCTCTTGCGCAGGTAGAGGCGGTAGGTCGCGGCGTGGGCAAGGATGTGCCCTCCAATCGGCATGGTCGGGTCCCCGAAAAGAATCCCCGGGTTGTCCATGACCTGGTTGGTCACATAGATGGCCAGGTTGTACTTGTCCGCGTACCTCTGCAATGTGTGGATGTGCTTGTTCAGCTTCTGCTGCCTTTCGCCCAAGGCGCCCCTGCCGGCGTAATCGGCGCGGAAGTGGGAGGTGAGGGAGTCCACTATTATCAGCTTAATGTTCTCCTTCTCAATCACGTTGCCGGCCTTTTCCACGAGAATCAGCTGGTGGTCCGAGTTCTCTGCCTTAGCAACGAGTATGTTCTTGAGGACTTCCTGCGGGTCCAGGCCCTGTGCCTCCGCAATCTGGACAATCCTCTCCGGGCGGAAGGTGCTCTCCGTGTCTATGAAGAGGACCTTTGCGGGCGTGTCGTTGGTCGCAAGCGCCTTCTGCGCATTCACCGCGAGCTGGAAGCCGACCTGGCTTTTTCCGGATGAGAACTTGCCGAAGCATTCCGTAATTGCCTGGGATTCAACGCCCCCTCCGATGAGGTCGTCAAGGTTCTTTGAGCCGGTTGGAATCCTCTTGATTTCCTTCCTGCGCTCCAGGATTGTGTCCGCGGTTTCGTAACCGGTTTCAACGGCCTCCTGCGCCACGGTGATCGCCTTTTTCGCGGCCTCCACCCCGAAATCGCCCGCCTCCGCGAGCTCGTGGGGCATTGCCGCCGCAATCTGGTCCATGCTCGTGTAGCCGGCCTTGCGCAGGCGCTCCGCCGTCGCTTCCCCTATTCCGGGAAGGTCCTCAAACTCCTTAGGGAGCTCATATTTCTTCTCTGTTGTCTTCTCTGCCATAAGAACCACCATCTCTGTCGTTCGGGAATACGAGCAGCCTGAGCTTCCCTATGCCCATGCTGTAATACACGTTTCCGTTCTTGCTTGTGCGCTTCCACATCCCGCCCACATTCTTGTATATCGTTTTGCCTTCCTTGTCCATTTCCGTCTGGACTATGCGGAAGTCCGGGCGCGCGCCCACGCTTTCGGTTGGCGCGGATTCCGATTCCTCAGAAGCAGGCTTCTTCCCTTTCTTGGGGTGCTCCTCTATTTCCTCAAATTCCTCCAATTTCTCTTCCATTTTCTTCACCTTTCCCAGAACCCCATATGTGTTCTGTTCTACATGTATATATATGGAGGGATATATTTAAAGCGGGGGAGACCTCTCCGCCACTAATGCCAGTAATGGTTTCTATTCGGATAAATCTATTTGAAGAACCACGGCAACAGGTTGGACAGGAAAGCCGCAAGGATTAGATACATCACGAAGTCCGTGAATTTCTTGTTATGGACGGACAACTCAAGAAGGCGCATCCCGTCAAAGAAGGGAAGCGGGAGGAGATTGACTACGCCTATGATGAAGTTGAGGGAGAATGCGAGGACTAATGTCTTGAAGATGAATGACAATAGAGGGTTATTGTATATCGTGAATGGCGCGTAATCCATGGGCAGGTAGGAGATGCCGAAGCCTCCGGTTGCGTTGATGGTGCGCTGCACTTCTCCATAGTTCGTGGTCAGGTTGATTGTGGAGCTGGGCGCTGTGTAATTTTCCGGGAGGTTCTCCACCTGGATTCCGTTTATCGCATAGATTATTGTGCCGTTGTCCATCCCCTCCAGCACATACCAGCCGCTCTGCTTGAACGGGCCGGTCACTCCCAGGAAGATGAGGAGGATGGCGAAGAAGACTATTGACGAAATTAAATTGGCGGTGGAGCCGGCGACCACCACTCTCTTCTGCACTTCTTTGGATTTGGTGGATAGGCGCTTCTCGTCCGGCTCAACGAACGCGCCGATTGGGATTATTCCGAAGAATGCCACTCCTGAGGAAAGGATGGGGATTTTTCCAATCACGGAAAGGACTGCGTGCGCGCCCTCATGCACCACTAGGATTATTATGAGCGCGGCCAGCCCCTCAAACAAAGGTATGTTTATGCCCGGAAGGATGAGTGTGAGGCCGGGTGCGGTTTCGGCTATTGCGGTCGTGCCGAATATGAGCGTGGATACAACGGCGCTGATTACGGTGAAGGCGTAGATGAGCAGGGACGCGGTTATGAAGGAGGCGAAGCCGCCCAGATAGACGATTGCAAGCACAATGTAGGCCAGCAGGTTGCTGCCCGCCTCGGCTGTGGCCGCCTTTCCGCCGCCTATGGGCATCCCCAGGGTGTAGGAAAGGAACGGGAGTATCGTTGGATATACGAAGATGAGGAGGACGGTTATGGTGACTAATGCGGAGAAGATTATGAGGATTTTTTCCCTTACATTCCTCTTGATTACGAAGAAGGAGAGCACACCGTAGGCGAGGGCGAGGCCGAAGTCCGCGAACAGGTTCCAGAATTTCTCCCTTTTTGCTAATTCCTTTGCGATGTCTATGCCCTTCTGCGTCCTGAGGAGGATTAGTCCCCAGTCGCTGTGGAGCTTAGCTATGCGGGAGATTACCTCCCCGGACAATGCAAGTATCGCGATGGAGGCCAGGAATTTCAGCGTGGGCGGAAGCTCCGTCTGCACAATCGCCCATATGGCGATGGCTGTGAGGAGTATTACTGCGAACAGCTTCACTTGCTTCATTGGGGTGGATTTGGGGAAAGGGGATTAAAACACTTTATGTTTTGGTTTGGGGATTTCCTGCATGGATTAAAAGAATAACTGGGAAAGGTGCGCATGCAAAGGCAGGATGTGAAGCCGGAGGCTGGGGTGGCTTCGCAGAGAAGCGGATTCGCTTCCGCGGGCCCTATCGCGGCGGGCATGAGGGTGGTGCAAGCACGCTGCAGGAGAATCCTTTTTGTGACCCAGGATCCGAACTTTGAGAGGGGCGGCTTGGAATTTGCGGACATACGATGCGTTCCAGCGAAGGTTACAAACTTTGAGCGTGCATTGTGGGAAGTGGAAAAGGCAAAGGGGGACGGGCTGGTTGTGGTCGTTGATTGCGCTGATTTTGAGCGGGGGCTCTGGATGTGGAGGCGGGCCACGGAGCTGGGCGCGTATGTGATTGCCCTGACAAATCCCGGGCTTACCCCTGAGCAGAAGGGGAGATTGCGCGAGGTTGAAGCCGGGCCGATTTTTTTCGCAAGGAGTTTTGATGGCGGCAGGGATGTGGGATCTGATTTGGATATCGTGCTGCAGTATCTGGGGCCTGATGCCGCATTACAGGCACTCGCGAGGTTCCGAAAGGGATTATAAGAATAACTGGGAAATCTGCTTATGGTTGATTGCGACATCTGCGGAAGGAAAGGGGTTTCTTTCATAATAGCGGTGGAGGGCGCGAAGATGGCGGTGTGCCCCCGCTGCGCCTACCACGGGAAGATACTGCACTCTTTGGAGGGCGGGGAGGGCGAGCATGAGGAATCCCCAGCCAACAAGATTGATTATTCCACGCCAAAGCAATTCAGGACAGAAGAAGATATAGTGGATGGGTACGGGCGCAGGATTAGGAGGGCGCGGGAGGCCGTGAAGATTTCTTATGAGGAAGTGAATGAGTACGGGAAGAAGGAGAAGAAGACGCGCGGCATGACGATTGACGAGCTGGCGCGCAAGGCGAATGTGATGGCGTCCTGGCTGGACAGGGTGGAGAATGAGAGGATTTCGCCTACGATTGCGGAGGCGAAGAAATTGGAGAAGGCGCTTGGGATAAAATTGGTGGAGAAGATTGAGGTTTCGGTTACGCCTACGCTTAAACTGGGGGGAAGGAATACTGAGCTTACTTTGTTTGACATGGTTGAGATGCAGAAGAAAAAGAAGGAGAAATAATGGGAGTTGATTTGGGCGACCTTGCGGTGAAGCACAAGGTTGAATTGGAGGAGCTTGCGGGAAAGTGCATAGCGGTAGATGGGATGAATATCCTCTACCAATTCCTTGCGTCCATACGGCAGGAGGACGGGACGCCCTTAATGGATATGAAGGGACGGGTGACCGGGCATTTATCCGGGTTGTTTTATCGGAGCATTCGGCTTGTTAATGCGGGGCTCAAGCCGGTTTATGTGTTTGATGGGCCGCCTCCGGAACTAAAGAGGAAAACTATTGATGAGAGAATAGAGATACGCAGGGAGGCGGAGGAGAAGTGGAAAAAAGCGCTGGCGGAGGAAAAAGTGGAGGAGGCGAAGAGGTACGCGCAGGGAAGCTCCCGCCTCACTAAAGAGATGGTGGATGAGAGCAAGAGGCTGCTCTCGCTTATGGGGATTCCGTGGGTGCAGGCGCCAAGTGAAGGGGAGGCGCAGGGCGCGTACATGGTGAGGGAGGGACTCTGCTATGCTTCTGCGTCGCAGGATTATGATTCACTTCTTTTCGGTTCTCCTATTTTCCTGAGGAACTTATCCATTACTGGAAAAAGGAAAGTGCCGAAGCAGAACAGGTATATTGATATTGAAATTGAGCGCGTGGAATTGGAGGAGACGCTGAAGCACCTGGGGGTTACAAGAGAACAATTGATTTTGATTGGGATCCTTATGGGCACGGACTTCAACGAGGGGGTGCGTGGGATTGGGCCCAAGACCGGATTGAAAATAGTGAAGGAGCGGGATACGCTGGAGAAGGTGGGGGCGTATCTGAAAAAGGAGAAGGAGTACGAGTTTCCGGAGGATGTGGAAAAGGTCTATGATTTCTTCCTGAACCCGCCTGTGAAGAAGCTGGAGGAGATTACTTGGGGAAAGGCGAGCAGGGAAGGAGTGATTGGGCTGCTTGTGGATGAGCACGACTTCTCGTTGGAGAGGGTGGATAAGGCGCTGGAAGGGATGATGGTGAATGTGAAGGAGACGAGGAACCAAAGAACGTTGGATAAGTGGTTTTGATTAGATGTAGATTTTGAGGTATTTGGCTATTTTTCTCTTTAGTAAAGACGTCCTTTTTCCGACGATTTTTGCATTCTTCAGGGCCTTAAGCAGGGGCTTGGGCTGGAGCTGGTCTTCGGAAAGGTCTAATTCCGTATAAGTGGTCCCAAATTCGTAAGGGTAATGGGAATCGCTTCCCGCTGCCATTAGTTTCCCTTCCCTTTTGGCGAACTCTTCGGCTTTTTTGTCAAATCTCTCCAAAGAACGGGCGTTGAATACTTCTATTATGTCCGAAGCTTTTCCGTACTCTTCCTTCATTATTCCGGGGCGGAGCGCATCAAACATGTGCGGGGCGTAGGGAATTGCCCCCTGCGCGCGGAAGGAGTCGAGCGCCTCAAAGAAATCCACTCCCTTTTTCACCGGCTCATTTACGAAGAGTCCGATGAAGTCGCCCTGGGCGGTCTCTATCTCTTCCCCGGGAATAAAGGGGATACGGAATTTGCGGAATTCCGCGTGCGCACTTATGTTGTTGTGGTCTGTGATTGCTGGGATTACCCCTGTTTTTTTGGAGAGGGCGGCGAGCTGCCCGGGGGGTATCCTTCCGTCAGAAGAATGGGAGGTATGCACGTGGAAGTCAATCCTTAGCAACCAGGCACCCCTTTTTATCCAATAAGGCGAGCATTTCCTTGAGCAGGACCTTTGCCTCGGCTGATTCCGCGTCCTTTACTACTATTTTTCCGCTCTGGTATAAAGAGAAGGGCTTTCCCTTGTATGCGACGGAGAGGAAGACCTCGGTGAGGGCGAGGATGTCCGCTTCGGGAGGAAGGGACTGCTCCGCCTTCTTCAGCTCTATGGTGCCGCGCATGCGCAGCTCGCATGTTTTCGCAGTCACGCACGGTGAAAGGATGATGTATTCCATAGATGCACTTCTTTTGGATATGGTGCGAATTGGATTAAAAATCCCCCTATTCTTTGGAAAGGTTCTTGAAAAAAGCGAGGAGGGACGCCTGGTTGTTGCCCGAGAATTTGGTGTAGAGCATCAGGCGGCTGAATACGCGGGGCGGGACGCTGTCCACGAGGTCCTCGGCCTTCACCCCGGCATTCTCCTCCACGAAGCTGATTACCCTCTGCATGTCCTTGGAGGGGGCGCGGCTCTTTTTCATTGAGTATGCTGGGGGGCTTGAGGACTGGATGCTGGAAACCTGGGGCTGGGCGCTTGCTGGCTTCGCCGCCCTTCCGGATGAGCCGTTGTTTATTGCGCTGACGAGGTCGTGCCCGAGGACGACCATCTTCTCATAAGCCTTCATCCTGTCCTTTAGGTTTAAAGTGAAAATCTGCGAGAAATCTCCGTTGTGTTGGGAGCGTATGTGGGGAACGTAGGTCCAGATTATCTGCTCCCTGTGGTTCTGCGGGAGCGCCTGGTAATGGTGGGGCAGCATGGGCACTGGGAATTGCGGTGCGGAGGGGAAGCCGGTTTGCTCCTTCTGGCTCTCCTCCTGCGAACGGGTGTTCTCGTACCTCAGTATCATGTCGCCACAGTGCAGTTAAAGGTCTAACTTATGTTGTTTAAATAGTTTTCTGTCTGGAGAACGGGGCGGACACGGCGTGCATGAGCAGGGAACTGTCCAGTATGTGGCTTGGCTTGTCCATCTGCTGCTTCTTCGCCAGGTACTCGTCCATTCCGAAAAATGAGAGGAGATTGCCGGCGTGCCTTATGCCGGAATCCGGGAGCATTCCATAGAATAAATGGGCGAAGCGGTGCATGCGCAGATCCTTATGGTATAAGGAGCGCCACTCCTTTTCGTATTTTTCAGGATGGGTGGCGTGCCTGCCCGCGAGCCTTGCGCAGGAGGTGCCGAAATAGACTCCTCCGCCTGTGGTGGATTTCACCTGGCCTGCGGCGTCCCCTGCGAGGAGGACTGTTTTGCCTCCTTTACGGAGGGAGGTTTTCCTCCTACATTCAAGCGGGATGAGGGCGAAATGGATTCTCCCTTCGGGCTGGAAGCCGGTGAGCTTTGAGAGTGCCTGTATGGAGGGAAGGGGATTGCCGGGAAGGATGACGCCCGTGCCCATCTCAGCCGTTTCCTCGTCATGGGGGATTAGCCAGCTGAAAAAACCGGGTGAGAGCTTGTTGGAGAGCCACGCGCGGATGAAATCAGGGTTTTCGCCATCATACTTTACTGCGCAGCGGGCGGTTATGGCGAACCTCTTCATCTTGGGGAAACGGAAGCGCCTTGCGACTGAGGAAGTGGGGCCGTCCGCGCCTATTATGCATTCGCCGCGGAACTTTGAGGAAATCCTTTCCCCGCAGGTGAGCTTCGCCCCTTCGGATTCCGCCTTTTTCGCGAGCGCGGAGTCGAACGAAGCGCGGTCTATCACATAGGCGACGGGCTTCTTTGCATCTATGGTAATCTCGTGTCCGGCGAAATCAATGATTGCGCCGTGCATAGGGCGGATTGCATGCCTCCTGTAATCTATTATGTCGGAGAGGGACTTGAGGCCGTCCATAGAAATGAGGCCCGAGCAGTCCGTGGGCAGGCCGGGGACTAAATGTTCCTCGCTTATTTCCACGTTGTGGCCTTCGCGCAGTGCGGAGATTGCGGCGACGGAGCCGGCTGGGCCTGCGCCGATGACGTGGACTGAATTCATTGTGTGGATTACTGCAAAAGGGTTAATAAAAACGAGACCGGGGCTATGTGGGGGTCGGGCCCTCCGGATGATTTGCAGGTGGAGCTGCCTGTGCATCCGCTGTTGTTGCGGCCGGCTCCGCCTTAAGGCGGCGCTGCTCCTCCAGAATCTGCTCCCTCTTCCTGTTGTTGCCTGGCTCCAGGATGCCCATCACAAGAGAAACGGTCAGCCATTGGGCAACCGCAGCCAGGATGTATGCAAACACCGGTACCGTCGTTCCCGGTGCGGCCGTGAAAAACTGGTTGGCAATCTGGTGTACCTGGCCTAATGCGTCTGAATTAGGCTCTACTTCTACAAGGCTGCGGCCTGCCCCCATGAGGTTCGGGAGGTGGTAGCAAGTAAGCGCCACGAATGCGGCCTTGGAGGCGGATTTCACGAATTCCGCAACCACTTTTACCCTTTCGGTCAGCTTTTCATTGGCGAGCACCATTCCTCTTTCAACGGACTCCGCGGCAGCCGTCCAGGCTTTCTTCAGCTGGCGCCATGCCTTGCGGCCCCATACGAATCCCACACCCAATGCTGCGCCGAGCCCGACTAAAGGAGAGGAAAGCACATCGCTGACAGGTTCAACAGCTGCACGCCAGTTGGTGAAGTTGTCAGTTATTATCCCATATGCGGAGCTGGCGGGATCCCTGCCATTTGCCAAGTCCCCGATGTTGTCTAATGCCTGGTAGATGAGTGTTGTCCCTGCTGCGCCCACCCCGATCTTCCTGGCCTGGGCCAAGGTTTTTTTGGTGGCCTCACTCCCTAGCCCTAGTTTATCCAGAAGTTTGCCCAGAAGAGTGATTTTTCCCGCCGGAGGTGCGGGTTGTGGCGCAACCTGCTGAGCCTGCTGCTGCGGGGCGGCCTGCTTTGGCTCCGCCGGCGTGAGCGATTCAAGAAATCTCTTGGCGAATTCGGGGTTCCTTCTAGCGACCTTAATCAGCAGTTTGCGCTCGGCATTTGTCATGGCCAAACAGCGCTGGCATACATTAGCACGGTCTCCGGCAAAACTATTTTGGCCCGCCATTAGATAATGACTGCAAAAGTCTTTTTAAATACTCTTTTTTAACATAAATAAACACTCCTAATCTTTATAAAAGGTTTTATGGGTAAATAGGAATGCTCTTTGGTTAGAAGAGATGCACGCCTCAGCGCGTAAGGAGTGCGTGCAAAGAATCCCTCTGGTGAAGTCGGGGGAGGTATGATTACCCTAAAGAGAGGAGGGGCGCTCCCCTCTTCTTCTTGGAGCGGCCGTAGTCTAGCGGTAGGATTCTAGGTTGCCAATCTAGCGACCCGGGTTCAAATCCCGGCGGCCGCATTTGCTAATCAAATCGAGCAAGATGAAAACGATGCTAGCTCCGAAAGACCGCAAAAGAGAGAGTTCCGCGAGATATGTGGGGTGCTGCGGCGCTTATTGCAAAACATGCAAGCCATTCATCGAGGGATACTGCAAGGGCTGCAAACTGGGTTTTGACACCGGGGAACGGGATATTTCCAAGGCAAAATGCAGGATTAAGCTGTGCTGCTTCAAGGAAAGAAAACTTCAGACCTGCGCGGACTGCAGGGATTTTTCCTCTTGCATGGTTATTGGGGAGTTCTACAGAAAGAAAGGGCACAAGTACGGGAAGTACAGGCAATCAATCGAATTCATAAGGAAGAACGGGTATGCAAAGTTCATCGGGCTTGCTGGCAAGTGGAGATGCGCATACGGGAAACTGGAATGAACTGGCAATCAGATTTAATAAAACGTCGGGAGTAGAATAATAACCTCTTAGCCGAGGTCACATAACCCGGTAGTGTGCCGGTCTCGAACTGGTTCCAATCCAAAACGGATAGGAGCCGTGTGAAAACCGGTTCCGCAAGGAATTGCAGGTTCAAATCCTGCCCTCGGCGTTCTCTTCTATTTAATAAAATAATGGAAGAGAAAAGAAATGCGTAAGGAGTACGTGCAAAGCGTCCCTCCTGTGAAGTGGGAGGGGGTCAGAATGACACCTAAAAATGGGGGGAGCGCCCTCCCCGCGTTTTTGGTTGCCTCGGTAGCTCAGCGGTAGAGCGCTCGCCTCGTAAGCGAGAGGTCGGGGGTTCAATCCCCCTCCGGGGCTTTTCTAATTATATGGGTGCGGGCACGCGCCATCCGCGCATCCGAGGCAGGCGAGCTCGGAATGGCCGTAGTGGGCCGTGGATTCAGGGCTTGGGCACGAGAACTCGTGCAGCGTGGTGCCGTCGCAGTAGTCCTCCTTCAGGACCCTTTCCTCTATGGTCCCGTCCGAATAATAGTCCTGGTAGATTATCTGCCCTTTTATGTAGAGGTGGTACGCGCCCCCTCCGTCCGTGTCGTTGCACTCGCTGCGCACGAGCTCGCGGCTGCACATTCCGCCCTCGCACCCGTTTGCGCACTCATAGGCCGCGTAGCTTATCACATTCCCGTCGCAGTAGAATTCCTTCAGGTCGGAAGGGCTGAGGCAAACGTCCTCCTCCTGCTGCAGGACAGTGGAATCCGAGCGCAGCACGGCCACGGATTGGGAGAACCTGTCGTCGCCTCCCTGCTTGTAGCATGAGATGTTCGGCGGGGCCTCGGGTGGCGGCTCGGGCTGGGGAGAGGGCGTTTCATTCACGGCGGGCGGCGCCTGCGCGGGCGCTTCGGGAGGCGGATGCTGCACCGGTGGGCACAGGTAGGTGCTGTTGGCCACCGAGCCGTCGGGGCATATGTAGGTTATGCTGCGCTGCTGGAGGCAGCCTGCGAAGACAATAAGGAGAATAAGCGGAATTATTGCGGATAATTTCATGACAACCCTTTCAAATTTCTGCTGGAAAATTATTATTCCTATGCCTGCCCCGCAAAAAACTCCGGATGCGGCAAGCTTATCTCTTTTTATTATTTAGGTGGCAAATCAACTGGGGGACTCATGCTTACGTACTCTAAGCTCAGGGAGCTGCAACGCGCCGAGATGCAGAACGCGGAGCTCTCAAAGCTTGAGGACGGCTTCTATGTGGAGCTGAAGGCGTTCCTGGGCGCGAGGGAGGGCGAGGCGAGGTCCACGCAGAACCTGCTCGTGATGAAGGAATGCGAGAACGTGAAGAGGATAGCGCGGGCGGTCATAAACAAGAGGATGGAGAAGATAGTGCTCGTGTCCATAAGGGGCAGGGACGAGGTGCCCGGCCTGACGGGCGAGGAGAGGGATTTCCTCTCCAGATTGAGGGGCGTTGTCTCCGAAAGGGAGGCCGCGATGCTCGGAATTGTGGAGGAAAGGGCCTGCGAGGCGAAGACGGATAATATTAAAAGAATTAAGTTCGTAAAGGATATAAGCCCCTACAAGGGTTTGAACGAGAAAATCTACGGCCCCTACAAGAGCGGGGAAGAGGCGGAGCTTCCGGGCGAAGAGGCGCAGTGGCTTCTCAAGGAAAAGATGGCGGAACTCCTCCAGTAGAAAAATAATGGTGATTTTGAATGGAATTTCCAAAGGAGATTAGGACATACTGCCCGTACTGCAGGAAGCACTCAGTCATGAAGGTGAAGATTGCCAGCAGGGGCAGGGCGAGGGGGCTCGCCGAGGGCACCAGGAAGCACGAGAGGAGCCTGCACGGGCACGGCGGAAAGAGGAAAGGCAAAAAGACCGTGAAGAAGCAGGGGAAGAGGCAGAAGCTCATGCTCACGTGCAAGGTGTGCAACAAGAGCGTGGAGAAGGTCCTCCGCGGAAGGACGAAGAAGAAAGTGGAACTGAAGAGATGAGGATTATGGGCAAATTCATGAAGGTAAAGTGCGAGTGCGGAAACGAGCAGGTCACGTCCGAGAACGCCGCCACGAGGGTGAAGTGCAGGGTGTGCAACAAGCCGCTCATAGAGCCGAAGGGCGGGAAGGCGGTCGTCATCGGCGGCACCATAGTGTCGGAGATGGAGTGATGGTGCAGCTTCCGCGTGAAGGCGAGCTGGCCATTGCCGTAGTGAAGAAGATAATGCCCTACGGGGCGTTCTGCACGCTTTCCGAGTACGGGGACATAGAGGCGTTCATGCATGTTTCCGAGGTCGCGCCCCGGTGGATAAAGAACATACACGAATTCTTGTCGGAGAAGCAGAAGCTCGTCGTGAAAGTCCACAGGGTGGACGCGGCGAAGGGGCAGGTTGACGTTTCCCTGAAAAGGGTGAATGAGGACGAGCGGAAGCGCAAGGTGGAGGGCGTAAAAAAAGAAACACGGGCGCTGAAGCTGCTCCAGGTCGCGCTCAAGAATTCAAAGAGCAAGAAGACATTTGACGCGCTCAAATCCGAGATAACCGCGGAGTACGGGAACCTTTACGATTTCCTGGAGGCGGCGAGGGACGAGGGCGATGCGGCGTTCGAGGGGCTGGACATAGACAAGGCGCTCAGGAAGGAGCTGGAGGGCCTTATCGTAAAATACGTGAAGAAGCCCATCACGCTGATAGCGAAGGTGCTGAAGATTACGTGCTACGAGCCGGACGGCATGCAGGTGGTGAAGGGCGTGCTTGAGGGCGCGGACGCGCATTACCTCGGCGCGGGCAGGTACATGCTCAAGCTGGAGACAGAGGACCCGAAGGCGGGCGAGAAGGAGATGGGGAAGAAGATAGCGGGGATAGAGAAGGGCCTGAAAGGGAAGGACTGCATATTTTCCGTAGAGGAAGCGAAATGAAAAGGATGGCGAAGTGCGTCGTGTGCGGCGGATACACGATGAAGGCGGCGCATTGCGGCAAAAAAACGAAAATGGCGCACCCTCCGCCTTATAATCCTAACGACCGTTATGCTAAGTACAGAAGGGCGGAGAAGGGATTTTGATGATTGAAACGACGATAATTGAAAAACAGGGCGTGGGCAAGCTGAGGAACCCTGTGATGGTGACCGGGCTGCCTGGCATAGGGCTGGTCGGGCAGGTTGTAGCAAAGTACATGATAAAGAAACTGAACGGGAAGAAGATAGCGGATTTGTATTCGCCGCACTTTCCGCACCAGGTGATGATGACCAGCAAGGGCGGCATAAGGCTGCTGAAGAACAAATTCTATCTCATAAAGCTCAAGGAGAGGGACCTCATACTGGTGGTGGGGGATGTGCAGGCGATAACCGGCAACGGCCAGTATGAAGTGGCGGGCAAGATGCTGGATTACGTGCAGAAGCACAAGGTCAAGACGATAATAACGATAGGGGGTTACAGCTCCGGCAAGATGAGCGGGGACAAGAAGGTGTTCGCCGCCTCCAACAACCTCAGGACGATGAACAAATACAAGAACATGTTCGTCTTCGGGGAGACGAAGGGGTCGATAGTCGGGGTGGCTGGGCTGCTGCCCGCGCTGGCGCTCATACGGGGGATAGACGCGATGTGCGTGATGGGAGAGACGCACGGCAGCTATGTGGACCCGTCCGCGGCGAAGGCGGTGCTTGAGAAATTGGCCAAATTGTTCTCCTTCAAGATAGACATGGAGCAGCTTGAGGCGGATGCGAAGGAGAGGGAGAAGATGATAAAGAAGATAGAGAGCGAGATAGAGAAGCAGGCCGCAGGAGGCAATAAAGACATTACGTACATAAGGTGATGTTATGAAAGGGCAGGTTTCCGCTGAAATGCTGATATTGCTCGCGGTGGTAATCGCGATTGTCGCGCTCGCTGCGTCGGCCCTGATGAACACTGCGCAGGATAGCCGTGATGCGGTCACGGACAGGACCAACGACGTGCTGACAAACACCAACGACGTCGCCAACTGCAGGGCGTGCACAACCAATGGAGATTGCGGTAGCGGCGGCACATGTACTGACAGGTGTTGCGAGCCTTGATGAAGGGCCAGGTGACCGCGGAGTATCTTCTTCTTGTTGCGGTAGGGATTTCACTGCTTGGGATTTCCCTTGCCGCGCTTTCCACCATAAAAAATGCGGAGGGGACGGTGTATGCGAGGGAGAAGGCGAGGATGGCCGCCGGGGATTTGTCTTCCATTGCTTCTGAGGTTTGCGCATTGGGGGACGGAAATTCTAGAACCTATTCTTTGGAGAGCGCGGGGCTGGAATGCTCCGGAAATACTATTTCCGTGAGCGTGGGGAATGAGACGGCTTCTGCGGGCGTGCCGGGATGCGAAGTGGAGTGCGGGGGAGCGCATTCGGGCGGTGTAAGCATAAGGAATTCGCACGGGACTGTGATTATAGGATAGATTTGAGCAGCGGAATGAGTTCATGGTCTTTTTCTGCCCAGATTATGAAGCCATGGCCTTCCATGAGGATTATTTTGCCTTCTTTTGCCTTTGAGGAAACCGCATTTGCAAGCTCAGGCGAGCCGTATGGAAGCTTTGGGACGAAAGGTAAGGAAGGTTTCCTTGAGAGCAAGGAATCGCCGTGGAAGTGCAGGATTGCAGATGCGGGTACGGAGCGGTAGATAAAGTGGTGCATGAAGGACTCGGAGGAGGGGAGGGCTCCGGAATAGGAAAGGGAGAAATCGCTTTCGTTGACGGAAGCCACATATGCGAGGTCCTCCTTCTTCAGGAGGGTGAGCTTGGAACCGGTGCCTTTTATCACAAACCCTTTTCCGCAGAGGACGCTGAGGTTGCCCTCGTTCGCGGATGGGGAAAGGAGACCCTTAAGGGTTGCATCCATGGCGAGGAGGCGGGAGGCGCATGCGCCTGGGACTCCACCCGGGACTTTTATAGCCCGGAACTTCACGCCTTCATACTTTTCCATAGGGCATCCGGGCTCCGGAATATTCCATTCTCGGTTATATGTGCGGTGACCAGGCGGGAGGGTGTGACGTCAAAGGCGGGGTTGAGGGCACGGGTGCCTTTCGCATAGATGTGCCTGCCGCCGATTTCAAGCACCTCTTTTTCGTCCCTGTGCTCTATCCGAATTGAGTTTCCGGATTTTAGGCGGGAGTCAAGAGTGGAGGAGGGGGCGGCGACGTAAAAGGGAATTTTGTGCGCATGCGCAAGCACTGCCAAATCGTAGGTGCCGACTTTGTTTGCGAAATCTCCGTTCCGGCATATGCGGTCCGCGCCGAGGATTACCAAATCAACCTCGCCCCTTGACATGAGGGAGGCCGCGGCGGAATCCACTACGACCCTATGTAGGATGTGCATCTTTTTGAGCTCCCAGGAGGTGAGCGCGCCCTGGAAGCGGGGGCGGGTTTCCTTCACCCACACGAAGGGTTTTTTTCCGGATTTGTGCGCAGCCGCGATTACGCCTAGGGCGGTGCCGTATTTTCCAACTGCGAGCGGGCCGGTATTGCAGTGGGTAAGGACTTTTGCGCCCTTTCCTATCAGCTTCTTCCCGTGTATGCCCAGCCTCCTGCATTTTTCATAGACGGATTTTTCCCATTCCCTCGCGAGGGGGAGGGGGGGTTTGCGCGCGTAGTTTGCGCGCATGAAGCGAAGGGCGTTGGCGAGGTCCACCGCGGTGGGGCGGGAGGCGAGGAGGGAATCAAATGCCTGGTTTTCCTTGCCTGCGGTGGCGCCGAGCGCGTAGCCGTAGGCAGCGGCTACGGAAATGGCTGGGGCGCCGCGGACCACCATATTCTTTATCGCGGCGGAAACCTGTGCATAGGTCTTGCATTTTACCTGCTCTTCTTTGTAGGGGAGCTTCCTCTGGTCAAGGAGAAATAAGGCGTTGTTGCGGAACGAGATGATTTCCATGGTCATGCGCCCGGTTTTATGAATTCCGCAAATTCGGGATGCACTTTCCTCAATTCTTCCAGCATTTCCGAAGCCAATTCGCGGATGGTGAAGTGGGCGAATGGCGCGCTCCTTAATCTTATGAACGTGGCGAGCTCGCGCAGGTTCATGGTCGCGAGGACGCGGCGGTAGTGCGCATTGGTGGCGATGTAGCCAGCTGCGAAGGGATGAGTGGCTTCTATTCTTTGGAAGCATTCGGCGCTCTCCTTCATCGCCTCTGCGAATTCCTTTTTCATGCCGCATTTTTCAATGTCTTCGGGAACCCTGTAGCCGAGGGAAATGGTGGGCTCCTGGGCGCTTATAGTCATCATGCGGTGGCGCTTGAACTCGTAATAGGCGCCCTGGTCCATGAGCAGGTCAAAGGTGTAGGTTATGTGCTCCAGTTCGCGGATGGGCTTGAGGCCTTCCGGGAAGCGGGAGGAGATGGATTTGAACAGCTCCATCGCGCTGGAGGGCTTGGATGATTTAATGTGGGCTAGTGCATCCTCAAATGAGAGGCCGCTCCACCTATATAAGATGGAAGCGGAGAGGGATTCCAATGCATTTTTGTCGTAGTGGATAAGATGGACGCGCCTGCTGCCTACGGGCGAGGAGAACTGATGGAATTGCTTGTGGGTTTCATTCTGGAAATCAACTAATGCAGGGTTTTCCTCCGCCCTCCTGAGGAGTGTGGGGAAGACCTGGGCGCCTGCGCTGCGGAGCATGGTTCCGGCTTTTCGCACTTCCGCGAGCGGGCTGGAAAGCATCTTTATGAGCGCGTATTCAAGGACGCGCGCGTTCATGGTTATGCCGACGTTGGCGAGCGTGGAGTTGGGGAGGAGGAAGCGGGCGGAATCCATCGCCATTGTTTTCAATTTTATTTCGTGTGCTTTTTCTTTTCCGGGCTCTGGCTTTGAGCTGGAGGAATAGAAATCAACAAGAGCGGAAATGGAGCGACCGTAGGTTGTGAAGAGGGAGGAGAGCGCATCCTCATAACCGCGCTGGAGGGGCGTTCCCTTTATTTCTTCTGGGAGATGGGTGTGCGACTTGTCCAGCTGCTGGTAGCGGGTGGATTTTTCCGTATAAGAACCGAGGCGGTTGGACTCTATGCATTCAACCGCAAGGCGGGAGATGTCCTCCGCGGCGAGGTGCGCGACCGCATGCTCGGCGACGCTGGAGTGGCCGTAGCCCACCACCCATTTCTCATGGAATTTGGATGAGGATTCGGCGCTCAGCTCCGCGGCTATTTTATCAAAGGGCTCCGGGGAGCGGCTGGTCTTGGCGAACGCGACGGCTGCAACCTCTTCGGAAATCCCTGTGAGCGGGTATATGCGCATCTCCGGCATGTGAATCACTTAAGTGCGAAATCCTTTGCGAATTTTCCAGCGGGAAAAACCAATCCCGCGGAGCAGCGGACCGGAAGGTCCATCTCGTTCGCGACCTTGAGCGCCTCTGTGAGCGGAAGGAGTACCTTCTTTTCCGGGACGAGGACCGGGATTTCGCCGAACGCGGTCTTTTCCTTAATCACTACGAAGGGGTGCAGCTGGAGGATTCCGGCGATGCGGATGTGGGCCTCAGCCCTTCCTTTTTTTATGAGTTCCTTGTTCATGGGACCATCGCGAACCTTATTTTGCTCTTGTGCCTTTTTACGGAGACCTTGGCGCCCTCTCTCAACTGGACGAGCTGCTGGCCGTCTATGAGGAGGTGGGATGGCTGGGGGGAAGAGATTATGATTTCCCTGCGCGCATCCACCACCATCGGGTCAAAGGCGCGATGGAAGGGGGCGATTGGGACTATCTCCATCGCATCCAGGGATTCGTCCATCGCCGCGCCGCCTGCGGAATATGCATAGGCGGTTGAGCCGGTGGGGGTGGAGACGATTACGCCGTCGCCCTCAAAGGAGGCCTGCCTGCCCCCGATTGAAACGGAAAGTTCCAGGATGCCGTGGTCCCTTGAGATTACCACGGCGTCGTTTATCGCGAAGCCTACTTCCTTGCCTTCTATGCATACGGAGAGGAGGATGCGCTCCTCTGCAACGGGATTTTTCAGGAATGCGGAAAGCTTTTCCTTCCAGTTGTGCTGCATGGAGCGGCAGATGTGGCTCTTTTCCCCGCCTACCCCGAAGATTGCGCCCTCAAGTTCGTTCTTGTAATAAAGGATGGTGCCGTCGCCGCCAACGGTTATCGTGAGGTCGGCGCCTTTTTCAACCTCCTGCACCTTCGCGGATTTGAGGAACGCGGAGGCCTCCTTCGCGGTTTTCGCCGCCCAATCCTTGGTTTTGTTGTAGAGTATCTTTGCCTTCATTTGATTACCTGCATATTGACGGCGCGCGGGCCGCATGCGCTTATTTGGGAAGTCGGGTTTAAAATAAGTGGGTGGCAAACCGGGGCATGGCGGATACGGGGGTTGCCTGTGTTGTTGGCGTGCTTGCGCTGCTGCTTCTGCAGGGGTGCGCCCAGAGGGAGTGCTTCAAGCCGTGCCACATAGACCTGTACGGGGCGAACGGGTGCGCAGGCACCCCGGACGGCGGGCCGCTGGCATGCACAGAGATGTACGCGGCAGGGGACAAGTGCCTGCAATACCTTTCATGCGACGGGTGCAACACCGTGAAGGACCCGAGGTTTGACGCGTGCGTAAGCTGCTTCAGGAGCTGCACCGGGGGTTTTGAGGACTGCGAGGCGAGATGCGGCTGAGAGGCGCGGTCTTTTAATTTTCTTCTCTTCGGAATAATGAATACTGCTGTTGAGTAGAGAGCAAGAAAGGGCTTGAGGTTTTTGGGCTCCTTTTTGCGCCGAGCGAACGCTGAGGCGTGAGCGAGGCAACCCAAAGGCAGAACAATCCGAGCCTGGGGCGAGGATTGTGATGACAAAAAGGAGAGCGGCCGTAGTCTAGCGGTAGGATTTTGGCCTTCCAAGCCAACGACCCGGGTTCGAATCCCGGCGGCCGCATTTTAGTGGCGAACAATTATTTTTTCTGATTAGAAATGCGCTTTATCTCATGTGCAGCTATGCCCCTAACGAATTCGTGAAGGTATACTAACTCTCGAGACTTTCTATTTACCAAATAAGTTTGTGTTTTACCAAATTTCTTATATCTCTTAATAAGACCCCAACCTACTAATTTAGGTATTGTTCTATACGCACTAGCCTTACCACGTATACCGCTTGTTTTACATATCTCATTTACATCAAATGGATACGGTGGAAGATTCGACACATAACCTAAAACGCGCGACATAACAATTGGATTATCATAGAAGATATCTTCTAGCATGCTATGCGCCGCAGATCCATCAATCCTTCTCATATCATCACAATACTACTCAACTAACTTACCTACCAAAGACATTTGTATATTGCCTACATAAAAAAAATGGGGCGGGGGAAATTTCATATCACTTATATATACCAATATATTTTTAAACATATCCAGATAGAAAAATCTGGAAGTTCTATAGATAATAAGAATTATTTGATTATAAATATTTTAAAATTTTTGTATTTCTATTAAAATTTTGATATTTCGACCTGCTCAGGGATAAATTCAATTCTAAATAATCAATAAAACGAGTTTAGGAGATTTCACACATAGATATAAAAAGGAAGTAATTGTATATTGGAGCAGGTCCTCCCCAAAGAGGATACTGTGGAAGAAAGATGGGGCGGGGGAAACACCCATTTGTTCTCCCACGACGAGGGAAAACCATGAAATGACCGATAGAAACTATATCCGAACAGATGGGTGGTATATATGCGGATTACTGTACGACCGGAGAGCAACGTCTCCGGGGAGTGCGGTTAAATTCGAAGACTTCGTCAGACAAGCGAGCCGGACGGGATACGAGCCCGGATTTCGCGAATCTGTAAGAAGATTAATCCGTAAAGGGGTTATTGCCCAGTTCAGAAAAGGCAATGCCCTGTGGATATACCTAAACTTGAAGGTCTGGAGGAGGCTCGCTCCTCCATTTTCTTTTTTTGAACGAGTAAATACCCATATAAAGATTTTCTAATAATAGGGAAACGGCTTTTGGGGTAGAATGAATGAACATTCCTAACATCTATAAGGGAGATTACCGGCTCTTGCTCATATTCCCGCTCATACTCGTAGCTTTATCCATATATTATCTGCCGGACCTGAAGATGGGCGTGGACTTCAGGGGAGGGACGCTCATTACCCTCCACCTGACGAACCAGCCGGATGCGGCGGCGCTCCAGAGCGAGCTTTTGGCGAACGGGTTTGACGCGAACGTGAAGGTGTACGAGAGCGAGCTGGGCAGGGTTGCCGAAGTGGAGGTGTCGCAGACCGACCAGATGGTGCGGGCTGAGGCGCTGAAGAAGGAGTTTGCGGGCCAGCTGGAAAAGGTGGCTTTCCTGGAGGCTGATGCGAACGTAAACGCTTCAAAGGAGGCGGAATACCGCGCGGAGAGGCGGACGCTGGACGCGATGGCGGACGAGATGTTTGGGCTGGGCGGGCTGAACACCGAGGCGGGGATGTATGACAACCTGAACAGGCTGCAGGACAAGTTCAATGAGGCATACATGAGGGTGAACGACATACAGACCGCGCAGGTGATGGAGATAGTGGATAATCATGCGCAGTACAGCAGCAAATCCGCGACGACGGTGAGCCCGGCGCTGAGCACGCATTTCCTGGAGAACGCGGGCAGGGTTGTAATAATGTCGGCGCTGCTCAGCGTGGCGCTTGTGTTCTTCTTCTTCAGGGCGGTCGTGCCCAGCATAGCGGTGATAACGGGCGCGGCATGCGACGTAATCATAGCGATGGGCGCGATGAGCTTCTTCGGGATTCCCCTTACTTTGCCTTCATTTGCGGCGCTGCTGATGTTGATAGGGTTCTCGCTGGACACGGACGTGCTGCTCACCACTAGATTGGTGAAGAGGAGGGGCGACCCGAGGGAGAACGCTTTTGACGCGATGAAGACGGGAATGACGATGAGCTTCTCCGCGATGGTGGCGTTCCTAGTGCTGTTCGCGGTGTCCATGATAACGCACATTGCTGTGTATTACGAGATTTCGGCGGTCGCGCTGGCGGGGCTGGTGGGCGACGTGTTCGCGACGTGGGGGCTTAACGCAGTGATGGTGCTTTACTATAAGGAGCACATGAAGGGAGGTGGCGCCTGATGGACCACAAGAAAGTCATTATTGCGCTGGCGCTGCTTTTCGCGGCGGGCATATATGCGTACCCGGTTTTCGCCGGGCTGGTGCTGATGTGCGCGCTCATACTGTTCGGCGCGCTTTCCCATTTCTGGGAGGGCAGGGAGCTGAAGCTCATCTGCCTTGGCGCAATTATACTGCTCGCGGGGTTCAACCTCGTGCTGCACGGGATGAAGTTCGGGATAGACTTTAGCGGGGGGACGAGGATTCCCGTGGTGCTGGAGCAGCCGGCGCAGGGCACAGTGATGGACGAGATGGTGAATTCCATCAAGAAAAGGGCGTCCGCGTTCGGGCTGACCGAAGTGAAGGTGAGGGCGGTAGGCGACTCGCAGATAAACGTGGAAGTGCCGAGTTCGGACCCTGAGTTCATCAGGTCCGTGGAGGATATCCTGTCGCAGCAGGGGGTTTATACCGGCGTGGTGGACGGGAAAGCCGCGATGAAGGGTGAATTCATACTTCCCGGGACCATATACCAGATTTCCGCATCGCAGCTGCAGGGGGAGGACTGGGGCGTGGGATTTTCCGTAAATAGGGCGGGTGCGGAGCTGTTCGCGAGCGTGGTGAATGGGAAGGCGTATTATCCTGTTTATATGTTCCTGGACAGGCCAAATGATGCGGTTATAGTGGCTTCGTGGGACGAGCTGAAGGGAACCAGCCAGGTGATTGACAGGGCGGGGATGCTCACCGCGATGAGGAAGGCGCTCGCGCTTGAGGGGAATGATATTGAACTTTATGTTTATGACGGGAACCTCAGCGGGATAGAGCCAGGGACGAACCAAACGAAGGCGATAATCTCAAAGGAAATGAATGCGAGCATAGGGCGGGAGCTCCGCGGGCTGGGTTTCAATGTGGTTGTGGCGGAGGAGGGGATAACTCCGACGCTCATGTATGGGGAGGACACACAGGAGTACGTGGTGGAAGAATGGCCCGCGGTCGGGCTGCTTTCCTCACCGAGCCTTTCCCCGGACATAGCCACGGGCATACCTGCGTACAACTTCCGGATTGGAGGGGTTGCGCAGGGGGCAGGGAACGAGAAGGCGCTTTCGGCGTATGAGAGCGCGAAGAAGATTGAGTCCATATTGAAGGGAGGGGCGCTGCCGGTGCAGATTTCCATAGGTTCAAAGACAGTGATACCTGCGCCGCTGGGCGAGGAGTTCCTCAGGCTGAGCATAATCGGGCTGGGGCTTTCGCTGATAGCGATTTCGGCGCTTGTTTCATTGCGCTATAGGAAGATGAGCATACTGTTGCCGATTATAGTGATAAGCTTCTCCGAGATGGTGATACTGCTCTCGGTCATCGGTTCCTTTACGATAGACCTTGCCGCGATGGCGGGCATAATAGCCGCGATAGGGGTGGGTGTGGACTCGCAGATAGTCATTACGGATGAATTGCTCAAGAAGGAAGGGTCGCGAGACGAGAAATTGGGGAAGGCGTTTGATATTGTGACAACCACGGTCACGGTGGCGGTGTTCGCAATGGTTCCGCTTTTGTTCTCGGGAATGGTGGAAATCATCGGGTTCGCGATTTCAACCATATTGGGGGCGCTGCTGGGGCTGCTGCTTTCCAGGCCGGCGTATGCCGCCATAGTGGAGGGGATTGGGGACTAGTTGTAACCATGGTTACATTACAGGTGTGGGCTCATGAAGGAACTTATCATACACGCGGACAAGGTTTCCTACGAAACGACAAGGAAAACGAAGGTCGCCGAGGAGATTTCCAAGGAGATGGAAAAGGGCGAGATGAAGGACGTAATCTGGGCTCGTATTGCGGTGGAGAAGACGGACGAGGAGGACCTCCCTGGGATTGCGCAGCAGGCGGTTGAGGACCTGATTTCCGTTTCCGACCAAGTGAAATGCAAGAATGTCATGCTCTACCCGTATGCGCATTTGCTCTTTGGGAGCACACCTTCCTCCCCCGAGGCCGCAATACAGGTGATTAAAGATATAGAAGGGGCGCTGAAAGAGGAAGGCTTCAACGTGATGAGGGCGCCTTTTGGATATTATAAGAAATTCAAGGTTGATACCAAGGGGCATCCGCTCAGTGAACTCTCGCGGGTATTCACTCCGGGGATGAAAGCGGAGAAAAAGGAGATGAAGATAAAGAGCGTGGAGACTGAGGAGAAGGTTTCCTCATCCTTGCAGAAGGAGGCGGGGCTGAAGAGCAGGTTCTATGTTTTGACTCCGGACGGAAAACTTGTTGAGCATGAAAAGTTCAATTACAAGGGGCACGATGGGCTCCAGAAGTTCATGACCTATGAGACGAAAAAGGTTCGCGCCTATGAGAAGGAGCCGCCCCACATAAAGATAATGAAGGAACATGAATTTGTGGATTATGAGCCTGGGACGGACCAGGGGAACTTCCGCTGGTATCCAAACGGGCGGTTGATTAAGAAAATACTTGAGAAGAGCATAACCGATTTTTGTGTAGATTACGGAGCGATGGAAGTGGAGACGCCCGTGATGTATGATTTTGAGCACCCTACGCTGAAGAAGTATTTGGATAGGTTTCCTGCAAGGCAGTACGTGGTGCTTTCGGATGACAAGAAATTGTTCCTTCGGTTCGCGGCGTGCTTCGGGCAGTTCCTTATGGCTACGGGAATGGTGATTTCGCACAAGCACCTTCCGTTGAAAATGTATGAGCTTACCCGGTATTCCTTTAGGCGGGAGCAAGGGGGGGAGCTTGCCGGGCTCAAAAGGTTGCGCGCATTCACGATGCCGGATATGCACGCCTTCTGCAGGGACATCCCGCAGTCGCAGGAGGAATTTGAGAGGCAGCTGGGATTGGGGATGTCGTGGCTGGATTCCGTCGGGTTGTTTGGGGCTGCGGAGATTGGGTTCCGGATAGAGACTGCGTTTTATGAGAAGAACAAGGATTGGTACAAGCGGATGGTGAAGAAGATTGGGAAGCCGGTGCTCGTGGAGATGTTCGACGAGAGGTATGCGTATTTCATTACCAAATTTGAATTCAATTTCATAGATTCCATGGACAAGGCTTCTGCTCTCACTACTGTGCAAATTGATGTGGAGAATGCAGATACTTATGGGATACATTATGTGGATGAGGACGGGAGCAAGAAGAAGCCGGTGATTACTCACGCATCCATTTCCGGGAGCCTGGAAAGGGTGGTGTATGCCCTCTTGGAAAAGGAAGGGATGCAGATGGAGAAAGGGGAGAAGGCGATGCTCCCCCTCTGGCTTTCGCCCACGCAGGTCAGGATTATTCCTATTTCTGAAAAGCATATGGAGTATGCGGGGAAACTGTTTTCCTCCTTTGATGGGGTGCGGGCGGACATAGATGACAGGGTGGAAACCCTTGGAAAGAAGATAAGGCAGGCGGAGAAGGATTGGGTTCCCTACGTTGCGGTTGTGGGGGACAAGGAGATGGAGACCGGGAAATTGGCGATTACGGTTAGGGAAACTGGGCAGAAGAAGGAAATGAAAGCTGAGGAATTGGCTGCGGAGATTAGAAAGATTACTGAAGGGAAGCCGTTTGAGCAGCTCAGCCTGCCTAAGGAATTATCCTTGAGGCCAATATTCCACGGTTAGAAAGCGCCCGCAAACTCCTGCAGGAACTTCACCGGGTCCTTTGCCTTCACATAGGCGGAGGCGAGGAGCACTCCTTTTGCCCCAAGCTCCAGAGATTTCTTCACATCCTCTTTGGTGCTTACTCCTGCGCCGCAGAGGACCTTGACCGCGGAATTTGAGGCGCGGACGGCTTCCACTGTAGAAGTGATTACTTCGGGTTTAGCTGTGGAAACGGAAATGCCGGAGCCGATGAGTTCGGGTGGCTCAACCGCGATGTAATCCGGGCCAAACTTGGCTAATTCTGCGCACTCCGTGGCGTTCTCTCCGCAAACCACTGTTTCCAAACCCTGGGTTTTGAGAAGGGAAACGGTCTTGCCCACATTTTCAGTTCCTATCCTGTGCTCGGAGTGGTTTATGAGCGAGCCTTTTACATTAATGGATTTGAGCGCCTCGGGAATCAAATAGCCCGTGTGCGCGCCCTGCTCAAACGCATCCGTGTGCTGGGCGAACACATCCTTGTACATGGAGGATGCACAGTTGAGGTGCGTGGGCGGCGGGCAGACAATTATGCGGACTCCTGTGTCGTGGGAAACCTTTGCCGCCGCATCCGTGAGGGAAAGGCAACGCGCGAAGGATGCGGAGTAATTTTTCAGATTAAGGACTATCATATAGACACCTAGTGCAGTAATGGATGGAACAGGTTAATAAACAAAACGGCGAAGATTACCTTATGGGGCTTGTAAAAGACATAGAAGAACGGCTGCTGGAGAAGGAAAGGCGGCTGGATTCGCTCATTGTGAAGGAGAGGGAGGCGGTGCGCTTCTGCTCCAAATCCATAAAGGAGACGCACCTTGGGAACTTTGAGGAGGCGGAAAAATTATTGGGCGAGGCTCGGAAGGTGCTCGCGGAAATGGAAAAGAATGCGGGCGGGCTGGAGTGGAGGCTGGAGCACCCGAAGGCTGAATATACCGAAGGGATGGTTTATCTTGGGATTGCGCGGGATGGGAAAGTCCTTTCTCAAAAAGAAGTGGGGGTTGGGGATGAATCCTATTTGGATGGGCTCCTGGATTGCATGGGCGAACTCAAAAGGAGGATGTTTGACCACTTGCGCAAGGGGGAGAGGAAAGAGGCGGAGAATGATTTTGCATTTATGGAAAAGATATTTGTGGAGGTAGGTCCCCTGTATTTTTCAGGTGCGCTCATGCCGGAACTGAGGAGGAAACAGGATGTCGGGCGAGCACAGTTGGAGGACGCACGGGGGAAATTGATTAAATAAGGAAGGGGAAAATAGATGAGGTGTTGATTATGAAGTGGATTGCATTTGGGTTGGTTCTTTTGCTTATGTTCGGCTGCACGCAGCCGGAAACCCCCGGGACGGGAACTGGAAACGGGACGCAGGGGACGGGAAGCCAGAACACGTCTGGCCACCTGATAATCGGCGAGGGCGAGGGTACGGTGGTGAGCGAGGGGAGCGCCGGGGAAACCGTGCCTGTTGTAAGATATACGGAAACCCCGAACTCTGACATGTATGTGTATTTCTTCAATGTGGGGTATGGCGAGGAACAGGGGGATGCAATCCTCATAAAGAAGGGGGATGTGGACATACTCGTGGATGCCGGGCCCGTGGAGAAGAGGCAGGACCTGGTCACGATGCTGCTTGAGGCGGGCGTTGATGATTTTGAATTGGTGGTCTCAACCCACGACAACCCTGCGGAGACTGGCGGGCTGGAATATGTCTCAAACAGGTTCAGGTTCGGCGAGGTCTGGAGGCCGGAGGAGGGAAGCGACAACTACACGGCATACCTGAACTCGCTCGGAGCGGCGAGCGTCAGGACAGTGGGCGTGGGGGAGAGGAAGCAGATAAACGGGATAAACATAACCGTCCTCAACCCGATAGTCGGGCCTGGAAGGTTCTATGATGTCAATAACGACGGCATAGTGCTCAAGGTGGAGGACAGGGGCTTGTGCGTGCTATTGACCGGGGACATACTCGGCAGCCAGCAGACGGTCGCCCAGCTGAGCGGGCCGTGCCAGGTTGTGCAGTGGCCGAACCACGGGATAGGCGCAGGGCTCACAGAGATAAACTACTTCATTGACTACACCGACCCGGAAGTGATAGTGATAAGCGGGAGCGCCACGGACTGGACTGATTCCAGGCAGTCCCTGATAAGCGCCGCGCACCTCGGAGGGGTGAGGAACATCACCGTGCTTGAGAATTACAACGGGAAGAGCGTGAAGGTGGTGTGGAACGGAGCGAGATACACCGCCGCGGTGCAGCGCTAGAACGGGCTGTCTGAGTCGTCAATGTTCGCGGCCGGGGCATCCGGCAGCCTCGGCAGTATCGTCCTGGAAAGCCTGCCTGTGGCGAGGTCGTCCAGATGCTCGTCCACCAGGTTAGAGATTATCGGGTTCCTTATGCTGCGGAGCGATTCCAGCAAGTTCCGGTACCGGTCCGTATGTTCGTATGAGCTGAAGAGGCACAGTGCGAACACTTTCTTGAATGCCTCGCTGTCTTTATAGAGCCCTTCTGTGGGAGGCGCGGCGAAATCGTAGCGCTCCAGCGCGGTGAGGGCCATTTCACGGATGGGCTCGTTCCCGGACAGGAAATCCAGGCTTTCCAGGATTGTCGTGAAGAGCTGTGTTATCTCCCTGGGCCTCCTGCCCACCGCATAGGCTGGCGCGCCGCTGCCTTCGGAGACGCCGTGCCTCATCTTCTGCGCGACGAACTCGTGGAGCAGCCCGGCATTTTTCCAGATGGGGCTGTCGGCGCGGGTGCGCGTCCTGAGAATGAGGTAGAAGCTGCGGTCGTCAAGGTAGATGGGATTATTGGCCTTGGCCCTATCCTGCGAGATGAGGCCGACATTCCTCGCGAGGGTGGAGCAATACTGCGCTATCTTCTGGTATTCCCCGGCTTCCTTGAGGAGTAACACGACGAACCGGGAAACGTCCTGCACGTTGAGCTTCCTGTCCATGGTGTCCTTCCTGAGCATCTCCTTGAGGTGCTCAAAGCCTGTGGAGACCCACCTCTTTTCAATAAGGCGGTAGAGCATCGTGCGCACCTCTTCATCCCCGAGCACGTTCCTGGCCTTGTCGGTGCCGAGGCCGGCGGCTATGCCTACGCCGTCTGCGAGAGAAATTTCGCCCTTGTCCAGGAACCCGGAAAGGAGGCGCGGGTCCGTGCAGGCGCAGATGCACCATGCGCAGGCCCTGAGGAATCCGTTCCTCACGTCAAGTTCGCCCTTCGCCTCGCCCTCGGACGGCGGCGCGGTTGATAGGATGGAACGCACCAGGCGGGCCGTGAAATCCGCCGCTTCCTCTTCTGTCATGGCGCCCGCGGATTTCAGCTCACCGACCAGGCGCAGGAAATTGTCCGAAACCGTCGCGACCTGGCTGCCGACCTCCGATTCGTTGAGGTACGGCGCCCTGCCGCCTGAGCACACCATTCCGAGGCTGGATTCTCCGGGCGGGGCCTTCCTCAGGACCGAGAGACCGTCCATCGCGGATTCTATGAATGAATTGAGCAACACCTCCTTTGCGGGGTGGTTGAGCCCGTTGAACCACACGTCCAGGCTTTTCTTTATGTCCGGAGTTTCCGGTTCCTTTCTTTTCAGCCTCATTCTCTGCTGCCAAGGAAACGGAAGGCCCATTTCGTCCCAGAGCATCTTATCTGTTATTGAGGAAGGGCGGGATGGGAGCCCGGTTGGAACTGAGCTTGCTGCCGTGGGCTGCGGCACCTGTTTGGGCCCCGGCTTTTTTTCCAGGCTAGCAAGATATTCTGAGAGCCGGGTAATCCTCCTCCCATGAGCCAGTGTGGAAGGCCTTTCTAGGGACCTGGGCGCAGGCGGTGCTGTGAGCGGGGCGGGCGGAGCCGGGGGCTGGAGGGTGGGGACGCGGGATTCAAGCCTCCTCCTGGCTGGCGCTACGGGTTCTGGAGGAAGTATCAGCTTCCGTTGGCCCGGGGGCGAACTGCCCCCGTTCCCATTCTGGCCTGCCATAATTATTATATTAAGGCGGCGCAAGGTTTTTAAACGACACATAATTACACCAAGAAGCACAAACTTATCTTTAAATGGGCTTCTGGGGAAATTGGATTGATGTTTGGCACTTCTGGTATCAGGGGAATCTATGGAAAGGAGATTACTCCTGAGCTTGCGCTCCGGATGGCGAATGCTTTTGCTGAAACAGATGTTTGCATCGGGAGGGATACCCGGGAAAGCGGGGTTCCCCTTGCTTTTGCCGCGATGGGCGGGGTGCTTGGCTCCGGGCACGACGGAATTGGGCTGGGGATAGTGCCCACTCCGCTTGTTGCGTTTGGGACCATGAAATACGGCTGCGGAGGCATGATGGTTACCGCCTCCCATAATCCCGCGGAATATAACGGGCTCAAATTCATGAGGAAGGGGCGGGAGATAAGCCGCGCCGAGGAGAAGCGGGTGCTGGAGAGGTACGGGAGGGGGATGGAATACGGCGCGGAGCCGGGCGAGAGGAGAACGGAAAATGTAATTCCTGATTATATTGAGCTTGTGAAGAAGAACGTGGATACGAAATTGATTGGGAGGAAAAAACCGAAAGTGGTTGTGGATTGCAACGGGGCAGGCGCGGTGGTTACGCCGTATTTATTGCGGGAGCTTGGATGCCGTGTGGTATCCCTTAACTGCGAGCTTCGCGGCTTCAACAGGCCTTCGGAGCCGAACAAGGAAAATCTTTCGTGGCTTTCCTCCGCGGTCAGGGCATGCGGGGCGGATTTCGGGATTGCGCACGACGGGGATGCGGACAGGTGCGCGATTGTTGATGAGCGCGGCGAGCTTCTAAATGCAGACGTGCAGCTTGCGCTCATGATTGGGGAGGAATTGGCGCAAAAGAAGGGGAAAATCATAAGCTCAGTGGAGAGTTCGCTCATTGTGAAGGAAACGGTGGAGAGGAGCGGCGGGGAGTTCGTGCTTACTCCGGTTGGGAGCGTGCACGTGAGCGAGGAGATGGAGAAGAGCGGCGCGGTCTTCGGCGGGGAGCCGGCAGGGGAATATGTGTTCAGGGGAGGGGTGCTTGTGCCGGATGGAGTTATGGCTGCGGCTAAGTATGTGGAACTATTTTGTGGGAAAGGGAAATTGAGTGCCCTGGCTTCCAGATTTAAAACAAATCCGATGGCTAGGGAGAAGTTCAGGACTGGGGACAGGAAGAAGGCGATGGAAAAGATAATGGGGACGCTCAGGCTGGACGGGAAATTGAATAAGGACGACGGGATTAGGGTAGATGGGGGAGGGTATTGGGTGCTGGTTCGCCCTTCCGGGACGGAGAGCATCATCAGATTGACGGCGGAAGCCAAGACGAAGGAACTGCTGGACAAGGTTTGCGAAAAGGCGAGAAAGGCGATTAAGGAAGCTGTTTAGGGCTTGGGCGGGTTTTAGTTAATTTCTTATTCTCTTGCGCAGGGATAATTACTGGTGGATGGGTTGAAAGCAGTAGTTCTAGCAGGCGGGGAAGGCGAAAGGATGCGCCCCATTACATATACGCGGCCAAAGGCGATGCTGCAGGTGGCGGGGAAGCCGCTCATCTGGCACGTCCTGTCTAACCTGAAGAAGGCGCGGGTGAAAGAAGCAGTGGTGGTCGTGAAGTACAGGAAGGAGCAGATAATTGACTACTTATCTAAAGAGAACTTGGGGATGACGATAGAGTTCGCAGTGCAGGGCGAGAAGCACGGGACTGCCGCGGCGATTGAGGCGGCGAAAGGAAAGGCGGGCGAGGATTTCCTTGTCGTGGATGGGAATAATGTTTGCGATTCTGAGATTTACCGGGATGTGGTTGAGAAGCACGAGGGGGGCAAGACGGTCGGGCTGAAGAAGGTGGACAATCCGCATGGATTTGGAATTGCGGAAGTGAAGAATGGTGTGCTTACGGGCATGGAGGAGAAGCCGGAGCATCCTAAGGGGAATTTAGCCAATATTTCTATTTATGCGTTCAATAAGGGGATTTTTGACGAGATTAAGAAATTGGCGCCGTCCCCGCGCGGGGAATATGAGATTACGGATGTGTTGAAAGGGGCGCACGTGGTGGAGACCGAGGACTTCTGGATGGATGTAGGATATCCGTGGCACCTATTTACGCTTAATGAGTATCTTCTTGGAAAAATGGAGGCGAACACGGGGCTGGTGGAAAATTCCACGGTAAAGGGGAAGCTCATAATGGAGGAGGGCGCGGAAGTTGTGGATAGTTTTGTGGAGGGCGCTTCGTACATTGGGGCGGGGACGAAAATAGGGCCGCATGCGCTCCTTCGCGGCTTCAATTCAATTGGAAGGAACTGCGAGATTGGGGAATCCACTACGGTGAAGAATAGCATTCTATTTGATGGGGTTAAGGCGAAACATTTGACTTATATTGGAGACAGCGTGGTCGGGGAGGGCGTGAATTTCGGCTCCGGGACGCAGGTTGCGAATTACAGGTTTGATTCCAGCCATGTGAATGTGCTCACGGAAAAGGGATGGGTGAATTCCGCTAGGAAGAAGCTAGGGGCGATAATCGGGGATGAGGCCAAGTTCGGGGTTCTCTCCTGCACCATGCCCGGAAAGATGATTGGGAACGGATGCTGGATAGGGAGCGGGGTCACGGTGAACACCAACCTGCGGCCAGGGCAGAAGATATTCCTCAAGAGCGAGCACACGGTAATAGGGTAGAAGGTGGGTTGATACAGCATCTTATCGTCGGAGTGGACCCGGGCGTATACACTGCTTTTGCGGCATTGAATTTGAAGGGGCAACTGGTCGCCTCTGGATGCGAGAAGGAGGCGAGCGACGAAAGGGTTGTGGAGATAATACGGCACGTGGGCGTGCCCTCCCTCATTGCGAGCGATGTGACTCCTCCTCCAAGCTTTGTGCAGAAGGTGGCGGCACGGTTCAACGTGCGGCTATCCTACCCTGTGCGGAGCCTTACGCAGGAAGAGAAGAAAACCATGGGCGGGTTCATTGACGACGTGCACATACGGGATGCATACGGGGCGGCAATGAAAGCGTATCATATTTATGAGAACCGGCTAAGGCAGATTGAGGGCATGGATACTGCGCTGGACAAGGACTTATTGAAGCACATGGTGGTGCAGGGATACTCGCTGCATAATGCGGAATTGATGCTGACCAGGAAGGAGGAGAAAAGAGTTGGCGCGGACGAAAAGAAGGAAGTGAAGAAGGAGAGTGGAGCGCAGAAGCGGGATGAACGGGTTGCACGGTTGGCAGAGGAGAATGTTAATTTGAGGAAGGCGTACGAATTGGAGAAGGTGAGGGCGGACGGGCTGGAAACGGAGCTGAAGCGTGCGAGGAATGCCAGGATTGGGGAAGTGGCGAGGGACTCTGAAGTTAGGCGGCTTAAGGGGCAGTTAGAGAGGGCTGAGAGGTATATATTTTTCCTTAAGAAGAAAAAGAAGGGCTAAAGCATCTGCGGAATATCCTGTGCGTTCAATCCCAGATGCATGAATTGCAATTCGGTGAGGGAAACCCATCTTCCCTCCTCGTGCTCCAAACCAAGCTCGTATTTGTCGGAACTGAGTTCGCCTTTATAGACGATGTAGATGGAGTGCTTTTCTATCCCGTCCTTGTCATAAGTGGCGGAGGTTATGCCCACCAATTTGACGGAATGGGGGGTGAGCTGGATTTCCTCCCTGCATTCGCGTATTGCGGCGGTGTAGGGGTCCTCCCCCCAGTCCACGCCTCCGCCGGGGAATTCCCAGATGCTGGAGCCGCGGCGGCGCACTACCAGGAATTTGCCCTGAAAGGATGGGACTAGGTAAGCGTTTATTTCTTGTATTCGCTTATCGTGCTTCTCCTTCCCCATGGGTATGGATTGGAGGGAAAGGGATTAAATGATGAGGGAAACTTAGATTGTCCTCTTGGGCACGCGTGGGAACAGGTCCTTCGCCGCGTTCTCGTCCACGAATTCCAGCGCCTTGTTGCAGAGCGGGCAGCGGAAGGAATAATCTGAAGCTGCGGCGAACTCATACATGCTCTCTGTGCCGCATTTCGGGCAGAAATAGTATTCCGAGCTTGAGATGTCGCCAGGGGCGGCTTCCTTCAATATCTGCTCCTCCACCCAGCTCTTGGTCTTCTCCATGTTGAGGGACCAGAAATATGAGAACCAGCCCGTTTCCGCGTCCTTGTAGCGGTTGTACTGGACTATGCCCAGGTTATGGAGGCGGTTGAGCGTGGCGCGCACGTCGCTTATCTTTATCTTGAGCTTCTTTGCGAGATCGTCGTCAGAGAGTTCCTTGGTGAAAGCGCGCATTATGTCAAGGGCGCTCTCGCCCCCGGAATCCACGAGCATCTGGCGCACGCGCGAATTGGAAAGGACCGCGTCCAGCTCGGCGTTGAGCTTCGGCTCCGGCGCCTTCTTGGGCATCTTGGGGGACGGCACTGGCTTCTTGAGCCTCGCCTTCACGCCGCCAATCTTTGGCTTGGACCAGGACTTCACCTGCCTTGCCCTTGAGGAGCTTGCCTTTGCTTTTGAGAACCTTGACCTTGCATTGAGGGGCTTTGCCTTGGAGAGCCTTGCCCTTGATGGCCTCGCCGCGGCCTTGCGGCTGGAAATAGATTTTTTTGGCTTAGAAACCCTGAGATTCCTTCTGCTGGAGGTCTTTTTTCCCTTAGAAGGACGGCTGGCCCTTGCTGCCATCATATCACTTCTATACCTACGCTGAAGTTGTATTTAAAGCTATTGGGGCGCCGACGGTGGGCGACGGCGGCTGAAGCAGGCTTGCTGGGGTGGGCGGCGGAAACCGGAACCCAGGCAGGCATAAGCTTTTTAGCGCCGGAAGCGATATGGGATTGATGAGGCCGGACCACTATTGCCACATATGCAAGGGCACCCGGAAGATGTGCGGGCTGGACTACTGCCCGCTCCTCAGCAAGCTTGCCGCCATGAGGAGGGGCGCTGAGAGCCTGGGGAAGAAAACAGTTTTTGGGGGGAGCGCGGAAGTATTTGTCGGGAGTTTCGGGTATCCGTCCGTTTCGTGGGGGCCGGTGGTGCCCCTGCAGGAGTATGCGGGCGAGCGGGACATATACGAGATGGGGTATGAGAAGATAATAGAACACAGAGTGAATGCGGTGCGCGGGAAGAGGTATGGGGGCATACGGCCCGTGGGGAAAATCGCTGATGAGACGCAGGATGTGGCGATGAGCGTGCGGCCCGTGGATGTGGAGATGCGGTTTTCCAAGGAGCCGGTTTTTGACATGAAGTTCTCGTCCGTGGCGCAGCCGATTGGGGCTTCCGGGACGATGAAGGACGTGCGGCTGTGCGAGAACCCTAAAATCCCGAAGAAAGCGGATGAACTATTGCAGGAAAAGGCGCGGGCGCGGGAGATTGTCACGGAGATGTTTGAGACCGGTTTGGATAATTATTACATTACGAAGGTTTTGTCAGCTGGATTGCTGGGGATGAAAGAAGACAGGAAGATGGTGCCCACACGGTGGAGCATCACGGCGACGGACGACATGCTGGGGAAGCACTTGATGGGCAGGGTGCGGGAGTATCCAGAAGTGTCGGACTTCTATGTGCTGAGCCATGAATCCCTGTCCAATCATTTTGAGATTCTCGTGATGCCCGGAAAATGGGAGTTTGAGAATTTTGAGGCGTGGTCGCCGGGCACGATTTGGACGATGGGCGGCTCGGATTTCCGTGTGAGCGAGGAGCACGAGCTGTTTGAGGGGAGGACCACTTATGCGGATGCGCAGGCAGGGGGGTATTATGCGGTTCGGATTGGAGTGCTGGAGTTTCTGGACAGGATAAGGAAGCAGGCGCGGGTGATGTCCATACGGGAAATTTATGAGGGCTACCAGGTGCCGGTGGGCGTGTTCCAGGTGAGGGAGAATGTGAGGGATGCGACGCTGAGCGTGAGGAAGTATTCTTCACTTTCCGAGGCGCTTGCTTCCATGGGGAGCAGGCTCCGGAAGGGGATTTCGGCGTATGCGGAAAGGAGCAAAATCCTCACGCAAAGAAGGCTTGATGAGTTTTTCTAGGATTGGATGTAACCATGGTTACATTTTAGCCTGGCAAACCTATGTTTTTAAAACAAAAAGGGGAATGTGAAATATGGAGAAAAGAGAAAGCTGCGGCATAGTCGCTGTGTTATCAAAAAACAACAAGCCCGTGGCGAATTATATTTACAACGGAATGCTTGCGCTCCAGCACAGGGGGCAGGATGCCGCCGGCATGGCAATCTACGACGGAAAAAAGCTGGTTGAAAAGAAGGGGCTCGGATTGGTCTCCCGCATATTTTCCGAAAAGGACATGGTGATGAAGGGTGGTATGGGGATTGCGCACACGAGGTACCCGACAACCGACACGTGCGAAATTGCCGATGTCCAGCCGTCCGTTGTGCAGAAGGCGGGGCTCGCCATTGCGCACAACGGCCACATCGCCAATTATACGGATTTGCGGAAGGAGCTGGAGAAAAAAGGCGCGAAGTTTGCGGGCACGGTTGATTCCGAAGTTATTGCGCACGTGCTTGCGGATGCGTTTGCTTCTGGGAAGGACATTGAGGGCGCAGTGAGGCACGCGATGGGCAAGCTGGATGGCTCGTATTCCGTGGTCGCGATAAAGGACGGCGTGCTCTTCGCATTCAGGGACCCGCACGCGATAAGGCCCTTTGAGCTCGGCGAGAGCGGGGATGCGTATTTTGCCGCATCCGAAACCGTGGCATTTGACATAAACGGGGCGAAGCACGTGGGGACGCTGGGCGGGGGTGAGATGGCAGTCATAAGCCCTAAGGGATTCCAGAAGAAGATGGTATCGCCATCCACTCATAGGCACTGCATGTTTGAATATGTATATTTCTCAAGGCCGGACTCCGTGATAAACAGCGTGGAGGTGCACGAGGCGAGGAGGCGGCTCGGGGCTGCGCTTGCGAGGGAGGCGCCGGTGAAGGCGGACGTGGTCGTGCCGATACCGGACACGGCGAGGACGGCTGCGCTTGAGATATCGCGTGTTCTTGGGATACCCTATGAAGAGGGCATAATCAAGAACAGGTATGTGGCGCGCACGTTCATCATGCCGGACCAGAAGATGCGCGTGGGCGCGGTCAAGGCGAAATTGAACCCGATAAGGAGCGTTGTGGAAGGCAAAAGCGTAATCGTTGTTGATGACAGCATCGTCCGGGGGACCACGACCAGGGAGATACTGAAGATGCTTAGGGATGCAGGCGCGAAGGAGATACACATGCGCGTCACGTGCCCGCCGGTGATGCACCCGTGTTTCTACGGGGTGGACATGTCCACTTACGAGGAGCTGATTGCCGGCAAGAAAAGCGTGGATGAGATAAGGAAATTCATAGGCGCGGACACGCTGTATTATGTTTCATTGGACGGGCTGAAAAAGGCGATAGGGCTGGATCTCTGCACCGGATGCCTGGATGGGGATTACCCGACGGCATACGGAGCTAAGATGGCGAAGGAGAGGAAGGGCTGCGGAAAGGAAGGAGGAAAGGATTCACATGGCTGTGGCTGCGGTTGACCCGAAACTGATGGAAAAGAAAACCGGGATTAAGGAAGCTGAGATAATCAGGATTCTTACGGAGATAGGGATGCCCACTGAGAGGAAGGACGGGCACCTGGTTGTGGAAATCACGCCGAACAGGCCGGACCTCTTCCCAATGGAGGGTATGGTGCGGGCGCTGCTCGCGTACAATGGCGGCAAGGCGCCGGAGTACAAGGTGCTGGATGGCGGCTACAAAATGAAGGTTGGAAAAGGCGTGGAATCCGTCCGCCCGTTCGTGAGGTGCGCGGTCGTGAAGGGCGTGCGTTTTGATGACGAATCAATCAAGGACGCCATGCAGATGCAGGAAAAGCTCCATGAAACTGTCGGCAGGAAAAGGAAGAAGGTCGCCGTGGGGCTGCACAACCTTGACGCGATAAAGTTTCCGCTTGAGTATGTGGTTGGCGCGGGCGAAAGATTCGTTCCTTTGGAAACGGGCAAGGAGATGGGGCTCGGCGAGATACTGGATAAGCACCCGAAGGGTGTTGCGTATGCGCACCTGTCCCGTAACGCAAAGGTCGTGATAAAGGATGCGGAAGGGGTAATTTCCTATCCGCCGATAATAAACAGCGAGAGGACCAAGGTCAACGAGAATACCAATAACTTGCTTATAGACGTGACCGGAACCTCGGAGGAAACCGTGGAAGGCGTTCTGAACATTATCGCCACCGCGTTCGCTGATGCTGGCGCAGAAATTTATGCTGTGGAAGCGGGTGGAAAGAGCCACCCTAATCTGGAGTATAAGAAAATAGCTTATGACGAGGATGAAGTGCGGCGCGTGCTCGGCAAGTCCATCGGGAAGAAGGAGGTGAAGGAAGCGCTGCAGACGATGGGCTATAAGGTGAAGGGCGAGGTGATTTATGCGCCCCCGTACCGAGTGGACATCATCTCGTTCATAGACGTGATAGAAGACATAGCGATAGGGCACGGGTACACGAACTTCACGCCGGAATTGCCGCAGCTGCCGACCATCGGCTCCTGGATACCCGGGGAATCGGACGTGCATGAGATAATGTGCGGCATGGGCTTCCTTGAGGCGAAGACGTACGTGCTTTCAAACGACAAGCTGCTTGCCGGGACTCCAGACAAGGGGAGGGTAAGGATAGCGAACTCCACGAGCGAGGAATTCAATACAGTAAGGACGTCATTGCTGCCGGGACTTCTCGGAACATGCAAGACGAACAAGACGAGAGGCCTGCCGCAGAGGTTCTACGAACTGGGAGGCGTCTGGAACGGAAGCGAAGAGAAACGCCTCGGGTTCGTGATGATTGGGGTAGATGCAAAATTCTCAGGCATACAATCTGCGCTACAGACGTTTGCGAAGGAATGGGGGACCGAGCTTTCATTGAAGCCTGTTGAAGATGCGAGGTTCATAAGCGGAAGATGCTACTCGGTGCATATTGACGGTAAAGAAGCAGGGGTGATGGGCGAAATCTCCCCGAAAGTGCTTGAGGGATTCGAGCTTGAATACCCGGTCGCTGCCTGTGAAATAAGGGTTTGAGCATCAGGGCGTCTTCTTTAGGCGGTCTTTCTTCACATTCCCCTTAGTGGTTTCCGCCGGGATTCCGATAGGCAGGATGCAGACCGGCCTGCCTTGTTCTTGGAATATCCCCTTCACCTCTTCATCACTGAACGCACCCACCCATACCGCGCCGAGGCCGAGGTCCGTGGCCGCCAATTGCGCATAGCCCGCGGCGAGGGATGCGTCTATTATGCAGAATAAATTTCCCCGTTCCCCGTATTTCTTTGAGGAAGACGCCGCATCCGCGAAGAAGACGAACACTGCCGGGGCATCGGAAATGAAACCCTGGTTGAAGGCGGCCTTTGCGAGCTTTTCCTTAGTTTCTTTTTCAGTAACCAGATAGAAATGGTAGCTCTGCAGGTTGCCTGCGGACGGGGCTAGGTTGGCTGCATCCTTAATTGTGTCTAGCTGCTTCTGCGCGAGGGGCGAGGGCCTAAACAGCCGCGTGCTCTTCCTTTCCCTTATGAGTTTTTGGAATTCCATGGCTAAACCGCCAGCATCAAACTATTTAATCGTTTCACCACATATCAATACTATGAACAAGCACCTGATTTTGCTATTTGCTATTTTTGCAGTGGTTGCCATCCAGGCGGCTTTTGCCGAAGCGCAGACGAGCTATCCGCGCACATGGGAGGATAGCGGATGGGTTGCGAACAACGAGCACATAATGGACCTGGGCTTCTTTGAGATTTGGTATAGTGTAGAGCCAACAAACAACATCAGCAGGATGGATGTATTGGGGATCATGCTTCCATTCCATGAAAGCTTAGAAGAGGCGGAGCTTGAGCAACTGTTGCCGGAATGCCACGGCATCGGCTGCAACTCAAGCTCGGAGCTTGAGAGTGCGTTGCGGCATAAGGAATATGCTGATGGCTTGCTGGATTTCGTACGCATCGGAAGCGCCGCATCTACATCCCACCCGGCGTATGACGTCGCTTACGAATGGTACCTAATGCACTATGTGGGGGACTGGAAGGATGCCATGGATTGTTCACTACGTGCCGTGGAGAAGGAGGGCGCGGAAGTAAACGGCAGGAGGCTCGCTGTAGAGGCGACTATGGAGGAAGTGGCTAGTTCTGGCATATGTGAATCTAGGTATTCCGGCCCCGCGAACTGGATATGTTATGCGACTGTGGATGATGTGAGGTGCAACAGCAGCGGGCTGGATGATTCAATCCCTGACATGACCTGGTACCCGGCATGCATGAGGACGCATTGGGAAACCGAAACGGTGCTTGGGGAGAAGAACGCCAACATGACCGAAAGCTGGGAGGGGGCGCAGGCAAAACTATCCGAGCTTGAGGCGTATGCCCTAGACTCCAGGGCGCAGGCGACTGTGCTCATTGACTTGATGACTGCGACAGAACTTGATGGGATAACTGTAAGCGCGGAAACCAGCGACATCGGTGGGGTTGCGAGCATAAGTGACGAGTATGCGATCATAAAAAAGGAATATGAAAACGGGAATAAAGCAATGGGGGGTGCGGACACACAAGCGAACAGCAGGTCGGATGGATGGTATAAGAAAAAATATGACTCTTATTGGGTGGCTGCCACATATTACGACGACATAGTTGTGAATGGCGCTTTGCTGTTGGAGGACGCGGAAGCGGTCGTGGCGGATTTTGGAGGTGAGGCGCATGCCGCACTGGCACAGGCGCAGCGCAGCACGAGACTGACCGAGGCGGGGCAGGCACATCTGGTTGAAGCGGAAATTGCATGCAATTTTGCGGACGCGGAAACAAAGCTCGGCGTCCGGTTCGAGCAATACGGGTCGTGTAGGATGCACGCGCGGCTTGCGCTGGACGGCACGGACATAGAACAGGCTGCTGAATATGAGGCAGCCGTGCTAGAAGTTGAAAAGCTTATCCAAAATGCGACAACTGATGGGATAGACACACGTAATGAGCAGGCGCTCTTCACCATTGTAAAGAACATGAAACCCACAGACGCGGTGGAGATTCTCTCAAGAATCAAATCCAGCATACTCGGAAAGGCAAGGGTGCTGTATGGGGGCCTGCCTGGAGAAAGGGAAGATGCGAAAGCGCTCATAGAGGGTGGGGGTAGCAGCTTCGCTTACATGAATTCCTGGCTGGAGAGGGAGGATTGCTATTCGGGAAACGACCTTGATTATGATTGCGCAATCGGTAGCCTGAAGATGATGCACAACGGGTACATGAACATTTTCAATGCGACCGCCGCCCGGGCTGGTGAAGTGGTGGGCAACGCGATGCTGGTTGATTATTATGAGACTACTACCGCCGCCAGCCTTGACGAAGACAGCGAATACACCTTGGTTGTGCGGGCCAGAAATACCCTGCCGATGGGAGCGGAGAATGCAGTCATATCAGTTCCAGCCGGCGCGGAGATAGGGAAGATGGACCTTGTTGATGGAGGCGAGCGCGTGAGGACCGTAGCGTACCAGGACGGGGTCGCGACCATACAGCTTGTGCAGGTTTCGGCTGGAGAAGAAGTGGTGCTTGAATTCAAGAAAGGGTACCGTCCCTGCGTCGCGTCTGGCATCCGCACCAGCGCGGTCGGGGATGCAATAGGCGGCGCAAAGGTGAGCAGGCAGATGAGCCTTGCCTGTTCAATGCAGGTGAACTCAATCAATGTTGGTTCGGGTTTTGATTCTGCGGTGCTGGACGGCACGGCCCACGCAGTCACGGACGGAATACTCAAGGCAAGGATAACAAAAGGGACGCATTCCCTGGGCATCGTTGAGCATGTTGCAGACGCGTACGGAATGGACAAGAGCACTGAGTTGGTGACTACAGCCGGGACGATGACGACAGTTGCATATATGATAGACATCTCTCCAAAAATGGACCTGGACATGGTTCCAGTATGGGTGGATGAGAGTGGCAAGAGCCCTAGATCTATAGATGTTTTTGGCTATACTGGGGAGCAAATCAAGAATGTGAAGAAGGACGGTACTGGGGTAGTCTATTTTGAGATAAACGGCTTAGAAGCGGACAAGCTGGCTAAGGTGCGGGTGAGGTACGAATTCTCCAATATCAGCAGCTATGTTGGGGATAGGATTGATGAGTTGGAGGGTGTGAATATGGGCGGCGAGGCGAGGGCGCTCCTGGGCAATGCGTCAAACCTTTATGCAGCAGGCGATTACGCAGGTGCCCTGGCTGCGCTGCAGAGCACCGAATCCCAGATTGAGAAAGACGCGAAAGCTGCCGTAAAGGTGGCTGCGAAGGATAGTGAATTGAGAGCAGAAATTTCAGAGAAGGCGGCAGAACTGCGGGGTGCAATCAACATCGGCGAGGATAATGGTGTGGGTAGCCAATACCTCCCAGAGATGCGTGCAAGGCTCAGTGTATTGGAAGGCGCGCTTGCACAGAACCTGAGTGTGGGAGCGACCTCCAGCCCGCTTGAGGATGTGGATTTGGGATGGGAAGGAAAAGAAATAACCAAGATACAGAAATATGTCAAGGACAACGAGGCGAAGATAAAAAAGGATTGGATGGCGATTGGTGTTGATGACGCAAACCTGAGCAGCGCCATTTCAGGGCTTGAGGCACAGGGTGCCGTGTTCTCTGGCACTATGACGCTAGAGGATGGAATGCTCGCACTTGCCGCGCTGGAAAATGCACAGGATGCGCTTGATGCCCTTAAGGTGAGGGAAGGGGCAAAGGATGCGGTAGAGCGTTCAGCACTATCCAATCTTATAGCCGGAGCCAATAGTGTGCTTTCCGAATACGAGGATGAGTATTCAGACCTGCCGTCTGGAGACAGCATGCTCTCGCTCTTTGAAAAGAAGCCGAATGAGATAAAGACGCGGCTGACGGCACTGAACCGCAGCACCAATACTGATGCCGCAATGGTGGAGGCGGCGCAGCTTAAGGCGGACATGGAGAGCGTGCTCGGTTTCCTTAATGGGGAAGGGCTGCGAATGATTGCTTCTGCCACTGACCTTTACACCGAATCAAAGGCTACGCTGGGGGAGGATGAAAAACAGGATGTGGAAAACTCCCTGGAAATGGCCAACGATTACCTTGACAGCGGCAGATTTGTGAAATCCATCCTGGCAAGCGAGAACACAATCAGCAAGTTGAATGGTGCGGAGTCGGTGGATAACGGGTTACTTGTTCTTGCCCTCACTGCGCTCCTAGTTATTGGTGCCGTGGCGCTATTGCTATTCCGGAAAGGCAATGTTTGGCCATCAGGAAGTGGTAGGAACAAACCGAGTTTGAGGAAGCTGAAGAAAATTGAGGTTGATGAATTCGACTGAAGTCAGAAATCGCCTAGTCGGGACTGCCCTTTAGCCTGCACTGGAGCATCTTTTTGTATTTTGCTTTCTGGGGAGAACCTCTTCCTTTCCATTTCCTTCTGTAAAGAGAGGAGGATCTCCTTCATCTTCTGTTCCCGTTTCCTTGAGGCCCAGAAGTAGTATTCATCTCGCGTGGCGCGCGTCATCAGGACATGCACCGAGCCGTCCTTGAACCTGCCTGCGCGGCCCCTGCGTTGTATGGAGCGGATTTCGCTGGGTATGGGCTCAAAGAATATGACTGAGTCCACTGCTGGGATGTCAAGGCCCTCCTCCCCAATGGAGCTTGCAATCAATATTTTGAACTCATCTTTCCGGAACGCGTCCATTGTCTCCTCTTGCATCTTCCTTGTGAAGCCGTCCCGCTTGCCCACGAATATCTTTGAGGAAAACCCGTTCGCGTCCAACACCTCTTTTATCCTTGTTATCTGGTCCCGGTATTGCACGAACAGGATTACCTTGCTGCCTTTCATTGAAGAGAGGAGGGATAGTAATTTCAGGGTTTTGGGGTGGTCGCCTGCGGATGATAGGATTTTGAATGCAATCACCATCCCCGGGCGTGCCACCAGTGCGGCAGATGTCCTGGAAGCCGAGGATTTCAGTTTTGCGATGTAATTCAGCGCAGGGTGCGGCCCTTGTGTCTGCAGCAACTCCTGCAGATGTATTAGGTGTAAAAGGGCGTAATAGTAGGAAAGAAAGGTATATTTTGCTGGGTGGCGCATCGCCTGCAGCCTGCGGCCGTACAGCATGAATTGTTTCTTTGAAGTTATGGGTGGTTTCTGGTAGCCGTTGCCTAGTTTTTGGGAAAATTCCCTGATGAGTGTGATTAGTTGGTTGTCGGCTTCCTTCAATTCGGGGGATAAATCCACTGGAATCCACGACGCAGCCAGTTGTTTTGTGTATGGCTGGATTGCCGCGTCTGTTTCCACCATAATTTCAATGTTGTTTATGTTTAGGTTGGAGAGAACCTCTTTGATCCTTGCCCTGTCCCCACCAGGAGAGGCGGTGAGTGCTAGGGAAATGCAGTTTTGCGGCAGGCTTCCGGCGATGGGAACGTACGCGTAATCCCCCACTGCACGATGCGCTTCATCAAAAACAGCCAACGAGGTGTTTTTCGCAGGGTAAATCCCATTCTTCAGGTCGTTTTTGATTGTTTGGGGGGTAGAAACGAATATCTTTGCTGTGTACAGGGCGGCGCGCTTCTTTTCATTAACTTCCCCAGTCACTAGGGAGATGTCCTCGGGGCCAACACCTAAAATTTTTTGTATTGTAAGATAGTGCTGCCTGGCCAATGGTTTGGTTGGTGTCAGGAACAGGGATTTCCCTACAGAAAATAAGTTTTCTTTTATCAATGCAAGTGCGATGTGTGTCTTTCCAAGGCCAGTTGGAAGGACAACTAAAGTGCTGCCGTTCCGCTTCACAGATTCCACAATCTGGGACTGGTAGGGTCGCAGGTCTAACTCCATATAAACATAAATTATGAGAAGAGAATATAATGGGAGGGGAGGGTGTGTTTCCACTAATATATCTTCGTATGATATGATAAATGATATGAATTTAAAGTAATTGTAACCATGGTTACATTGTGATTGAATGTTGGTTTATCTATACGACATAAAAACGGCTTTACGGAATTATAACCGAGTCAAACGCGTCTTTTATTACAACCTAAATCGCAGGGGGTTGAACAAATATTACTGGAAAACAAAATCCGTCCTTGTTGTGCCCGATAATCTAGGGCATGTTGTGGATCCTTTTTTCAAAGAGTACTCAAAATTCCTCATAGTTTACAAAATAAAATGCCGTGAAATAAAGGAACTGAAATAGTGGAAATGGGGGGCGTCCCCTATGATTTTTTATTTTTTGCCCACTCCTTTAAGAAGGTCGCCAGCAGCCGGACCCCCTTGCCCGTAGGCCCCCTACAAAAATAACCAACACCACCCTCACTTTTCTCAACAGACGCCATATCTAAGTGGACCCAAGGGGTCTTTCCAACAAACTCCTTCAGGAAAGCCGCGGCGGTTATCGTGCTTGCCTCACCACTCTCACTCCCCATATTCTTCAAGTCAGTGTAATCTCCCTTCACCATTTCAGAATATTCCTTCCAAAGGGGCAGTTCCCACACCCGCTCCCCAGTTTCAAGCCCGCAGCCATACATCAGTTTCATCGCCCCGTGGTCCGTGCCCAACATCCCCATACCATGCCTTCCGAGCACGACCATCATCGCGCCGGTGAGTGTAGCAGCATCAATCATCAAATCTGGTTTTGCCTCAGATGCGTAAGCGAGCGCATCCCCCAGAATCAACCTCCCCTCCGCGTCCGTATTGAGTACTTCAACACTCTTCCCATTATACATCCTCAACACGTCGCCAGGTTTGGTCGCGCTGCCGCTCGGCATGTTCTCGGTTGCTGGCATCAGCACAGTTATCCTCAGAGGCAGCTTCATCTCAGCCACCGCCTTGAGCACCGACAGCACCACCACCGCGCCGGTCTTGTCAAACTTCATCGCGTCCATGCCCTTGGACGGCTTTATGCTTATCCCACCACTATCAAACGTTATCCCCTTTCCCACCAGCGCGACGTGCGGCAATTTCTTCCCATCATTATATTTGAGCTCTACCATGACTGGCTCCCGTGCGCTTCCATACGAGACTCCGAGGATGCCGTTCATTCCCATCCTTTCAAGGTCTCGCCTGCCCAACACCCTGAATTTCAGCTTATACTCCACAGCCAGCTTGCGGGCGGTTTCGGCCAGCTTCCTGGGCGTCATGAAATTCGCCGGTTCCACATCCACCACCCGCGCATAATTCTGCGCATCAGTCAGTATCGCACCTTCCTTCACTTCAGCGCTAACATCCAGATTAGAGATTATCGTGAGCTTGCGTATCGCCTTCCCACCCCCATCCTCCTCACCTTTCTTCTTTTGCTTATATGGAGCCAGCCGCAGGCTCGCGAGCATTATCCCTTCGACCATCGCACGCGCCACATCGTGCTCCGAATGCCTGATTGCGCCGTAGAAATCCACCCACACCGAAACATCCGCCAGCTTCAGCCCCCTCGCCATCTTGACTATCCTGGCCCCGGAAAGCCGGAAATCCTCCAACTCCACATTTTTTTCCCTCCCGAAGCCGAGCAATAGCATCCTCTTGTACTTCCTGCCCCGTGCGGGCAGCAGGTAGAGCCTTCCCTTCTCTCCTGAAAAGTCCTTGCCTACCCCAGCCTCTTCCAGCTGTGAGTGCACCCATTTCGGGACCTTGCCCCTGAAGCACGGAACCACGAGCATATCCGAGCCCACTCCACCAACATCCTTCCTCGCGAATTCAACATCCATCCGAACACCGCCGTTTTCTCTACCGCATCCTATTAATCTTCATAGGGTTGCCTTCAGCACGCGAGCCGGCAGGCACGTCCCCATTCACGAACGTCATTGCCGAAACGACCGCGCCTTCCCCTATCTCAACGCCCGCGAGCACCGTCGCGTTAGCGCCCACCAGGGCGCCCCTCCCCACCACAGTCCTGCCGGTGCGAAGTTCATTCTGCAGGAACTCGTGCGCGAGTATCGTCGCGTTGTACCCTATTATGCATTCATCCCCAAGCTCAATCAGCTCCGGGTAAAAGACATCAAACATCGCCATGAGCCCAACCGCCGCGCCCTTCCCCACTTTCATGCCGGTCATGCGCAGCAGCGCCCTCTTCATCGCGAGCGATGGCGCGTACCTTGAGAGCTGCACCAACACAAAATTATACACGACCCTTATTGGATTGCGGAACCGCGTCCATTGGTTGAGTGAATTGCTTCCCGAGACTTTCAGGGACTTCAGCTTCCTCAAATATCCACCTAGAATTTGGATTCTATATGCTCCACAGCATTCCTGAATATCCTCAGGCCCTCGCCAACCTTCGTGGCGCCGCGCGTCCATGCCGGATGGTTCGTGAAATGGTTGTACGCCTCCGGGTGCGGCATGAGCCCGAATATCCTGCCGCTCTCATCGCAGATGCCGGCAACACCGCCCACCGAGCCGTTCGGGTTGTAAGGATATTCATCAATTTTGCCTTCCGGGCTGACATATTGGCATGCAATCGTGTTCTTGCCGACCATCTCTCCCAAGACTTCGCGCCCTGACGGTATGAACCTCCCCTCACCATGCCTCACTGGAAGGTCCATGTACGCTATCCCCTTAGTGAAGACGCACGGGCTCTTCTGGTTCATCGCCAGCCGTACCCACCTATCTTCAAACTTTCCAGACGCATTGTAAGTAAGAGTCACGCGCTGCGTGAAATCCGGCACAGGAAGCAGCCCCATCTTCACCAGCGCCTGGAAGCCGTTGCATATCCCCAGCACAAGCTTCCCACCCTTCACGAATTCTGAGATTTCCCCGCCAGCCCTGTGCCTCAACCTGTTCGCGAGAACCCTAGCCGAGCCGAGGTCGTCCCCGAACGAAAAGCCGCCGGGCAGGATGAGCATGTTGTAATCCCGGAGCAGCGACGGAGAGTCGGTCACTTCGCTCACATGCCTTATGTCTGCCTCGCCCCCCGAGGTGCGCATAGCATACGCGGTCTCATGGGGGCAGTTTATGCCGTACCCATCAAGCACGATGGCCTTCGCCTTCACCATTTCAACCCCCCGCTCCACGCGTCGCGCAGCTCAAAGACGTCCTCGTTCACAAGTGCGTTGTCGCCGTTCCTCAGCACCACCCGCTTGTCCCCGCGCACCCTTCCCGCCTTCTTTGTTTTGGTGCCGAACATCATCTTCTCAAACTTGAACGCGTCCTTCTCGCGCACGCTCACAATGAACCTGCCCGCGCTTTCCGAGAACAGGAGCGCCGCATCCTCGTCCGTGTCCTTGCTTATCAGCGAAAGGTCCATTTCCGCACCGACCTTGCCGCCCATCGCGCATTCCGCGAAAGCCGCCGCAAGCCCGCCATCTGAAACGTCGTGCACGCTCCGTATGGTGCCCCGTTCCATCGCCTTGGAAAGCGCGGCATAGAGTTCGGAGTTCTCCTTCACCCTGACCTTGGGCATCCCCGCGCCCACGCCGCCGTGCAGCTTGAAATATTCGCTCCCGCCCATCTCGTGGTGCGTCGTGCCGAGCACGTAAATGGCGTCCCCGACCTCCTTGAAGTCCGAGCTCGCTATCTTAGTAACATCCTCAACTTTCCCCACCACGGTGACCAGCAGCGTTGGGTTTATGGAGTGCTTGCTGTCCCCCGAATAATAGTCATTCTTCATGCTGTCTTTTCCGGATATTATCGGGGTCCCGTATCCCACTGCCGCATCATGCATCCCCCTCGCCGCCCTCACGAGCTGCGCAAGCTTGAAGTCCCCATCGGGATTGCGCGGCCCCTTTATCGGGTCGGGCCAGCAGAAATTGTCCAGGCAGGCGAGATAGCCGAACTTCGCCCCGCACGCGATTGCGTTCCGCACGCCCTCATCCACGGCGTTCATCGCCATGTGGTATGCATCTTCCGTATATCTCGGGCAAACCCCGTGCGCGACCGCCAGCCCGCCGTTCATTCCCAATATGGGCCTGAACACGCCGCCGTCCGAAGGGGCGTTCCCCTCCATGAGCGGCTTGAGCGCGCTCCCCCCCTGCACCTCGTGGTCGTACTGCCGTATCACCCATTCCTTTGACGCGATGTTCGGGGACGCGAGCAGCGCCTTCAGCGCCTCGCCGTGCTGCATCAGCGGCCTGCCCGGCGGGATAGGCATCCTGTCCTTCCACACCGCCTTGAGATGCATCTGTGGGACGCCCTCGTGCAGGAATTGCATATCCACATACGCGACAGTGCTCTTTCCGTAGAGGATGTGGAACTTCCCGCTATCCGTGAATGTCCCCGCTATGCTTGCCTCCACACCATGCTTCTTCGCCAGCTTCTCTATTCCCGGCATCTTTTCCGCCGGCACCGCGAGCGTCATCCTCTCCTGCGATTCCGAAAGCAGTATCTCCCACGGGTCCAGCCCGGGGTATTTCAGCGGGCACTTGTCCAGATGGACCTCGCAACCGCCGCTGAGCTGCGCCAGCTCGCCTATGCTTGAAGAAAGCCCGCCGGCCCCGTCGTCCGTGACCGCTTCGAACAGCCCGAGGTCCCTCGCCTCAAGCACCATGTCTATGACTTTTTTCTGTGTTATCGGGTCGCCTATCTGCACCACGCTGCCAGCTATTCCCGTCGTAAGCTGCTGTGAAGAGAAAGTCGCCCCATGAATCCCATCCTTCCCTATTCTCCCACCGACCATCACCGCAAGGTACCCTGGTTCTATCTTCTTCCTCGCCGTCTCCCTGCCGCCTATCTCGTGCGGCATCATCCCCACCGTTCCCGCATACACGAGCGGCCTCGCCGTGTAGCATTTCTCAAACACGACCGAGCCATTAACCGTCGGAATCCCGACCATGTTCCCGCCGTGCTCTATACCCCTCACGACGCCCTTCGCAATCCTCTGCGGATGCAGGCATCCCTTTGGCACATCTTTCTCGTCCAGGTAGCCGAAACACAGCACGTTTATGTTCGCGATGGGCTTCGCGCCCATACCTGTCCCCAGCACGTCCCTGTTCACGCCGAGTATTCCAGTGAGCGCGCCCCCGTACGGGTCCAGCGCCGAAGGGGCGTTGTGCGTCTCCACCTTCACCGCGATGTCGTTCTCATGGTCAAACCGGATTATGCCGCCGTTGTCCTTGAACACCGAGACCACGTACGGCTTCCGCACCTCATCCGTTGCGGAGCGGATGTATGTCTTGAATATGGAATCTATCTTCTCTTCCCTCCCCTCAACTCCTTCACCTTCCTCCGAATAATCTATTTTGGCGTTGAATATCTTGTGCTTGCAGTGCTCGCTCCAGGACTGCGCCAGGGCCTCCAGCTCAACGTCGGTCGCGCCCTTGCCCAACCCCATTTTTTCCCGTTCCTTCCGCACCGCCGCCTTGGCGTAGTGCGCCTTTATCTCGCGCATCTCCTCCAGGGAAAGGGCGAGCGTCCGCTCGCGGCTGATTTTCACCAGCTCCTCGTCCGGAACCTGGAGGTCTATCTCCTCGGCGACCGGGGCATGGTCCAGCTCCACGCGCGGAATGTACGGCTCAAACGCGCCGCTCTCCGGCTCGTAAACCTTCCATGCCTGTATCACTTCGTTCGCCAGCAGCTTCTTCGCTATTTCCGCCAGCACGGAATCGTCGTCAAAATCCGCCCTTATCGCATACACCCGCGACGTGTATGCCTCCACCTCCTTTCCGAGCACGTCCCTTACTCCCTCAACCGCGGTGTTCCCCTCGTTGTCGGTCATCCCGGGTAGGAAGCCCACCTCTATCCTCCAGTAATCAGGATAGAACGGCGCCTTGAATGAGAACTCCTCGGAAACGGCGTCGGCGAAAAGCTCCTTGCCCAGCTTCTCCATCTCCCCATCCGAAAGTTCGCCGTAGAAATTGTATGCGCGCACGATGGCGACGTCGGTTGGCTTCACGCCTGCGAGCTCTGCTATCTTCTTTGCCAGAGGGGCGGCGCCGGGGTCTCTAAGGTCGCCTTTTGGCCTTACCTCTATGCGCCGCGCACCAAGAGGAAGGGGGAGCCCCCCCTTCTCTTTAGGGTAATCATAACCCCCCATAGCGCGTTCTTGTTGGGCAAAATATATAACACTTATTTATTGTGCGGGTGGAATGTAACCATGGTTACATAGTGTGTGAAACAGGGTTTTATTAAGATTTCATGGCATAATAAGAGCCATGCAATGCGCATTCCACCCAACACTGTTCCACACCGCTCCCGGGATTGGGCGCAGGCTGGGGTTCAGGGGGCGGATGAACATCCTCCAGGCGATGCGCCACTTCAAGGACAGCATCCCCACGCACGCCGAGTTTGACGAGCTGCTCCATCTCACCCCAGGCAAGACGCCGCGCGCCCTCACCACCAACGCGGGCACCGGCCTGATGCACACCGGCACGTTCCTTGCCTATCCCGGCAAGGGCCGCACATTCCCCGGTCTCTTTGAGTACAAGGACCCCCAAACCAGCCTCTGGCTCTGCCTTGACACCAGGTTCTGCAGCGGCAGGTCCGGCATAGCGGTTATCGTGGAAGGGGATTTCACCCTGCATCACAGCGGAAGGAGGATCCAGATTGTCCCCCAGAACAAGCCCGCGGTGCTTGAGCAATTCCCCCAGTTCCCCAGCTGGTACGGGTACCACCTTTGCAGGAGGCTGCCCGTGCTGAAAGACGGGGTGGAGGACGAATCCGGGTTCCACCCCGGCCGTTTTTTGCAGCGCATAGAAGGCCCGTGGCTGGGCGCCCTGGCCCGCACCATGAACAGCGGAAACTCAGACGAGAACTACGTCCATGCATACGGCGGCCCTTCCCTGGACCGCGCGGTGATCGTCTGGGAGTACTACGCCACGGATGCCAAGCCGGAAAACCCAGCGAACCGCAGGGTATTCATAATGCCCGGCGATGGCAGGCCCAAAATCATAACCCCAGACCATGCCGTCCGGGGCCCACCCGCAGAATACCTGAAGGCAAAGAACAGGTGGGACCAGGACATGATACTCCATGGCATGGACCCGGCGCACTGCCCCCATCCGGGCCCGCCGCCTATGCCCGAACAATACTTGCCTTCCCCGAAGGCAGGCAAGGCATGATTTCCGAATCAGGCACGCCCAGCAGTTCCCCAAGCTTTTCCGCCGCCTCCTTCTTCTCCATCTTTCCCGGCACAATCAGCACTTTCTTCCTTATCCACTTCGCATCTTCAGCGCCAGCGGAAACTCTTCCGTTCTCCTCAATCCCGATTGCGAGCATCAATTTAGTGTTCTTGAGCCACTCCCTCTCGCCCGAAATCGCAAACCCCCCTGCCCCGACAAATCCGCCCGTCGCATGTTTAGACAGTTGCCCCTTCTTCACCGCATAAACATCAACGCTCGCCATCCTCTTTCCCCACGCCTTGGAGTACGAGGCCGCAATCGCCGCCGCTTCTTTCTTCTCCTCTTCCGAAGCCCCAACCCCATTTTTCAGAATCGTCGCAGCCGCCCCGCGTATGTCCGCATGGAAGAACAAATCCCCATCCTCCATCTTCCCCGCGAGCTTGTCGTTCTGCTGCGCGGTCTTCCCAGCCAGAATGAGCTTTCCCGCATTCGTAAAACTCCAGTGGAACTCCTCAAACCACTCCCTCTTCCTCGCGACCTTGACCGCCCTCGCCTTCTTTTTCGCCGCCGCGCCCATCCTCTTCTGCGTTTCAGCCATCGCTACGCGCACGCCCTCCGCCTTCTCCCGCGCCTTCTTTGCCTCCTCATAGTAGCGCGCCGAGTTCTCGTGTATGCTCTTTCCTAGTTGGATGCTTACCTTAACCACATTAGCCCCCCCTTCTCTTTAGGGTAATCATAACCCCCCATCCATTTATTTTTCTACCGATGTATGCCTCCGCCACAATTTTTGATTTTCAAACCCCTCCGAAAAAGCTTTATATAGCTTCCTTCCGATTAAGAGCCCATGGCGTACATTGAAACTCTCCTCTCAGACATCCTGGTTACGCTCAAGTCCGTTGGCGTGTCAGTCTCTCTCCTCCTGATAATCATAGGGGGCCTGGTCTACGGGCTTGCGCAGCTGCAGCCCGGTGACACAAGGGGCAAATGGCAGAACATGGCAATCGGCATTTTTGTGGGCGGTGTCGTGATTGCTGCCATAATTGGGGCCGCAGAGCTCATCCAGCTCGTCTCATCCAACCTCCTCACGTGAGGGAGTGAACAGATGGCCGCGGACCTGACGCTTGCCGGCATCGTAGTAAGCCTATCCATAATACTCTCAGGCCTGCTCATAGGCCTCGGCAAGACCATCGGCTCCAAGCGCGTTGAGCACTTCGGCGAGGAAGAGCTGGTCCAGTCCGCGATAAACGCCGCCCTCGTGGGCGCCTACGCCGCCATCATCTCTATTGCCAGCGAGGTGAGCAAGGGAATCGCGGAGGGGCAGACATGCGTCGCCGGCGACGCGCTTGAGAACCTCCAGTGCATCTTCTCCAATTTATCCGCCGACATCTTCCAGCTCCTCACCCAGGCAATCAACCTCCACCAGATAGTCTCCTATTACCAGTCCATAACGCTGGAGTTCGCAACCTTCTCCATCCAGCCGATGTCCCACCTCTCATCCATCCAGTCCATACTCGGAGGGCAGATTCTCACGCTGCAGGCGCTCCTCACGCTCGCCCAGCTCCAGGTGCAGATACTCGCCTTCTTTGCCCCGCAGCTCCTCACCTTCTTCCTCCCGCTCGGCCTCATCTTCCGCTCCTTCTTCTCCACGCGCAAGCTCGGCGGCTTCCTCATCGCGCTCTCCATCGGAATATATCTCTTCTACCCCGCGTTCATCCTCATCTTCCCGGCGCCCCAGTTCAACGTCACGGCCGCCAACCTCACCAACCTCACCAACACCTCCCTTTACACCACGGTCCCGATACTTGACCTGAACGACAACTACGCCATCGCCAGCAGGTTCGACAACATGACCACCGGCGACTTCACCGGAGACCTCACGCTCGCCACCCAGCAGATAAGCGCCTCCATCGCCTCGCTCTCCATGTTCGTGATGCTCGCGCCCCTGTTTTCGCTCCTCATAACAGTCATATTCATAAAGGAGGTCACCGACATATTCGGCGGTGAATTCTTCTTCGCGGTGAGTTCCCTATGATACAGAACCGAATGGTAACCATGATGGCGCTTGCTGGCGGGCTTGCAGCCCTTGTGATGGCGATAGTGCTGTGGAGCCCGATATTCTCCGCGCTCGCCGGCTTCTTTTTCGCCCTCTCCCTGATGGTCTGGAAATACGGCTACCTCCTGATTCCGTACATAACAAAAGCCGGACGCATAGTAGAAATCCGCGGCGGCTACGAAATCCCGCCCACCCGCGACTGCATCATAAAAAAATCGGGCAACGGCTTCTACTCCACGAAATTCCTTGAAATCCGCTATTATGAGAGCACGGTGGACAAGAGCACGCAGGACCGCTCGTCCATGCTCGCCTCGTTTGAGAAGGCGCTCGCCTCGCTCAAGAACACAGTTAAAATCTCGCTCCTAGTCTCGGAAGTTGACCTCACAAAAGAAATAGACGAGCTGAAGACGCGCAGGAGCTCCGCCGAGAACAAGCGCAGGAAACTCCCGCCCAACAGCGAGGAGCTCGTCCGCCTTGACCGCGAAATCGCGATGTACAACCGCCAGCTTGAGCGCATCACCCGCGGCGACCGCCCGCTCGTGCTCACGTCCTTCGTCTCCACCACCGCATACGGCGTCACTAGGGAGGAGGCGCTCTCCAAGGTGCGCAGGCAGGCGAAGGAGGTCAAGACCATCGTATCCTCCACCCTTGGCGCGGACGTCGTTGACCTGTTTGACCTTGACATGATAAGGTGCTTCGAATGGGAGTTCTTCCTCCCGCCGGAGGTGGAACAGCTTAAGGATGAGGTATTCTAGATGGATGTGCAGAAGCTCAACGTCTCCGACCTCTCAAAGCGCCTCTTCCTGGTGCATCCCCCAGAGCCCCGCCCCGACTCCCTCATCTCCTCCGTGAATGAGGGCATATACATCGGCAAGACGCGCTGGCTCAACGTCCCCGTCTTCTGGAACTTCAAGAAGCTGATTAACCCGCACGTCGCCATCGTCGGCATAACCGGCTCGGGCAAATCCTACCTCGTGAAAACCTTCCTCACCCGCGCCTCGCTCATCTGGAACTCCAACGCAATAATCCTTGACTGGGTTGGCGAATACGACAAATGGGTGAAGCAGGCTGGGGGCACGGTCCTCCACCTTGGGGAGGAACACCTCAACCTCATGGACCTCGCGGGGCTCACGCCCTCCGAGCGCACGAAGCAGATAATGTCCGCCCTGGAAATCCTTCTTGACCTGCACAACTTCCCAGCGGAGCGCAACGACATTGAGGAGGCGATAGAGGACACGTACGCGGGCGTGAAGAACCCCACCCTCAGCAACGTCGTTGAAATGCTGGAGAAAGGAAGGAAGAAATCCGCGGCGCGCCTGCTCAAGCACTTCACCACCCAGGGCAGCGACTTCTTCGCGAAGCCCTCCACGCTCGCGATGGAGAAGCTCACCAACTCCGGGCTCATGTGCATAGACCTGCACTCCCTCCCAACCGAGGAGATGCGCTCGCTAGCCGGCCTCACAATCCTGCAGTTCCTCAAGGAAAAAATGCGCAGGGAGGAGATGAAGGAGGAGAAGGGCGTCCGCCTCTTCGTCGTGGTTGATGAGGCGTGGAAGATTGCGAGCGACGAAAGGAGCGACGTCATCACGATAGTGAGGGAGGGGAGGAAATACAACTTCGCCCTCATAGTCGCGTCCCAAAACCCGACGGACATGCACAAGACAATCTTCAGCAACGTCGGCACGATGTTCATCCTGCGCCTCATCCTGAGGGAGTTCAAAGACTACGTCCGCCAGTCCCTCAGCTACTCGGATTACATAGATTCTGAGATTTCCAAGTTCGGCGTCGGGGACGCCGCAATGAACATGATATTCTCAAAACGCACCAGCGGCTCGCACACCTTCCTGCTCAACAAGATTGACGGGGAGGAGCCGCTTTTCATTTATGCGCTGGAGGTTGATGGCATGTCTGTTGAGAAGGAAAGGGAACAGTTCTGCAATATGCTCTACGAGCTCGGGCTCACGGACGAGCAGATAGGGCTCGTGAAGAACGAGTTTGAGAGGAATGACGGCACTATGGACGCCACCGCGTTCGTGTCGCTGCTGGAAAAGTTCGGCTATTCGCCCTCGTCAATAATGGGCTTCCTGCGCCAGCTGGAGGTGGACGAGAAGGACATAGTTGAGATATTCTCCCTTGCGAGGAGGAGGAAGGCCACCAAGGGGCTGGTTGACCTCACCCTTACGGAGGAATAATTATGGAAGAGATAATCCGCATAAGCACGAAAAGGAAAAGGCCGCTTAAGCCGCTGCTCCAGACGCTCGGCTCATTCGGGTTCACGAAGGTGGATTACTCCGACGAGGCCCTCATAATAGAGAAGGTGGAGTCCGAGGACCTGAACGGCAAGCCATACCTCTATTACCATCTTGAGCTGCTCAAGGGCGCAATAGTATTCAAATACACCGTGCCGACGCTCGAAAACAAAACGTCGCGCATGCTGGAGATGGGCCTCCTGCTCATGAACCTCTTCCAGCTCCTCACCGCGTATTACGACGTGCCGGTGCAGGCCGCCTACCCGCTCTATTTCCCGCTGCTCAAATCCCTCTCCGAGTCCATGGACAAGGAGAAGCTGGAAACGTATTCCGAGCTCAAGGACCTCAGGCAGAAGCACAACTCCCTGGAGCGCAAGTACAACGACCTTGTCCAGGCGAGCGCGCAGAACGCGCGCATCCTCGTTGAATATGAGAGGAAGAACGAAGACCTCGGCGACAGGGTGAAGAAGCTGGAGGGCGTTGGCGACATGGAGATGCAGGGCCAGCTATTTGAATGGGTGCGCACCCACGACGGCGAGATAGATGTGCTGGAGTTCTCCCGCCTCAACAACATCGCCGTGGGCAGGGTGGAAGAGGGCCTTGACGCCCTCATAAAGAACGGGTTCATAAGGAAAAGGTAGGGATTGCAATGCCGCCAAAAGAGAAGGAGAAGAAATCCAGCGGGTACCGCTTTGAGATGCTCAGGAGGTTCTCCCGCCCGCGCTCCTACATAATCACGCGGCAGTACAAGATGGACATGCTTTCAATCCTTTCCAAGACGATTTCAACCATAATGGGTGGCAAGCAATGAAGATAGTCCTTGTCGGCTCGGGCGCGAGGGAGCACGCAATCGCGGAGCAGCTTTCCAAGGGCGCCTCCCTCTATTCCATAATGGAAAAAAGGCACCCCGGCATAATGAAGCTCTCCACCGAATCCCTCATCTGCGACCCCGCGGACAAGGAGGAAGTGGGCGCATGGTGCATAGAAAAAGGGATAGACCTCGGCTTCGTAAGCCCGGACGGCCTGCTTGAAAAAGGCGTCTCGGACATGCTCGCATCCGCGGGCATCAAGGTCGCCTCCCCCCTCCGCGCCGCCGCACGCATTGAATGGGACAAGGGATACGCGCGCACGCTCCTGCACAAGCACGGCATCTCCGGCCTCCCCAAATTCCTTCTCGTAAAAAATATGGCAGAAGCCGAAAAATTCCTTTCCGAACTCGGCGACGTTGTCATAAAGCCCGTCGGCCTGACCGGCGGAAAAGGCGTGCGCATAATGGGCGAGCACCTTGAGTCTTCCGAGGACGCCCTTTCCTACATCTCCGAACTCATAAAGAAGGACGGGCACGCACTGCTCGAAGAAAAATTGGATGGAGAGGAATTCTCCCTCCAGGCGTTCTGCGACGGCACGCACCTTTCCGCGATGCCCCCGGTGCAGGACCACAAGCGCGCCTTCGTCAATGACGCGGGCCCCAACACGGGCGGCATGGGCTCCTATTCCTCCGGCCGCCTCCTCCCCTTCATGGAGCTGAAGGATTTGGAGGAGGCGAAATCCATAATGCAGAAGACCGTTGACGCGATGCGCGAGGAGGGCAACCCCTTCAAGGGCATCCTCTACGGCGGCTTCATGATAACCCGCGGGGGCGTCAAGCTCATAGAATACAACGCCCGCTTCGGCGACCCCGAGGCGATGAACGTGCTGATGCTCCTGCGCACCCCGCTCGCCGACATCCTGAAGTCCATTTCCGAGGGCAGCCTGCAGGAGGCGGCGTTCTCCACCAACTGCACCGTGGTGAAATACCTCGTGCCCGAGGGCTACCCCGGCGCCGGGAAGAAGGATTCAAAAATAGAAGTGGACCAGCGCGCAGTGTGGGACTGCGGCGCCAAGGCATACTACGCATCCGTCTATGAGAAGGGCGGCTCCATATTCACCACAACCTCCCGCGCCGTGGCTGTGGCCGCGCAGGATGCGGCGCTTGAGCACGCGGAGGAGAAGGCGGAATGCGCGACGCGCGCAGTCCACGGCCAGCTCTGGCACCGCCCCGACATCGGGACGCCCGCCCTCGTCCGCAGGAGGGTGGAGCACATGAGGAGGCTGAAATGATGCGCGCAAAGGACGCACTGTTGCTGCTCTTGCTCCTCAACCTTTCGTTCTCCGCATACTCCGGCCGCATGGTCGCAACGGTGGAGAAGGAATGGCTCATAGAGTCCAACGGCACCCTCCGCAACGTCCTGCTCAACAGCTCCTTCCTTTCCGAATCCCCACACCAGCGCATAACCAGCATGAACACTAGCGACGGCGAGCTGGTGCGCTACGGCGACGAGGTGCGCCTCATATACCGGGCGGATTCCACGAATCCCCCCAAGCGCATAACCGCCACCGCCACCATTGAAGTTTCCTATATGCCCGCGCTCTCCTCAAACCCGCCCCTCACGAACCTTTCATACCAATCCACGGAATTCACAAACTACACCGGAGAGATGGCGCAGTTCTCCGGCGCCCAGACCTCCTCCTCATCAGGCCAGCTGCATGCCGCCGCAATCCTCACGGACTGGGTCAGCAAGAACGTCCGTTACGACATGGCGTTCTGGGGCAGGGACGCGCCGGCGCAGGACGTCTGGTCCGGGAGGGGGGCGGTGTGCGTCGGCTACACGCACCTCCTGCTTGCCCTCGCCCGCTCCATAGGGCTTGAGGCCCGCTACGTTTCCGGCTACGTGTTTTCCGACGACTGGCAGGAGCATGCATGGGCGGAATTCAACATAGGGGGCCAGTGGGTGGCCGCGGACCCCACGTTCCGCGAGTTCGCGTTCCTTGACGCCCGCCACATCGCGTCCCGCTATTCGGACGACCAGTCCGGCGCAGTTGACCGCATGTCCGCGCGCGGCGGCGATTTCTCCTTCAACTCCATAACCCACGTCCGCATAACCGAGAGCGCGCCGTTCCCCGAACAGGCGACGGCATACGCCGCCTTTGACGGCACGGAATTCACCGTGGCCATCTCCAACACGCGGGGCACATATTTCACGCCAACCCTTACCGCCACCTTCCCGCCCTACATACACAGGGAGGAGCGCGGCATACTCTTCCTCGCCCCCATGGAGAGGAAAACGCTCTCCTATTCGCTGGACACCAGTTCGCTAGGCGGTGGCGGCTACTACTCCGTCCCTTATATCATATCCATACAGGGCACGGAGATAAGCGACACAATACAGCTCTCCCGCAGCGGTGAACAGCCATCATCCCAGCCGCAGTCAGCCGCATGCCCGGTCACGCTTGCGCTCGTACTATCCTTATTCCTCACAATCGCGCGCTACAAACCGAATGTTTAAATATTCCCGCAGCAGCACTTATAACATAAGATAAGGTGTGACTATGGCCCGCGCAACAAAGGAATCCACACAGGAAATCGTACATGGCATCAACGACCAGCTGAACTCCATCTTCAACGAGCTCTCATTGATGGCACCGGCCTACTCTTCGCAGAGGACGCAGTTTGAATCCGATTTCACGAGGATACAGCGCGCGCTCGTCCTTGAATACACTAGGAACCCGCCATCTAAGCTGCCTTCCCCGGAAAATCTGCGCCTGCACCTGCTCGGCGAAGTAGTGGATAGGGCTACAAACGCGGACCTCAAGGCAGCTGCCGCGCTACTGCCCAACCCCGAGCCCGTTTCCCGCGCGCCCCCGTCCCGGAGCCCGGAGCCCGCGGCCAGCGTGGCAGAAAGGGAGATGGAGCCAATGCTTATCTCCGCCGTAACCCCCACAACCACCCCCCGCCGCACTTCAGCGCCCACCATTTCAGAGCTGAGGAGCCAAGGCTACACCAACGTAATAGACGTGCGCTTTGACGAGGAGAACAAGGTGTACCGCTTCGCGTGCAACGACCCGAACCTTGACCTTATCGGGATGACGCGCCAGCAGCTCATAGATTATGCGAAGGAGAATCCGTCCGCGCTCAAGATATTTGAAGTGAACTCGCGCGGCTACGCAACAAAGGAAGTGCGCCCCTCCTCACTGGAGTAATCAGGCGCTCTCTATCCTCGGCGCAAGGTAATACACGCTCTTCGCGCCCATTACCTCATATTCCACTTTCAGCGGCCTGTCCGTCTCAAGGTGCAGCGTGACCGGCGTGCCCGCCTTGCTCGCCCTCACTATGTCCTCAAGGTACTGGAGCGGGAAGGTCGCCCTTGAGCCCTCGTTCACCTTCAGCTCCTTCACCTCTTCCGCGTCTTTCTCAAACTCCTCCTTGACTTCCCCTTCATCCCCCTTTATCTCCACCCTGAATTTTCCCTCTTCCAAAATGAGCCGTATATGGCTGCTCACGAGCTTCGCGTCCCTGAGCATCTCCTTGAACGCCTCGGAATCCAATCTCACAAAGTTCTTGTACTCTATCTTCGGCTCCCTCTCCAGCCCGGTGCCAACTTCCATCAGCGGAAGCTTGAACGTCCTTTTTTTCTTCCCTCCCCCGAAAACAATCCTGAGCTTCCCATCCTCAAGCCCGAGCTCCGCGCTCTCGCCTTTCGCGCCCCTCGCAAGGACCTTGCTGAATCGGTCTATATCCAGCCCAATCTTCCTTTCCTCCTCCAGCGTGTATGTTGAGAACGCCTCTTTGGGCATGAAGAATGATATCATGGAAATCTGGGACGGGTCCATCGCCTTGAGCCGGACCCCCTCGTTTGAGACCTCAAAAAGCCCCTCCTCAACCAGATTGACTATGCTGTCCACCGCATCCTTGAGCGCCGTAGAATCATCTATGACTATTTTCATTTAATCCACCCGCGCCTAATATGTCATAAAAGGATAATAAACCTTCCCACACCGGGATTCCGGTTTTTCGCCCTTTTTTACGGTGTGGTTTCCCGTGTTCTTAAATAGCATCCCTTTAAAAACATTTTTGGCGACAAATACTAATATGAACATTGATGCTACCCTCCAGGAGTCCCTGCGCAAGCAGAAGAACGAGTATTACGTTGATGAACAGGGCGCGGACGCGCACCTAAAGCAGTCTGCCAGAAGGGACGCCCTTGATTTCGCCAACATGCACGGCGTTGCGCTCAAATCCAAAGCTGACGCCGAGCAGCTCTTCGCCTACATGAGGACGGCGCGCACGACCGAGAAAATGCTGAAGAAGGTCGCCAAAAAATTTGACAAGGCGACGCACGAACGCGCCCTTGCGCTCTCCAGGCAGCATCTTTTCTTGACCCAGACCGAGGCGGAAGCTTACGAACTCTTCCTGCAGGCGGACTGCGCCCTCAGGGGCGACATGAGCATGCACGTATTCCACGTTTCACATGCGCCCTCCGCGCGTTTCAGCGATCCCGTTGTTGCCGCGGTAAGGCAGCGTTATTTCGCCAACGGAGTTCCAATCCCGCGCGCCACGCTGATGCAATGGTTCATGGAAGAGAAGCAATACCAGAAGGACCCATTCCTGTTCGTGATGAAAGCGCTCGGCCGCGAAGTCCAATTCACCGTTCCTGCAGGCGATGGCACCGGAAATCTGTCCGCCGAGGAGCAGAAGGCACGCTTTGCCGCAATCACCATGCACAAGCTCTCTGCCGAAGGCAACATGCCGCCCGAGCTAATGCATCTTAGCAGGTTGGAACAGGCGCATGCGTTCTTTGCCGATGCACGCTATTCACGGCTGGTTTCCAGCGCGACCCCAAAAACTGCAGAAAAGGCAGCGGCAGCCGCGCCCACCGCGCCGGAAGCCGAGGCCGAACCCAGGCAATCCGAGCCCTCCTCCGGATTCCTTAAGGCGAAGGAGCTCATAGGCAAGGCGGCGGACGAATTCAGGAAGGCCCGCGACGACAGGCTGAAGGCGGAAGAGGCGCGTGCAATCAAAAGTGCGTTCCCAGCGCTCATGGGGATGCTCAGGAAATCACTGTCCGCCGCAATGGGCAAGGACGTCTCCGCAGAGGAAGCCACCGAGCTCATTGTGGACGGGCCGAAGAACAAGGACGGCTTCGCCACAGGGAGGAAAGGCCTTCTGGAGATGTTTGAGGCATACCAGCCCATGGCCATACAGATGGCGGACATGCTGGCGATTGCAGTCGGGAAGGAAAAGGCGAAGCTTGAGGCGAAACGCACCAACAAGTATCCCGAGAAAAAGGCTGGCCTGGACGCATGGGAGATGGTGAAGCAGATGCCGTCCGTGCTGGCGGACGTGAACAGCAGGTTCGGCGCGTCAAACAAGGCGCAGCGCACGGACATGGACAGCGCGGTCGCCCAGGAGGACGCGATAAACCACGTACGCGGCCACCCCAGTGAAGTTGAAACCCCCGGACAGGCAATGGAGCTGTTCACGCGCCTGCGCTGGGAGCGGCAGGTGGAAAGGCGGGTGGGGCACCGCATCACCGACAGGCTGATACCATACGATTTATCGCAGAAACTGAAGGAGGCGTTGCTTCAGGACGAGAAGCTCAGGGCACAGAAGGGATTCGCATCCGTAGATGAGGAGATTGCCTGGCACGTCTCATTTTTCAGTAAGAAAGGCGCGGGCTACCCGGTGCAGCTCGTCGCCCACATGCGCCACAATGAGGGCGTGATTACACCCAAAGTATATGATGACGTCATGCGCAGGCTCGCGGTTGAGAACCCCGCAATTTCCAACGAGGCCGAGCTCTTTGATTTCATAAGGAGGTCATGGAAGGTCAAGGCGGTTGAGCGCGTCTCCTTCCTCACCTCCAATGGCCTGCTCAGCACCCCAGCCGGCGAGAGGGCGCTCAAAAGTATGCTCGCGGACGAGGAGCTGGCGAAGAAGGGCGATTTCTTGACCCCAAACGAGGAACTGGCCAGGTACGGTGATGCATGCCGCGAACTGAACGAGCCATATCCGGCAAAGCTTGTGCTGCACCTTTGGCAGGAGGGCGGCCGCATAACCCAGGAAGTGCATGGGGCGGCGCTCATGAGGATAATCCAGGAGAAGCTCGCATTCAAAGACGGCGACGAATTCGGCAGGTTCGTTGAGGTGGTGCGCGAGCACGTGGCTTCGCCCGACTTCGCGGACCGGAAGGGTTACAACGGCGCATTCGGCGCCACAGTAATGGCGCCCGCAGTGACCGATGATTCCGGCCTGCTTGCCGTAAGGGGAAGAGGCAGCATGCCTTGCCCGGCGCCGAATCCTGCGAAGCCCGCAGCTGACAAAGCAGGTGCAGGCCCCGCGGCAGATGCCGCAAAGGCAGCTGTAGCTGAACCGGAGAGGACAAGGACCGAGAAGATTGAGCCACTGAAAGACACCGCTGAGCAAGATGTCCCAATTGATTTGGTTGCTGCAAGACTTAAGGCAGCGGGCACTCCAGAAGGCGCACCCGCCGCACCGCAGGCATTCGCAGTGCCGGCCGCGCCTCCGTCCGTTGACATGGATACGTTCAAGACAACTTTACATCGCGCCCCGGTGCTGCCCGCACCGCCCGCAGCCTCTGCCCAGCCGGAAACCGTTGCAAAGCCCGGAACCGCGGCTCAGCCGGCGAGTACGGAAGCACTGCCGACCTTAGAGTCAGCCGTTCCGCCGGAGGTCATCGCCGCAAGCGCCTCGCTGCACACGGACATGCCGCCACTGCTGAGGGAGTTTGTAGACCGCGTTGACGAAGCACGCACCGCTGGCACTCTGGCATTCACAGTTCATGAAGAGCCGAAAGACGACCTTCCTGGTTTTGAGCCGGAACTGCCGGAGGGAGCTCCGGAAGTTGCAGCCACCGCCGCGGATCCTGAAGCAGAAGCCGCGGAAGGAGAGGAAGGAGAGAGAGAAACAATTTACGGCGCCCCTCCGGAAGAGCTTGTCGCACAGGCGGCGGGCGAGACCGGCGAGAGGCCAACATTGTTTTCTGAAGCACCCAAGGATCTTCTGGAAGCCGCAGCGGTGCCGCAACCTGAAACCGCAGAACCCGTTCTTGCGCCGCTGCCCGCGAAACCCGAAATGGACGAATACACATCAAGGCTCGCATCCACCCTGTTCTCCGGCAAGCCGCTCGCCAAGAGGGTCGGCGCCGCGGTGCTGCTCACGGACGAAGCGACGGGGACATATGTCCCGGTTCTGCTCAGGGCATATTGCCAGCAGGGGGACATGCAGCCCAAGGCCATAACCCTACTTGCCGAAAAGCCGGCGGATGAGATACTCCCCAGCGCATTCGCATACCGCGATTCCCTCGCAAAGAGCGGGGTGCTGGACCTTCCGCTGAACGAGCTTGCAGAAAAGTACGGGGAGTCCGCGCTTCCGGCCATGCTCGGTTACGTTGCAAAGCACAGGAACGCGGGCACGCTGGAAGACAGCGACGCCGCGCTAGCCCTCAGCATGGCGAACGTGGCCGGCATAAAGGACCAGGAGCTCCTCGCAGTGCTGCTCCCGGCGATGGATTCGCTTGGGCCCGAAGTAAGGAAAGGGATTGCGAACTTCGCGCGCACGGTCGGCAGGGATTCGCTCCAGCCGATACTCGCGCACATGGGCGCCAATCCCGGCATGAATCCTGATTCCGCGGTGGCCCTCGCCAAGGCCGCACAAGACAAGGCGGGCAATGACGCCGCGCCGGTGCTGGTTTGCCTCCTCCCCATGATGGGCAGGATGGACCAGGACCAGAAATCCTCCGTGGGCGTGCTGGCCGCAAAATTCGGCGGATCCGCGATAGACCATGTCATCGCTTACGGCGCTTCCAAGGCCATGGACAACGAATCCGCAGCGGTGCTCAGCAAAGCCGTTGAATCAATAGAGGAACCGCGCGGCAGGGAGTTCCTGAGGCACGTCCTCCCCATGCTGGAGCACATGGACGACTCCCAGAGGGGCCGTGTGGACGACCTCGCGGCAAGGTACGACTGCAGCGACATGATATTGGCCTATGCGAGCGAGGCAGGCGACAAACTCGGCGTGGAGCAGGCACTCGCCCTCGCAAGGCCGCTCGCACAGATAAACGAGGTCCACGGGACTGATGACGGCGTGGTGTTCCTGCCGCGCATGCTCCGCCTTGCGGACCAGATGGACGATAGCCAGGCGGATTTGGTGAAGGGCTACGCAGTGCGCTTCCGCGGCGGCGCGGAAGGCAGGGATTCCGTAACCTCAATCCAGGCATTCGTGGCCGCAAGGGGGGCCGACCTCTCCGCAAGGGAGGCGGCGGTATGCGCTTCCGCACTCGCGCACATAAACACCGACAGCTCGTTCAAGGCGCTCGGGGAACTCCTGGCCGGGATCACCATAATTGCGATACACGATGCGGTCAAGGAGGAGCTTTCAGGGGAATACGGCCTTGAGCCCGTGAGGGACGTGATGGTCCGCGCGGCAATCCGCGAAAAGGGCGCACTCGGCCCGCTCGGCACGCTCGCGTTTGAGATAATATCCGAACAGGAAGAGGAAGTGGCGGCCGGGAAGGACGCGGAAGGCAAGCCGCGCGGCCCGTCCGCGGACATCATAAAGGGCTGCGTAACCCAGCACCTCACGACCGAGGTGGACATGGGCGACAACATAGGGAGGATAGCGGAGGCGAGGGAGTTCCTCGTGAAATTCGGCGATTACGCGATAGACCCGCTCTGGTCCGTCGCGCTCTCCCCGGACTTCTCCCTCTACCCCGAGGGGCACAGGACAAACGTCCTGCGCACAATCGCGCACATAGCCGAGAAGAGCACTTCCGATGCCACCAAGCAGAAGGCGCGCGAATGCATCATGGAAGCCGTGAAGAACACGGACCTTTCACCCGGCGTGGTCGGCTCCGCGATGAAGGTGATGGAAACCAATGTCATCGCATCGCTCCGCAGGCTCATCTACCTGCAGCAGAAGGACAACAGCCGGGACGCATGCATAAAGTTCGAGCAAAGGGTTTGCGCGATACTCGCGGCTATGGGCGAAGCCGGGCACAAGCAGATACTGGAAGCCCTCAATTCGCGCGACGTGGAAGAGAAGCTCGCCGGCGCAACAATGCAGGGGCTCATACTGATGCACAACCCCGCGATCACAGATGCGCTCGCCTCGGACCGCAAGAAGCCGGAGGCGGAGATGAAGTTCCCGGTCTTCCAGTCCGTGCTGCGCAAGCTCATCGGCATGCTCCGCGACCCCGAGGCGCAGGAGGAAAAGGAATCCGTCGCGATGGTGGCGTACGGCGCCCTATCGGCCGCAAGCCCCGCACTTCCGGCAGGCGACCTTGCTGCCATTATAAGTTACCAGGCCCGGGACGGGGAGGAGAATCTTGCTCCGGAGCAGGACTTCTGGTCCAGGTCTATGGCGGCAGGGCTGCTCGTGAATGCTGAAGGGGGCGCGGCAACGCTGGAAACCCTCATAAAGCACGAGCCCCTCGCCCCGGAGGTCAGGCTGCAAGTCATAAGCGCTTCCACTGCCTTCGGCGCCTCCCTGCTCTCCACAATCGTGGGGTATGCGCGCGGCAAAGGGATGGAGGAAAAGTATGTGGCGGTCAATGCCGCGCTCGCGCCCAAGTCCCCGTTCGCCCCGCTCCTGCGCGACATGGCGGCAGACGTTGAAGACTGGAGGCAGAAGCTCCCGGCCGCGGGAATAGAGCCGGGCAAGCCCGTGGAGCAGTGGCAGCAGGACGTCCTCCGTTGGGCGGTCGTGCGCGGCCTCGTGCTCGGGGAAAGCGCCGCGGCCAACGCTGCCTCGGCCGCACATTCCCTGGCGTACGAGCTTGGGATGATGACCATGCCCGAGTTTGCGAAGGACCTCAGGGCGGCGTTGGATGCGCGCGCGAAGCACGATGGAATGCTTCCGGATGCAGCGGCCAACGCAAGGGAATCCTGCCTGGACCATCTGGTTGCCGCAGGCTTCAAGAAGGACACGCTCGGCGAGGTGCTCGGGTTGAAAGACAAGTACCGCGCATTCGTCCGCAGGGCGGCCAAGAACAGGCCAACATCCCAGCCCCCGCAGCCGGCGCAGCAGGTACCCAGAGCAGAAGGAAACGGCGTCACGAATAAATGACGCCGCCTTTTCAATATTTTTTTGATCAGACGCTGTTGGTGACATCATCGCCAACGCTTGCGCGGGGCTCAGTGGTTGTACATTTCATCATTGTATCTAATTTGCCCTTTTAGATTATTAAAACCTTTCCTATAATCCATAAGCATGGAAACCAAGGGGTATTTCGTTGCGGAGTCCATGACCCGCGGCGCGCTCTCCCGCAACTATTCCGCTGCAGGCCCTTCCGCAGCCCGCGGCATCTGGGTTGACATAATCAATTTCGCCCTCAAGAAAAAATCCCCCACGTTCGCGGAGATAGAGCCCTCTTCCTATTACATCGGCGTCGTGCCGCCCTTCAAAAAAGGGGACGAATCCTGGAAAAAGCCGCTCGGCGCGCTGCTCCGCACATGCAGCCGCAACATCCCCACCCCCGCAACCACGTTCCACATGAGCGGGCTCTCAAAAGAACTCAAGGACGCGGAGCCGCCCACGAAATGGCTCCCCGACGCGTTCGTGAAGCCCTTCGGCAGCGGCATGCTCGGCACCTACATCCTAATGAGCGTTCCGTACATGGTTGGATATATGGAGATGTGCGCGGAAGAGCTGGGCGCGAACAGCATCAAGACCGACGAGGATACGGGCGTGCTGTCTTTCATGCGCAACAAGAAGTCCTTCTCCATTAGCGGCGTGAGCCTCATGAAGAAGATGGCATATGGCGGCTTCACAAAGGAGTTCCTCGCCGCGTCCATCCTCGGCTACGTTGCCTACGATTCGCAGCAAAAATTCCCGCTCAGCACGGTGCAGCGCGTGGATTTCCCCAAGGAGAAGGGCATCTATTCCTTTGAAAAACAGAAGTAGAAATGCCGCGGGCCGGATTTGAACCAGCGACCCTTCGGTCTTCAGCCGAATGCTCTCCCAGCTGAGCTACCGCGGCATTAAATCCCGTAGGCAATAATCCAGAAACGTGCCCGGGGATTTATTATTGCCATAGAAATGTTTAATTAGGTATTCTTCGGAAGCGCAATCGGTGGAATGATGCCGACTCCAGAAGAGGCAATGGAATTCATAAACGTGAACAACACAAAGTGGGTGGACCTGCAGTTCATGGACTCGTCCGGCAGGCTCAACAGGACGACAATAAACTCGCGCGAATTCACCCCCGCCGCCTTCACCGCCGGCATAAGCTGCGGCAACCTGCAGGAGGCGTTCGGCTGGAGCGCGGACGGCGAGCTGCTACTCCGCCCCGACCCTGATACTTTTGGGAGGATTCCCTGGGAGGCGAACACGGTCCGCTTCCTCTGCGACGTGCTGGTCGCCCCGAAGCTGGAGCGCTGCCTCAAGGACCCGCGCTACGTCGCGGAGCGCCTCATGGTAAATGCAAAGGCGATGGGCATCTCCGACATCGCAGTCTCCACCGAGATGGAGTTCTACGTTTTTGACGCAGTCAGCATAGACAAGGTCAGCCCAGGAAGGGGCCCGAATTATCTCATAGATGCAAGGGAAGCGCGCTGGAACCCTTCACCGCTCTGGAACTCAAAGAACGGCGCGTACGTGGGCCAGCCCTTTGACTCACTCTATTCCGCGAGGACCCAGGTCTCCGAGGTGCTGGAGGACAACTTCCGCTACCTGGTGCAGAGCCACTTCCATGGCCGCTCCCCAAGCTCGCAGCAGTCCATCACGATGCGCCCGAATTCCATGCGCGTGGCCGCGGACGCGATGGTGACCGCCAAGCACGTGGTGCGCAACCTCTCGTTCATCGCCAACGCCACATCCACGTTCATGCCCCTTCCCATCTTCGGGGAGAAGGGCAGCTCGCTGCGCATAATGCAGTCCATCTGGAAGGGCGACGAGAACATATTCTACGACGCCGCGGACAACTACGCGCAGCTCAGCCAGAACGGCCGCTATTTCGTGGGCGGCCTCCTTGAGCACGCCTCCGCGCTCTCCATTTTCACCGCGCCCACGACCAATTCCTACAAGAAGATGCTTGCGGACCCGGCATATATCGCGTGGGGCAAGAGGAGCAACGGCTCGCTCGTGCGCGTCCCGTTCGAGAAGAAAAACGAAAAAATGGAGAAGTCCGTAATCTTCATGGGCGCCGACCCTTCCATAAATCCATACGTCGCCTACGCGGCCGTGGCTGCCGCGGGCCTGGACGGCATAAAGAAGAAGAAGGACTGCGGCGACCCGGTGGACGAGGACATCACGTCCATGAGCGCAAAGGAGAGGAAGGACGCAGGGGTTGAATACCTGCCGTCCGGCCTGATTGAGGCGGTGAGCGAGCTTGAAACGGACAACGCCTTCCTCAAGGGAATCCTGTCCTCCGAGCTTCTTGAGGACTACCTCGCGAAGAAGATGAACGAACAAACAGAGCACAACATGCGCACGTCCGCCTACGAGTTTGAGGAATACTACAATGTGTGACTGCATGCATCGCGGGTATATGGGGCCGTGCGGAATGTCCGGAAACGGCAGCACGATGCATAAGGTGTGAGCATGCGCACGAACAATGTGTTCGCGGTGGGCCTTTTCCTGCTTTTTTCCATCACGCTCTATATCCTGGGCTACAGCTACTATGCAATCCTGCTCTCGGGCATCGGCATCCTTCTCGGAACCCTCATCCCGTCCATAGACGGCTACATGAAATACAAATGGGGCCACCTCAAAATCCTCATCCTCGTGGCCTCCGCGTTCCTCGTCTATTTCTCATACATCGGCAGCTACGCGATGTGCTTCTACCTGCTCGCCCCGTTCTGCGAAAATGTGCTCTTCATCTCGCTCCTCATCATCACCGCCCTCTTCATAGTGTTTGACCTGATGAACCCGCTCTCGCCCCCGCTGCACGGCCTCATCCCGCTCATCCTCTTCACGCTCGCCTATTCCATGCTCCTTTTGTGGCTAAGGCAGCCGCCCGACGCCTCCTTCGCATCCATCTGCGCCTTCTTCGTAGCATATCTCGCGTCCGTGCTCGGCTCCGCGATGAAGCTGAATGCCGAGGATTAGTTAGCTATTTATACTTCTCCCGCGTAATTTACGCATGGCAAATGCGGCAAGGGAGCACAAGCGCGACAAATCCAAAAAACAGGAATACGTTTCCCCGAGGAAGCCGTTCAAAAAACGGAAGAACGTCCCGCTGGCAGCCGTGGTCACCGCAGCCATCCTCGCGGCGCCCGTAACTGCAAAGGCCGGCGAGGTTTCAACCCCAGGTTCGCACAAGCCGTCCATCTCCGAAAAGGCCTACCGCAACAACGGTGTCTCAATCCCGCTCCCGGATTTCGACCAGTCCATAGAAGGGGAATATCCGTTTGAGGGCGGCAAGGCGAAGATACGCTACGTTGGCGCCGAGCTTGAAACCATGAGCGGGGTGTATGAAATAACATTCCATCTTGACGGCAGGAGGTTCTCCCCGCCGACGCGCTTCACCGCGCCCCTCCCCGGAAACCTCGGAGATGCGTACGGCGTTTTTGTTTCCGAAAGGAAGACAGTGATAATCACGGAAAATCATATGGTGGTGATGCAGGGATACCGGGACCTATTGGACGGCTCCCGCGTCGGCGACCACTCATCTCATCGCGCGCTGCCGGAAGGGCTGCGCGGAAACGTCGTATCCGTGGCAGCAGAAGACACCGGCAGCCTGGGCACAGTATTCGTGCTCTCCCAGGGCTCTCTCTGGGCGTTGCGCACTGACGACATGGAAGCCAATCCTATATCTATTGGCGTTTCCGCATCAGCCGGCGCGGTGCTGAAATCCTATGGCGGCAGGGCAGTCGTCATACAGCCCTCCTCGGGCGAGAATTTCGTCAAGGTGTTCAGCCCGGATTTCGCGTCCGGGGAACTCAAGGAGGAGTGCACGCGGGGCTCGGACGTCACGTTCAGCTCCGGGGCAGGAGTGAATGAGGTTCCCGGCGGCTTCTCCGTATCGTCCGGGGATTCAACCGTGTATGTGCTCTTTGAAACCGGCGGCGAGGTGACGGTAGCGTCCTCCCTCCCTAGTGTTTAAAAGCATGTTCCGGCGTAAATATAGCAGGCAAGGATGATATCATGGCAGTCACTCAAAAACCAAAGCAAACAACCGCTGCAAAGACCGCACAGGAAATGGTGGACGGCTCGTTCAGCCGTTTCGAGGATGCGGTCCAGAGTGCGGCGCAGGCGGAAGTCCGCTCAATAGAGCGCGACAGGGAGCTTTCCAGCCAGCTGACCGAGGCATTTATGGCGTATCTAGGCAACAGGGAGCCGACACTTGGCCTTCTTGACAGCTTCATGCAGCCCGGAGGCGAAGGCAATGACCTCGTATATTCCTATGCAGAAGAGAAGGGGTTTCCCCTGTTCTCCACTTTCGGCATATTTAGCTACCGCTACACCGGCGGCAAGGTCTCCCTTGAGGATGTGGCAATTGAAGGCATAGATGCATTCGTGGAAAGCATAAAGGCTGGAGCCGTGGACACAATCCAGAACAGCATGACGACCGAAACCGGGGAAAGGGGCCAGAGAAGCGAATTTAACGTGGAGGTCATACCCGGCGTTGAGGGCGCAAACCAATTGCAGCCATCCACCCTGGCGAGGATTTCCGAGCTTTTCAACTCTTCCGTTGGCTACCATGGCAGCGAGGGCAACCCAGTGGAAATGGCTTCCCTGCCGAGGGGAAAGCTGCCGCTCGTCCTCACCGAAGACGGCACGCTCATATGGTCCACCGGGGTTCTGGTAGGGCAGGCCACGTTCTGAGGCAGGCCAACCCAATTCTTTAAATTTCTTTCTTCACATCTATCTATTCAGCAAATTCTGCTAATATTAGAATTCTGAAAATCTAAAATGGTGAAACTATGGCAAGAAACGTAGGCAGCGAAGGAGGGTACGTAATGCAGGAAGGCAGCACGCGTGTGCTCGGCCGCGACGCGATGCGCATAAACATCGCCGTGGGCTATGCGGTGGCGAACATAATCAAGACCACGCTGGGCCCTAAAGGAATGGACAAGATGCTCGTCAGCGAGCTCGGCGACATAGTCATAACCAACGACGGCGCTACCATCCTTGAGGAGATGAACGTTGACCACCCCGCAGCTAAGCTGATGGTGGAGATAGCGAAGACGCAGGACAAGGAAGTGGGCGACGGGACGACCACGTCCGTCGTCATCGCGGGAAACCTCCTGAAGAAGGCGGGCGACCTCCTTGACCAGAACGTGCACCCGACCACGGTCATAAAGGGCTACGAGCTGGCGGCGAAGAGGGCCGAGGAAACCCTCAGGAACCTCGGCAGGAAGGTAACCCCCAAGGACGTGGAGATACTCAACAAAATCGCGATGGTCGCGATGGGCTCCAAGGGAATAGGGAGCGACGCGGAGAAGAAGAAGATATCCGAGCTCGTGGTCACTGCAATCAACCAGGTGGCGGACCAGAAGAACGGCACCTACGTCGTGGACGGCGAACTCATAAAGATTGAGAAGAAGGCCGGCGGCGAGGTCATGGACAGCGAGCTCATACAGGGCGTCATCGTGGACAAGGAAATCGTCCATGCGGGCATGCCCAAGTCCGTGAAGGATGCGAAGATTGCGCTCCTTGATACGGCGCTGGAAATAGAGAAGACCGAGACGGACGCTAAAATAGAAATCACATCCCCGGAGCAGATGGAGGCGTTCCTCAAGCAGGAGGAGAAGATGCTCAAGGAGATGGTTTCCAAGATTAAAGGGACGGGCGCAACCGTCGTCTTCTGCCAGAAGGGCATTGACGACCTCGCGCAGCACTACCTTTCAAAGGAGGGAATCGTCGCGGTCAGGCGCGTGAAGAAGAGCGACATGGAGAAGCTCGCCCGCGCGACCGGCGCAAAGATTGCATCCTCGCTTGAGGACATCGCCGCATCCGACCTGGGCGAGGCCGGCGTGGTGGAGGAAAAGAAAATATCCGGCGAGGCGATGGTTTTCGTGAAGCAGTGCAAGCACGCCAAATCCGTCTCCATCTTCCTGCGCGGCGGAACAGACCACGTGGTCAGCGAGGTGGAGCGCGCAATTAAAGATGCGATTGGCGCGGTTGGCGCGACCATTGAGGACGGCTCATACGTCACGGGCGGAGGCAGCACAGAGATGGCGCTCTCCGCGGCGTTGCAGTCCTACGCCGTTGAAATCGGCGGCAGGGAGCAGCTCGCAATCCAGGCGTTCGCAGAGGCGCTTGAATCCATCCCGAAATCCCTCGCGGAGAACGCGGGCATGGACGCCATAGACACCATCGTCGCCCTGCGCAACAAACATAAGGGCGGCAAGGAAACCATTTCCGGCGTCGGCGTGCTCCAGGGCAAGGTCGCCAACATGGAGGAGCTCGGCGTTTTCGAGCCCCTGCGCGTGAAGAAGCAGGCGATAAGCTCAGCCACGGAAACGGCGCGCCTCATCCTGAGAATAGATGATATAATCGCATCCAAGGGCGGCAGGGGCGGAATGCCCCCGGGCGGCCCCGGCGGGATGCCCGGCATGGGCGGCGAAGGGGAATACTAGAAGAAACGCGGGGAGAGCGCTCCCCCCATTTCTTTCTATTTTTCTGACCCCTTCCCACTTCACTTTGAAACTCTTTACTCGTACTCCTCACGCTACTCGCCATGGCTTAACTTTAAAATTTTATTATTGGAATTAGGTTTATGGTTTGGAGTACAATTCTCGCTTTATTTCCACCACTTGCAGATTATTTTAAAGATAAAGAAAATAGAAAGCGCCCCCGCATTCTTGAGATGGCAAAATTTATAGTGTGCCCAAGCATTGGTGCACTAGAGAAAGACATAAAGTATCTGACCGCTGAAAAATATTGGATGGTTACCGAAACATCCGATCATCCAAGTAATATTGAAAGGATATGCCAAGTGCCCCAACATCCTAGGCTCAAAGACGATTTCTATCGGCAATATCCAAAAATAAAAGAAAAATCAGAAAAATGGTTGAAAGAGTACGATGCCCTCACAACGAAACTGCGTGAAATCTTCTCTCTTATCCTTGCAGATCAAGATTTCGTAACTATCACTAGTGGATACGCTGATAAAAATTACATTCCAAGCTACGTCATTGATAACCTTGATTCTTTACCCACCACATACTTGTGCAAGGACTTCTGGAGCATCAATTCTTCGCATCTCCTAAAACTACGCGAAAAAGAGGGCATAAGAAATAAGTTCGACGAATTAAAAGAAATTAATACTAACCTGTTAGCGCATTCAAACGAAATTCTCCAAGAGTTCGAGAGAATAAGAAAAACCGAAAAAGAAAAATATGATTTTACAGAAGAGGAATTAAAGGAGCCTTCGGACTATTCAGTTCCGCGCGGGTCTAATATTCTTTAATTGTTACGCCCCAAAATCCATTTAAACAATTCCCCCCCATTATATACGATGTTGAAGACCGAACTCGCAGGGGTAAAGCTAAGCAACCCCGCCATTCTCGCCTCAGGCATAATGGGCGTCTCCGGGGCTTCCCTCTCTTTTGCGGCGAAGAACGGCGCGGGCGCCGTCACCTCCAAATCCATTTCCTTAGAGCCAAGAAAGGGCCATCCCAATCCCGTAATACTTACCTACGGGCAGGGCATGCTCAACGCGGTCGGGCTTTCCAACGCCGGCATAAAGGACTCGCTTCCCGAATTGGAATACGCAGTGAAGAACGCGGGCGTCCCCGTAATCGCCTCCCTTGTTGAATTCAAGGCGGAGAATTTCGGCCCCCTCGCAAAGGAAATCAGCAAGGCCAACCCCGCCATCATAGAGCTCAACCTCTCCTGCCCGAACGTGGAAAGCGAATTCGGCAAGCCCTTCTCGCACGACCCGGCCGCAGCGGAATGGGCCACAAGGGCGGCGAAAAGAAATACAAAAATCCCGGTATTCGTGAAACTTTCCCCGAATGCCCCGGACCTGTGCGAGGTCGCACGTGCAGTAAAATCCGCAGGCGCGGACGGCATAACAGCCATAAACACCGCGGGCCCAGGAATGCAGATAGACATTTATGCAAGGCGTCCCGTCCTCTCCAACAAGTGCGGCGGCGTCTCAGGCCCCGCGATAAAGCCCATAGCCGTAAAGTGCATCTACGACATCTACAAGGAAACCAAACTGCCCATCATCGGCACGGGCGGCGCAACCACTGGCGCGGACGCGGTGGAATTCATAATGGCCGGAGCCTCCGCAGTGGGCATAGGGAGCGGAATTTATTACCGCGGCATAAACATATTCCAGAAAGTATGCAAGGAAATGGAGGAGTTCATGGAGAACGAGGGCTTCTCCTCCATAAAAGAGATGAGGGGTGCCGCCAATGAATGAAAATCCGATGATAACGATGAAAATCTCCCGCGCGGCGCAGGAGAACCCCTACGTGAAAACCCTCTATTTTGATTATCCTCTAAAGGCAAAGCCCGGGCAGTGCATAATGCTCTGGATTCCTGGCGTGGGCGAAAAGCCCATGAGCATCTCGTATTGTGATGCGAAAAGGTTCGGGGCAAGCGTCTATGCCATAGGCACATTCTCCAAAGAGGCCATTAAACTGAAAGCAGGGGACGTTGCGGGCTTCCGCGGCCCGTTCGGCACTTCCTTCACCCTCGGAAAGGAGAAATCCCTCGCGCTCGTCGGCGGGGGCTGCGGCTGCGCGCCCCTCGCCTTCCTCGCGGAAGAGGCGCTGAAAAAAAAGAAGAAGGTGTTCTACCTGCTAGGCGCCCGCTCAAAGGACTACCTCTTCTTCACGGAACGGATGAAGAAGGCGGGCGCGGAAGTGCTCGTCTCCACGGACGACGGCTCCGCTGGCACGAAGGGCTTTGTGACAGAACTGCTGAGGTCCGTCCTGCAAAAGAACAAGGTGGGCAAGATTTGCACTTGCGGCCCCGAGATAATGATGAAGAAAGTGGTTGATATCTCGGACGTATCCAAAACCCCGTGCGAGCTGAGCCTGGAGCGCTACATGAAGTGCGGGATGGGAATATGCGGCCAGTGCGCCGTGGACCCCATCGGCATACGCATGTGCGTGGAAGGGCCGGTCATTAAAAAAGAAACTGCGGAAAAGATAACTGAATTCGGCAAGTACCGGCGCGACGCCTCAGGCAGGCGCGTGCCCATTTGAGGATGTCCAGATGGATGAATGCGAAATATTGATAGTTGGCTCCGGCCCCGCTGGCCTCGCCGCGGCGATTTACGCCGCAAGGGGCGGCAGGAAGACCTGCGTCCTGGAGAGGGGCGAGAAGGGGGGCCAGCTGGCCTCAATAGCGAACATAGAGAACTGGCCCGGGGACCGGGCGGTCTCAGGCCCGGCGCTGGCCAAGAGGATGGCGGACCACGCCACGGCGTTCGGCGCAAAGATACTTGAGAATACCGAGCTGATGACGCTTGACCTTGATAAAAAAGTGGCGAAGACCAGCCACGGCGACATCTCCTTCAAGGCGCTAATAATCGCGACCGGCGCGCGGGAGAAAAAAGCGGGCATACCAGGAGAGAAGGAGCTGAACGGGAGGGGTGTGAGCTATTGCGCGATATGCGACGCCCCGTTCTTCAAGGGCAAGGTGGTCGCGGTCGTCGGCGGGGGCAATTCCGCCATGGACGCCACCGCCGTGCTCGCAAAGTTCGCAACAAAGGTCTACCTCGTGCACAGGAGGGACACGTTCCGCGCGGAGAAGGCGATGCAGGAGCACGCGAACAACCCCAGGGTGGAGAAGGTGCTTAACAACGAGGTCGTGTCCATAAACGGCAAGGGCAGGGTCCAGGGCATCACTGTGGAGAACACGAAGACGGGCGAAAGGCGGGAGCTCCAGGTGGACGGCGCCTTCTTCTTCATAGGCGAGGAGCCGGCCACGGATTTCCTGAGCGGCGAGCTGAAGGTTGAGAAGGGGGGGTACATAAGCGCCAACGGGCGCATGGAGACCAGCGTTCCGCTCGTGTACGCGGCGGGCGACGTGCGCGCAACACCGCTCCGCCAGATAAGCACCGCCGTGGCTGACGGGACAATCGCAGCGGTCATGGCCGAGAAGGCGCTAACCGCCCTTGAAAAATAGGATTAGCGACGTATAAGCTATCGGGTAGAACACCGGATAAGTGATGAAATTTATTATCGGTATCAGCGTTGTCGCCGCCACCATCGCGTAAAATGCGTACGTTATCAGCGCCTTGACGTTCCTCTCCTTTATGAAGTTGAACGCTATTATGAGCGCGGTTATCGGGGATACCCTCCTCACCACGTATGCGGTGAATGAGAACGAGAACATGAACTCCACGGAGAACAGCAACACCAGCCACATGGCGCCGAAGATGTACGTCCATCCTTCCCAGAGCCCGGACAGCAGGAAATAATACAGCAGAAGGAACGGCATGGTGACGAACATGATGATTATCATCTTCACCATGGAGATGAAGAACAGCGCGCCGCAGTTCCCCATCGCATAATTCAGGTAGTGCGAAAGCCCCACGCCCCTCCCCTCGGTCGCGTTGTTGTATTCGCTCACCATCGCGCCCTTATACCCTGCGGCAAGCACGGAATACATGATGAGCAGCACGGCCCCGACCGCCCCCAGCGCGTACATCATGATGTCCCCGCTTATGCCGATGAGGGTGAGAACCAGGAACGCAATCAGCACCACGGCCATGAAGGCGCCGAGCGTTATGACCATCAAAATGGGGTAAAGCAGGGTAGGTACCATGAAGGCGACCGGGTCGCGTGAGAAGTTCTCTAGCGCGCCCCCTACGGAATTAAGCAACACATCACCGGCTTCCCTATCCCTTCAGCATTTAAAAACGTTTCCCGCATTCCTTCAGCATGGACGAACTGCTCCTGCTGCTCGCGAAAAGGGGCGCGCTTGTTGCTCCCGTGCGCCTCACCACTTCCGAAATAGGCCAGCTGCTTGGGATGAGCCAGCAGAACGCCTCGGTCCGCCTCCGCTCCCTTGGGAAAAGGGGCATGGTGGAGCGCAGAGCCGGCTGCCTGAAGCTGGCCGCAAAGGCCGAGTCCGCCCTCCGTTCCGAGTTCTCGGACCTCAAGGGTCTTTTTGAGGGCGGCAGCATCCGCCTCCGCGGCAGGGTGGTGAAGGGGCTGGGGGAAGGCAGGTTCTTCATCTCTCTCCCCGGCTACAGGAAGGCGATTGAGGAGAAGCTCGGCTTCTCCCCCTACCCGGGCACGCTCAACCTTGAGCTCCTACCGGAGCATGTGGAAAGGAGGCTTGAGCTGCGCTCCAGGGCGCCGATTGAAATATCCGGCTTCTCTTACAGGGGAAAGACTTACGGCCCGATAGAGGCCTACCGCTGCAGGGTGGGAGGCATAGACGGGGCGGTGGTCTTCCCAAGGCGCTCGCAGCACGGGCTTTCCGTAATAGAGATAATAGCGCCCGTCCATCTGATGGGCGAACTGAAGCTTAAGGCGGGCTCAGAGCTGGAAGTGGAAGTCCCCGCCTAGGACATCGGGAATATGCCGCCAAGCAGCGCCTTCAGGCCAAACCTTATCGCGAAGAAGAATGCGATGGACACGAGAAAGATGAGCGGCAAATACGCGAGCCCGTCAATCTTCCTCCCCTTCCCGATCAGGCCGAGCGCTATGGAGGCGAAGAACGCATTCACGAATATCGCGCTGCCTGCGAACAGCATCAGCGCCTCCGTGCTCACGCCCCCGACGCCGCTGAACTGCGCGAAGGCGCCGCCCGCGCCCGGCACCGCGCTGGAGCCGAGCTGCTCCCGCATGAGCATCATGACCTCCACTATGTTGGTCGCGACTGCGAAAAGGAGGGGCGCGCCGAACATCACCGCGGCAGCTATGAACATCTGGTACGTTATTATGACCGCCCCTATGTCCTTGCGGACCGCCTTCATGTTCCTTATGTCGTAGGAGGTCTTCTCCAGGAGGGACGGCAGGTCGCCGCCCGAGTACATCCCCTCCACCACGAGGTTCATCGTGTTCTCAATCTGCCTGGAATTTATCCTTTCGGTGACCTTGATGAGCAGCTCCTCGAATGGCTTGCCTGAGACGCTCTCCCTCATCACCCTCATGACCTCATGCCCCAGCACCCCGAACTCTTCCCTTGCGGATACGGCAAGCGCCCTGTCCGGGGTCATGCCGCTCCTTATGTTGTTGGAGACCAGGAGGAGGAAATCCGGCATCATCTCCTCCGCATCCTCCGCCCTCCTGTTCTTCACCAGCGTGAGGAAGCCGATGATCACCACATCCATGGTTATGAAAACCACGGCAATCACCGCCGCAAGCGTCGCCGGCGGCTCGCTTATGAGCAGAAGCGCGGCCAGGAACGAAACCATGAGCGGGAACCACATGGTGAAGAATGCGAATTTCTTGGCAGGCACATCCATGTCGCAATAGGCGAGAAGCCTTTCCATGTACCTTACATACGACTCCAGCGGGTTCATAGCAATCCCTTCGGCCTGCGCGACTGTATCATGCCCAGGAACAGCATGTTGAACAGGGCTATCGCGAAAATGAAGACGCCCAGCAGGGTGGTGCTCAGCGAGAGCACCCCGAACGAGGACAGTATCACGGCGAGTATGAGCCCCATGGTGGGGAGTATTACGCACGTGGAGAGGTAGAAAAGGGACATCACGTTGAGCTCGGAGCCGAATTTCTTCACCTTCACCTGCTGCTCGTAGGAGAGGTAAGTGACGAGTTCCCTGAGTATGGACCCCACGTCGTATCCGGAGCGGGTGGAATTGGACACGTGCCACATGACGCCCCTGTAATATTTGGACGGGCTTTTGGACGCGCTCTCCTCCAGCGCGTCGGTCAGGTCATTCCCCCCGTTCACGTCGTTCATTATCTTCCTGAATTCCGCGGAGACCGCCCCGTACCCCGTGGATGCGTTTGACAGCGCCTCAAAAAAAGGCACGCCCGCGCTCGTCTGCACCATCACGTGCCTCATCGCATAAAGAAGGTTCTCCTCTATCCCGTCCGCCCTCTTCCTCACGATCCAGGATGGGAAAAGCACTATGTACATCATGCACACCGAGAAAAGGACAAGCCCCGTGGCGATGCTTCCGCCCATGCGCACGGCCTCGTCCACCTCCATCTTCACAGCCACGAGGTAGAAAAACAGGCCGAACACCAGCCCTACGAAAACGGCGTTCGCGAAGGCAGCCCCCAGGTATTCCGCCTCGTCCTTCTTGATGTCAAGCAGCGCAAGGTTGCTCCCCAGCTCCGGCATCAGTTTTGCGAACGCCTGCATGATTCCTGCAAAAGGCCTGCCCAGCCAGTAGGATGCCTGCGCCGGCATTATGAAAGGCACGGTTGTCTTCATCCCAATCCCCATCTATTTTTTCCTGATTTTCGCGAGCATTGCCTCAGGGTCCGCGTAATAGTCCGCGATTATCCTGCCCGTCTCATCCACTGAGTTAATGTCCTTTTTCACCAGCCACCTGAGTATGTCCTCCTTCTCGGCCAGGCTCTTGGCTATCTCCTTCTCGTCCATCCCGGTGAACGTCTTGAGGTTTTCCAGCACGCGCACGCTGGTCTCCTCCTCGGCTATCTTGTCCTTGTACGGCTTCCACCTGAAAAGCGTCCTGGTGACGGGCTCCTTGTCCTCGCCAGGCAGGAGCTCCACGACCTCGAAGAGCCTGCGCTTTCCCGCCCTGCGGTCCCTGTACATCACCACTATCAGGTGCAGCGCGCCGAGCACGACCGGGGGTATGTCTATCGGCGCGTGCGTCAGCCTCTTCATAGTCTCCCGCGCGGTCTCCGCGTGCAATGTCGCGTAAACGCTGTGCCCGGTGTGCATCGCCTCAAAGAGCACCTCCGCCTCCTCGGCCCTCCTGACCTCCCCCACTATTATCCTGTCCGGCCTCATCCTCAGGGCGTTCACCATGAGGTCCAGCATTGATATCTCGCCCTTCCCCTCGCCGGTCGCCTCCCTCACCACCATCGGCACCCATTGCAGGTGGTCGGGCGGCTTTATCTCGTGCGTCTGCTCTATGCTCACCAGCCTCTGGCTTGGGGGGATGAATGCGCTCAGCACGTTCAGGAAGGACGTCTTGCCGCTCCCCGTCCCTCCCGCTATCAGCATGTTCATCTCGTACTGCATGCATAACCACAGGAAAGCCCCGGTCTCGTATGATATGGTGCCGTTCTTCAGCATGTCGGTCATGGACCACGGCTTCCTTGCGAATTTCCTTATTGTCATCGTGTTCCCGAGCAGGGATACGGGGGAAAGCGTCGCGTTCACCCTGTCCCCGGTCACGATGCTGGCGTCCAGCAGCGGGCTCTGCATCGTTATCTGCCGCCCGACCTTCCTCGCTATCGCTGCGGCGTAGTTCCTCACCTGCGCCTCGTCCCTTATCACTATGTTCGTCTTCACCCACCCGTACTTCCGGTGGTACACCCACACGGGCGCGGCGGCCCTGTTCACGCATATCTCTTCCAGCCAGTCGTCGGACAGGAAGAATTCCAGGTCGCCCAGCCCCAGCATCTCCTGCACTATCCTGGACGCCATGAAGCCGTATTCCTCCTCGCTCTCGTTCGGGAGCGTCGCCTTGAGCAGCCCGAGCGCGCTCCTCTTTATGTCGCCCTTCAGCCCCTCCAGCGCCTGCATGTCCGTCAGTTCTTTTGTCCCTATGGTCACCTTCTTGAGCAGCTCGTTCTTCACGTCCTCAAGGTATGCCGCGGTAGGCCCGGAAATCTTCTTCACCTGCAGGCTGTAGAGCGGGACGTAGTCCTCCTTCCCGCGCGTTATCGTGACGGATGCGGCTATCCCCTCGCTCTTCACCTCATATTCTTCAAGAACGCTCATGCTGCTTCCCTCAGTTCCATCTTGCCTGCGATTGTATATTTGATGTCTATCAGCTTGTGGCGGGCCAGCGACTTGGCTATCGCCTCCACCTTCGCCACCGGGATGCCCAGCCGCTTCGCGACGTCGCCGGATTTCACCCTCTTCCTTTCCGTAACGAGCGCGAGCACCTCGTCCACTGCGGAGACCGCCTCCCCCTCGCACGCCTCCCCGCCCAAGTCCTCGCCGATGATTTTCTTCGCGACGTATGCTATCACATCCTTGCCCGTCACGACCCCGACCACTTTCCTTTTCTCCACGACCGGCATGATGTTTGTTTCCCGTTTCGCCATGTCCAGCAGCGCCTCCAGCAGCCCCATGTCCGGCTCCAGCACCAGCACATGCCTGTTGAGTATGTCCCGCACCTTCAGCTTCCTGAGCTCCGCCGCCCCCAGGAGCTCGCTCTTGCCGAAGAGTTTCCTCTTCAGCAGCGCGTTGGCTATCTCCTTGTCCGACACCATCCCCCTGAGGTCCCCCTCCCCGACCACGGGCGCCTCGTGTATGCAGTGGCGGCTGAACTTTTCTATCACCACGTCCAGCCTCTCGTCCTCGTCAAGGTATATGAAGTCCTTCCGCATCAGCTCCCTTATCTTTATCCCGCTGCCTTTCATCCCAGCACCACCCTGCCGTCCTTGCGCGCACTGCCTATGCTAATGTTGAGCGAGCCCGGAATTTCCACCCTCGCCGTGCCGTTTGTCGTTATCACCATATTTAAATAATTGGGTTGCTGCGCCTTCTGCACCTCCATCCTCGCCGCCGGGCTGAAGCCTATGACCAGGACAGGGTTGTCCGTGCTTTCCCCCACGGAGAGCTCGCTGTACCCGTGCTTGTTCAGCTGCCTGGAATCGCTGTACGAGAAGGTGCCGCACGTGAAGTTGATGGTGAAGTTCAGCGTGTCGCCCGGCTCCGTGCCAAGGGAGATGTTGTTCCATGTGCCCGTGAGGTTGGTGCATGAGGCCGACCCCTCCAGATGGTATGCGAGGGCGCCGTCCTCCCCGCCCGGCCCCATCGGGGCCACCGTTGTCTTCTCGGCCATGACCTCCACGCTTATGCCCTGCGGCATTATGTAGAACGTCGGTATCTTCGCCTCCTCGGCCAACTGCAGGGACACGTCCGCCCTCCGGTTCGCGCCCCACCACGCCTCCATCGCGTCCAGGTTCTGCGCGAGCCTGCCGGACACGCCCCTCGCCTCGCCTATGCTCACGGTGCCCCCGGTTGCGGAGACCGGGAAGCCGGAGCGGCTGTACGCCTCGGACATCATCATCCCTATGTTCGTGTCCACGCTCCCGATGACGCCGAGCCGCTGCAGGTCCAGGTTCTCCCTGTCCACCCTGCCCGCCACGTCCAGTATCAGCGCAAGCAGCACCACGGATGCCGAGAGCAGCAGCATCGCCGAAATTGAAGAGGTGAAACCCCGCCTTGTCACCGCCATATGTACAGCCTCACGGTCGTGAAGTTCGCTATCCTTGAGTCGTTCAGCCCCCCGTACGTAGCCACGCTCCTCTCGCTTACGCTCACCTCGCTGAAATTCTCAGGCACCGGCCCCACGGACTCGTTTTCAAGCAGCACGAACGTGCCCCCGTTCGCCTCGTAATGGTGCATCTCCGCCCTGTACTGCCTTGTATTCCTTAGCATGCTGTCTATGCTCCTGTTGATGATGGTGATGTTCTGCTGGAGGAACCCCTGCCCGTCCAGCATCACCAGCACGTCGTCCGCCAGTTTTTCGTCGTGGATGCTGCCCCGCGTGTGCCTGATGCTGAGCGAGAAATTGAGCGTGGCCGCAGTGAAAAGCAGGACTATGGCGACAGACAGCAGGGCGTCTATCGTGAACACCTGGCCCCTCATGTTTTCATCCGTAGACATAGAGCGTAACCCTCACATAAGACCCGTTGTATATCGCCAGCCTGCTCGCCACCACGGCGTCCCCCTCCATCCGCTGCCCCTTCTCCATCACCGCCTCCCCGGTTAGCGGGACCACGGAAAGGTAGTAATCCATTCCGATTCCGAGCGCCTCCCTTGAATGGTTGTAGTCCATCGCCTGCAGCGCGGAAAGCTTCGCCGGCTCTATCACGTTGGGCCTGCCGACGAGCCCAACCGATTCCACGTTTCCCGCATCCAGCTCCCAGTCCCCCGGAATCCCGTGCGTCTTCAGCAGCACGTCCGTCGCCGCGAGTGCGGATATCTCCGTGTTCTTCCTTGCCTCCTCCGCGTTGTACAGCCTCAGGTTCTGGTGATATGCCTCCACCGAATATGCGAAGACAATGAAGAATATGAAAGCCGCCAGCATGAAGTCCGCGGATATTGAGAAGCCCCTGAGGCACCTCATCCTACTCGCCAAACACAACCACCCCGTCCACGTTCCTCACCGTACCGTTCGCCACCGCCGCGAAGCCGTCCGAGCTCCCGTCCGAGACCAGCCTCGTCTTCATGTAGCACCCCACCGAGGACAGGCCGCCCTCCGGCCTGTACCGTATCACTTTTATGATGCTGTCGTTCCCCTGCACCCATATGGTATAATTGTTGCCGTATATCGTGTCCGGGTAGTCCAGCCGCACGTCCGCGCCCGGCCCCGCCACCGCGAGCCCCGAGATGCGGGCGGAGAGCGAGGTGCATATGGAGCGCATCAGCGATGTGGAGCGCGCATCCGCAAGGCCCTCCCACTCCTGCGAATACACGAGCACCGCCATCGTGAGCGTCGCGAGCGAGAAGAAGGACATTATCAGGAACTCAACCGATGCCTGTCCCTTCCAAGAGGAAGGGGGAAGGCGTTCCCCCCTCTCTTTAGGGTAATCATACCCCTCTTCCACTTCACTTCGCAACTCTTTGCCCGTACTCCTCACGCACCCAGTCCCCAGGTTCCCCTGCCTCCGGCAAGCCCGCAACATGCTAAGTCCGCCTCATGCTGGCATCGTCTATGAAAACGTAACCCGATGTCGAATCCATGTGGAAGTTGACCCTCACGCTGTTGACGCTTGAGCTGTCCCTTGTCACGAAAGTCATCTGCTTCTGCGCCCAGGAAGACGTCAGGTTATACACGAAAAAGTATTCCGAGGTGTTCCAGTTCCCGCCCTGCTGCAGCCAGTACCCGTTGTTGTCCCTAACGCCTATCTGCAGCGGGGCCGTAAGCGGCTTGGTGCTCCTCGTCCATACCTTCACCGTGTAGTTCGTGTTCTTCTGGACGCTGACCGGCTGGTAGAGTTCGCCGTTCCCCATCATTATGGATGTCCCCGCCCCGGTCCTCCCGTCCTCCGGTATCAGCACGCCCGCGAAGAACCTGTCCTCCCACCAGTTGAACCAGAGTGCGTAGTTGAGGAAATTCATATAATAGTCAAAGCTCGGGTTGTCAAACAGTTCGGGGTTGCACGTGCTTGCGTTTATGCTCACGTTCTTCGTGGGCCCGGTATTGTCGTACTGGTCGGTGCATTTCGCCGAGAGCGTGTGCGGCCCCGCCGAGAATCCGCCGCTCTCGTAATACCTCCCGGTTTCCGTCGCGGAGTCAAAGCCGCCGTCCTTCGGGTCCATCTCCTCCCACGGGCCGCCGTCCGCGCTGTACTGGCAGCCAATTATCGTCGCCTCCTCGTAATCCCTCACATCCGCATACACCGTGGCTATCTCCAGCGCGCAAATCGGGGTGTGGTCAAGGTATATCGCGGTGACCACCGGCCCGCGCCTGTCGCTCAGGTAGAAGTCCGTCTGGGAAACCGCGCCCCAGTTGTTGTAATCGTCCTGGCACTGCACGTATATAGTGTGCCAGCCCGAGGTGAAGTTGCCCCCTATGCCCTTCTCCACGTTCTCCACGCTGCTGTCGTACGCCCCGTCCACCGGGTCCATGGCAGCCCATGCGCCCCAGTCCACGTTCACCCTGCACGTCTTTATCATATGGCCCCCGGTCGCCGTGTCGTCGCCGGTCGCGTTCACCGATATGTCCAGGCCTTCCGTGAGGTTCATCGGGGTTGGCGGATAGAAGGAGAGCCCCGTGACCGCCGGCCCGTACGGGTCTGGGTAGAAAACGGATGCGCTGCAGTTGAAGACGCCATAGCCCGCGCTCACATACGTGCCTATCTTGTCCACGTACATCGTGCTCACGGTCGGTGACTGGGGCGGTATCATCGCCCCTGCGTCCGAAGACCACTCCAGGTTCGGGCAGCTCGTGCCGTACCCCACCGAATCGTAGCAGCTGCTCTCGAACGCCTGCGTGCTCTCCAGGCTCAGGTTCGCGCTGGGCGGGTTGAGGGTGCAGGACTGCGGCGCCCCTCCCCTGACGATTATGTTCACCGCGGTCTCGTCCCAGCTCCCTTCGCTGGAATTCGCCATTATGCTCCCGTAATAGTTGCCGAAGGGCGTGTCCGGCGGTATGCTCACCGTGACGTCAATGGACGAGTTCTCCCAGAGCGCCAGCTCCCCAGCCGGCTGCGTTATCTCCACGAAGCCCGCGATGTCCCCCAGCACGTACGCATGTATGCCCGTGAGGTTCCTGTCCCCGGCCCCCGCGTTCGTCACGTTTATCCTGCCGTCCGCGCCCGTCGCCCTCTGCAGGTAGAACTCAAGCAGCATCGGCTCCAGCGACAGCTCCTTGTTCCCCACCAGCACGTTGCCTGATTCAAGGTGCTTGACCAGGGCCCTCGCAGGCCCGGGCTGCAGCGTTATCTTCCCGACCATGTCCTCCTGCGTGTTCGCATAAAAGTCGGTCAGCCCGCCCCGGAGCGACAGCTGCATGTGCACCCGCCTTTCGGTTATCTCTATGAGCTGCGCGCCCTGCGGAATCGTGAAATCAACATACCGCGCGGTGCCCGGCGCAAGCGCCTGGACGTAGTCCACCTCGCGCGCTATCCTGTTCACCGCGTCCTTTGCCTGCGCGCCCTGTATGCTCTCGTCCAGCATCCCGGCGGAGAAATAGAAGAACACCAGCGCCACGGACAGCCCCATGCCAAGCATTATCATGTTCTCCATGCTGCTCTGGCCACGCAGCCGGCGGCCGTGCGCCGCAGCCCTACCGGATATTGGTTTCTTCCCCACGGCTAGGGCTTCTGGAGCAAGCTTTATAAAATCTAAATACATTGCATCTGCGGTGATGACATTATGTATTCGAGAAAAGGGCAGGCTGCGTTGGATTTCCTGATGACATATGGATGGGCCATACTGCTTGTGGTGCTGGTGGCTGCCGCATTGTTCGTCCTCGGCGTTTTCAATGTGAATTCGTTCGTGGGCAGCAGGGCGGTCGGCTTCACGGAAGTCAGCGTGACCGCATTCAGTGTCGCCTCGGACGGTACCCTCACACTTAAGCTCCAGAACCAGGTGGGGAGCCCGATAACGGTGAACTCCATCAACGCGACTTACGGGAACGAGTCCGTCACATCGAGCCCGGCTACGCCCCTCGGGGTGGGGCAGTCCTCCGCCGCGCTCACCGTGGGAACATTCACGGCGCTCAACAGCGGCGACCCGTATGCGATGACCGTGAACATAGGGTACACGGACCGCGCGACGCAGTTCACATACACGGAATCAGGCACGCTGAACGGCAACGTACAGTGAATCCTTTACTAATTCTGTTTTTTTCAGGGTTCCAGCGCAAGCCAGCCTTTAGCGGAAAAGCCCTGCCTTCGGATGCAGCATTATGCCATGCCGCTCTATCCTGAACGGGATGAGCTTCAGCGAGTGCGCGGTCGCCCTCATTTTCCTGATTTGCAGCGCACGGTTGTACGCCCCGGCCTCGGCCTTCAGCATGGACAGCACGACCACTCCGTCCGAAACGAACTCCTCGAACCCGTCCGCGGAGTAGGACTGCCCGCCCTCGCTCATGTCCGATATCGCAAGCGTGGTGCAGTTGAGCTTCTTCGCCTCCCTGCTGAGGTCAAACACCATCTTCCTCACGTCAAACGGCTTCTCAAGGTATGAGCTGAGCAGCGTGAAGGAGTCTATCACCAGCCGCCTCGCGCCCGTCCTTTCAACCGCCTCCACTATGTTCCTCTTTATCGCGTCGCTCTCGTAAAGCTCCGGCTTTATGACCGAGAGCTTCCCATCGTCCACGTATTTCTGGACGTTCCAGCCGAACTTGGACATGTCGCCTATGAACCTCTTCGGGTCCTCCTCCATGGAGAGGTACACGCCCGGCTCGCCAGCCTCCGCCCCCTTGTACACGAACTGCATCCCGAATATGGATTTGCCGGTCCCACACGTACCGGAAAGCAGGATGAAGCTCCCTGTCGGGAACCCGCCGTCCAGCAGGCCGTCCAGCCCGTGCACGCCCGTGCATATCCTGTCCTTCACTGCCGGAGGGTCCGGGTCTGCGGCCGCAGCCGTGGCCGGTTTTGTGGCGCCGTTGGAGGATTTTTTCATGCATCTACTTTCATAGGGAATTCTTTATAAGGACTTCCGCTACCAAAAACGCGGGGAGGGCACTCCCCCCATTTTTAGGTGTCATTCTGACCCCCTCCCACTTCACCTTGCAACTCTTCGCCCGTACTCCTTACGTCCGCGCGGTGCTTATGTTTTTAAGGACTTCCGCGCCCTATATCTCAACTTCTCCGAGCAAGGGCCTGTAGTCGAATGGTAAGACGCTACCCTGACATGGTAGAGACCAGGGGTTCGATTCCCTTCAGGCCCAAGAGGAAGAGGGGGGAACTCCCCCCTCCTCTCTTTAGGGTAATCATACCTCCCCCCACTTCACTTCATCACTCTTCACTCGTGCTCCTTACGCCCGCCGTTTTCCAGGCGTAAAAGCATAACTATTTAAACATAAATAAACACATTATTATAGTTGAAACCATGGCAGAGCATAAAACACCCGTTCCGCTGGCCAGCATGACCCCGACGCGAAGGTCATTTCCCGCCGTATTAGCCGATTCCACGGACAGGCCGGGAAGGTACAGGAGCGAGAACCCGGAGATAACCGTGGTGGGGAAGAGGGCAGGCCCCGCACCGGAGCAGCCGGCGGACAGGGGCAGCCACGGCGGCGCGGACGCACTGAAGCTTTTCGTTAAAGGGGCGTCCAATGGCCGCGCAGAACTGCCCGCCGTTTCCCCCAAATCCAGGGAGGACCAATACGGATTCCCGATTGCAGAAGCCAGGCCGGTTCCCGCGGAAGGCCGGGGAACGGAAACCGCGCCAAAGGCCACCGGATTCTTCAAAGTATTGCGCGGCGCGCATGCCGAGTGCAACACCATCCCGGGCCTCAAACTTGAGGATTTGGGCTATGCCGAGAAGGTCCCGAACTCAAACGTCACCGAGGAGCTGCAGATGCGGGACGGCTCCCCACACAGGTTCTCCGGCTTCATGGTGCAGCTGGGTGCGGGGGACAGCACAAGGAGGTTCATGTTCAGCAACACCCCCCCGAACGTCCTCGCCGACCACGGCGCGACCGGCTACCTTGTCACAAGCGATTACATGCAGATAGAGCTCGCGGACGGGAGGCTCGTTTACATAATCGCGGTTTGCGAGGATGCTTCGGCCCTCAAGCTCACCGGCTCCCCGCGCGAAGGCGCGTCCGCGGCCAGTGGCCAAATTCCGCTGTTTGACAACACCTCCGAGGCGGTGCGCTGGGTGGCGCGGAAGGTGGCAACCCTTGGCGATGGCACCGTGAAAAAGCAAATCCTTGACAACGGCCGGGCAATCGTCCTGGTGGAGACGCCGGAAGGCAGCTTCATAGTCACCAACGGCAGCGTTGAATACGCAATCCCGGAGATTGCGAAGGCCTGCGGGGCCGGCATCAAAGAGGACGCCGCCGCAAATCCCGGCTCCGTGTGCGTCGCGCTCCAGTCCGGCGAAACCGTGCATGTGCGCATTTTCCGGATTCAATACCTTTCCGTGCCTGAAGCCGAAACCCCGCCGGCCGCAGTCTCCCCCAGCACAACCGGCACCACTGAGGCCTCGCTTCTCATCACCCTTGACGTGGGCCTGCCCCAGACCAAGGAAGGCGCAGCCGCGCTGCTCACGAAGGCAATCAGGCCCACCCCGGCGGTCATCCTGGCCGGGGAAGGGGATGCGGAGGCGGAATTCATAAGCAAACGCAGGATACTGACCTCCATCAGGGAGGGCCTGAGGTCTGTCATAGAGCACAACGATGCCGCGGACCCGCTCATCTTCACGGCAATCCGCACAAGGATGGGCGGTAACGACTTCACCTTCCATCTCTTCAAGCTCAGGTCCATTGACGGGTTGAGCCCCGCCCTCAGGGACATGCAGCCCTCAATCGTGTTCACCGAAGGCGACGACGCCTACATCCTCCTGCCTTCGTCCCGCATAAGCCCGGAAGTAAGAAAGCTCCTTCTTGAATCAACGATGACCCGCTAATCCTTGTTTTTAATGTTTTCCCAATAATATACATCCATCTTTTGGGTGTTTTGAATGAGGGTGGGAATTTCCGGATTTGGAAGGATAGGGAGGATGTTCCTGCGCGCAGCATTTGAGCGCGGGCTTGTCGGCAAGCAGCTGGAAATCGCGCAGATAAACAACCGCAGCGACCAATTCGTGAATGCGCATCTCTTCAAATATGACTCAGTAATGGGGTCGTTCCAGGGCACAGTGAAGGCCACGGACAAGTCCATCATAATAAACGGATACGAAATCCCCTGGACGAGGGAGACCGACCCGACAAAAATCCCATGGAAGGCGCACAACGTTGACGTGGTGATAGAGTCCACCGGCATATTCAAGGACGCCACCGAGGCGTCCAAGCACCTGGAGGCGGGCGCAAAGCGCGTGCTCATCTCCGCGCCTGCGAAGGGCTGCCCCTCTGTGGTGCCCGGAGTGAACATGGAGCAGGCGGACAAGAACGTAAAGGTGTTCTCGCTCGCATCCTGCACCACCAATTGCCTTGGCCCCGTGCTCAAGGTGCTCGTTGATTCCTTCGGTGTGAAGCGCGGCTACATGACCACGGTGCACGCCTACACCAACGACCAGAACATCGTTGACGGCAGCCACAAGGACCTGAGGCGCGCACGCGCAGCCGCAGTTTCAATAATCCCAACCACCACCGGCGCCGCGAAGGCGATTGGCGAAGTCATCCCTGAGATGAAGGGCAAGATGGACGGCGTCGCGCTCCGCGTCCCGGTGCCGGACGGCTCGCTTGTTGACCTTTCCGTTGAACTGAACAAGGAGGTTACGAAAGAGCAGGTGAATGCCGCGCTGAAGGCCGCGGCCGAAGGCCCGATGAAGGGCGTCCTGCAATACACCGAGGACCCCATAGTTTCCTGCGACGTGGTAGGCAATCCCCACTCATCCATAGTGGATTCGCTGCTCACCAGCGCCACGGGGAATTTCGTAAAAGTTTTCTCCTGGTACGACAACGAGTGGGGCTACTCAAACCGGCTCATAGACTTCGTATTGCACATGAAGAAGTGGTAAGCAGATGGACAGCAGCAAGCCCAACCACATAGTCATAATTCCCGACGGCAACCGTAGGTGGGGCGAACAGCACGCCATAACCCGCGAGGAGGCGTACCGCATAGGCATAGAGAAGATAGCGGACGCCGCGGGCTGGTGCAGGGAAGAGGGCGTCCGAATCCTCACCATGTGGGGCTTCAGCACCGAGAACTTCCAGCGCGACCCGGACGAGATAGGGAAGCTGTTCGGCCTCTTCCAGCGCAACCTCATGGAGGCGGTCAGGCGCAAGGGCGAGGGCGAGAAATACGGCGTCCGCGTCCGCTTCCTCGGCCGCACCAATCTCTTCCCCAAGGATGTCCAGAACCTTTTCCACGAGGTGGAAAAGCTCACCGCGGACAAGAAGGACTACCAGCTGAACCTCCTGCTTGCCTACGGGGGAAGGTCCGAGATAGTGGATGCGGTGAATTCCGCGCTGAAGGAAGGAAAAAAAGAAATAGACGAGGAATCCATCTCCTCCCATCTCTACACCGCAGGAATCCCGGACCCGGACCTAGTAATCCGCACCTCCGGCGAGCAACGCCTCAGCGGCCTCCTCCCCTGGCAGACCGCGTACAGCGAGCTGTATTTTTCCAAAAAGCTCTGGCCCGACTTCACCAAGGATGATTTCCTTGAGGCGTTGAAGTTCTACGAAAGCACTAAGCGCAGGTTTGGCAGATGATTGTCAGGAACAAGAGAACTGGTGAAGAATTGCGCTGCCTCACCGCATTCTCCATCCTGCCGCAAATCCGCGGGCTCATGTTCCGCGCGAAGCCCGTTTCCATCCTATTTGATTTCAAGGAGGAGGCAATCCACCCCATCCATTCCCTCTTCGTCTTCTTCCCGTTCTATGCAATTTACATAAGCAAGGAAAATAAGGTGCTGGAGAAGGCGCGCATCGCTCCCTTCCGGATGCTTCACAAAAACTCTGTTCCGGCACGGTACCTTCTTGAAACTGACTTAAATTCCGGCGGGCATTTCTCGCCCGGTGACGAGGTGGAACTTTGCTAGGATGGAGAATGACTGAAAAGGCGGACTACAACATTCAGCTGCCGCGCCTGAGCGCGGACGAGGAAGAATTGGTCTCCTTGGTAGAAGGGGCATTCCGCGAGGAGGCGCGCTCCACGGATTTCCGCTCCAAGGACGAGGTCCTGAACGCGCTCAAATCCATCGTGCTCACGACCGCAAGGCAGAATGGCATAATGCTTGACGCAGAACAGGCGTCCTACCTGCCCACGGTCTGCTTCCTGCACATATACGGCTTCGCATTCATAGACCCCCTTTTGCAGGATGGTTCCATAGAGGAGATAAGCATAGTCGGCGTAGGGAAGCCCGCCTATGTATATGTGCGCAAGGAGGGATGGAAGCGCGTCAATGCGGAATTCACCTCCACAGAGGCCCTTGCGGAAGTCATAAACAAGATGGGCAGGAACATCGGCAGGCGCATAACGCTCCAGCGCCCCAAGCTCAACGCCATTCTTCCGGACGGCTCCCGCCTCCACGCAACGCTCCCCCCGCTTTCCGAAGGCGAAATCACCATACGGCGCTTCACCGACAATCCATTCTCCCCGCAGGAGCTGTGCGCAAGCGGCGCATTCCCTCCGCGCGCCATAGCCCTCCTTTCCCTTCTCATGCAGTCCGACATGTCGCTCATAATATCCGGAAACACCGCAAGCGGCAAGACCACCACCCTGAATTCCCTGTTTTCTTTCATACCTGCAGACGAACGAATCGTAATCACGGAGGAAAGCCCGGAGATAAACATCCCGCACCAGCACAAGGCGCGCCTCGTCGCGAACGAGGAGATGGGCGTCTCCCTCCGCGAGCTCGTATATGACACGCTCCGCATGAGGCCCGACCGCCTCATCGTTGGGGAAGTAAGGAATGCAGAAGAGGCCGGCGCCCTCTTTGACGCGCTTCTGGGAGGGCAGGCGCGCGGCTGCTACGCCACCTTCCACGCGCAGAGCGCCTCGGAAACCCTGCGCCGCCTCAAGCTCTTTGGCATAAGCGAGGCGGACTTCAACAGCATAGACGGCATAATCGTCCAGAGGAGGATGCTCCGCTACGACATGAAGAAGAGGAGGAACACCGAGGTGCGCAGGATGGTTGAGTTCTGCTTCGGCCCCTCCAAGAATCCCGTCCTTTCCTATGATGCGGATTCCGATTCCTGGAAGGAGGGGAACACCTCTGAATTCCTCGACACAATCTCATCTTCGCTCGGGCTCAGCACCAAGGAAATCTCGCAGGAGCTCAAGGAGCGCGAATCCTTCATGAAAAAGAAGAGGGATTTCGCCGCGTTCTTTTCGGAATACCAGGGGAAATTCTATGGCGCAGGGAAATCTTGATGGAATCGTTTCGGCATTTCCGCCCCTGCACATCCGCAGTGCGCAGCTCGCGTTCGCGGAGCGGCTCGGGCTTGAGCCGGGGCGCTACGCATGCTTCTCCCTTTTCCTCTCGCTCCTGCTTTCCATCCCCATCGCCGGCATCTTCTCGGATTCCATCCAGATGTTCCTTGCGGCAATCCTCCTCTCCACAGCCCTGCTCTTCCTGCTCATGCTCAGGCTACCGCGCATCATCTTCATGGGCCGCATATCCCGGATGGAGGCCGAGCTTCCCTTCTCGCTGCGCATGCTGGGGATGCTCCTTGAGCTGAACGTCCCGTTCGCCGAATCCTTGTCCATCATCTCCAAAGGCAGCTCACCCCTCTCCGAAGAACTGAAGGCGATGGAAAGGGACGTGCGCAGGGGCGCATCCATCCCCGCGTCCCTCGCCCACCTTGCGGAGCGCCTCATCTCCATCCCAATCAGAAGGGCAATCCTCAGCGTCTCCTCCGCGTATGAAAAAGGAAAGGCGGGCGGCGACCTCATCCGCGTCTCCAACGACCTCCTGTCCATGCAGAAGCACTCCATGAAGAACGCCGCCTCGCGCCAGTCCGTGCTCTCACTCCTGTTCATCGCAGTCGCGGTCATACTGCCCGCGTTCATGATAATTTTCTCATCCCTTGGAAGCGTCTCGCCCTTCGGAAACATGGACGCCTCCTCCATCCAGGTGATGATGCTCGTCCTGCTCCCGGCGCTCTCCGCCCTTGTCCTCCTCTTCGCAGCCGCGATGTTTCCCCCGTCTTTTTTCGCCCCCCGCTTTCCCCTATCCGCCTTCATTCCCGCATTCATCGCAGTTCTCGTGTTCGTCCTCCTCCAATACACGGAAATCCCGCGCCTTCCCGCACTCATTCTTGTGCTGGCTGCTGCCGCGGCGCTTTCTTACCCCTCATACATGAAAGAAAGCAAGCGCGAGAAGGTGGAGGAATCTCTTCCCGACGTCGTCCTTTCCGTCTCCTCCCAGCCGCCCGGCCGCGGCCTTGAGCCTCTGCTCGCATCCATGGAAAAATATTCAATGCCCCCGCTCAGGGGCGAGCTCGCCATCTCGCTCAAGCAGGCGAAGGCGAACGTTAAGCCCGAAGCCGTGCTTGACGACCTCTGGAGGAGGAACGGCTCCCCGCTCCTGCGCCGGTTTTCCATTTTCCTTTCCCACGCCCTCGGCGCAGGCCACGACATCTCCCGCTACCTTTCCATGCTAGCCGAGGATCTCCTTTCCGCGATAGAGATGAGGCGCGAGCGCGAGGCGCTGCTCGCGATGCAGAAATACACACTCATCTCGGGCGCAGTACTCATCCCGTTCATAATCGGCTCATCCCTCTCGCTTGCGGGTGGGATAGCTGGCAGCTCGCCCCCGGGCATCGCAGACGACTCCGTTTCCTACCTCGCCATATACGCGTTCCTCTCCGCCGCCTTCATCTCGTACGCGGAAGGCAGGCCATCCTCATTCATAAAATACTTTTCGCTCCTTGCATTATCAGGCATCGCCCTTTTCCACATCTTCTCGGGCGTGCCGTTCTGGTGAATTAGAATGGATTTCGCAACGCAGGCATTCATTTCAATCGCGCAGGCCCTTGACAACCCATACGCCTTCTTCGCGCTGATAATCCTCGCGGTTCTCGCAACCGAGCCGCGCAACGGGAAGCGCGGCAAGATTGCCGCCGCCCTCATAATCGCCGGCCTGCTCACCCTTGCCGCGAAGGAGCTGGTGATGCAGCCCCGCCCCTGCATAGGCGGGGATTCGCTGATACAGTGCCCGCTTGACTATTCTCTTCCCAGCGGCCACGCAACAATCGCCTTCACGCTCCTGATTGCGTTCATAGGGAACCGTTACTTCCCGCTCTATTGGCTTTTCGCCCTGCTGGTGGCTTACTCCCGTTTCTATTTGGGCGTCCATACGTTTGAAGACCTTGCAGCCGCATTGGTGGTGGCGCCCATCGCCTACCAGCTTGCCGACCTGCTCTGGGGTGCTTTTGTTGAAGGAAAGAAGTAGGAAATTCATACACATAATAATCGGGATAATCTTCCTCCTCATACTGCAATTCTTCGGCAGGCACACCCTGGAGATAACCCTTTTCGCGGGCATACTCGCGGGGCTGATGGCGATGCACCTCGTAATCCGCTCCCACCGCCTCCCTTTCGTGAGCTGGTTCATAGACAATTTTGAGAGGGAGGGCGTGCGCACACCCGGCTTCGGCTCCGCATGGTACGCATTCGGGATACTGATGGCTTCCGTCGCGATATCCGACCCATCCCTTCTCGCGGCGGCAATATGTGTCCTCGCGTTCGGGGACTCCTTCTCCACCATATTCGGCCAGGGCGGAAAAATCCACATCCCCTACAACCCGCACAAAACCCTGGAGGGGAGCGCTGCCTTCTTCCTCGGCTCCCTCTCCGCATACCTCTTCATCGGCCCCGCGGCAATTCCCCTCGCCATAGTATGCGCAATCGTGGAATCTCTCCCGCTTCCGCTGGACGACAACATCACTATTCCGGCGGCGGCGATACTGGTCTTCTATTTCTTTCCGATATAATCAGAGTGGGCCCACCCGGATTCGAACCGGGGATCCCTACCGTGTGAGGGTAGTGTCTTAACCGCTCGACTATGGGCCCTGAACCCCAGAAGAGAAATTTATTTGATGCGGAAGTCCTTAAAAACAGTTTCCCTACTGAATTATGTTGCTCTCTCCAATAGTAAATGAAGTGGGGGAGGGTCAGAATGACCGGTAAAAATGGGGAGGGAGCCCCCTCCGCGTTTTTCCGAGCCGAGGTAGCTCAGCCTGGCTGGAGCGCCAGACTCATAGGATTCGGTTCTTATGAGTACTGAGGCGGTTCGCCGCCTATGACTTACAAAGGCGTATCTGGGTAATCTGGAGGCCGGGGGTTCAAATCCCCCCCTCGGCATTTTATAATCAGCGCCCCTTCTTTCCGCGCAGCCCCCTGCCGCTCCTTGCCTTTGAAACCTTGGAGCCGAACTGCTCGTCAACGTCGTCCTTCTCCTCCCTGCTTATGGAGAGCGCCTCCTCGTAGCGCTTCTTCGCTTCCGCGGAGATAACAACTTCCCCGTCCCTGAAGCAGGTCGGCATCCCGGACACGTCCGTGAGAGAATAAAGTATGGATATTAGCGCGGAAACCCTCTCATCCGCCTTCTGTGGGACCAGGAATTTTTCCCCGTCCATGACGCTCCTCTTCATCGCGCCGAGGTACTCCGCAACCTCAGAAACCTCATGTACGCCGAAACCATGGCTCCCCATCCACTGCAGCGCATCAGGGTCAAATTTGAGCTTCATACGGGCACCGAACCGTTTGCACAGAAAAAGTAGATAAACCTTCTGTTTGCATTCCGCCCCTTTTGGGGCAAATGGGGTCGCAGAGATTTGAACTCTGATAACCAGCTCCCAAAGCTGGCAGCATGCCAGGTTAGCTCACGACCCCGATTCAATTCGCCCTTCGCCTCTCCAGTATGTACACGTCCTTAATCTTTTTCAGCGTGAAGCCTTTTTTATGGTATAGGTTGAGCGCGGGATTGGCCGGCTTCACCTTGAGGAATATATCCGCCCCTTTCCTGTCGCAGAACCTCACCGCGGCGTCCAGCAGCCTTCCGCCCAACCCGTGCTCCCTCCACTCCGGCAGCACCCCTATCCCCTGCAGCAGTATCTTATCATCGCCAATAATCAGGTGCACGAACCCAATTGTCCGCCCGCCCTCCTCTGCCACAAAATAAACGTCTTTATCAGTAAAAAGCGGCTCAGACTTCGGAAAAAGCTTCCTTATGAGCGATGCGAGCCCCTCTGAGAAGCCCGCCCTCCGTATCATCATGGAATCACAATTCCATATTCCTCAATTCCAGCTTTCCCTTTTTAATTTCAATCGTGCCGCACCTGCCCAGCTTCGCGGCGCCCACCTTCAGGATTTGGGTAGCCCCGAGCTTACCCACGCCCTCCTGCTCGTGTATGTGCCCGCACGCGTTCAGGAGCGGCCTTTTCCCTTCCACAATTCTCCTGACCGCGGTGCTGCCTGCATGCCCACCGCGCACCTCGTCCATCAGCCCATAAGGGGGCGCATGCGTCAGAAAAATAGTATTTCCATCCATCGGCAAGCCCTTCATCCACCCGTACAACTTATCCTCCGGGAATTCAAGCGGCGTGTGGAAAGGCGTCGGCGGGCTGTACCCAAATCCAACAAGGTTCAACCCTTCCTCCAGCTCCACCCTCCGTGCATGGATGAACCTGTCCCCAAAAACCCTTTCCAGAAAATCCCCGTCTCCGTTGCCGGGCACTGCGAAAACATTCCCGGGCGCGGCAAGCTCCCCTGCGAAGCTTTCTCCGCCCCCGATGTCCCCGGCTACAAGCACATAGTCGTAATCCTTCGCCCGTGAAACAACCCTTCCGAGGGCGGCTTCATCGCCGTGCAAATCCGAAACGACTAACAGTTTCACATTTTCGCCTTTGCGGCCAATACCGCCTTTATCCTCGCATCAAGGTTCTCCTTGAGCATGGGCGCTATGAACCTCTTCGTCTGCGAATCCGCCTTCGCCGCGATGGAAAGCTTCGCCGCAAGGGCGCGCGCTATCTTGCCCCTCACCCTTTTCGGGGACTGTGAAATCGCGGGGTACTGGAAAAGCACGCCGTGCTTGGGTGGCGGGACGCCCTTCTTGTTCTTCAAATGCTTGAATAGCGCCTTCTCCGCGCCCAGCACCTGTATCGTGCTGGACGGCATGAGCGAGAGCTTGTTAAGGCTCCCCGCCAGCGACACGAGCTTCCCTGCCAGCTTCCCGCCGACGAGGTGATCTATGTTCGGGCACACCTCCTTCGCAAGCTCGTTCATGTATTCCTCGTACGAGTCCATGAGCGCATAAACCGCCTCTATCCCGCGGGCCAGCTCGCGTATCTTCTCCACGTCCTTGGTCTTCAGCTCCCCCCCGGTGCTCGCCTTCGCCCTCGCGCATATGTCCAGGGCCTTCCCCTGCCCCACGAACTGTGAAATTGACGCCGGGTCCGGGTTCGCCTTGTCCAGGTTCAGCACCACTCCGATATAGCTGCGCCTCTCCGTGGTCTTCAATTCCGGGAAATAGAGCGAATACATCTCCTCCAATTTTTCCGCCATGAGGTTGGAAACGCTCTCCAGCTCCTCAACCGTGCGGGAAATCTGCGCGAGCATCACGTCCCTGCTCCTCAGCGCGGCAGAAGTCCTCTCCCTCGCCTTCTTCAGGAACCTCAATCTCCTGTCCATGTCCGGGTCGCTTCCGCCCCTGTCCCTCCCTCCGCTGGGGCGCCCCCCGAACCCGCCCCTCCTGTCGCCGAAGCCGCTGGGCCTGCTGCTAAATCCGCCCGGGCGCCCGCCGCCCCTTCCACCGCCAAATCCGCCTCTGCGTTCCATAATAATCACTCAAATCTTTTGTTCCACATCTCTTTCGCCAGTTTCCCGGTGTGGGTGTATCTTTCCACGTCCGCCCTTTCCTTCCTTTTGCGGTGCTCGCACAGGAACCCGTTTATTTTCTGCGCGAGGACTTCCTTCACCTCCCCGGTGAGCATCCTCCCGCTACCATATTCCCCGGCGATTCTTTTTAATTCCACATCATCCGGCTCAAAAAGCACGCTGAGCCACTGGAACGGCACGTCCACGGACAGGTCCGCCCCCAATTTCCTGTGCTCCTCAAGGGTGGAGCGCCCGCCCGAGAACGCGTATTTCATTATCTTGTTCCGCACCGTCTTTTCGTCGTCGTCCAGCCAGATTGCGCTCTCCTTCATGGACGAGCTCATCTTCCCCTGCGCCCCCTGCAATGGAGAGAGGAATTTGGAGTGTATCTGCGCCGCCTTGTGGTATCCCAGCCCCTCGGCGATGTCCCGCTGTATCCTCCAGTAGGGGTCCTGGTCTATCGCCGCAGGAATGAGGCACCTCCTCTTCTCAAAGAAGGTCGGCAGCATCTGGCACGCCGGGTACATGCCCATCCCTATGTTCGTTTCATTTGTGAACCCGAACACCGCCTTCACCGTTGAATATGTGACCTTCTTCGCTATCTTCAATAGCATCGGATAAGTGTTCCCCATGTATTCGCTGTCCCTGTAGATGAAGGTGCGGTCCGGGTCAAAGCCCACCGCCGCTATTTCCGCGATGTTCTCCTCCGCCCATTTCCCGGTCTCCTCCCAGCCCATGTCCTTCTTGTACAGGAAGTTCTCGTCGTCCGTAATCTCTATGTACAAATTAACCTTGAACCGGTCCTGCAGCCATTTCGTGAAAATCATCGGGATGAGGTGCCCGATGTGCATCTGGCCGCCCGGCTTCCTCCCGGTGTACAAATAGAAGCCCTTCCCCTTTTCATAGTCGTCCAGCACCAGGTCCAAATCCCTGTGCGAGAAGAAAAAGTCGCGGTGCAGCATCACGTGCGTGCCCCCCGCGTCCTTCTCCAGCCTGCCGCGCAGCTTCCCGTCTATCCTCTTTGTCCCGAATTCCTTCACGAGCTTTTCGTAATCCACCTTGCCCGAGACTTCCCACGGAGTGACTGCCATGCATCAAGTTCCCATATAAACATTAAAAAATTGTTCCTAAAAAAACCACTCCTGTGACATAAATGACTTTTGTCCCCAAGAAACTATTCTTTACAAAGGGTGTTGGCGTTTCCAACACGAGGTTGAGCTCCTTTGAGGAGGCGCTGCGTTCCGCAGGGATTGCGAAATTCAACCTTGTTACGGTGTCCAGCATCTTCCCGCCCAACGCGCAGCTCATAGACCGCGAGCAGGGCCTCGCGGAGATGCACGCCGGGCAGATTGTTTTCTGCGTCCTAGCGCGCCTTTCCTCATGCGAGCCGAACAGGCTCATATCCGCCTCCATCGGCACCGCGCTGCCCGCGGACCCGTCCGTGCACGGCTACCTGAGCGAGCACCACTCGTATGGATTGAACCAGGAGAAGTGCGGCGACTATTCCGAGGACCTCGCGGCATCCATGCTCGCATCCACTCAGGGTATAGAGTTCGACGTGGACGCGAACTGGGACGAGAAGGAGAAGTACTTCAAGATGAGCGGGAAGATCGTCAAGACCTTCAACACCACGCAGACCGCGGTCGTGGACAAGAACGGCAAATGGACCTCGGTGATTGCGGCGGCGGTATTGCTACCCTGATTTTTTTGGTTTGCAAAACTAATAGTAAATAAACTAAAAAGGAAAAAATGAGGGCCGAAGCCCTCACCTTCTCTTCTTTCTCTTTGGAGCAGCCTTCTTCTTCGCCGCTTTTCTTGCCGGCTTCCTGGCCACGGCCTTCTTCGCCGCAGGCGCCTTCTTCATGGCGGAATACGGCGGCGCGAACACTGCCGGCCTCGCCATCCCCGGCCTCGGGGGCGGGAGCGGCCTCATCGCGGGCCTCGCACCCGGCGGGAGCGGCCTGTATATCGGCGTAATGGGCCTCGGCGGGATTGAGCCCGGCCTCGGCGGAGGCAGCGGCCTCATCGCCGGCCTCGGAGCGGAAGGGGCCGGCCTGGATGCAGGCGCACCCTCGTCCTTGCCCAGGAAGAACTCCTTAATCGATTTTAGTATGCCCATGCTATCACATCCCTCTCTTCAAAGGGAAAATATAAAAAGGTTATCAGGGGTCGCACGAGAGCGAACGCTTTTAATCAGGCGCCAACCAATCCAACCCATGGATTTCCTGAGGGTAAGCTGGGACGATGCGTCGCAGATGTGCGAGCGCCTCGCATCCAGGGTATCCTCGTCCGGCTTCAGGCCGGACGTCATAATAGGGATAAGCAGGGGCGGCCTCGTTCCCGCCCGCCTCCTCTCCGACATTCTGGGCCTGCACGAATTATATGTGATGCGCGTTTCGCTTTACACGGGCATCGGGAAGAAGGCCGCAGCGCCCAAAATAACGCAGCCCCTCCCGGCGAAGCTCGGCGGGAAGAAGGCATTGCTCGTTGACGACGTTTCAGACACAGGAAAGAGCCTGGAAGTTGCAAAAAAGCACGTCCTGGACATGGGCGCCGGGGAAGTGAAGGTCGCAACCCTCCATTTCAAGCCGCACTCCGCCTTCCGCCCGGACTTTTTTGAGGGCGAAACGGGCGCGTGGATAATCTATCCCTGGGAAATCCACGAATGCAGGCGCGAGCTGGGAGATAAAATGCCGGAGTGATTGGATGGAACTGGGTTACAAGGTCTATATGGCCCTTCTTGCGCTTTTCACCCTGCCGATATTCATAGTGCCTTTCCTCGCGGCGGCGGATTCCGGCGCCGCAGAGCCCCTCTATTCCTTCTACGGGCTCACCTGCCACCAGTTCATCTCGCGTTCCATATGCTACTTCCCGGGATACGGGATTTCGGACTGCACATCCTCAGGCAGCCTCGCCCCGTACCCGCTGCACATCACCGAAAAGAATGGGATGGTCGGCTACCCGTTCCCTGTATGCTCAAGGGACATAGGCATATACTTGGCGGCGCTCGCGAGCGGCCTCCTCCTGTTTTTCCTAAAGAAATCAGATTCCATGGAAATCCCGAACCCGCTCTTCTTCATGCTCGCGCTCGTGCCCATAGCACTGGACGGGGGGACGCAGCTCATAGGGCTGCGTGAGAGCACCAACCTCCTGCGCCTCCTCACGGGCGGCATAGCCGGCTTCGCCTTCTCTTTCTACTGCGTGCCGCTGATGAACAGGGCTTTCGCAAAGAAAGATGGGAAGAAGGATAAGAAATAGTATATCTTCTCACTTCAACCGTATCGCTTCCAGGTTCAGGGGCGCCCTCGCCTCCCTCCTAAGCAGCGATGCAGCCGCGCGTGCGAGGTCGTCCGCCTTGTTCCAGTCCCCGTGCATCGTAAACACGCGTTCAGGGGTGGGCTTGAGGTTGCTCAGGAACGCCATGAGCTGGTGCCTGTCGCTGTGGCCGGAGAACCCTTCCACGGTCTCCACGCGCATCCTGATGTTCATTATCTTCGCCCTTCCGTCGTCCCCGGTCACGGGTATCTCCTTCATGCCGCGCTGTATCTTGTGCCCGAGGGAGAGTGGGCTCTGGTAGCCCACGAATATCAGCGTATTCTTTTCATCCTCGGCCATGAGGCGCAGGTATTCCACCGAGGGCCCGCCGTTCATCATCCCAGAAGGCGCCAGTATCACCGAGGGCTCGCCAGTAACTATGGTCTCCTTGTCCGTGCCCTTCGCCACCTTGAGCATCGGGGACTCAAACGGGCTGTTGTTGGAGAGTATGCGCCTCTCTATGCTCTCGCGCAGGTATTCCGGATAAGCGGTATGTATCGCCGATGTCTCCATGACCATGCCGTCTATGTACACGGGGATGTTGAAGTTCGGGTCCCTCCTCGCGTAGTCCTCCAGCACGAGCATTATCTCCTGGCTCCTGCCGACCGCGAACACGGGTATGAGGACCTTGCCGCCCTTCGCCGCCGTCTCCTTTATGATATTCACCAGCCGGTCCTCCATGTCCCTCCTGTTCGAGGTGACGTCGTTCTTCGCCCCGTATGTGCTCTCCAGGAACAAGGTCTCTATCCGCGGGAAATGTGTGTTCGCCGGCTCAAACAATTTCGTATAGCCGAACTTCATGTCCCCGCTATATACGAGATTATGCAGCCCCTCGCCTATGTGCAGGTGCACCATCGCGCTGCCGATTATGTGGCCCGCGTTGTAGAGCGTCATCTTTATCTCCGGGGTTATGTCCACCACTTCCCCGTACTCCACCGGCACGACGCGCCTCAATTCCTTCTGGATGTCCTTCTTCCCATAAGGTGGGTCCACACCCAGGGACTTCTTCATCAGGTCCACGGAATCCGTCTGGAGGAGCGCCATCAGCTCGCGCGTAGGCGGCGTGCAATAGACGGGCCCGTCGTATCCATATGCATACAAGTACGGGAGGAATCCCATGTGGTCTATATGGCCGTGGCTGATTATGACCGCGTCCAGCTCTTCCAGCGGGAACCCCATGAAATTCAGGTAGGGGTACGCCTTGCTCGGCTCGCTTATCACCGGGTTGATTCCCACGTCTATGAGTATGCGGCTGTGCGGCGTCTGCACCAGCATGCACGAACGCCCGACCTCCCTGAACGCGCCCAGCATGGACACGCGCACCCACTCGCTGGAGGGCGGGGGCTGGCATATCTTCTTGCCCAGCGAGAGCAGGAATTTCTTCCGGTCATCCGCCTCCGCCATATACCCCTTCCTTATGCCCCTTATGGTGGCCGAAGGTATCGTCGGGCTCCTGAGCACGACCGGGGACCATCCCGTCCTGGTTATGATTTCCTTGAGTACGCTCCCGCCCTTCCCTATCACGAGCCCGGGCTTCAGCGCCTCTATGAACACTTCCGAGAAGATGGATGCGAAGGTTATGGAGCTTATGACCGCCTCCTTGGGCACCACGCTCTCTATCTCTTTTCGCGCCTTCTCGATGTCCGCCAGCCTGCTCTGGTCCACGCGCACGCTGACCTTCTTGCGCACCGCGCCCGCGAGCTGCTTTATGAGCTGGTCGTTCCTGTAGAAGGCGTCGATGTTCTTCACATATATGACTATGTTCAGCCCTTCGGCCTCCACCTTGGTAATCCCGCACTCCGCGGGCATTATGTCTGATACTGTTTTCTCTATGTCTTTCTGTTGCATCTAAATCACGTTCTTTTCATTTTGCTAAGCAGGCTTCCGCCCTCTTTGAGAAGCAGAAACCAAAAAAAAAAACAAAACCTTGCCTTCCGGTTGTTTCGCCCAAATAATATCTATTCCTTGCTAGGCTGTGCCGGGTGCTTCTTGAAGTCCTTGTCGCCAAGCAACTCGGTCCCGTGCGGCGTTATGATGAGCACGTCCACGCCTTCGCCGCTTCCTGCATCCCTCTTTATCGCGGCCCCTACCGCGCGGTATGCTATCGGAGCATTCTCCTTCACGCTGCCGTCCTTGACGAACATCTCTTCCAGCACGCCCATCGCTATCGGCGAGCCGCTTCCTGTCGCTGTGATGTCCTCTTCGGTCACGCCGCCGAGCATGTCCACGCTGAACACGCGCGGTTTTTCGTCAACGCCCCCGATCAGCAGCTGCACGAAGAAAGGGTAATACTTGTTTCCGGACAGGATGTTCGCGAGGAGCGTAGCCGCCCCCTCAACCGTTATCCTCCTGCCGTGCTTCAGCTCGTACATCTTTATCTCGGCGCGCATCCAGCGCACGAGCGCCTGTGCGTCGCCCACGCCGCCCGCAATCGTCATCCCTATGTAATCGCTTATCAGGTGTATCTTGGGCGTCTTCTTGTTGGCGATGTAGTAGCCCATCGTCGCCCTCTTGTCGCTCGCGAGGATTACGCCGTCCTTGCAGACAAGCCCTACTGTAGTCGTCCCGGTTTTCTTTATCATCTGTTCTTTGGAATCCATTTCCATAGGCTCACCAAAAGTAGTTGATATTCTATGCACTATAAGGGTTTATAAAGGTGCGGGCAATCCGCCTTTCTCGGCGAGCCAAACCCCGTCCAGAAGCCCATATGCATAATCACTAGCGCCGAAAGATGAGAAATAATCCCCCTTTTTGAAGAAGTGCCCCGCATCTTTTGCGTATTGCTCTGCAAGCGCGAACACTTCTGGGCATTCCTCCTTAATCCAAGCGCTCCGCTCAAGGTGAATCTTCAGTTTCGCAAGGCTTTTTCCCGCGCGTTCCTTTTCCATATCGGGCCCGGTGGGATTTGAACCCACGACCGCCTGGTCACTCCTGCATTCAGGAGAAGGCATTCGAAGCCAGGCACGCTATCCAAGCTGCGCTACGGGCCCATACCCGATGACTAATTAAGAATGGAAGTAAAATAAAAACCTGTTTATTGGGTGAGGATTCGCGCCCCGTTCTCTTCCACTACAACCGTGTGCTCCGCCTGCGCCACCAATCCGCCCCCCGCCTCTTTCAGCACAGGATATGCCTTCAGCACCTGCATCCTCAGCATCTCCTTCAGCGCGTTGCTCACGAGCAATTTGGAGGGGAACTTCTGCACGAGCCACCTCTCCGCAAAGGGGAGCATCCCGTAATTATCCAATATGTGATTTAATATCTGCCTGGACTGCCTCATGCGCAGCCCGCCCGGCAGATACAAGGAGAATATCTCCACCTGCTCCGTATCCGAGACAAATCCCTTCCCGTCCGTAGCGAAGGGCTCCACCGCAAATATGTCCCCTGCCTGGAACTCGTACGGGTCCTCGGTCTTCACATTCGGTATGTCTATCCCCGCATGCAGCAGCCCCGTCTTTATCATGTGCCCGGTGAGGTTCGCAATCGGCTTGTACCCGTATCCTTTGATGGTCTCCTCAACTATCCCGCCGATTTCCCCGACCTTCACGCCCAGCTTTATGCCAGCAATCGCGTTGGCGAGCGCCTTTTCCGCCGCCTCCACCAATTTCCCGTTCTTGCCGCCCAAATCTATTGTGTACGCGGTGTCCGCTATCGCCCCATTCACGCTCGTCCCGAAATCTATCTTTACTACGTCCGTCTCCTTGAACAGCGCCTGGTCCCCCTTTTCCGGGGTGTAATGCGCGGCGATTTCATTAATTGAAACATTTGTAGGAAAAGCGGGGAACGCCCCCTCCTCAACTATCATCCCCTCTATTGTTTCGGCAACGTCAAGGAGGCTCGCATCGGCCATCACGAGCGCCTTGCTCTCCTCCCTTATCTTTGCGGCAATCTTCCCCGCCTGCTCAAATTCTGAAAGCGGAGCCTCAACAAATTCGTCCATAGGAAGATTTCCCACCGAAGTGATTATATTACTGCTTGCCGGGCGTTGGCAACGGGTATCTCATCCACCTGCGTGATTGCATTTATGACGTCGTAGTTCTTGCCGCGCCCCTCCCGCTTGATGCTGCCGAGCATCCCCTTCCAATGCCTCAGGGTGGATTCCGGCTGGGGGATGCCCCCCCTGCTGCATGCGAAGACCATCCCGCAAAGAAGCCTCGGGAAGAACCTCAGGTTGAACCCGCGGTCCCACCTTTGGGACACCCTCCCGTAGACCTCATCCAGCATTTCGTACGCCTTTTGCGGATTTCCCCTGCACATTTCCGAATACGCCATTATCATGGCCGCCTTCGTCCTCTCGTCCAGCGTCGCGTGCATGCCCACCGTCACCGCGGCCGTCTCAATCGCCCTTTCGTAGTGCCCCAGCTTCCTCAGGGCTTCCGCGTATTTGAGCGTCACGCTTGGCGTCATCCTGTACTTCTGGGGGATGTCCACGTAGAGCGCCACCATCTCGTCGTATTTGCCCCTGGCGTAGAGCCCGGACATAAGGTTGCTGTGGTTGTGCACGCAGTCCATGCCCCTCCCCGCCGCCTCGGCAATAGTCCCGCGCGCCTCATCAAACATCCCGCATCTTGCGTAGGCGTCCACCATGCCGCCGTAAATCTCCCTTGTCACGATTCCCGTGCTCACCGCATCCCGGAACATCTGCTCGGCATACCCTATTTCTCCCAGCCTCCCGTGCAGCATGATCAGCATTGAAAGGGCCACCTTATGTTCCGGGTCCCTCTCCAGGATGTCGGCAACCCTCTCCTTTGCCTCCCTGTACCTCTTCGCCTCCACGAGCTTGAACACCGGCTTCAGCCTCTCATGCATGGGCCTCTCGGCGCGGGGTTTCCAAGAGTCGGAAGCCATGCCTTCCCGCTCCCTCCTATCGTTTACGCCAAAGCTGGCATGTGCTAGCGTTCTCCTGCTCATAATACACCTTTAGTGTGTAATTAACACAATAAGGGTTTTAATAAGTTTGCACTTGTGTGCCTACGCCCGCCAATACTTCTTATTCTTGATAAAATTCTTCTGAGCTTCCAGCAAATCAAGAAGCAGCAAATCCTCATCCTTGTGCAGTTTGCTTAAAATCCTGTCCGCGGTCTTTGGCCCAACCCCGAAAACGGACAGGGCAAGCAGCCCCTTCTTCCCATAAGCCCTCAGAATAGCCGCCTTCGCGGCGAGCTCCTCCGGCTCACCCGGCCAAATAGTAAGGGAAGTGCGCCCGCACTTGTGGCACTTGAAATTCTCCGGCGCATTCGCCACGGTGGTAAGCCGTTCGGCTCCGCACGACAGGCAATGGAGTGTAATCTTCTTCTTTTCCAGCTCCTCGCGTATGGATTTCAGCATCGCCTCGCGTGGCTGGATTGAGGGCACGCCCTCCTCTTTCCTCTTTATCCCGACCATCGCGAAGAAAGAGAGCTTCTCCCTCTCCTCAAACACGAGCGCCGGTTCTTTCTTCATGATTCCGAGAAGAAGCCTCTTCGCCCCTTCCAGGTCAAAATATTTCCTGAATATGGAATTCAGCGTCTCATCATACACCGGCGTATCCACCATCAATCTAATGAGCTTCGTTCCCACCATCGCGTCCTCGCCAAACATCCCGAACATCCTTCCGGTGTGCAGGAACACGAGGCGCAGCGCAGATGAATTCCACAGGGATTCTTCCGCATCAAATTCCAAATCATAGGGCACGAGCGCCGCATCTATCCATTCCTTTTTCGCCGGAAAAGGAAGCCGGAGCATCACCCTGTACGGATCCGTAGCCACCGCCACTTCCGCCCCCAGCTTTTTTGCCAACCTAAGCTGCAAAACTCTTCCAAGAGTATAATTTATCCTCGTCCCGAGGCAGGAATGCAAAATCACGGATTCCTTCGCAATCTCCACAAGTATTTTTTTGTCGTCGGGCACAACCCTCTCCCCATGCTTCTCCTCATCCGCTCCGCGCAGCCTCCCGACCTCCTGCGCAACTTCCTTATGCACGGGTATGTCCTCGCCCACCCAGTCCGGAATCACGAAATCCGCGGAGGCAGTCTGCTCCGCCAATAATTCCGAGGACAATTCAATCATCTTCCATACCTTCCCTTTTGAGGAGAAGAACTCCCCTGGCGTGAGCGTTGCAACGAACCTTTCGTCCAGCGAAGCCACAATCTTGTTCGTGCTTGCGTCCCTCAGGGCATACTTCCTCTCCTTAGGAATGGTGGTCAGATTATAGAAGTAATATTCCCTCCCCGCCTGCCTTATCGCGGAGGTGTTGTCCGGATTAAGGAAGATTAGCCGCTCCCTCTCCAATTGTTTTACGACGCGCTTGAACTCATCCGGCTTCAGCGCGAACGCATACGCCCTGTTTAGTATCTTATAAGCGTCATCCACATTCATTCTTCCCTTATCCAGCAGCAATCCCACGAATTGGTGAGCCGCAACATCCATCGCGCCCCGCACCACCTCCCTCTCTTCCAAGAAGCCGCCCTCAAACTTATCCTTTATCGCGCGCGCCTCCATCCACTCGTCATAATCTCCGACGACTATTTTTCCGGAAGGCCTGAGGTGCATCGCGTGCCCGCTCCGCCCCACCCTCTGCACGAGCCGCGCCACTTCCCTCGGCGAATTAAACTGTATTATCTCCTCCATGCCCCCGATATCTATCCCCAATTCCAGCGAGGAAGTCGCCACCACTGTCTTGGTTTCCCCTCCTTTCAGCCCCTCCTCCGTCTTCAGCCGCACCTCAGCAGAAAGCGAGCCATGATGTATATCTATTGGAACCTTTTCCATATCCAGATAAGTCGCAAGCGCCTCCGCGGTGCTCCTCGTATTTACAAATACAATCCTTCTTTTCCCAGCTTCCTTCTCAAGAATGTCCTTCACTTTCTCGAAAATCTTCTTCTGCCCGCCATACGCCTTGATTATCTCCAAATCCAGTTCCCTTCCGGCCCCGGCCTCAATCACGGAGAATTCCCTCTCACCGCATATGAGCTTCCCCGCCTCGCGCGGCTTCGCGACCGTCGCGCTCAGCCCTATGCGCTGGAAGTCCGCGACCTCCGCCAATCTTTCCAATCCCATTGAGAGCTGCGTCCCGCGCTTGTTGTTCATGAGCTCGTGCACTTCATCAACAATCACGTGCTTCACATTAGCAAGATGAGCCCTCATCACGCGGCCCACCAATATCGCCTGCAATGTTTCCGGCGTCACAATGAGCAATTGCGGAGGCGAAGCCCTCTGCTTTCCCCTCTCGCTCACGCTCGTGTCCCCGTGCCGCACCGCGTGCGTGATGCCCGCCTGCTCGCACCACCAGTCCATCCTCTTCTTCATGTCCCGGTTGAGCGCCCGCAGCGGCGTAATATACAAACAGGAAATCCCCTTCTTCCCATGCACCATTTCCAGCACGGGGAGCAGCGCCGCTTCTGTTTTACCGGAGCCCGTGGGTGCCACTAGGAGAGCGTTCTTCCCCTGCAGGAGCACAGGCATCGCCTTCTTCTGTATTGCCGTAGGCTCAGGGAACCTTTTTTTGAACAATTCGGCTATAGTCTCCATATTATTGCACTAATATTTCCCTTCGGGAGTATTTATTCCTTTCTGGGGTGCGCTTCCACCCTATTCCTTCCCAGGCTTCACTTCCAAACTCATCCCATCCTTCGCAATCTCCGTGTTCTTGAAAATCGCCTTCGCCTCTGAGAGCAGTTCCTTTTCCGCATCCGCATACCTGCAGCTAATATGAGTAAGAATGAGTTTTTTCACACCCGCCTTCTTCGCAATCCGCGCCGCATCCGCGGCGGTGGTGTGCATCCTCCCTTCCGCCTCGTCCCCCGTTCCCTCGCCGAAAGTCCCATCATGTATCAATAAATCCGCCCCGCGCGCAGCAAGCACCACGCGTTCCGAGGGCATCGTGTCCCCCGTATAAACTACTTTTATCCCCTTCCGGACCCAGCTCACTTCCTCCAATTTTATTTTCTTGCCGCCAACTTCCACGACTCCCTTCTCCTGTATTTCTCGGAAAAGCTTTCCCTTCAATCCGCGGCCCTTTGCCTCCTTCTCGTTGAATTTTACTTTATCATCTTCGTGGAAAACCAGCCCATAGGACTCTTTCCCGTGCTCCACCCTGAATGCAGAAATGGAATAATCCTTTCCGCGGTAAAGCTCTTCCTCGCGCATCTCCCCCATCTGCACGAAATCCGGGTTCCGCATGAACGAGGGGCTCATCGCCTCAATCATCATCCCCAGCCCACGCGGCGCAAAAACCTTGAGGTGCGCCCTCTGCGTGTTCATCCTTATGGTCTCAATCAATCCGAACACTCCCAGAAAGTGGTCAAGGTGCAGATGAGTGATGAATATCGCCTCCACCCCGCCGTACCCCACCCCCCTGCGCATCATCTCGCGCTGCGTCCCCTCGCCGCAGTCCCACAGGAACAATTTGTCCCAGTGCAACGCGATGGCCGGCATGGCCCTCTTCACGGACGGGACGGCGCCGCCGGTCCCGATGAAATCAACCTTCAGCATGCGTATTCACCTGAACGATAAAGGATAAAAAAGAGGTTGCATCCCATCCCGGATGCACAAAAAGATGAAAATAGAAAAATGAAAGTACGCCGACTACATCTTCTCAGGCGCGGGCTTCTGCTTGCTCTTCACAATCTTCACTTTGGACGGTGTGAGCATCACAAGTTCCTGCGTGAGGAGCGCTATGTCGCCGTTCATCTTCTCAACGGTGACCTTGAGCTTGCCGATTATGCCCTTCAGGCGGTTCGGCTGCTTCGCGAGCGGAGTAACATTCACTATTATGATGTTCTTGCTCGTGAGCTCCTTCAGCGCGAGGTTGGCGTCGCCCTCGTTCCTGAGGTCTATCCTCTTCACGTAGAAATCCGCCGGCGGATTCACCACGTCGCCTTCCTCCTCCATCTCGAGGTATTGCCCGAGGTCAGGCTCGTCAGTTTCTTTCTCTTTCCCGAATATCTTGTCGAATATTCCCATCCTGTCACCTGCCATGGTCGTCTGTCCAGCTATTGAACGAAAAGGATTATTAAACCCACTCTCATGCCTGCCGGAACCCCGTTTCCACTATTCTTATTAACGTTTCCAATCAAAATGATGCCCGGTATACATGCCTTCTTTTGGGGAGTTCGCATCTCCTTCCAGGATTTTCCGGGACAGGGACGTCCTCTCACCGCATTTCATACCCAACACGCTGCATTTCAGGGAGCACCAGATACGCGAGCTGATGTCCATTCTCGCGCCCGCGCTGCAGGGCAAGAAGCCGCGCAACCTCATGCTATACGGAAAAACGGGCACGGGAAAAACATGCTGCACGAAGCACGTCTCCAGGAAGTTTGAGGAGGAGAACCCGAACGCGAAGATAATCTACATCAACTGCAGGATGTACAACAAGCCCTACAGGATACTCTCAAAGGCGATAAAATCCCTCACGGACGGCGTGGACAAGCAGGGCTACGGCCTGCCTTTCTATTACGAGAAGATGCTGGAATGGTGCGGAACCGGCAGGCAGCTAATCCTCATCCTTGACGAGATAGACATGGCGAAGAACATAGATGAGCTCATATATACCCTTACAAGGGCGAACGACGAGCTGGAAAAGGGCGGCGTTTCCCTCATCGGGATTTCCAACCGCCTCACGTTCAAGGAGGGGCTGGACCCGAGGAGCAAGAGCAGCCTGTATGAGCGGGAGATGGTCTTCCCGCCCTACACCGCGCCGCAGTTGCAGAAGATTTTGCAGCAGCGCGTGGATCTCGCATTCAAGGAGAACGTGATAAGCGCAGGGGCCATAAACCTCGCGAGCGCCTTCACTGCGCAGGATTCCGGGGACGCCCGTTATGCGCTCAAATTGCTATTGCGCGCGGCTGAGCTTGCGGAGGAGAGGAGCCTCTCCAGGATTTCGGACGCCGAAGTGAAGGAGGCGAGGGACGTCGTTGAGACCGACCTCGTGAAGGAAGCTGTGGACAAATTACCTGAGCACCACCAATTGGTTTTGTACGCCGTAGGCCGGCTCACCCTTTCCGGGAGCAAGTACGCGCGCTTTGAGGACGGGAAGGACGGCTACCTCTTTTCCGGGGATGTGTATGAGGATTATTCCGAGCTCTGCTCCAAGCTGAGGAAGGCGGCCAAGACCGCGCGCTCTTATAGGAGTTACCTTACTGATTTGGAGATGCTCGGCCTCGTGACCACGGTGGAGAGCGGCAAGGGGATCCGCGGGCACACCAAGCTCATAAAGCTCGGGCACACCCCGCAGGAGACCGTCTCCATGATGCGGCAGAAATTCGGTGAATGAATGGACGAAACGGATTTCGTATTCCAGGCAGGCGCGCTGCGCAGGGTGGAGCGCTCGGGCTGGAGGACAGTGGGCATAGAGCCGGAGAGCGTCTCCGAGCATTCCTACCGCGCGGCAATCATAGCGTATATTCTCGCAAAAAAGGAAGGGGTGAATCCCGAGAAGGCATCCCTCGCCGCAATTTTCCATGATTTGCATGAGGTCCGGATTAATGACATCCATATAGTAGGAAAAAAATACCTTTCAATAGACGAGAAGAAGGCGCGCTCAGACACGTTCGCGCCCCTTCCCGAAATCCTGGGGCTTTTCAAGGACGAAAAGATAATGCGCGTCGCGGGCGACGCGGACAAGCTTGAACTCATATTCCAGGCAAAGGAGTACAAGGACCTCGGCAATCCGTACGTGCAACAGTGGATAGACCGCGCCTCCGCGCTGCTGAAGACCGATTCCGCGAAAAAAATGGCCAAGGAGGCGGTGAAGAGGGACGCTTTCAAGTGGCTTTTTGAGGCGAGGGAATGAAGCCAATAGCATTGCTGGCGCTCGGCGCGTTCCTGCTCATCCTTGCCGGCTGCACGGGCACAATCTCCAATGATGAGGCCAATTGCGCTGAGAACCGCACCGCCACCCCCTGCACGAACTCCGCGCTCTGGTACGCGGTCCTGCACAAGGACGTCCCAACCGCGCTTTCAATGTGTGCGCGCATAGAGGCCGGGGACGCATTCACCGGCTCGGGAAAGGACCGCTGCTACATGGAGGTCGCCCGCACCACGAACGACGTCACAATATGCAACAATATAGATTCCCTGAACACCGTTACGAAGGGGCTGTGCATAGACCGGGCGAAGCCGCCAAGGGAGAGCACCTTCTGCATCCCGGCATTGGTGCTTCCGGTGCTGGCGCTTGTTTTAATCGCGAGGCGCTCGTAAAGGCGCGCCACAATTCACAATTCCAATACGTCCCCGTTCTTCGGCGCGTAAACCTCGTGCCCCATCGCCTGCAATTCGTTCTGGAATTCCAAAATCCTGTCCCCGTGGTTGAGGACTATTCTTTCAGGGTCCGCCTTCTTTATGTATTCCAGGAGGTCGCTCCTTCCCGCATGGGCGGAGAAATCGTAATATGACCAGGGCAAATCCACGTCAAGGATGTTCCCGTCCAGGTCTATCTTGTTCTCGTTCATCACCCTCCAGCCGTTCGTCCCCTCCACATTATACCCGGTAAATATCATCTTTGACTGGGGCAGCATGTTCAGGAGGTATTTGAGCGCAGGCCCGCCCTGCAGCATGCCCGCGGTGCTTATGATGATTGAGGGCATGGATGTCGCATCCCTCCTGTCCATCTCGTCCTTCACGAACACCACGGTGCCCGCCATCTCTGCGAAGGATTCCGCATCGTTCATGTAGTTCCCGTGCTTCTTGTACAATTGCGAAACGGCCTTCCCCATCCCGTCCACGAATATGGGCGTGTCCGGCATGAGGGAGCGCACTATGGATATGAGCTCCTGCGTCCTCCCCACCGCGAACGACGGGAAAAGGACGTTCCCCTTATTATCTATTATCTCCTCCATCTCCTTCTTCAATTTCTTCTCCAGTTGTTTCCTGTCCGGGTGCTCCCTTGAATGGTATGTGCTCTCTATCACCAGCACGTCCACTTCCCTGATTGGCTTCGCGCCCTTGTGCATCCGCGTCTCCCCGAGCTTGAAATCGCCCGTATATACGAACCTCCTCCCCTTCCATTCCGCCTCCACCATCGCCGCTCCCAATATGTGCCCGGCGTCGTGCAGGGTGAATTTCGTCTCCTCCACGTGCACCTTCTGCCCATATTTCACCGGCACGAACTTCCTCTGCGCCTTCGCGACGTCCACCGCGTTGTACGGGCACTCCTCCCCCATTATCTTCATGCTGTCCGGCCAGAGGATGGATGCGATGTCCAGCGTCGGCTGCGTCCCGAACCAGTTTATGTTCTCGTGCGTGAAAAGCTCCGGAAGGTAGCCAGAATGGTCAAAGTGCGCATGGCTGAGTATCATCCCATCCAATGGCCCCTGGTACTGCGCCGGGAACATGTCCCTCTTCCCGCCCGGCTGGTATATCTTCAACCCGCAGTCCAGCATCACCTTTACGTCCGTCTCAAGGACGAAGCAGCTCCTTCCCACTTCCTGCCCCGCGCCGAGGCATTGAAGTCGTATTTTTTCCATTGGCTCGCCGCCCCTTATGCTCGGCGTGCATTTTTAAATTTTCTATTGGATGCCTAACCCATGGCCGCGAAGATTCCGGAGTTTGCCCTGCTTGAGAAATACGGAATCAAGCTCATACCATACGGAATCGCAAAGGATGAGAAGGAAGCCGCCCGCATCGCAAAGAAGCTCGGCTATCCCGTCGCGCTCAAAATCATCTCTCCCGAAATCACGCACAAGACCGATTACCATGCGGTGAAGGTGGGGCTCAAGAACGAGGAGAGGATGCTCGCGGCCTACGAGGACATAATGGAGAACGTCCGCGGCCACAAAGTTTCCGGGATGCTCGTGCAGAGCATGGCCCGCAAGGGCTTGGAGCTAATTATCGGGGGAAAGAAGGACCCGCAATTCGGGCATATGGTCGTCCTAGGTTTGGGCGGCGTATATGTGGAGGTGTTCCGCGACGTTTCCGCGCGCATCTGCCCAATCCAGCGCCAGGACGTAAAAGAGATGGTGATGGAACTCCGCTCCAACCCCCTGATAATGGGCGTCCGCGGCATGAAGCCCATAAACATAGACGCATTGGAAACCTTGATGCTGAAGGTTTGCAGGATGATGCTGGAGGAGGACGTCCTTGAGATGGATTTGAACCCCGTCATCTTTGACGAGAAGGGATATGATATAGTGGATGTGCGTTTGAGGAGGGACTAAAATGCGAGAGGATGTAAAAAATCTCAAGTATGTTTTTGAGCCCTCCTCCATCGCGGTCATAGGCGCTTCCCCAACAACCGGAAAATTAGGGAACGTCGTCCTCAAAAACATTCTAGACAGCAATTTTGAGGGAAAAGTTTATCCCGTGAATCCGAAATATGAAAATGTGCTTGGGCTGAAATGCGCCCCGGATGTGAAATCCGTAGAAGGCACTCCGGACCTCGCCATTTTCGCCATCCCTGCGGAACTCATCCCTGATGTGATGGAACAATGCGGAAAGAAGGGGGTGAAGGGCGCGATTGTGCTTTCCGCCGGCTTTGGGGAAATAGGAAGGAAGGACCTGGATGAGAAATTATCCTCTATTGTAAAAAAATACAAAATCGCCCTCATAGGCCCGAATTGTTTGGGCGCATTGAATCCCGCGAACCGCGTGGATACCCTATTTTTCCCATTCTACAAATTGGGCCGCCCGCGCATCGGCGACATTTCCTTCGTCACGCAGAGCGGCGCTGTGGGCAGCTGCATCGTGGACATGGCCGCCTATTTTGGGATTGGATTTGCTAAATTCGTTTCATACGGAAACGGGCTTACCCTTGATGAGTCGGACATAATAGAGTATTTCGGCTCTGATGAGCACACGAAGCAGATTTTGCTCTATTTGGAAGGGACAAAAGACGGGCGCAAGCTGCTGGAAGTGATGCGCCGCGTAAATAAGAAAAAACCAATCATCGCTTTGAAGGCAGGGAAGGGCGCGGGCGCCTCCAAAGCCGCGATGTCCCATACCGGAAATATCGCAGGCAATTACACCGCATATCAAGCCGCTTTCCGCCAGGCAAAAGTGATAGAGGTGAATTCCCTCGCCGAGCTTTTCCATGCGGTGAATGCATTCAGCCAACCTTTTCCAAAGGGGAACCGTGTCGCCGTGCTTACGGACGGAGGCGGGCTAGGCGTCCTTACCGCAGATGCTATTGAGGCAGAAGGGATGCGGCTCTCCCAGCTTTCCACAGCCACTTCAAAGGTAATCAAGAGCATCCTCCCGCCCTACGGAAACGTGGGGAATCCAATAGACATAATCGCGGATTCCGGACCTGACCAGTACAAGAAGGCTTTGGACGCGCTTATCGCGGACGATGGCGTGGATACCATAATAGTAATAGTTCTATTCCAAGCCCCTGCTTTGGACTCCAGCATCCTGGACATCATAGTTACAGCTTCTGACCAGCGCAAGAAGCCCATATTCACCGTCGCGGTTGGCGGCGACTACACAAATGAAAGCAGGAAAGTCCTTGACAGGTACGGCGTGCCTTCCTATGATTCCCCTGATTTCGCGGTGAAGGCATTGAAGAGATTCACGGACTACGGATTACTTCTTTCTAAGAAGAAGAAATAGATGGTCCATCTCAAACGGCTCCAGATCTATCCTTTCAACAACCTCAAACGTCCCCTCCAATTCCTTTTCCACCCTCGCATAGATTTCCGATGGTTTTTTCGTCACATCTATGCTCTGGGACTTGATTGCAATCATCCCATACCCGCCCTTCTTCAGGAAGCGGGCGTTCTTTATCATCATTTCCGCCTGCTCGGGGTGGGCGACGTCCTCAAAAACCACATCCACATTTCCCACTTCCTCGTAATCCTGCGGCTTCCCTGCATCCGCGAGTATTGGAATGACATTCTGCCTCACTTCGCACAATTGCAGGAGGGATTTCATTGAATGCGCGGATATTTCCACAGCATAGACCTCTCCCGTTTCCCCCACTATATCTGATACATGGGAAGTGGTGGTGCCGGTGGCCGCCCCCAGATAGAGAACTTTGGAGCCCGGCTTTATGGGCATGGTTTTCAGCCCCCGCCTTATCGCGGCGCCCAGCTTGCTGCGGTTCGGGTTCCAGGAGCGGTACTCCACACCCTCTATTTTGTAGGTGTCCTCGCCGTAAGCCTTCTTCCCCGGAACAAGATTCCTTGTAAGGAGCATTCCCTTGTTCTCGTACACTCCCTTGAACAGTTCCATCATTGGCGAACACACTCTCCTTCCGAGCACTCGCAGCTTATTTCCAACCTTTCAATGTCCCCGCTGGAGCAGTGGTACTCATAAAGCAGTGAAGGCGATGCGCACCTGTCCGTGACCGTTTCCATCACCGCGGTGCTTTCGGTCATCTTTGTGTCGCCCCTCCTATAAATGTCGTCCCCCTCGTTTGATTCCACGCAGAAGCCCTCCTGCCTGTGCACGCATGCATTGTCGCGGCAGTTCCAGCCGCACCTCACGATGTCCTGTGACACAACGCCGCCCCTGCAGGAATAAACCTGCATGTCCCCGCCCGGGTAGCAGCCGTTCGTGTATGTCCCGTATGCGCCGTCCAGCTCGCCCTTTGCGTAGGTCGCGTATTCCTCGCATGCCTGCGGCGCGGTTATCCCCGGAGGGGATGGCTCAGGCTGCGGATAGGACAGCCCTCCTGTATAGCCGGAAGAGCCGGGCTGGCTGGCTGTGCCGCCCTGCTGCTGCGCGCAGCCCGCAAGGAAAAGAAACCCTATTACCAGGATTGCTAGAATGGATTTCATAAGTATTATTCGGAGGGAGGGTTTAATTTAATACCTGCGCCGCCTTCTGGAGTAGAAACAGGTGCATTTGACGTTTCTCGAACTAGGTTTTTTGTCTTCATCTGAATAAAGATTCCATGATATAATTAAACCCAATCCGCATAATGAAATAAAGAAACCCAAATTGAGTACGAATATGGAAATACTGCCAAAAATGCTTGCCCCAGAAGTACCAAATCCATTTGTTGATACTACCCACGCCCCTACAAGTCCTGCGATTATACCAACCATCATGTCTCTAAAGATTTTCTTTACTTTTTCAGCGTTCTTTTTTAAATATCTCCAGATGAAACTTATGCCTAACAAAGCAAAAATCATCCCGATAAATATGGGGATAAGAAGTGCTACGATTATCGCCATATCACCGGTTAGTTCAAACATTCTCTCATCTATCGGGCCCGGGGGGATTTGAACCCCCGGCCTACGGATTAAAAGTCCGCCGCTCTGACCAAGCTGAGCTACGGGCCCAAGAGCAAACACTATTAACGCATCAAATAGTTTTAAACTACTCCTTCCTCGCAATCTCCTTAGCAACCCCTTCCGGGAAGAAAGTGAACTTGTGCTCCTTCAGCACGGTCATCACCTCCAAAGAACGCATCACGGGAAGGAAGTTGTTCCTGAATTCCAGAAGCGTCTCATGCAATTCAGAAGGCCCCCGCGCAGTAAAGAACGCAACCCCGCCCAAAGAATTCGCGGAATGGAAACCATAAGTAACTCCCTTCTGCGTCTTGAAATATGCCTTCAGTTTCGCCTCATACTCCGGAGTGATGTTCTTCAGCATGAACTCAATATAGTAGGAATTGAAGCCGAGCATGGAGACGTCCAAATCCACCCCGTATCCCTCTATCACGCCCAGCGCCTCAAGGTTCGCCTTCCTGTACCCCACCACGTCCCTGTCCAGCCCTGTTTCCTTCACCATGTCAACTATCCTTTTCCGCCCGTTGGAATCCAGGGAGCGCAGCACGGCGGCGTCCCTCGCATCCAGCCTGGGCCGCCCCTTCTGCACCACGGCGCTCCGGCGCGTGGAGAACGGCCGCAGGCCCGTTTCCCCCACCGCGTCCATGAAATTGGTTTTTTTGTAAAGGAAGGCGCAGGACTTCACCTCAAGGTCGTTCAGCGCGGCCCCGCACACGCCCGATATCTCCGATACAATCCTATACACGTCCTCGTCGTTCCGCACCGCGAACTCCGCAAGCACATCCCAGCGCCCAAGCATGGTGAAGGCGTTCATGCAGAAGGGGTGCGCCCTTATGTGCCCCATTATCTTCTCCATCTCCTCTTTCCCAGGGGAGAGGCTCATGGTGAGCTGGAACGAATTGTAGCCAAGGGAATCCGGGTGTATCCTGGTGAAATACTTGCATATCACGCCCATCCTCTCCAGCCGCTTAATCCTGTAAAGGACGGCATCCTTGGAGAGCCCCGCCATTTTTGCAATCCTGTTGGTGGGCAGGCGGGAGTTCTGCGTGAGTATATAGAGTATTTTTCTGTCTTTTAGGTCAATTTTTTCCATAAGTAAGAATTATACGCAATAATCTTAAATATTTCACTTATTTGTGGCAAAATCCATTCACAGGTTATATATCCCCAAAATGCGTAAGAAACTTATGAGAAACCTGAAATTCACCGAACTGGGGTATGCGCCGATAGAAGTGCTGGAGGCGAGCCGCGCACACCGCGAGGGATATGCGCCGGAAGGGCCCGGGCGCCCCAGGCCCCGCGAGAACGGCAAATACTACTGCCTTTCCTTCTATCTGGATTCCATCACCAAAGAAAACTGGGCGGACTTCCTCAGGAAGCTCTCGGACTTCCAGCTCACCGCGACCATCCACATGGAGATGGAGGGCCGCCACGTGCGCTTCATAGTGGAGAGCGACAGGCACCTGGAAAACGGGAACTCCATCTTCTACCCGTTCAGGGCGATGCCCACGAGGGAGGAGCCGGCAAAGATGCCGGGGGGGATATGGCCCCACGCGGTGCGCAGCAAGGACCTCTTCGCATTCATGTCCAGGGAGCAGATAAGGAAGAACAGGGAAGTTAAGAGGATAGAGCTGAGATGCGTGATAAAGAGGCCTTTAAACGTAATCCCGGCAATCGGGAGGGTTTCCTATTCCAACGGGGATTCGGAATTCCTCGCAATAGCGGACCTCACCACCTTCCTCTCCTTTGACCTTCTCAAGACCGCGGAGATGCATGTGGATAAAGTGGAGGCGGAGCTGAGGAACTCGGACATACGCACGAGGGGCCAGAGGAAGAACCTCATGCTTGAGGGCAACGGCGTGAGTTTAGGGGTGGAGGATTACGATTTCCAGAAGCACGGCCTGGTCGTAGGCCAGAGCGGCGCAGGGAAGAGCAAGCTCCTTGAGCTTTTTGTAAAAGGCCTCATAAAGGATGGAAAGCTGGACGAATACACCGTGGTCTTCCTTGACCCGCACGGCGACGTGCACAGGAACATAAAATATGAAAAGAGCACTCTGGTGGACTTCCGCTCCCACGCGATAGAATTGTTCTCAAACAGCGGGGAGCCGAGCGGCTCCACCGAGCTCACGGTCGCGCTGTTCTCCTCATTCATAGACGTAAATAATCCCTACCTTTCAAGGGTGCTCAAGCACTCCCTCCACCTCCTCTTCTCGCTCAAGATGATGAGCCTGGACAACCTGAGCCTCCTGCTCACGGACACTATGGCGAGGAAGGAGATAGTCGCGAAATGCGAGAACACCCAGCTCAAGAAGTTCTTTGACACCGAGTTCATGGAGATGCGCACCCAGCGTTATGACAGTGCGATACTTCCGATAGTAAATCTAATAGATGAATACAGGATGCTCACCGCGGGCATAAGCGAGGCGTCCCAGCACGAGCTGGCCGGGCTCATGGACAAGAACCCGCTGGTCTTCGTTTCAACGAACCCCGCGCTCCTCGGAAAGAACATGACGAGGTTGATTGGCGGCGCGGTAATCCAGCAGATATTCACCCTCCTGCAGACAGGAAGGATAAGGAAGAAAATCATACTCGTGGTGGATGAGACCTCGCTTGTGCAGAACCCTGCGCTCGCCTCCATTTTATCCGAGGCGAGGAAGTTCGGGCTCACGGTCCTTTTCGCGCAGCAGTACCTCGGCCAGCTTGAGGAGGGCGTGCTCAAGTCCGTGCAGGCGAACATGGTGAACCTATTCTGCTTCAAGGTTGCAAGGGAGGACGCGGACACCGTGAATAAAATGATGAATTTGGAAATCAACCCCGTCTTTGAGAAGGAGAGGGCGTTCGCAAAAGTGGAGGACATGAAGACGGACATGCTCACGAAGAGCAACCCGAGGGAATGCGTCTTCCGCGTGATGCAGAACGGAAGGCTGGTGAGGCCGGTGAAGGCGAGGACCGTGGACGTGGAAAGCCTGGTGATATGATGGACAACGAGGAAGGCTTCAGGGCGGTCTGCAAACAATTGTTCGGGGCGGGCGTTTCCATTTCTTTGGAGGAGGGCGCGAAGCTCTTTTCTTATGGGATAGAACTGCCCAGGCAGAGGAAGACGATGGAAGGCGGCACCACCCACACCAATTATGGTGGCGGGAACTACGTAAATCCTAAGGAGGTGCAGAAGCTCACGGAGGGCGGCAACATGTTTCCCGTGGAGAAAATAGATGGTATGGAGGACGTCCAGCGCCTCTACTCGGATTTGCGCTCCTTCCTCGGCGACAAGTCCATAGACGCGCAGAACATGGAGAAATCCGACAATGTATTGGCAAGCTCGGACGTCTATATGAGCGACAACATCGTGGAATGCAAGAACGTGGGCTTCTCCTTCTCCCTTTTCCGGTGCGAGTACGTGTACGGCTCCAAGAACCTGGACTCCTGCTCCTTCTCCATCAGGTGCCAGGACAGCAGATTGCTTAACAACTGCTTTGAGGTCAGCTGGAGCGCGAAATGCACGGACTCTATGTTCTGCCACGACTCCTTTGATTTGCGGGACTGCCTCTTCTGCTTCCATCTGGCGTCCAAGCAGTACTGCATAGCGAACAGGCAGTATTCCAGGGAGGATTATCTCCGCATAAAAGGGATGCTGCTGGAACACCTCAAGAAAAACGGGTTTAGGGCGGATTTCTTCCCGCAATTGTGAGCTTCCGCAGGGTATAAAAAGAGTTGTTCATTATATACTTATATGGTTGAAGATAGAAAACCTAAATTTGCGGTGATACCCGGAGGGCTGGAGCCCAAAGGCCTCAAAAGCAAGGCGAGGCAGGCACACAGGGACATCGCCGCCAAGTGCATACTTGATATTCACGAGATAAGGGACAGGATGGCCAAAAGGGTCGCGGACCCGGAACTGTTCAATGAAGAGTTTAAGAAATATTTCAATACGCCCACCACAACCAGTGACCTGGAGCGGAGGAGGCAGATGGAGGTTGCGCTGGAAAAGTGGCTGAAGTTTGAGGAGGATTTTTACGCCCACCTCAATGCGAACGGCTACAGGAGCATTCTTCTTCCAGCGGAAAAGATAGCCGCCACCGTCAAACATATAGCAGACACCGCATGGGTGGGTTTCAGGCCTGTTTTCCACGGGCGCAAGCCCACACCACCGGATTCCGCATAAGTATATAAAAAGTTCTGATGAATTTTTCCCTCATGCCTACGAAAGAGGAATACCTGCAAAGGGAACTGAAGCACATAGACATCAAGAAGCACAACACGGTACAGCTTGTTGAGGACTATTCACACATGGCTTTCCAGGCAAGAAATCTTGCCCGCGCCTCGCACATCTACGACAAGATGCTTTCCGACGACAAATGCACGGTCATCCTAACGCTGGCCGGCTCGCTCTTCAGCGCCGGGCTAAAAGATGTAGTAGTTGATATGGTGCGCAACAACATGGTGGATGCAATCGTATCCACGGGCGCCATAATGGTGGACCAGGACTTCTTTGAGGGATTGGGCTTCAAGCATTACATCGGCACGCCGATGGTGGATGACGAGGATTTGCGCCAGAAGCACATAGACCGCATTTACGATACATACATTGACGAGGACGAATTGCGCGTATGCGACATGACCGTCGCGAAAATAGCGGACGGGCTTCCGCCCAAGCCCCACTCCTCAAGGGAAATCCTGAGGGAAATGGGCAAGCACCTGAAGGAGCACGGGAAGAACAAGCAGTCCGTGGTTCTCGCATCCTATGAGATGGGCGTCCCGATTTTCGTGCCCGCCTTCTCCGATTGCAGCGCGGGCTTCGGCTTCGTCCACCACCAGTGGAACCATCCCGGGCAGCATGCGTCCATAGATTCGGCGAAGGATTTCCTTGAGCTTACGAAACTCAAGCTGGCGGCGGGGGAAACGGGAATCTTCATGGTCGGAGGCGGAGTTCCGAAGAACTTCACCCAGGACGTGGTTGTTGCGGGAGAGGTGCTGGGGAAGGACGTTTCCATGCACAAGTACGCCGTGCAAATCACCGTCGCGGACGAGAGGGACGGCGCGTGCTCCAGTTCCACCCTGAAGGAGGCGCACTCCTGGGGCAAGGTGGACGAGGGAAACGAGCAGATGGTCTATGCGGAAGCGACCATGGCGATGCCCCTCATTGTGGGATACGCTTACCACAAGGGAAATTGGAAGAAGAGGAAGCCGAAGAACTTCGGGCCGATGCTTGACAAGGGCTAATATGGACGGCGTAAATCTTCTCGGCTATCTTGCGGGCCTCCTGCTCACCATTTCGCTAATCCCCCAAGTGCTGCAGAGCTGGAGGACGAAATCCACCAAGGATATTTCCCTCTGGAGGTACGTGATTTACACCTCCGGCATCGCGCTGCTGGTCATTTACGCATTCCTTGTGAATGACATCCCGGTCGCGGTGACGAACATCGTGGCGCTGCCGCTCGCGCTTTCAGTCATCTACCTGAAATTGAAGCACGGGTAGGTATTAGGCATATTTTAATATTGCATAATCCCAATCTACTCAGGTGTTTTCATGCGTTATGTATGTGATACAAGCGTAATCATAGACGGAAGGATTCTGGAACTCGTTGAAAAGGGCGAGGTGAAAGGAGAGATAGTCATACACGAGGCGTCCATCGCGGAGATGGAGAACCAGTCCAACATGAAGAAGGAAACGGGCTACGCCGGCTTCGCGGTGCTGAGGAAACTCCGCGAAATGGAGAAGGCGCACGGCATCACAGTGCTGATAAAGGGCGAGAGGCCCACCCCGGACGAGATAAGGGGCGCAAAACGAACTGGGCAAATAGATTTCATGGTGCGCAGGCTGGCGAAGGCAGAAGGCGCAACGCTGATTACGGGCGACACGGTCCAGCACAATGCCGCGGAGGCAGAGGGGATAAAGACAATCTACCTGCGCGCGCACGAACTGAAGGGAAAGCTTAGCTTTGAGCATTACTTTGATGCGAAGACGATGTCACTCCACCTGAAGGAGGGATGCAAGCCCGTGCTGAAAAAGGGCGGCCCCGCGCGTGTGGAGATAGTTGAGGTGCCGGAGATAATCACCGAGGACCAGATAAGGAAGCTGGGAGAGGAGATAGTTGAGGCGACCGGAAGGAACATCACTTATTATTTTGAGATAGACCGCGTGGGCGCGAGCGTCATACAGATGGGGGAATATAGAATAGTCATTGCGAAGCCGCCCTTCTCCGATGGGTTTGAGATTACGATAGTCCGCCCCATAAAGAAGAACACGATGGCGGATTATGAGGTAAGCGAAAAGCTGAAGGCGAGGATTGACCAGCAGGCGGAGGGAATAATCGTGTGCGGGCCGCCCGGCTCTGGCAAATCCACGTTCGCCGCGGCGCTCGCGGAATATTACCATTCCAAGAAATATGTGGTCAAGACTATGGAATCGCCCAGGGACATGCGCGTGATTCAGGAAATCACCCAATACACCGCGTTGGAAGGTGATTTTGAGTATACAAAAGAGATACTCCTGCTCGTCCGCCCGGACTACACATTCTATGATGAGATGAGGAAGAGCAAGGACTTCAACATCTACACTGACATGCGCTTAACAGGCATAGGATTGGTCGGGGTGGTGCACGGGCGAAAAGCGATAGACGCAATCCAGCGCTTCATAGGGAAAGTGGATTTGGGCGTAATCCCGCAGGTTGTTGACACGGTCATAATGATTGACGGCGGGCAGATAACCCAGGTCTATGAGCTGAGCCACACCGTGAAGGTTCCCGCGGGGATGAGGGAGCAGGATTTGGCGCGCCCCGTAATAGAAGTAAAGGATTTTGAAACAGGGGAGCCGGAATACGAGATTTACAAGTTCGGAGAAGAAACAGTGGTCCTTCCGCTTGGAGAGGCAATGGCACGCGGGCGGGGAAGAGGGCGAGGCGGGGAACGTGGCAGGGAAGGCGGCGGCCAGTTTGAGCGCGCACTCTCCAGGCTAATGCAGAATGAATTCAAGGTGGAGAAGGTGCAGGGCGGGTTCCTTGTGCGCGCGAAGCCGAATGACATTACATATCTATTCAAGCAGGGGCGGAAAAAATTGCGCAAGCTTGAGAACCGGTACGGCAAGATAGAGGTGCGGGAGCTTTGAAGAAGATAATCTCGCTGCATGATGATTACCAGCTTGCGCTGGAGAGCGCCACGAAGGCGGTGCTGGACGGCAAGGTCTTCATCTACCCCACGGACACGGTCTATGGGATTGGGGGGAACGCGCTTGACGAGGAGGTTTGCGAGCGCATAAGGGAGATAAAGAAGAGGGACGTGAAGCCCTTCTCCATAATAGTCTCGGATTTCTCCATGCTCAGGAAATACTGCGAGGTCCCCGAGGACAGGATGCGCTACCTTTTCCAGTATCTTCCCGGCCCCTACACATTCATCCTTGTGAAAAAGGCGGGCATCCTTGCCTGCCCGGGGGGGAGGATAGGCGTCCGCGTGCCCATGCACTCGTTCATAAGGAAGGTCGCAGGCGACACCGGGCTCCCCATACTCGGGACGAGCGCGAACATCTCCGGCAAGGGGCCGGCCTTCTCATTCAAGAAGATAAGCAAGGCACTAATCAAGCAGGTTGACCTGGCCATAGACGGCGGGGACACTTATTACAAGCAGGAATCCACGGTCGTGGACTTGGTGGATATGGAGATAAAGAGGGAGGGCGCAGGCAAATTCCATCTTTAGCTCCGAACGCGCGCGAAGGAAAAGGTATTTAAGCACTCACCGGGAAAAATAGGCATGGCAGGACCGGTGCAAAAGCAGGCGAGCAAGGACCTCAGCCTGTTCGCTGTCCCCAAGCCCCTCAAGAAGCAGGAGGAAGAGGCGGCAAAGGCGCACGAGCTGCAGTTGGAGACCGTGCGGACCACGAACGCCATACTTGACCTCGCAAGGAAGCACGAGAGGGACCTGCCGAGGATAGACGAGGACAATTTTTCAATCAACACGTCCAGCAAGAACGCGACGATTATACAGAGCGCCGGAGCGATAGTCTCGGTGGACAGCAAGGGGCCGATTTCGGTCTACTGGGCCGGAAGGAAAGTCACTGTGGGCTGATCTTATGCGTGCAATGAAAGAGAAGGAAGAGGAGGTTCCCCGGCTCAGCTACGTTCCGGTCGTGAGCGTCGCGCTGCAGGATGCGGAGATGGCCGCCTTCAACGTCATGAACGACGCGTGGAGGAACATATTCGCGGGGAAGGTCACGGATTCCAGGATTGGAGACCTCGCAACCAGGCCGGACAGGTTTGAGGGCTGCTCGGTGAAATACGCAAAGATGGGCGATGCGGACATATACAGCGTGGAGGCGTCGCTCAACCGCGTGAAGAGGATACTTACGCTCAAGGTAAGCGACAGCTCAACGGAAATGATGCTTTCCACTCCGGATGGAAAGGAAGTGGAATACATAAAAGAGTCTGGCGGCGAAATCGTTGTGAGGCGCTAGTCCCGTTTCCACTGGCTCCAGTCCGGGCGCTTCTCTTCTTCCCCCTTTTTCTCCTTCTCTTTCTTCTCCGGCGCTTCCTTCCTCACGACCGGGGCGTTTTCCTTCTTCTGCTCTTTCTTCTCCTGTTTTATGGGAAGCGCATGCCCCTCTTTTTTCTCAGGGACCTTTGACGGCACAGCGGTCTTGGCAGGAACGCCCTCTTTTCCCTTTTTCTTTATGGGGACGACCTCGGCGGTGGAGATGACCGTTTCTTTCTCCTCTTCCTTTTCTCCGGTGAGCATGCGGATGAGCTTGTGGATTATCCCCCGCCTCCTGCTCCTTTCCCCCCTCAATTGCACGCGTATCGCCCCTCCCGCGGGGCCTGCACCCGAATAATCAGTGGTGTCCTCCTCCTCAAGGCAGTACCAGCAGAGGTTCCTGTTGTTGAAGCGGTAGAGTATCTTCGTCTCCCTGCCGCAGCGCTCGCACCTTCCCGGCTTCTCGTACATCTCGGCTTCGGCGCCTTCTTCCTCCTTTTTCCTTTCCGGGGCGCGCTCCTCCTCGCGCTCGGCGTCCATCCTGCAATTGGGGCATATCCATTGGCCGCGCCACTGCTGCATCTCATTTTTCGGAATATACATCCTGCAGCGCCAGCACTGCATGTTCTGCTCCCTGAAAGAGCATTCGGGGCATAGGTCAAAGCCCTCACGGCCGCATACACGGCAATGCATGACCGTATGTTAGAGAGGATGGTGTTATATTTTTTCGTTTTGTAACCATGGTTACAAATAAGCAATATTGCACTAGAATAATACTTCAGAGCTCCAGGTACTCATCAGCAGGCATCCCCCCTATCTGTAGTCCAGGAGCCGAAGCTCCGGAAGAAACCCAGGGCATACCAGCCGGACTGTGAGCCCCGAGAGTCTTTTGCAGGGAGGGAAGCCCTCAGCAAACCTGCATCTCTTCATCAGCCCGTATTTGTCAGAGAAGCCTTTTAAACTCATCAAAAAGGAAGCGGGCGTCGTGCGGCCCGGGGGACGCCTCCGGATGGTACTGCACCGAGAATATGGGCTTTGAGGAGTGCCTCATCCCCTCCACGGTCTTGTCGTTCAATTCCACCTGCGTCACCACGAACTCCTCCGGCACCCTCTCCACTGCGAACCCATGGTTCTGCGTGGTCATGAGCACCCGCTTCTTTTCCGAATCATAGACCGGATGGTTGGAGCCGCGGTGCCCGAACTTAAGTTTAGAGGTGCTCCCTCCGAACGCATGCGCGATGCACTGGTGCCCGAGGCAAATCCCGAACATCGGGAGCCCTGCCAACTCCCTTATGGCTGAATGTACATTGGTGAGAATTGCCGGGTCCCCTGGCCCGTTGGAAATCAATATCCCATCCGGCTCAAATGCAAGGATATCCTTTGCCGTGGTATTCCACGGCACGGAAACAACCCCTATTCCCAGTTTGTTCAGCTCCTTCACGATGCTCCTCTTCACTCCCAAATCCAGCAGCACCACCGTCTTCTCCGCATTCTCCGGAACAAACTTCTCCACTCCCTTTGACGACGCCTTCTCCACGAAATTCACGGACGAATAATCAAAGGACGCATCCCCTCCCTTCTCCGCGCCCTCAAAAACCTCCACCGAGCACGGAAGCACCCCATGCGTCCTTATCTTCTTCACCAGCGCCCTCGTATCCACGCCGCAAATCCCGGGCACCCCATATTTTGAAAGGAAGGAGTCCAAATCCCGCGCCCCCTCCCTGTGGAAGAAATCCCCGCTCGCCTCCCTGACCACAAATCCTTCCGCCCAAATCCGCGGGCTCTCAAAATCCAGATTGTTTATCCCATAATTCCCGATGAGCGGATAGCTCATCGTCAATACCTGCCCGGCATAGCTCGGGTCTGTCAATGCCTCCTGGTAGCCCTGCATGGACGTGTTGAACACGAGCTCCCCCACGTGCCGCACCGAGGCCCCGAACCCCTCGCCGAAAAACGCGCTCCCGTCCGCGAGCCGCAGCACCGCCTTCCTAGCCACCATACTCACCAAGCCTCCGCACTTCCGGCTCCCTGCCGCGCAGCTTCTCCAGCGCCTTCGCGAATTCCATCGCCGTCCTTATGTTAGTAATGCAGGGGATTCCCTTCTCTATGCTCCTCCGCCTTATCTTGAAACCGTCGCTGAAGGAGTTCCCGCTTTTCGTGGGCGTATTGACCACGAGCTGCACTGTCCCGGATGAAATCAGCTGCAGCACGTCCATCTCCCCGGGCTCGCATTTCTCCCCAATCCTCTTCGCGACATTCACGTTCGCCGCCCTTGTGAGCGCAACTCCCGTCCCCGGCGTCGCATAAATCTCAAATCCCATCCCGGCCAGCTTGCGCGCAATCTCCACCCCGTCCTCGCGGTCCTCTTTCCTTAATGAGAGCAGCACCGCCCCCCCTTTCGGAAGCGAAATCCCGCTCGCCTGCAGCGCCTTCAAGTATGCGCCCTCAAAATCCTCGCCCAGCCCCATCGTTTCCCCGGTGCTCTTCATCTCGGGACCGAGGGAAATATCCGCCCCGGATATTTTTAGGAATGGGAACACCACTCCCTTTATCGCATAATATTTCACCGAGGGCTCGGAGTTCTTCACCCCTTCCCCAAGCATCGCCTTGACCGCCATCTCCACGAGCGGAACTCCCGTTGCCTTGCTCAGGAACGGAACCGTCCTGCTTGCGCGCGGGTTCGCCTCTATAATGTACAATTCCCCTCCCTTCACCGCATACTGTATGTTCACGAACCCCTTCACTTTCAGCACACGTGCAAGCGCACGTGTGCTCTCCCTTATCTTTTTCAGCATCTTTTCCGAAAGGTTCAGCGAAGGGATGGAGATGTTCGCATCCCCGGAATGCACGCCTGCAAACTCCACGTGTTCCATAATGCCCCCTATGTATGTGTTCTCAGAATCCGAGATTGCGTCCACCTCGCACTCAAACGCATTGTCAAGATATTTGTCTATCAGCACGGGCTTGTTTTCGCTCACATCCACCGCCTGCCCGATGAATTTTTCCATCTCCCCAGGGGAAAACACTATCTGCATCCCCCTACCCGCAATCACGTAGCTCGGCCGCACCACCACAGGGTACCCAACTCCAGCCGCGGCCTCCAGCGCCCCTTCCTTCGTAGTCGCCGTTGCGTTTATCGGCTGCCTTATGCCCATCTTCTCGCAAAGCGCCCTGAACTTTTCCCTATCTTCTGCAATGTCTATTCCTTCTATTCCGGTCCCAAGCACATTCACTCCATTCTCCGAAAGCGCCCCCGCAAGGTTTATGCTGGTCTGCCCTCCCAGCTGCACAATCACGCCCTCCGGCTTCTCGTTCTCAACAATATTCATTACATCCTCAAAAGTTAGCGGCTCAAAATACAGCCTATCACTGGAATCAAAATCCGTGCTCATTGTTTCCGGATTATTGTTCAACATTATGGAGCGCAGCCCCATCCTGCGCAAAGCCATCGCCGCCTGCGAACAGCAATAATCAAATTCAATCCCCTGCCCAATCCTTATCGGCCCGGAGCCGATAACCAATATCTTCCTCCCTTCCCCTCCCGCTGCCTCATTCTCATCCTCATAAGTTGAATAGAAATACGGCGTAATTGCCTCGAACTCCCCTGCGCAGCTATCCACTATCTTGTATGCGGGGATTATCCCATTCTTCTTTCTAAACGCCCGCACTTCCTTCTCTTTCTTCCCAACCAATTTTCCAACCTGCGCATCCGAGAACCCCATCCGCTTCGCTTCCCTCAGCAAATCCGCCTTCAATCCTCCTGCCGCAACCTTCTTTTCCATCTCCGTTATCTTCCGCACCTTTCCCAGGAACCACGGATTTATCCTCGTCTTCGCCCTTATCTCCTCAACGCTCGCGCCCCTCCTGAACGCCTCCAATATCGCAAATATCCTGAGGTCCGTAGGCGGGAAAAGATGCTCCTCAGGCTTCTCAATTTTCGGCTCCTTCACGTCCAGCCCTCGTATCGCCTTCAAAAGCGATTCCTCAAAAGTCCTCCCAATCGCCATTGCCTCCCCGGTGCTCTTCATCTGCGTCCCTATGCGCCTGTCCGAGCCGCGGAACTTTTCAAACGGCCATTTCGGGATTTTCGTCACCACATAATCCAGTGCCGGTTCAAACGCCGCCGTAGTATTCGTAATCGGATTCCTTATCCCGTCCAATGTTTTTCCGAGCGCAATCTTCGCCGCAACCCTCGCAATCGGATATCCCGTAGCTTTGGAGGCAAGCGCGGAAGAGCGGGAAAGCCGTGGATTAACCTCAATCACCCCATACTGCCCGGTCTCCTGGTTGAAATAGAACTGTACGTTGCACCCTCCCTCAATTTTCAGCGCCCTCACAATCTTCAGCGCCGCATCCCTCAGCATCTGGTGGTCGCGGTCGCTCAAGGTCTGCGCAGGCGCGACCACGATGCTCTCGCCCGTGTGCACGCCCATCGGGTCAAAGTTCTCCATGTTGCAAATCACTATCGCATTGTCCGCCGAATCCCTAACCACTTCATACTCAAACTCGCCCCACCCAAGCGCGCTCTTTTCTATTAGCACCTCCCCGCTCCTGCTCAGCATGAATCCCCTTTCCAAAATAGGCTCAAGCTCCTCTTTGCAGGAGGCAAACCCCCCACCAGTCCCACCCAGCGTATATGCAGGGCGCGCAACCACAGGATATCCAATCCTTTCAGCCGCCTCCAGCCCTTCCTCCATCTTTTTCGCGCAAAATCCCGGCAGGATCGGAATCCCCAGCTCATTCATGAGCGCGTTGAACTTCTCCCTGCTCTCCGCCTTCTCTATTGCTTCCAGCCCCGTCCCAATCAGCTTCACGCCGTACTGCTCCAGCACTCCCCACTTCTCCAGCTCAATAGCAAGGTTAAGCGCGGTCTGCCCTCCCATGGTTGCAAGAAGCGCATCAGGTTTCTCGCGTTGTATTATTTTCTTAAGAGTGGGGACATCCAGCGGCTCAATATACACCACATCCGCCGTTTCCCTGTCCGTTTGAATCGTCGCAGGATTAGAATTAACCAGAATTACTTCCACTCCCTCCTCGCGCAGCGCCTTGCACGCCTGCGTCCCGGAATAATCAAATTCGGCGCTCTGTCCGATGACAATTGGGCCCGAACCTATCACTAGCGCTCGTTTCACATCCATTGGCCCACCAACAATTAGATGCTTACAATGAGCGTTAAAGTTTATAATAGTTTAAGCATCCCGTCCCCCGCCAGATGCGAGAGATAGCCCAGCAGCGCCGCAACCCCGAATATCCAATTGGAAAAGAACCAAATCGCAACCCCATACGCCCCTGCAAGCAATAATGTGTGGGTAATCCCCCTGTGCCTCGGCTTCAGGTACGTAATGAAAATCATGTACAGCCCCGTAATCGCCAGCGTATTAATCAGAATGGAATGCCAGTTGTCCACCCCGCACGTAATTCCGTTGCAGGCAGCCGTATAAGAAAACAAGAATGCACAAATCGGTATGCTCAAGTCCGCATAACCCCTAATCTTGCTGGAGTCATGGTCAATGTCCGGCACGAGCGCAGAGAATGCAGCCACAAACACGATGGAAGCAAACAGGAAAACATCCGCCCCAACAAGGAGCGCAAACGCAGCCCCAAAAACAATCCCAAGCAGGACATGCCCAGCCCAATTCATAGCTTAACCCCATACTTCTCAAACACCACTTCCTTCTTGTGCCTGTACGAAATGGAATCAAACGCAATTGACAATACAATCAACCTATTCAGTATAGCATCCAGCTCCTGCTCCTTTATCTCCTTCCCGGTCCTCTCCAGCACAATCCCCGCATCCGTCGCCTTGAACGCAAAATGAGCCGCGGAATTCCTGTACAGCCCGTCCCAGAGCGAAACAAACTCGCCCACGAGCCCGTCGTTCACCCACACGCCCTTCACCTTGCTTATGAACATCCCCACGGTATCATCTTTCCCCGCCTTTGAGAAATCCGGCGAAGTCAGGAGCAGCATCTTGTGCCTCATGAAAAGGTACTCATAAAAATCATTGTACAGCTTGAATTTGAGGTACATCCTCACCTTCGGGCTCACGTCCTCCCTCCCGGCGAGCGTGCGCACCCTCATCAAAAGGTCTATTTTCTCCGATGAATCCGCAACGTATGAATCCAGTACATTCACCACTTCCTCCTTCACCTGGAAAGGGACCCCGGTAAAGGATTTGGAGAACAGCCACGCATACATCTCCTTGTACCTTCCATACTCCTCAAGAGAAGACAGCTTATGCCCGCCCACCACCATCTCCTCGCTCAAATCCTCGGCCTGGTCAAAATGCGCGAACGCCATCTTCAATTTCCCGGCCTCGGATTCCGGCAGCGGCTCGGCAAACCGTATAGACGCAAGGATGGAATCCCCCTGCGATATGTGCATCGCCATCTCCTTCCTCAATTCCATCTCATCCTGGCTTATCCTGGGCATTCCCTTCACCTCAAATGAGCCCGCCCGGAATCGGACCGGGTTCTCCAGCGTGTAAGGCTGGCGTCTTAGCCAGTGGACCACGGGCTCTGGCAAAGATAAGTATACTATTTACCTAAAAGTTAAAAATAAGGTCTAGTACGGCCTCTTGAGCTGCGGCTTCACGAACAGGTAATATCTTTCCTTGCCCTCCATCTCCGAGATTATCCTGTGCACGAAAATGGCCGCCGGGTCCCCCAAAGTGGAAACCCTCGCCTTGAGATCCGCGAAGTTCTCAAACGGCTTCTTGTCCCTCTCCTTGAGTATGAGCTCCATGTTCTTTTTTCCTATTCCCGGAATCAAATCCAGCTGGTGCACCCTCATGGAGATGGGCCCGGCCTTGTTTATGAAATTCACGAACACCGCCTCGCGGGATTCCACTATCTTCCTCACCACATTCGGCACTATGTCCTTCGCCCCGGTGGTCAGTTCGGTATACTCTATCCTCCCCTTTATCCTGTCCACTTCCGTGCGGTCGCCCTTCCCCACGAATATCTTGGCGCCCACGGTGATGTTCGCGTCCGGCTTCGCCGTCGCCTCAAGCAGGGTGAAGAACTGGTCCCCCACGAGCTGGACGATAGGCTCCTGCCTGAGCCCGACCGCCCTTCCCCGGGAGAGGTATTCAACAACCCATGCGTAATCTTCCATAGCCATTACCCAAGTGCCCTAAGCACGTCCTTCATTTCCTCTTCGCTTATGTCTATCTTGTTCTTCAGCAGCACCGCCTTGAGCGCCGCCTCGCTGCCAGGCATGATATCAACAATCTTGACCGCCGTCTCCTCGTCAATCTTCGGGCTCGCCGCCTTCACCTTCTTCAGCATGCCCTCCGACTTCTTCCTGTCCGTCTTCGCGAAGAGTGTCGCATGCTCCAGCGCGTTCGCCTGTTCGTACCCCAGCTCCTCACCCGCGTCCTTCCTTGCCTGCAGCACTTCCAGCACGTCCGCCATCGGCACGGGCCTGGAATTGGTTATCTTCATTGCATCCCCCTCAGGTGCACAGGTGAGGCGATGAGCCTCTTCCTGGCGTTCATGTCCCTTATCTCAACCACGTACGCCTTGCCCCTCTTCTCAACTATGGTCCCATGCCTTCCGTCATAACGCGGAGCAGGGAAGCCCGAGAAGCAGGGCTGCAGGGATATGACTACCCTGTCCCCTTTCTTGAAGGTCTTAACACGGTCCCCGACCGTGAGCTTCTTGCTCTTCTTGAACCTCTTGGTCCTCCTGACCATTATTCCCTTTGAGTTCTTCAATTTTCACACCCTGTTTCCATTATTTCCGATTTCGGATTTTTAAATCTGCCACTGTTGGGTATGCAGAATCCGTGCTAATTTATTTCTGCACCCCTTTATAAATGTTGCTGCCGGATATTTAAATAGGTGATTCTTTGTCTCCGAAGCTTAAGGGGATTGACTATACAATTACCAACATCGTGGCATCTTCCAACCTCGGCCTCGAGCTGGACCTTTTCCTCATAGCGACCAAAATCCCGCAGGTTGAGTACGAGCCCGAGCAGTTCCCGGGCGCCATCCTGAAGTTCGACGACCCGAAGGCCACCATTCTCCTGTTCAAGAACGGGAAGATAGTCTGCGTCGGGTGCAAGAGCGAGGCGAAGATAGCGGAGACCATCGCAAAGACGGTGAAGCTCCTCACGCCCTACGCCAAGAAGATAATAAAGAAGACCAAGAGGCCCGAGTTTGAGATAACGAACATCGTCGCATCCGCGAACCTGGGCATGGGCCTGGACCTATACACTATTGCTTCCGAAGTTGAGAACGTGGAATACGAACCGGAACAATTTCCGGGCGCAATCCTCAAGTTCCGCGAGCCGAAGGCCTCGTTGCTGCTTTTCAAGAACGGGAAGGTCATCTGCGCGGGCTCCAAGGACGAGAAGAGCATAGAGGCGGCCCTCATGAAGGCGAAGAAAATCCTCAAGCCCTTCTCCACGGTGAATCCACGGTGAAAGGGACAATGCCCACACAGAAGCAGGTAATGGGCAAGCTCAAGGAAGTGCTGGACCCCGAGATAGGCGTAAACATAGTGGATTTAGGGCTAATTTACGAAGTCAAGGTGGAAAAAGCACAGGTCAATATCAAAATGACCTTCACCACCCCCGCATGCCCCCTCCTCGGCTACATAGTGAACAACGTCCAGTCAAAAGTCCGCGAACTCAAAGGCATCTCGGACGTGCAGGTACAATTCGTATGGGAGCCGCGCTGGACGCCTGAGCGGATGAGCTCCGCCGCCAAAAAACAATTGGGATTGCAATGATGGTCGTCCTCACAACCCTGCCCTCGTATGCGCATGCCGAGCGGCTCGCCTCCTCCATAGTTGATTCCCGCCTCGCCGCCTGCGCAAGCATCCTGCGCATAGAGCACTCCTATTACAGGTGGAAGGGCCGCACCGTCCGCGCCCCGGAAATCCTCCTCATCATCAAAACCCGCAAATCCCTCTATGCCAAGGCAGAAGCGTTCATAAAGAAAAACCATCCCCACAAGTGCCCGGAGATAATCGCGCTCTCGCCTTCCAAGGTGAGCAAGGACTACAAAAAGTGGCTCTATTCAGAAACCGGATGAATCCAGCTGGCTCTCCGGAATCAGCAGCGCAAATGGCGCAGCTATTCCCCCATTTTGCTCCAGATGAAAGCGAAAAGCCAGCCCACAACAGCGCCCATGATGAACGCGCCAACGATGCCCACGATAAAAGTGAGCACGTCAAACGGGAGCGCAGTCAGCGTCACCCCTGTGACGAAGTGGACCGAGTGCCACCATCCCATTATGCCGCCACCAGTCGCCGTTACCAGCACAACCCAAACAATGTGCAGCACGGCGAACAGCAGCCCCAGCGAGATGGCCGCCCGCTTTCCGCTTATCTCCATCGCCATGCAGAGCACTCAAAAAGAAGGAATTTATGCCTTCCGCTCAGGAGAAAACCAATTCCAGCACTCCATTCTTATACTTCTTTTCCATCTTCTTCCCGCCCACATCCTCGGGCAGCTCCACCTTCCTGTAATATTTGCGCGCCCCTTCCGCCTTTATTTCCAATTCCTTCCCGCTGACGCTGAGCTGCACGTCCTTCTCGCCAACTCCCGGCATCTCCGCAATGACGTTTATGCCTTTCTTGTCCTTGAAAACATCAACCAGGGGCTCCCTTCCCTCGCCTTCATGTTCCTGCTCCCGGCTTCCAGCTTCCGAAATCTTCTCCCGCCCTTCCCCTTCTCCTGTTTCCCTCTCCAGCACCCTCATCTCCTGCTCCTTCCTCTTTATGTCCCCGAACTCCGTAACTACGGGTTTTCCGTCCTGCCCTACCCTTATGGAGAACCCATAAACCTGCGGCCCCCTCATCTGGGAGAGGCGCCTCACCTCGTTTTGGGGCATGCCCTTCATCATCCGCTCCATCATCTCCTCCATCTCCTCGCGCATCCGCTCGAACTCGCCGCCGAACCCGAACTCGTCCTCGTCAAGTCCGAAGAACCCGAAGGGCCTTCTCTTCCTGCCGGTCGCCATAACAATCCCACCATACAGTCGTCCCCATAGCTATTTAACTTTTCTCTTGCCATCCCTCCAATGGTGAGCAAGTGGAGGAGAAGAAAAGTTTCGACCTTCCGAAGCCGGTAAAGGAGGGCGACATATTAGACGTGACGATTGAATCAGTGGGCGGCAAAGGCGACGGCATGGCCAAGAAGGACGGTTTCGTCATTTTCGTGCCGAACGCCCAGAAGGGAGACGCAATCAAGGTAAAGATAGTCTCGCTCAAGCGCACCTTCGGCATAGGCGAAAGGGTGGAGGAATAGATGTTCATACCCGACCCGTACGAAAAATTGAAGAAGCTCCGCAAGAAGATGTACTGGGACTTCCCGGACATTTTCGGCAGGGAGTTTGACTTCTACACCGCGGAGGCGAGGATTCCGCTCGCCGACCTGCGCAAGGAAAAGAACGACCTCGTCCTCGTAGTGGAAATGCCCGGCCTGCACAAGGAGGACATAAAGGTGGACTTGCACGAGGGCAGAGTCCGCATCTCAGGCGGCAGCAAGGCGGGCAAGGAAGAAAAAGGAAAGGGCTTCTACCACAAGGAACGCCTCATCTCCGCATTCTCACGCGAATTGGCGCTCCCCGAGGAGGTTGACCCCTCCTCCGCAAAGGCCAAATATGAGGACGGAGTGCTGGAAATCCGGATGAGGATAAAATCCGGCCAGAAAAAGAAGGGCAGGCAGTTAGTGATACGCTAAAGTGGTGCAAATAACGTTCGCAAAAGTTTCCTTTCTCCCAAAACCTAGCCATTTAAATACTCTTTTTGCGACTTATACTACCATTATGCCTTCAAATAATTCTCCAGAAAAATCCAGGCAGCTTTCGCTTCTCGATGAAAGCGGCCCAAAGGGCCTCAGGAGTACTCCGCCCCCGCTCACTGCAAGGTACGGCTCCACAAACCGCGTCCCCAGGGAGTTCTTCTTCCCCGAAGGCGACGTGACGCTTGAGCGCATAGTGGGCGCCATGCAGTCCTGGAAGAACAACGGCATAGACGGTTTCAAAAGGGCGTACGCTTTCCATAGGAAGCTGCTGGCCGCGGAAGGGAAGCCCCGCCTGAGGGAGGACGGCACGCTGTATGAGCAGCACCCCGCCAGGGTGGCCCTGCGCATGGCGATTGTAGGCGGCGGCTCCGACATAGTCACGCCCGCTTATCTTCACGACATCACGGAGGATTTTGACGTGCCGCCGGAAAGGCTCGGGGAGTTCGGCCACATAGTCACCCCCAGGGTATCGCTCCTCACGAAGGGCAGGTGGAACCCGGACGTTTCCCCGGACTGGATATATCCTGAAAACCCGGCTTTTTATACGATGGAGGACCTGTACGAGCCCACGATGTACGCCATGCGCGCAAGGAGCTACAACGACCGGCTCCTGGATGCCGGCGACATCTCCGTGGTCCTGATAAAGGCGGCGGACCACCTTGACAACCTCATGCACTGGGACAAGGCGAAGCAGCAGAGGAACGTTGAGACCATGCTGAACAACGTCCTTGCCATCCTCATGCGCATGCTGGCGTGGGAGGACGTGCAGGCGCTCGTGAAGTTCATACGTGAAAACGTCAAGCTGGAGGTGCCCGAGGGCATGCTCGTGCAGTCAAAGTCGTGGGTTGAGAGGCACGAGCCGAGGGACATCATACTCAGGAAGGGGCTGAAGGGCATGCTCACCGGGCTGCAGATTCCGCGCTCCGGGCAGGCGAACATATACGGCGCAAGCGCGAAGTACGCCCTGCCCCTTGGCTGGTGCGAGGTCGGGCTCCCCAACGACCGCAAGGACTACCTGAAGCTTCTTACAGATGCGTTCTCCCCGGACTATTCGGTAATCCCGGTGGAGAGCAAGCTGCCCCCGGGCATGCCTGCCAGCGAACAGATGTTCCGCGTCTTCATACCCCGGGACGAGGCAGCCATCGCGCCATACGGCTTCGCGTTTGATGAAAGGACCGCGCGGCTTACATTGAGCATGGGGGAGAAGAGGTTCAGGTTAATGCTGCACACCCTTGACCGGGAATTCATCATAGAAGACCCTGCCCTGGACGGTCCAATCCATGATATCGAGGCACGTTGCCACGACATCGTTTCAAGGGTAAGGGATTTCCACACCAAGTACATCCTCCCGGGCCTTGAGGCGAACTCCAGCATACCCCCGCAGTGATGTTTTATGCAGCTTTTCGGCCTTTCCCTCACAATCCCAAAAGATGTCTATGAGCCCGCGGAGGACTCAGAGATGCTCGCCTTCCATTCCCACAATCTGAAGGGAAAAATCCTTGAGATTGGAACAGGCTCCGGCCTCGCTTCAATCCTTAATGCAAAAACCAACCCTTCAAATGAAGTGCTCGCCACGGACATAAACCCCGCCGCGATAGAATGCGCAAAAAAGAACGCGGAGGCAAACGGCGCCAAGAACATCCATTTCCTCCAATCCAACCTTTTTGAAAAAGTGGAAGGGAAATTTGATTCTATCCTATTCAATCCGCCCTACCTCCCCACCTCCAAAGATGAAAGGGTCCCCGGCAACCTCAACTACGCATTTGACGGCGGAGAGGATGGAAGGAAAACATTGGACATCTTCCTGGAGGAATTTGACAAATTCCTCGCTCCGAAAGGAGTCCTTCTCCTAGTCCAGAGCTCCCTCAATTCCACAGAAAAGACGCTCGCAACCCTGCAGGGAAAGGGCTTCGCAACAAGAATCCTTGAGGAGCGCCCCTTCTTCTTTGAGATTATCTATCTAATAGAAGCCCAAAGAACAGTATAAGCGCAATCTAGAGAATAATATACGCGTTCCCCTTCTTCGTAATCGTCAAAGCAGTTTCCCCGGAGAACCCGAACGTCTTCGCATATCCCTTCTCTATCTTTATGCGCATCCCGTCCCTCACGAGCGCCCCGCGGTTGTCAAATATGTATATCACTCCCTCGCTCCCCTCTTCGTCCGCCACCACGAGCCTTGTCAGGTTTTCCTTCACCCTCTTGCTCTTCTGGTACTCCTTCTGCTCCACGCTCTTCACGAGCAGCGGAACCGTGGTCACGTTCCTCATGCCGCTTTTAAGCTCCGTGAGATGGGTAATATTCATCTGCTTGTGCCTGTCCTTCGCAACCCTGAACGCCAGCTTTATCTCCTCCTCCGCGTTCCTCACCATGTTCTGCATCGCCTTTTTCATGACGTCCTCGTCACCTTCCGAGGCGAGCATCGTATCATAAGCAAGCCTGAACAGGCTCCCCTTCTCCTCCCTCTCCTCGCGCACCTCCTGCGCCTCAACCGCTTCGGGCGTCTCCAGCTCGCTGGAAATCTCGTCCATCTCCCTTCCGGCCCTGCCCATGTCCAGCTCCTTAGTCCCCACGCTCTGGAGCCCGAGCTTCCCATCCGTTGAATCTTCCGAGGGCTCTTCGGTTTCCGGCTCCCTTCCCTCTTTCCCGTTGTTCTCCTTCTTCTCCGGAATCCCCGGCTTCTGCCCCTTCGCCTCGCCCTCGTCGCTTATCACGTGCGTCTCTGCACCTGAAATGACATCCAAATAATCAGTAAGCATCTCCTGCACGGCCCTGCCCTTCTGCTCGTTAACCTGGCCGTTCTTGCCGAACGCCTTCATGTAAATCTTTTCCAGGGTGGGGAGCATCCTGCCTTTCATCGCGGCGGCCTTCTCCTTGCCCAGCTTCCTCTCCATCAGCTGCTGCAGGGGCCTCATCATCTTCTCGCGCGCCGTTTCCGCCTTCCTCTCCTCCTCCACGCTCTTCTTCTCCTCGGGCTTCTCGTCCGCGCCGTTCTTGAACACTTCCGCGAACGACATGAGCTCCGGCTGCGCCACCCTCTTTCCATCCAGCAGCGTCCTCGCGAGCGTGCTCACGCTCGCATCCTTGTCGTAGGTAAGCTCCAATAGCGCGAAGTTCGCCGCAGGGTCCTCATACCTTGCAAGCTCTGCCGCGGCCTGCTTCCTGACCTGCGGGTTCGCGTCAAAAGTGAGCGACACTAGCTCATTGAGAGTCGGTTTGCGCGTCATCCTTAACACCCAGCTCCTCCAGGGCCAAACGGAACACGTTGAGGAGCGCATGCCCCTCGTCCTTGGTCGGATTCGCCCTCGCGAGAACCCTCGCGAACGCAACCTTGCACCTTCCCGGGTTGCGAAGCCTATATCTCGCCGCCATCTTATTAAACATATGCGTGAGTGCGCGCCTCTCCGAAGGCGAAAGCCGCTCTTCCCCCCAAGAGGAAGGGGGGGCACCCCCCTTCTCTCTAGGGTACTCATAACCCCCCATTTTTGTCCTTGCAAACCCAGCTTTAGCCATCCCACTATCAATGGAATACAGAACCACCGCAACCGCATGGCTAAGGTTCAGCACCGGATAGCCCGCGTGCGTTTCCGCATGCACCAGCAGGTCGCACGCGCTTATCTCCTTTTCATTGAGCCCTATCCCCTCCCTGCCGAAAACCAGCGCTATCCTCTGCCCGCCGCGCTCCCCCAGTCCGGCGCAGAACTTTTTCAGGGGCACCGCCGCCCGTATCGTCCCCTTGTTCCTCTTCAGGATGCCCGTCGTCCCCACCACGAGGCCGCAATCCCCCACCGCCTCCCGCAGCGTCCCGTACCTCTTCGCCTTTTTCAGGAGCCCCACCGCATGCTTTGAGAACTTGACAGCGTCGGCCCCCAGCCCGCATTTCGGGCCCGCTATCCTCAAATCAGAAAAGCCGAAATTCTTCATAACGCGCGCGGCCATGCCGACATTAACATCGTATTCCGGCCCTACAAGGACCACGCAGAACGTGGGCGCGGCCCCTTTTTTCCCGCCCATGTGCGTTTTATAAATCCTTCTCCTTAAATATTTTCCACTTATACTTATTTGGTGCAGTGGTACGATGGAACTCGATGAACTTGAAGCACAGATAAAAACGCTTGAGGACAAGAAGTCCGGCCTCATAGAGGAGATTAAGAAGAACTACGGCCGGATACGCTACAAGAAGTACGAGGAGAAGGCCCTCGACCCGTACCTGAAGGAAACAGAGCACGTGATGGTCGGCCCGGTCAGGAAAAAGCTCCGACAGCTGGAGTTCCGCATATCCACCCAGGCTTACACCCCGCAGATAGAGCGCCAGATGATAAAGGACGTGCGCAAGGCGGAGGAGGAGCTGAAGGGCCTGAGGCAGGTAGAGCGCGCACGCAGGAAGAAGAAGCTCGTGCAGCAGGACATCATAGACGCGGAGAACCGCATTAAAGAAATAGAGGAGGAGCTCAAGAAGATACGCGAGACGCTCAAGGAGCTCTACGGGAAGGCGCGCACCTCAAAGTCGGCGAACAAGCAGGGCGTCACCTTCGGGGAGAAGCACGACCACCTCGTCTCCATGGGGGATGTAGTGATTATAGAAGAGGAAGGGAAGGACAAGAAATAATTACCTGATTAGTTTTTTCCCTTCTTCAATTATCTTTTCGTGGTCAAATCCAAGCTCAGGCAATTCCTTTAGCGGAAACCACTTCGCCTCCTTCGCATCATCCCCGCCTTTCAGTTCCCCGCCCACCGCCTCGCACAGATAAGCCGCAGCCACGGTCCCCCGCGGGTCCCTGTCCGGGCCTGAGAATACCCCGATAAGTTTTTTCACGCGCACGCTCAGCCCCGTTTCCTCAAGCGCCTCGCGGGCGCAGCACTGTTCCGCCGTCTCATCCGCCTCGGCGAACCCTCCGGGAAGCGCCCACTTCCCCTTAAACGGCTCATTCTTCCTCCTAATCAATACTATTCTCCCGTCCCGCACTATCATGGCATCTGTTACGAAAGGCCTCATGAGATGTGTTGAAATTAGTGTATTTATAAGCATTTCTCCACAAATATTATTCCGGGGTACATATGCCGGAACCTAAAGGCAAACTTGATTCATCTAATGGAGAGAGGGTAATCAGGCTGGATTCAACTGAGCCATGCGCTCCTAAGGCGAGGGATTTGCGCGGCAGGGAACCTTGTTCCAGCAGGGATGCAAGGAATGCGCATAATATGAGCGCAAAGATTTCACTTCTCAATCCGTCTGGAGAGGAAATTGCAACCGAAACAATTGCTGAAGGCGAAACAAAATCAGTTGGGGGCATTCGCGTAACCGTTTTTGCAGTTGGCATTACTCTCGCAGGATGCGAGTACATAACAAATAACTATTATAGTCAGGATGCCACCCAGGAGCCAGACGACGCTGGCGAGCCGGAGATAACTGATGCAAGTGGTGAGGTTTCCATTCCGGAGGCCTCTGATTCCGAAGCCGAAGCTCCAAACATGTGCGAAACCGCCCCCCGTTCTGAAAGATGCGACATCAGGACCGAAACCAGGTCAAGATGCGTCGCAGGCGAGAACATTGCAGTCGAGAACAATGGTTATCTGTTCGTGCCCACGGGCATAAGCGAAGACGGAGTGAGCATGAGGGTATTGGATTCTCTTAACAGTTGCAGGCAGATGGGGGACGACAGCACGCTACAGATTGGGGAAATAGTCATACTTTCCCTAAACGGCGAAACATTCACCGCAATTGCGCCGACGATAGCATACTCGGATTCACCGCCGTGGGCAATCCTTGACATTGAGAAATCCGTTGCGGGCCCGGTTTGCGCAGAAGAAATGGACAGGTGCACGGAAAGGTCTATAGATCGGGCAACCTGTGACACCTACGAAGGGAAGGGCGTTCCATTTGACAACCTCCTTTTCATTCCCGCAAGGATTTACATGGAAAGTTCTGTTCCGGCAGCTGAGATGATTGTGCAGGACAAATATAGGGAATGCGAGGTCGTGGGAACAGCCGCAATACTCCAGGGAGAAGAGGGTATCATCACGGTTGGCACGCAGCCTTATCGTGTAAAATTGGACGAAGCAATCGTTTCCGACCCGTCAATGGGCCTATCCTCCGCAAGATTGGTGATAAAGCGCGGCGCAGGCCCTGACCCTGCAGTTTGCCCGGATGTGACCGGGACTTGCGAGGATTTCCCGCATGGCAATTGGCTATGCATGGTATATGAGGGGAAGGCTGCGGATTTGGAAGGTGGTCGCCTCATGACCGTGCGGAGGATATGGGAGGAAGGGGGCGTTAAAAAAGTCACACTTGAGATGCAAGACCTTCATGCTGATTGTGCCGTGGTATATACATTCACTCTTGATGAGCATACTGATACTGGATCATGGCCATTTGAGTTCCGTGGCAGGGAGTATGGAATACATGTATATTATTTGAATACCGAAGGAGCAACAAAAATGGCAGGCCTAATTGTGTACCCGAGGACCTGTGACGATGAACGGCCAGCGGACTTTTGCACTTCGCCCTCGCCGACCAGTGTGGAATGCATTACGCGTGATAGCGCAGCAGTTGAGTTTGATGGCATACATTTTTTCATAAATCCGCTTGAGGACTCAACAATCGGGCCGTTCGCGGAGGTTGTTGCAGAAGATATGTCTGATAGCTGCCATAGAGAATTTGGCCGTGTTCTTATCAACGTTCCAGGCTATTCATACGTTTTTGCTGGCGAATATTCGTATAAAATAACTGTATCCACAGCCGACCTTGGTTCCGGGGAGCTTTCTATAACAATAGAACGCGGTGCGCCAACCATATGCGATGGCAGCGAAAGGAGCGAGTACCTTGATGTGGCCGGAGCCCCGCCTCTAGTCTCGGCTGATGGTGTGCTCACAGTTAGCCTTACAGACATAACAAGGGATGTTCCGCCACGCGCCTCGTTGCTGGTCACGGATACGGTAAGCGGAGACGTGGTGAGGCGCGTCCCGTTGCCGGCCGGTGGCACCGCAATTGTGACATACCGCGGAGTGAACTACATAATACTGGTGCACGATGTTTCGTCAGGCGTAATGCTCATAGACAAGTGGGCATACGCATCCATAGCGACCTGCGAGTAATCCCTTTTGATTTTCTTTCTTTAATTCAGGAGACGATGCAATGAAACCAGCAACAATTCCCAAATCCGAGCCTGCGGAATGCCCCCAAATCCCAGAACGGAGGCGCTTCCTCCACACCGTGCTCTTTGCAAGCACGGCGCTCGCAGCCGGCTGCAAATCTAAAGAATCCAACCCAGCAACATCCGCACGCCTTTTCCAGAACCACCCATTCCCTCTTGGCAGTTCATCCCTCACCCTCAAGGAGTGCAGCGGTGCGGAACAGACAGCAACATTTGAGGTCTCCAGGCCCGGAAATGAACTCCCGGATTCCGTAACCCTCCGCATCCCCGGCTCCTTCACGGTTTCCGGCATCCATCCCCCGGCATCCAACAAATACGAAATCTATGTTGAAAGCATCTCCCGCAATGCACCAAATTCCGCAGATGTCTCCATCTTAGAATCCACGCCAGCCAAAGGTTCCGAAAATACCGCAGGGCTTTTCTCCGACCTTCCCGCCATAGGCGCGGCAGTCGCTTTCTTCGGAGCGGTGGCTTTCTGGATTACGCACCGCCGCAAGCCTGAGGAAAGTGAAGGCACCCTCCTGGGCCCCAGGGGCGGCAAAACCACAACCATTTAATTACTCCCTGAGGAATTTAACCAATGGATTTGGGCAAGAGCCTTCGCGCTCTGATCAACAAGATTACCAACGCCCCAGTCGTAGACGAGGCGACGCTCAAATCCTTCATCAAGGAATTGCAGCGCATCCTGATTGCGTCCGATGTGAATGTTAAGCTCGTTTTCGAACTCTCAAAAAAGATAGAGAAGCGCGCGTCCGCGGGCGAAGTCCCCAAGGGGCTCACCATGCGCGAGCATCTCCTGAAGGTGGTTTACGACGAGCTCGTATCCTTCATGGGCACCTCTTATGAGCCAAGGTTGGACAGGCACAAGGTGCTTCTGTGCGGCCTCTTCGGCTCAGGAAAAACAACCAGTTGCGCAAAGGTCGCTTATTTCTACAAGAAGAAGGGGATGAAAGTAGGGATGGTCGGCGCGGACGTTGAGCGCCCCGCAGCCCAGGAGCAGCTTGAGCAGCTTGCAGCCCAAATCGGAGTCAATTACTATACCATAAAAGGGGAGAAGGAAGCGTACAAGGTTGTGGAGGACGCCCTCAGCAAGAGCAAGGATGATATTCTAATAGTGGATTCCGCAGGAAGGAGCGCGTTTGATGCCCGCCTCGCAGATGAATTGAGCAACATAATCCGCGTGCTCAAGCCGGACGAATCTTACCTCGTGGTGAGCGGGGACATCGGCCAAATAGCCGGCAAGCAGGCAGAAGAATTCAACAAATTGACTCCGGTGACAGGAGTCCTCGTAACAAAGATGGACGGGAGCGGAAAAGGGGGAGGCGCCCTCTCCGCGGTAGCCGCCACCGGCTCCAAAATCGCCTTCATCGGCGTGGGAGAAAAGATGGAGGACCTCCAGGTCTATGATTCCGAAAGGTTCGTGGGCCGCCTCCTTGGCATCCCGGACATCCAGGGCCTGATGGAAAAAGTAAAGGAGATTTCCGAATCCGGCGAGATGCAGGCACCCGAGGAAGTGACCGAACTCACGGTTGATGTGTTCTACCAGCAATTGAAAGCGGCGAAGAAGCTCGGCCCATTAGACTCGGTATTCTCCATGATGGGGATGTCCGATGTCCCCCGCGAGATGATGGACCAGGGCCAGGACAAGCTGAAAAAGTATGAGTCCATAATATCATCCATGACAAAGGCGGAAAGGAAGGACGCCTCCCTAGTGCGCAAGAGCCGCGCCCGCATGGAGCGCATCGCGAAGGGCTCCGGCTGTGAACTGGAGGACGTTCGCCGCTTCCTCTCAGAATTCTCCAAGATGGAACAGATGTTCTCCCGTTTCCGCAAGGACCGCGGGCTGCGCAAAAAGCTTGAAAAGATGATGAAAGGCGGAAAGCTGCCTTTGGGCATGTAGTTTTTAAGCCTTTCAGCATACAATCTATCCACTAATCCCTGAGGTTATGCCATGTATTACAGGACGTCCGTAGAAGAGAAGGTAAGGCTTCCCCCAAAATTCCTGGTGATGAAGCTCACCGATGCGGTGACAAAGATGCTCCGCGAGAAGTACGAGAGGAGGATAATCCGGGACATGGGCCTGGTCATCGCCGTGGAAAATGTTGACGTGGGCGGGGACGGCACGGTCATCCCGGGCGACGGCGGCATCTACTACGATGCGAAGTTCGACGCCATCACATTCATGCCTTACGTGAACGAGGTGTTCAGCGGCGAGGTGAAGGAAGTGGTTGAGTTCGGCGCCTTCGCCTCCATAGGCCCGCTGGACGCGCTTATACACATCTCGCAGATAGGCAACGACAAGTACTCGTACGACAAGAAGAACAAGTCCCTCACAACCAGGAGGGGCTCGTCCGTGAAGAAGGGCGACAGGGTCGTAGTGAAGGTATCAACCGTCAGCATGAGGGCGACGACCTCGGACACCAAGATAGGGCTCACCATGCGCTCGGACGGCCTTGGCCCGGAGAAGGAGAAGCGCGCTGAAAAAGCGAAGGCGGGCAAGAAGCCGGCCGCAAAGGGCAAGGCAAAGGAAACCAAGGAAGAGAAGAAGGGTGAAGCGAAATGAAGGTCTGCAGGGAATGCCGGTTCGTGGTTGAGGGCTCTGACAAGTGCCCGAAATGCGGCTCCGCCGAGCTCACTGACCGTTTCTCAGGCATGCTGATTGTGCTGGACCCGGAGAAGTCCGAAATCGCAAAAGTGGCGCAGGTAAATTCGGTGGGAAGATACGCGCTGAAGGTAAAATGAAGTTCGTATCCGGCGCCGAAGCCGCCGTTGTGGAAGATTCACTAATCATCGCGGACCTGCACCTTGGGATGGAGCAGGAGCTTTTCCGCAGGGGAATCCGCATAGGCGATTTCACTGATTACCTGATTGACAAGACATTGCTTCTCCTCCGCGAAACAAAATGCAAAAAGCTAGTGATACTCGGCGACATAAAGGAGAACGTGGTCTCTCTTGAGGGGGAGGTGCGCCGCTATTTTGACTCCGTGCTTCCGCACGCATCCGTTACAGTTTGCAAAGGCAACCATGATGGGGATATAGAGAGGATAAGCGGAATAAAAATCGCCCCGCCCGAAGGAATCGTGCTGCACGGAATAGGGATGCTGCACGGCCACGCGTGGCCAGCACCGGAACTCATGGAATGCAAAACAATCCTCATGGGGCACAACCATCCCCAGCTCACATTCTTTGAGGGCGGGAAAAAGGAGCCGCACCCGGTCTGGGTTTTCTGCGGGCCTGAAAAATCCGCAATAAGCAAAAAATATCCGTCGCACAACAAGAACCTCAAGCTCGTAATCATGCCATCCTTCAACCCGCTTTTGGGGAACGATATCGAGAGATTCGGGGGGCTCGGGCCGGTTTTTCGCAACAAGTTATTCCAGTGGAATAAGGCAATTGTCTATACGCTTGGCGGAATTAAGCTGGGAACAGTGCGTGAAATAGCACGCACATGACGCGCCATTTTTCATCGACGGCGGGCGCTCTTCCATACGGAACGAATTTAAAGCGTTATGAGTAATAGTCATACGTTCCACGGGACAAGGTTGTGAACGGTGGAAGAGATAACCAAGAGGTAATTGTATGGGAAGCCGAAGGGGAAAAGACAAGCTTCTTTATTGCGAATCGTGCGGAAGGGCGGTCCCGCGGACGAAGGCGGTTGATTTCAACAAGAGGAGCGCCTACAGCACCGACCTGAGAGGGGAGGACAACGTTACTGCTTTTGCGGACCGTACTGTCTACTACTGCATAAGCTGCGCAAAGCACAGGAAAATTTTCGAGCGGAAGAAAGAGATCGCCGCGAGGAGGAGGACGAGGTTTTGAGATGGACGACGTGGAGTTTTGCGGAAGGAAGTACAAAGCTTTCCAACAAACTCTGGGCAACCTCCCAATGATAGTCGTCAAGGCAAAGCGCGGATATATCGCATGCAGCTACATAAACAAGGATACCGCGGAGAGGGTGGGCGACATCGCCGCATTCGTTTCCGGTGTCAAGTGCGTCAGCGACATCTTTTCAGCCAAGGTAAAGGGAACCACCACATGGGCGGAAGACCTTGGCATACGCGAGGGCATGAGCGTGAAGAAGGCCCTAGAGCTCATGGACAGGGAAGAGGAATAAGCCCGGATATATTTCTTTTTAATTTCTTCCCCCCACAGATAAGTTCCCAGCAGGGGTAGCCAAGTGGCCAACGGCGCGGGCTTCAGGAGCCCGTCTCTTAGTGGGTTCGGGGGTTCGAATCCCCTCCCCTGCATCTCCAAGAGGAAGAGGGGGGAACTCCCCCCTCCTCTCTTTAGGGTAATCATACCTCCCCCCACTTCTCATCGCAACCCTTTGCACGTACTCCTTACGCAATGGAAGGAAAACCCTTCCTTGAGCGCATCCCCATCCATTTCCGCATCTCAAGATAAGCGAAGAGGAACACGCTGGTCCCCAGCACCACCGCCCAGTGCTCCAGCGCCAGCGGCTTGACCGCAAAGAGCACGTTCAGCTCCGGCACATACAGAATCGCCAGGTGCATGCCCATGGTCAGCAACACAGTGAGCACTATCCATTTGTTCGCGAGAATCTCCCTCCACACCGGCCTTTCCAGGGACCTGCACGCGAACACCTTGGTCTTCTCCATCGCGACAAGCATCGTGAAAACCATGGTCTGCGCGAGCACCATGTCGCCGCCGCCCATAACCCATGCAAATGAGGCGAGAGTGGCGAATGTCATTATTATGGGCGACTCCACAAGGTACAATTCCATCCCGATCCATATGTTTTCATTCCTCTGCCTAGGCATCTTCTTCATCACGTCCCCGCTTATGGGGTCCACCGCGAGCGCCACCGCGGGCAGGCCGTCCGTGACCAGGTTTATCCATAATATCTGTATCGCAACAAGGGGGAGGGGCATCCCGAGCATCACCGCGAGGAATATGACCGCCACCTCCGCGATGTTCCCGGAAATCAAAAACGCCACCGTCTTCTTTATGTTCTCATAGATGCCGCGCCCCTCCTCCACCGCAGCAACGATTGTCGCAAAATTGTCATCAGCCAGCACCATGTCCGAGCTCTCCTTCGCGACCTCGGTGCCGGTTATGCCCATCGCCACCCCTATGTCCGCCTTCTTCAGGGCGGGCGCATCGTTCACCCCGTCCCCGGTCATCGCGACCACGTGCCCCCTCGCGTTGAGCGCATCAATTATCCTCAGCTTGTGCGCGGGCGATACCCGAGCATACACCGAAATGCCGTCCACTGCCCCAAGAAATTCCTCTTTCCCCATCGCGTCCAGCTCTTCCCCGGTGAGCACCTTCCCGTTGCCTATCCCCAGCTCCTCCGCGACCGCCTTGGCGGTGAGCGGATGGTCGCCCGTAATCATCACAACCCTTATCCCGGCGCCCCTGCACAGCCCGACCGCCTCCTTCGCCTCTGGCCGCGGGCTGTCCATCATCGCCACTATGCCCACGAAGACCAGCGCCTTCTCCACGTCCCCCTTCTTCGTCTTCCCGTCAATGTCCCGGTACGCGAGCGCGAGCGTCCTGTACCCCTTGGAGGTGAGGGAGTCGTTCTCCAGCATTATCGCCTCAGCCTCGCCCCTGCCCAGCGGCCTGCTTCCTCCCCGTGCCCAAATCCTGGCGCATTTCCCCAGCACCACTTCCGGCGCGCCCTTCGCATAAGCAATATGCTTGTTCCCGCTGCCCCTCACAGTTGTCATCATCTTCCTGTCCGAATCAAACGGGAACTCAAACATCACCGGGTTCTCCCTTTCCAGTTCGTCCTTCCAAATCCCGCCTTTCGCCGCGAGGACGAGCAGCGCACCCTCCGTGGGGTCGCCGACCACTTCCCAGCCCTTCTTCTTTTCCAGCCAGGCGTTGTTGCACAGGGCCCCGATTTTCATCGCCAATTGCAGCCCCTCGTCCGCGCCCACCGCCTTCCCGCCAGACCTGAACTCGCCCCTCGGCTCATATCCCGAGCCGCCGACCTCGAAAACCTTCCCGCCTACCAGCACCCTCCGGACAGTCATCTCGTTCCGCGTCAGCGTCCCAGTCTTGTCCGTGCAGATGACGTCCGCGCACCCGAGCGTCTCCACCGATTTTAGTTTTTTCACTATCGCGTTCCGCCTGCTCATCCTCTGCACGCCCACGGCCAGCGTAATCACGACCACGGCGGGCAGTCCCTCCGGAATGGCAGCCACCGCGAGGCTCACCGAAGTAAGGAACATCCCCACCGGCTCGAATCCCCTCGCCAGCCCGGCGAGGAATATGAACGCGCAAAGCACGAGCACCCCCACCCCCAGCTGCCTGCCCATCCTGTCCAGGTCAACTTCCAGGGGAGTCCTCTCCTTCTGCACGGTCTGCACCATCTCGGTTATGCCGCCCATCCGGGTGGCCATCCCAGTCTTCTCAACGAGCATCCTTCCCCTGCCCGCGACTATCACCGTTCCAGTCCATGCGCGGTCCTTCCCTGCCTCGTGCTTGTGCACAGGGACGCTCTCCCCGGTGAGCGCCGCCTCGTCCGCCGCAAGCCCGTACTGCTCCACCACCAATCCGTCCGCGGGCACGCGGTCCCCGGCCTCCAGCAGCACGATGTCGCCCGGCACGACCTCCCGCGCGTCTATGTTCGCCGCCTTCCCGTCCCTCAGCACGTTCGCTCGGGGCGAGACCATCCTCCTCAACGCCTCAAAGGATTTCTCCGCCTTGTACTCCTGCACGAACCCGATTATCGCGTGCAGGAAAACAATCGCAAGTATCATTATCACATCCAGCCCCTCGCCCAGCAGTTGGGCGACTATCGCCGCCGCGATAAGGAGCAAAACCAGGAAATCCGTGAACTGCCTCAGGAATTTGACCACTACGTGCTCCCCTTTTTTCTCCCGCAGCTCGTTGGGCCCGTATTTCCTGAAGAGCCTGGCAGCCTCAGCGCCGCTCAAGCCCGCATACCTTGCCATCGCTTTTTGTTCAGGCACGAGTTTTATAAACTCTTAGCTTTCAATTAGAGCAAAAAGGGTGCTGGTTATGTATGGGGTTACGCCACAAGCTTATGACCGGGCAATAACAGTCTTCAGCCCGGACGGAAGGCTTTTCCAGGTAGAATATGCAAAAGAGGCAGTGAAGAGGGGCGCCACAGCGGTAGGCGTCTGCACGATGGACGCGGTCGCGCTGGTCGCATACAAAGCCGCGCATTCGCGCCTCGTGGTCCCGGAATCCATGCAGAAGATTTTTGACGTGGACAACCATGTCTGCGTCACCGCGAGCGGCCTGATTGCGGATGCGCGCCGCCTCGTGGACATAGCGCGGACGCACGCACAGAGGCACAGCATGACCTTCAACGAGCCCGTGCCAACCGAGTCCATAGCAAAGCACGTTTGCGACCTCATGCAGTTATACACCCAATACGGGGGCATACGGCCCTTCGGCGTCTCCCTCCTCGTTGCGGGGGTGGGCAAGGGCGGCCCCGAGCTCTACGAGGCGGAGCCGAGCGGCGCCATGACAGGCTACTACGCGGATTCCGTGGGGAACGCGAAGAAGGAAGTGGACGAGCTCCTTGAGAAGAAGTTTGACAGGAAAATGGACATAAAGGACGCGATAGGCGTTGCGGTTGATGCGCTCAAGCAGACGAGCGAAACCAAGCTCACCGCGGACAACATAGAGGTGCGCTACGCAACGGTCGCATCACCCAAATTCGTCCCCATGACCGAGAAGGAAATCGCAAAATACTTGAAATAGATTTTAGATTTCCAGATTAAGGCGCGCCCCTCCAAGAAGAAGAGGGGGGCGCCCCCTCCTCTCTTTAGGGTAATCATACCTCCCCCCCCCACTTCACTAGGGGGACGCTTTGCACGTACTCCTCACGCGCTTTTCTGCAATCATTGCGAAGAAACAATAGTCCCGGCGTGCCTCTTTCCTTTTACTGCCTTTTCCAAATCCTTAACATTTTTCCCGCCCACAAAGTGCAGCTCTATCCCGCTCCTTTTCGCGAGCTTGCACGCCACCATGTCAAACACGAAATTAGTGCCCGGCGCCCTCTGGTCGTATTTCTGCGCCATCTCCAACAGTTGCGCGTGCGTCATCTTGTCAAATTTCTTCGCGGAGGGGTTGCCCTTCGGGTCCGAATCGTAAATCCCGTCCACGTTGCTCAGATTGACCAATCTTTTTGCCCCGATTGCCTCCGCGAGCAATACGGAATCCGTGTCCGTAGTAATGCCTGGAATCGTCCCTCCCATCACCACAATCTTGTGCCCGCCCAGCGCGGCTGCCGCCTTTCCGAAGTCCCTGAACACCTTCGGGTGCGCCACATCCCGGAACAATGCGAGCATGAGCTGTGCGTTCAATCTTGTCGCCGCCACAGCCGCTTCGTCCGCAACGAAATTGTTGCCGCAAAATTCCCGCGCGGCGGACGCATATTCCCTCGCAACCTTCCCGCCTCCGGTGACAATCCCCAGCTCCTCGCCGCTTTTCATCACCATGTCCTTGAATTCCTTGAGGAACGCGTGGTCTATGCTGCCCGTACCGTTGATCAAGCTTCCCCCAAGAGAGATTACGACTGCCATGCGCAGACATTAGTTCGTAAGTTTATAATGTTTTCAGTGCCCTGCGCAAATCAAATCCTGCACGAAACCCCGTGCTTCAAATAGTATTTCTGGTGGTATTCCTCAGCAGGATAGAATTCGCCCGCAGGCACTATCTCCGTCACAATAGGATTTCTATGTTTCTTCCCCTCCCCCTCTTTGGATTCCCTCGCCTCCTTCTCCTGTTTTTTGGAATGGAAAAATATCACGGAGCGGTACTGCGTTCCAAAATCCGGCCCCTGCCTGTTCGGCGTAGTGGGGTCGTGCATCCTCCAGAAAACATCCAGCAATTGCTTATACGATACTTTTGATGGGTCAAACTCCACCCGCACGGATTCCGCATGCCCCGTCTTCCCGCCGTGCACTTCCCAGTAAGTAGGGTTCTTCGCAGTCCCTCCTGCATATCCCGCGGTGGTGGAAACCACGCCCTTCACGGCATCAAACTGCTCCTGCACGTGCCAGAAGCACCCAGCAGCAAAAGTAGCAATCTCAGTCTTCATCTCCCCAGCATACGGCTTCAGCGCAGCCGCATTTATGCAATACCTCTTCCCGGTGGGAGGCGGCCCGTCGTCAAACACATGCCCCAGGTGCGCCCCGCAACGGGCGCACAAAACCTCCTTCCTTTCCATAAAGAGGTCCTTATCCACTTTTATCCGCACATTCAATTCAGATACCGGCTCCCAGAAGCTCGGCCACCCGGTGCCGGACTCAAACTTCCTGCCCACCTCAAACAAATCAGTCCCGCAGCACACGCACTGGTACAGCCCCCTTCCCAGAGGAACATCGCACTTGCCGGTGAAGGGCATTTCCGTCCCTTTCTTCCGTGTAATTTCAAACTGTTCCGGGGTGAGGATTTTCCTCCACTCCGCGTCCGCCTTCACTACTTCCGGCAATTCCTCAACCGCCTTCTTCCTGGCGTTGAAAATCCTTACCATGCAACCGCCCCTAGACCAGGACCTTCTTCATTATCTCGTTGTCCGTAAACAGTTTCGTGAAGGGTTTGATATAAGCCAAAAACTTGAGGGGCCTCACTATGTACATCCTTCCGTTCTTCCACAGGGGCTTGAACCCCAATCTATACACGACCATCTCGTCCGTCTTGGTGCATTTCCTGAAATAGACCGTTCCGTCCGCCCCTATCCCCCCCATTGAATCAAACAATCCCGCAAGGAAGGAAGCGCTGTACTCATTCTTGTACTTGAACCTCTCCCCCTCCTCCTCAACCGTCTTCTGGAAAAACCGCCTGTACGCCGTATTGTAGAAATAGACCGTGTCCTCCCCGCCCAATATCTTCCCGACTTCCGCAATCTTCGCCTTCATGCACACATCAGTAAAAACAGCAAGAATCTCTTCGCTCCCGCTCACACCCAGCCCCGACGGGGCCCTCCTGTCCTTCCACAATCCTATAATATAGGATAATTCCGGGGTGAGCTTTACCTTCATCCTTTTGCCCTCTTCCTTACCCTCTCCTCCTCTTCCTCTTCAAACTTAACAACCGGCACCTTCTTGGCCGGCACGAAGCCTCCGAGCCTCTGCGAGGTGCTCATGTTTATGGAATTCAATATCTCGCCGGCGAGCAGGTCGTCCCTGTCGCCCTGCACGTTGTGCTTCAGTTTCTTTTCGGCGCTAAGCGGCACCCTCGCTTCGTTGAAAATCTGCTCCAGAAGCGTCTCATCCGCCTTCGTGAACGGCTCCTTCCCGTCCAATATCCTCGCGTGCGCCTTCTCCAGCACGCCCGCGAACCTGTTTATGTCCGCCTTGCTGGCGCCGCCCACCTTGAGCGCTGAAAGCAGCCCGGCCGCAAGCACCACGTTCCTCTTCTTGGTCCTGTTCAGCAGCCGGGAAAGCGTGCCCGCCTCCTTCGTGGAGAGCTTGCCCTTCACCGCCGCAAGAACCTTCGCGGAAAACCCTGAGAAATCCTCTGGCATGGGCGTCTTTCTTTTCGCACATTTATAAGATTTCCGGCGTGTGCGTTGCAGTCCGGCGGCGCGTTCCCGCCGCGCCTATTCCGGGCCCATCCTGAACACTACCGGAACCGGGAAGGGCGCCATCACGTTCTTGTGCAGCACGATTGCATTCTCCCCGGGAATGCAGGTGTTCGCCTCCAGCGTGTCCATCCCAATGCACAGACCCGTAAGTTCCGTTATCTCCTCCGCGCCCTCGTGCATCTTCCCCTCGTCTATCCCGAACGTCCCGCCCATCCACTCATCATGCGAAGACGGCTGGAGCCCTCCCTTGAGCCAGATTACCCTCCACGCGTCCTCGGCCAATTCATATTGGTAGAGCGAGGAATGCTGGACCGGCTGGTGCAGTAGCCCGAATGAGGAAAAGGAGAGCAGCACCACCAGCGCGATGAGCGCCTCCACGGTCTTCAGCATGCATGCGTCTTTTCCAAGAAACCTATTTAATTACTATTTGAGTAATCCCCCCGATGCTTCTTACCGAGAAATACGCCCCTCACCCAAAAACGCGGGGAGGGCACTCCCCCCATTTTTAGGGTTCATTCTGACCCCCTCCCACTTCACTTTGAAACCCTTTGCCCGCACTCCTTACGCACGCGGTTTTCCTTAATCTTATAAATTGTCTTTCAGTAATTCCTGCGATGCTTCTAACCGAGAAATACGCCCCTCAAAAAATTGAGGAAATACCCGGCAACACCGAGCTTAAGCAGAAGCTCAGGCGCTGGGCCCTCAACTGGGGAAGGGGCGAGCCGGGCAAGCCAATCCTGCTCACCGGCCCCACGGGCACAGGCAAAACTGCTCTTGCCGTAGCCCTTGCCACGGAAATGGGGCTTGAGCTTGTGCAGATGGGCGCGAGCGAGCTGCGCAACAGGGAACGTGTGGAAAAAATAATGCATGGGGCGATGATGGCGTCCACCCTCTCCGGGAAAGGCAAGCTGGTTCTAATAGACGACGTTGATGCGATGTCCGGAAGGGAGGACTCGGGTGGCGTCTCCTCCATAGCGTCCGTCCTCCGCTCCCCAGCCCAGCCGATAATACTCACCGCAACCAACGCATGGGAAAAGAAGATATCCTCCCTCCGCTTCCTCTGCGACATCCTCACGCTCAAGAGGGCGATAGCCCCATCCATTGCGCGCATCCTCTCCCGCATCGCGGAGAAGGAGAGGATAGAGTGCCCGGTAGAAAAAATAGAAGGAATATCCGAGAACGCCAACGGTGACATACGAGGCGCGATAAACGACCTGCAGGCCTGCTCCCCAGGAATGCGCGACCGCGAGAAGGACATGTTCGCGAGGATGTCCGCGCTCTACCGCTCCTCCACCTATTCCGAGGCGAGGGCGGCGGGCTTCGGGGATGTTGAGCACGACTACTTCAAGCTCTGGATAGACGAAAACCTGCCTGCTGTCTTTTCCGGAAGCGAGTTGGCGGACGCCTACTCCTCCCTTTCAAGGGCGGACATCTTTGACGGCAGGATACATTCCCGCCAGTACTGGGGCTTCCTCCGCTACTCCGGGGATTTGATGTGCGCAGGCACCGCTCTCGCTCACCCCGGCGCGGGCCAGAGGTTCATACGCTTCTCCTTCCCTTCCTACCTGCGCCAGATGTCCGCGACCACCGCCACGCGCGCAATCCTCCGTTCCCTCCGCTCCAAGGCGGGCAGGAGGCTGCACACCTCAGGCAAGGAGGCGGAAGGATCCCTCCCCATCCTCGCATTCATGCACGCGAACAGCCCCGCCGAGGTTGAATCCTTCTACGGGCTTGATGAAAAGGAGGTAGAGCTTCTCTCCTCCATGCTCCCGAAGGGAGTGCATGTGGTGAAGCCGGAGAAGAAAGAGGAGAAAAAGAAGGGCAAAAAAGAGGCAGATGGGAAGGAGAGCAAAGCCGCACCGGAAGGAGCAAGCGAAACCGGGAAGGCAAGCCCCCCTGTCCGCGCGGCTGAGAAGGAAGTGAAGCGCGAGGAGAAAAAGGAGAAGGGAGTTCCCGGGAAGGAATCCGGTGAATCCACGAAGAAGGACCTCCTCCCCCCTAAGAGGCAGCCGCCGGCCCGCCATTCCAAGCTCAGCGAGTTCTTCTAGAGAAAACGCGGAGGGAGCGCCCTCCCCATTTTCTTCTATCTTTCTGCCCCTCCCCACCTCCGCTTGGAAACGCTTTGCACTGCTTTATCCATCTCCCCCGTCGTGAGCTCTTTTGTCCGAACGCGTAGGAAAACCTCCACGTCGGTCTCGACGATAGCTTTATATTTCTTGTCTTCCGAATAGGCTCAGTATAAATTTAAGGGTGTAAGACATGGGATCCAAAATAGGAACAGAGAAAATAATGAGGGAGGACGGGTACCTCTACTTCGTCGGCAAGGACGGCTACGTCTGGAGAGTGCCGATGAAGCACAACAAGAGGGGCTCCAAGAAGAAGGTCGGGACCCAGAGGGTCGACAAGAAGAAGGGCCACCTTTACTATGTCGGCGACGATGGGTACGTGTACCAGGCCAAAATGAAGAACGCCTGAGTTCACTACTCCCTTTTTATTTTTTCCTCCTTATTTTATTCTCACATTATAGGTGGTTTAATTGAAATTAGTGATATCTGACAAAAAGACAGGCAAGTCGTATTCCGTTGAGGTCGCCGAGGACAAGCGCTCCCTCTTCGCAGGGAAGAGGATGGGCGACACGGTCCAGGGCGACGACTTCGGGCTGTTCGGCTACACGCTGAAGCTAAGCGGCGGCAGCGACACGAGCGGCATCCCCATGAGGCGCGACATTTCCGGCTCAAGGAAGATGAAGGTCCTCCTCTCCGGAGGGCAGGGGTTCAACCCTACGCGCAGGGGGATGAGGAAGAAGAAGATGGTGCGCGGCAGCCTTTTCGGCGCGGACAACGCGCAGGTCAATGCGGTCATAGAAACATACGGCCAGGCTGCGCCCGACGAACTGTTCAAGAAGGAGGAAAAGAAGTGACCGGCTCCCCGCAGGCGGTAGTCAACATCGGCCTCCTGGGCCACGTGGACCACGGAAAGACCAGCCTCACCAAGGCGCTCACCGGCAAATGGACCGACACGCACAGCGAGGAGGTGAAGCGCGGGATATCCATCCGCCTCGGTTATGCGGACACCAACATCTATTTCTGCCCGAAATGCAATCTGCACACATTGAAGGACAAGTGCCCGAACTGCGGCGGGAAAACAGACATAAAGAGGCGCGTCTCTTTCCTTGATGCGCCGGGCCACGAGACGCTGATGACCATCGTCCTGTCCGCGTCCAGCATAATGGACGGCGCGCTTTTGCTCATCGCCGCGAACGAGCCCTGCCCGCAGCCGCAGACCGCGGAGCACCTCATGATACTCAACATAGCGGGCATAAAGAACGTCGTGGTGGTGCAGACCAAGATAGACCTCGTGACGAAAGAGCAGGCGAAGGCGCACTACGAATCCATAAGGAATTTCCTGAAGGGCTCGGTCGCGGAGAACGCGCCCATAATCCCGGTCGTTTCCAACTATGGGATAAACGTGGATGCGGTCGCGGACGCCATAGAGCGCTCAATCCCAACGCCGCACCGGGATTCCTCTTTGCCGCCCGTGATGTTCATCTCGCGCTCATTTGACATAAACAAGCCGGGCACCCCGATTCCGAACCTCAAAGGCGGGGTGGTGGGCGGCTCCCTGGTGCAGGGAACAATCAAGAAGGGAGACACGGTGCTCATACGCCCGGGCTTTGAGACCTCAAAAAAAGTGGTGAAGGAAGTGCAGGTGAAGGTGGAGAGCCTCATGTCCGAGGGCGGCCCGCTTGAATCCGCTGCTCCCGGAGGCCTGATTGCGGTCGGCACTTCGCTGGACCCGAACGTCGCGAAGGCGGACTCGCTCGTGGGCTGCCTTCTGGGGAAGCCGGGTTCGCTTCCCGATGCCAAGGCGGAGATTATTTTTGACCACCACCTCATCCAGAGGGAGGGCTTTGACAACCCACCCCTAAAGATGGGCGAGCCCATAGTCATAAACGTGGGCACCGCCACGGGCATAGGCGTGATTGCAGCGATAAAGAAGGGGCAGGTTCTCGCGAAGCTCAAGAAGCCGGTATGCGTGGTGAAGGGCTCCACGGTTGCGATGAGCAGGCGCGTGGGGCAGAGATGGCGGCTGGCGGGATGGGGCAAGTCCCTCTAATCCGCGCAGAAGTACAATTTCGCTATATTCTCGTTGTATACTACTAATCTGTAGATGCAATTCCTCCCATCCGCATCCCATCCAATCTCAAGGTTTTCCAGCCCCATTTCCTGTTCCAGAGCTGCAACATCCACTGCGCCCAATTCCCCTCCGTCAATAAGATTTGGATAATAGCTCGCCGAGAAACCGAAGCCCCCGTTCTTTTCCACGCCCGCATATTCCACCACATAATCCGATACGGCCAGCAATCTCCCTTCTTTAGTAAGCAAATTTATGTCCGATTCCGCCTTGTGCTCCGCAAGCGCAGAGAAGACGAGGATGTTGCCCAGCATAAGTATGACTGGGATGGTTGCGAAAAGCAAATCAAAGGTCGCAACACCCGACCGCTTTTTCAGCAGCCCTTCAAACAGGTTCCCCATCCACTCCCCCGCATCCCATAATTATTATTCCTGACGATTCGCCCACGCTCACCCGTTCCCCTGAAACCCTGTGCGCGAGCGGAAGGTCCGCACTCACCATCCCTGCCCAGCACCCCGCGCCCATCGCGAATGAGGATTCCTCCGCAAGAACCCTGTCCGCGGCGGCATCGCCCATTCCCCTCTCGCCGGATTCCAGCACCCTCACCCCGGCAACTATTACGCCGACCAGCACGAGGAATGCTGCAAACGCAAGGAGGAATTCAGCCGCAACTTGTCCTTTTCTGCATCCAGCACCCCGCACCCGGCATCTCGCATTCATCTTATTACCTCGCTCGTGGGGAAAACCGAAACCCCGGCCACATCATATTTTGATGAATAAACGGAAATCCCGACCGCCCCCTCAAGCATCGGGTTCGGCGGCTCCGGCCCCTTCAGCAATATGGAGTCCTCCATCCCGGTTCCGTATGGAACCTTCTGCGTTATCTGCATGAAAGGGGCGCAAGCAGGGCTCGCTATCGGCTGGCATGCTGTACACATCCTGAACCCTCCCGCCTCCCTCATCCTTTTCGGAAGCGCATCCAGCTCGGCCCCGTTCGTATAGCCGCACCAAACCTGCACTTCGTAATCCTCGTCCCACAAATCCATTCCAAGCTGCGCCAGCGACGCATACGCCGCAGCCCTTATGGCCGCCTCCCTTTCCTGCGGCACCCGCATTTCCGGAGGCACCAGGGCATCGTAAGCTACCGCCCCATCGTGCATCCCATAAGAGGCCGCTTGCAATATGTTCTCCTTCACGTTCCTCTCTATGTGCTCCATCCGCATTACGCTTATCGCCTTCTCGTTTGAATAGTAATGCGGCTCGGCTAGAAGAGCCGCGGCTGCAACGAACAGCCCCAGCGCGGCGAGCACAATCAGGAAAGAAATGTAGCCCCTCACAGTAGAATTCCTGCAGAGAAGATAAAATACCTATCGTGCATCCCTAATCCGATGAGGGTTCGCCAGATAGACGCCTTCCGCGGCTTTGCAATCGTGCTGATGGTCTTCTTCACTCTCTACGCATTGCTCAGTAACGGGCCCGACTTCCTGCTGCACAACAAGCCCGATTCGCTGCACGCGGGCGATTTCGTGCTTCCCCTCTTCATTTTCGCAAGCGGCATGTCCCTTTTCTTCTTCACCCAGAAGCGGAAAAGCCGCCCGGCAAAGTATGTACTGGATTCAATGGAACGCTTCTGGAAGCTCGTGCTCATCTCGTTCTTCCTGATGCTTCTCTTGGGCGCCGCACCCTTCACGATGGACGAGCTGATGCTCATAGCCCTCCTCTCGCTGCCCACCATCGTCCTCGCCCTCTTTCCGGAAATTTTCATCTATGCGGGCATCCTCCTTCCGCCCGCGCTTTACCTCATCCTTCTTTACACCGGCTCCCTCCCAAATTTCAACGCCGCATACCTCGGCGGCTATCCTGCTGCAATCTTCTACCTTCCGGTGATGCTCTTCGGCTTCCTTGCTGGGAAATCGGTATCAGAGAAAAAGAGCCTCCTCCCCCTATTTGCATCCATGCTCGTTCTAACAGCCCTCCTTCTTTTCCTTGTACCGCCCTACAAAATGGAGGCGTCCCCCTCTTTCATGGCGCTCGCCTCCCTTCTCTCCCTAATCCTTTACATCTGCGTTGAGCGCATAATCAGCATCCCATCCTTCCAATCAGTCCCAGTACTTTTTTTCGAATACCTCGGCAGGAACCCGATAAGGTATTGGGTGCTGATGTTCCTCCTCTTCATAATCCCGGTAAGATTCTACCTATTTGCAGGGGGGCAGCACACCGCCGGGCTTGAGCCGGCGCAGGCAGTGTTGGTGTCCCTGGCATTTTCCATAATCCTATTCCTGGTTTCAAAACTGATGGATTGGATTATTTGGTTTCGCAGAAAGAGTGTTCAAAAAAACTAAAACATAAGATGGCGGGAGCCTAAGCCCCCGCCTTCTGCAATATTCAGAGGGTGCCGCCGCCACCGATGCTGCCGCATGCGTTCGTGACCGTCACGCTCGTCATCGCATCCAGCACTGGGGGGACGAGCACCAGGATTATGATGCCGATAACGGCACCGATAATCATTGAGGTTGCCCAGACCGAGGCCCTTGCCCTGGTCTCCGCACCCATGACCTGGCCCGCCGCATACACGACCGCCGCAAGCACGATGAGCACGAATATGACCGCGCCCAAGACCGTGTTAACGGTTGTGTAAAGCTGGCAGATGCCCGCCTTTATGTCAGACCCTGCGCTAGTCGTCGCGAATCCAACGCTTGAAAGGACCAACGCAACCAGCATCAGCCCACTAACCATCTTTGTCGCATTCATATTCTGACCTCTTTGCTTTCTTATAGTTCCTAGTAATGTTTTTAATAACATGTGTGCCGGAAGACGCCTATGTTCCGCAAGATAATCCTTGCCCTTTTCGCAATCACGCTCATTTCCAAATTCGCATATATCGGGGCGACGCCCTTTTCCTATGATGAAACACTATACACGGAAATGATTGCGGAAGAAGGGGAGCACCCATCCTTCCTCCCCACCTGGTTCGGCTATCCGGCACCGTGGAAGCCGGGGTTGTTCTTTTTTGCAGCCTCATTATTCCTCCCGATAACCTCCGCAATTTTCGCTTCGCCGGAATACGCATACCGTATCCCGCTAATGATGTTCAGCCTCCTCAACGCCGCGCTCTTATACCTAATAATAAAGCGCTTCTCCGGGGAAGGCACGGCCCTCGCCGCCTCCCTCATTTTCTATTCCGCACTCCCGGCCTTCAATGTGGAGGGCCGCCTCCTCATGGAGACCTTCACCCTTTCCACAATCCTTGCATCCATATATTTCTATACAAGGGCAAATTCCAGCCCCGCCGCGCGTTTCGCCATCGGCGGCATTTTCGCATTCCTCGCGGCAATCACAAAATCCGTCATAGCCCTCATAATTCCGGTGCTCGCCATCGCATACGTTTTCCAGTTTGACAGGAAGAACCTCAAAAGCCCCGCTTTCCTCCTCTCCCTCCTTGCGGTCCCCGCGGGGCTTGCCCTTTTCTGGCTCTCGCTATCCGGGCTAGGCCTATCGGAAAAAATATTCTTCACAGACACTGGCAAGATGTTCGTATATGATTATTCCAGCGAGCTCTTCCTCAACATCGCATATGGCGTATTCGCAGTCCTGATCCTCATGGCCCCGGTGCTCGTCGCCTCCATTGTTTCGCTCGCATCAAAGTGGAGAACCAACCTGATGTTCTCGGCATGGATTTTGCTGCTCTTTTTCCTCCTCTTCCTGGGGCAGCGGACGTGGTATTATTATTACGCCACGCCCGCCGTGGCGTTCTTTTCCGCCATCCTGCTGGTCCCGCCAGGAAAGAATCTGGATGCATTCGCCGCGCTCATATTGGGAATTGTGGTTGCAATCTCATGCTCCGTCGCCCTTTTCACTGAATGGAACCCTGGCCGCACCCCGTTCTTTGAGGAGGGGAAGGAAATCGGGCTGATGCTCTCCGGGGAGGAGAACGTCCTTTTCGTAGGAAGTTACGAAGTCAATACAATTTCCATATCCTACAAATCCATTGACGAGAGGAGGGATTACGGCCAGCCGCTGGACTTCGGCTGGATACTCTTTGATTACAGGAAGAACAACGCCACCGCCTCTTCAGTGCTGGATTTCGTGCAGGATTACTGGAGAAACGATTACGATGTTGAAAGGAGCAATTTCGCGGGCATCTTCTGGTACAGCCAGATTTTCAGGAAGAACACGTCAATAACGGAATTTGATTACGTGGTCGTCTCGCCGCCCTTTGCGAACCTCACGCTCCCGGGCTATTCAGAATATTACGAGGGCAACTACTCAACCGTGTACCGCCGGCTCCGATAGCTAGCACGCGCCCTGCACATCCAGCTGCGAACCGCCGAATGCCTGCAATATCTCCGGCACCAGCACGAAGATGAGTATCCCAATCACCGCGCCGATTATCATCGCGGTCGCCCAAACCGTGGCGCGCGAGCGCGTCTCCGCCCCGAACACCTGCCCCGCCGCATACACGACCGCGGCCATTATGATTAGCGCGAATATCACGGAGGCCATTATCGCCTTCGCGGTGTCAGCGAGCATGCACACGCCCTCCTTTATGGAATTGTCGTCGCTGAAATCCGACTGCGCGGCAAGCACGCCCATGAAAATGGCAAACAATGCAAATCTAATGGCTGTGTTGGACATAATTATTACCTATATTTACTCATGCACAATATGTTTTTAACCCATCCCGCCTCATTCAACCCGTGAAAGAGAGGACAAAGGCGATAATACAGATATTATTCGGCATAGCGATAGCGGCCGCAGTTATACTGCTGAATGACAGCATAGCCACGCTTGGCAATTACGGCTACATAGGCGTCTTCATTATCTCCGCGCTCTCCTCCGCAACCCTCTTCATCCCGGCTCCGGGCTGGGCGGTCGTCGCTGCGATGGCGACAATCCTCAATCCAATATATGTAGGATTGGTTGCGGGCATCGGCTCCGCTTTCGGCGAGCTGACCGGATACATGGTCGGGGACGGCGCCTTGGATATTGCGGGAAGGAAGAAATACGAGAAATTCCTTTTGCTCATAAAGAAGAACGACGCCCTCGCAATTTTTGTATTCTCCTTCCTCCCGAACCCTTTCTTTGACATCGCAGGAATCGCGGCGGGCGCGGCGAAGGTCCCGGTCTGGAGATACATGCTCTTCTGCGCGGTCGGGAGGAGTTTGCGCTATGTGCTGCTGGCGTGGCTTACAGTGCAATTCTTCCCATAGTCAAAAACGCGGAGGGGGTAAAAACCCCCTCCCCATTTTTAGACGTCATTCTGACCCTCCCCCCACTTCACTTTGAGACGCTTTGCACGGGCTCCTTACGCAACCATTGGCAGAAAGGAAATGATTTAATAATTCAACGAAGATACGTCGGATATGGTATCTTTCCTAGCACGAAGGGACAAGACCAAAACAAAAAGACCCGTGGAATTCGAAAGGAGCGACGGTGAAACAGTAAGTTTCGGCGCTAGAAGAAGACCGCAGAGAAGGTCGCGGGTTGAGTTTTGAGTCAAAACCTGAAACGTGGCATGCTAAATGCTGATGCCGAGAATAACGAATTTACTGATTTCTTAGGCGATTTTTTCTTTCTCTTATTTGATTTAGCTTTTTTTCCGAAGTACTTAGCCTTATATTTCTCGATGGACATTTTTCCCATCGCACGGTTGCATGGACCGCAGATGGGTCGTAGATTTGAAACGTTATCAGTCCCGCCTTTAGCGCGTGCTTTATTGTGCCCTATCTCAAAATGATCATTGGTTATCGTTCTCTTGCAAACATAGCACTTGCCGTCTAAAGAATTCCCATTATACTTCCGCCAAACTACTGATCTGACATTTTTATCAATTGGCCTCCTTTTTTTCTTTGGAGAAAAACCCTGTGGAGAAAAACTACGTACTGGATTATAGACCTGAAATACCATATTACAACCCGAATTGGATTCTTGTGCAAGAATTATAAGTCTTACAGAACTGAGTGAACTATATCAGTCCAGCTAAGCGAAGTAGTACTGCCGCGATAAGCAAACCCACAATTGCCGCCGCCATAATCATGGCGATTCGTCCAATATTTCCCTGTCCTTTCATACTTATGCAGACGTTTCAACATCATTATAAATGAGTACGCTACAAATGTTACACCATAACTACTGATTAACTGTAACCGAGAAGTAATTTGTGATATCCCATCTTCGCCCGCGTTCTGTGCATTATTCGGCAGATTTCCCCCGTTCCGGCGCCATTTCCTCCGTCGGAGCAAGAAAACCTTTATAAACAGTTCAGCTCTTATAAGTAGACCTCCGTTAGGGGGAGTGCTCTTTTGAGCGCCCGCTTGCTTCTGCAATGGCGCGTTGACAAAAGCATTAGCCTTTTCCTTCTGTGAAGGAAGGGCGGACAGCCCGTCTCGGAACTTCGGTTCCGTCGCGGCGGAAAAGGCCTCATCTACTCTGGTCTTTCTGTCGTTCGGGCCCAGTCCATCATGAGTACGAAAGGATAGCAAGGAAGTTTGAGTTAAAGCCGGAAAGTCCGGTGGAAACTCAAAGTGTGGATATTGCTGCAATCCATGTAGTGGATGGCTTGGCTAGTGCCCGCAAAGCTCCGCGGTAAGCTGCGATAAGTCCAGGGTAGGTGCACGCAACCTGTGATCCTGGAATTGAGCCGTGTACACCTCGGGCAACTGAGGCGTACAACAACCCCGGGAATTGAAATATCTTAGTACCGGGAGGAAGAGAAACCAATCGGGATCCGGTCAGTAAGGTGACTGAACGCCGGCCAGACCAAGCCGAATTCCTCACAGCAATGTGAGGTAGATGTGGCGGGGAGCATCCCCCGAGCGAGCAGAAGTCGGCTGGAAAGCCGCACCATAGCGGGTGACAGTCCCGTATGCGAAACTAAGGGGAGCGATCCAGAAAGAGTACCGTCCTCCGGATTGAGGGCGGGAATATGGGGCTACCAAGCTCCAAGTCTAAACATGTGGCGCTAGACCGATAGCGAATTAGTAACGCGAGTGAATGCTGAAAAGGACTCCGGAAGGAGAGTCAAAAGAACCTGAAACTACATGGAGACAGGCAGGCAAGGCATGAAAGGGTTCAGGTCCGCCGAAGTGAATTCCCGTAAGGGTTGGATCGAGGCGGATTAACCAGTGTCTTGTCTTTCTTCTCGAAGCAAGAGCCAGGGAGTTGAGATGTGTGGCGAAGCGAAAACTGAAGCGAAAGCGAGTGCCCGCAGGCAACCAGGGGCGACCTCGGAAACGGGGTTCAGTCACCCATCTCAGACCTGAAGTCGAGTGATCTACACCCGGGCAGGGCGAAGCCAGCTTGATCGCTGGTGGAGGCCCGAAACCACAGATGGTATATCCTCTTGGGTGACCTGGGCGTAGGGGTGATAGTCCAGTCGAACTCGGCAATAGCGGGTTCCCTCCGAAATGTCTCTCAGGACAGCGTCGCTGGAGGACGGTGATGGGGTAGAGCACTGAATGGAAAGAGCGGCTCCGAAAGGAGTCACTTTCCTATCAAACTCCGAATCCATCCCCTCCGTAGAAGGCGGCAGTCGGGTTTCACAGGGTAAGCCGGTGAGCCCTTTCGGGAACGACCGTACGTGGGGTTAAGGGCCCTAAGTTCTAGCTAAGTGTCAATCTTAAAGGCGTCTCTATCCTTAGACAGCTGGAAGGTAGGCTTAGAAGCAGCCATCCTTCAAACAACGCGTAATAGCGGACCAGCCGAGGATGCGGATTCCGAAAATATACGGGGCTAAGCTAGATCCCGATACCCCACCCAAGCCACAAGCTTGTGGAGTAGGGGGGCGACCGGGTTGGGTAGAAGCGGGTGCGTAAGCTCCCGTGGACCGATCTGGTATGAATATCCTGGCGCTAGTAGCAGCATATCTAGGTGAGAATCCTAGACACCTGATAGGGCACGGATTCCTCAGCCATGTTTGTCAGCTGAGGGTTAGGCGATCCTAAGTGCATAGGCAATTCCGAATGCACGAAAGGGAAACGGGTCAATATTCCCGTCCCGCGGAAGTAGACGCGGCAACGCAAGTTCTGTTCCTGACATCCTGGGATAGGCCGAGCAGGGGAGACCCTGCTTAACAGCCATAAATCAATGGAGTCTTATCATGAGGAGAAGTTGATTAAAGGCTGGAATGGGAGCAATCTTCGGCTAATTCCTGGGATCCATGAAAAGGGAACGGTTCCGATCTTTCGCGCCCGTACCTAGAACTAATACAGGTGCCCCTAGCTGAAAAGGCTCAGGTGTGTCAGGATAACCCAGGCAAGGGAACTCGGCAAAATGGTCCCGTAACTTCGGAAGAAGGGATGCCTGCCTCTGCGAAGAGGCAGGTGGCACAGACCAGGGGAGAGCGACTGTTTACCAAAAACACAGATCTCCGCAAAGTCGAGAGGCTTAGTATGGAGGTCGACGCCTGCTCACTGCCAGCACCCGAACACCCCGTTCAAGGGGAAAAAGGACTGGTAAAGAGCGGGGGTAACTCTGACCCTCTTAAGGTAGCGTAATACCTCGCCGCTTAATTGGCGGCTTGCATGAATGGCGTAACGCCTCTCCCACTGTCCCTGCCTGGGACCTGGTGAAGTCACTTCCCGGTGAAGATGCCGGGGACTTCCAGAGGGAAACGAAGACCCCATGGAGCTTTACTATAGCCTGTTGTTGTGATATTGGTGCGGTTACCCAGTGTAAGTGGGAGCCGTCGAAGCCGTCCTTCCGGGGGCGGCTGAGGCAAAAGTGAAACACCACTTAATCGTTCTAATATTGCTTACCCGCAAGGGGACAGCATCAGGTGGATAGTTTGGCTGGGGCGGTACGCCTTCGATAGGAAAACAAAGGCGCCCAATGCTCTGCTCAGTCCGGTCAGAAATCGGATGTAGAGGGTTAAAGACAAATGCAGGGCTGACTGTATCTCTAAAAGCGTGGGATGCAGAGGCGAAAGCCGGGCTTAACGAACATTAATAACCTATTGGTGAGGTTTTAATCTGTCAGACAAGCTACCCTGGGGGTAACAGGCTCGTCGCGGGCGAGAGTACACATCGACCTCGCGGCTTGGTACATCGCTGTCGGCTTGGGACATCCTGGCTGTGTAGGAGCAGCCAAGGGTTGGGTTGTACATCCATTAAAGTCCCACATGAGCTGGGTTCAGTACGTCGCGAGACAGTACGGTAGTATCTTCTGGAAGTGTCGCTTCTTGAGAGGAAGAGTCCCTGAGTACGAGAGGAACGGGGACTCGGAGCCTCTGGTATACCAGTTGTGTCAATGCATTGCTGGGCAGCCACGCTCCACGCCGATAAGACCTGAAAGCATCTAAGGTCGAAGCGGCTCTCAAAACTAGGAAGCAAAGGCCGCCTGTAATAGACAGGTTTGATAGAACTGAGGTGTAAGGCCCTAGCTAACGCGAGGGTTTCAGCCTGCAGTCACTAAAGGCATATAAACAATATCCCCATTCTTGCTATCCTTTCATTTACTTATGTTTAATTTCTTCTAGCGTGAGCACTATCCATTTTTTTGCCATTTATCCCCTCTAATTCATGTTATAATCGGTGTATTGGTGTGTTTAAAAAGGTTTTGAACGTAATAATAGTATGCAGGACATGCGTACTTTAGCATCGGCGCCGGTTGCACCCAGAAAGACAGCCTCCGGCTTCCAGGTCTCGTTGCGCAGGTTCAGGATGCATGATTACGATACTGTTGCGAAGCAGTGGAAGGAAGCTGGCGTGAAGTTCCGGCCCGAAGGAATTGACAGCCCGGAGCGCATTGCATTCCAGCTAAGGCATCCCAGTTCGCTGTATTTCGTTGCCGAAGCCGAAGGCAGGCCAGCAGGCGCAATATTCGCTACCCACGACGGCAGGAACGGCTGGATAAACCAGCTCGCGGTAAGCCCGGAATTCCAGAAGAAAGGCATAGGATCATTGCTGCTGCAGGAGGCTGAGGCACACATCTTCGGGATGGACGTTGGGATGGCATTCCTGCTTGCCGGCAAGGATTCTCCTTCGCTGGAATTTTTCAAAAAATGCGGATATAGATTTTTCTTCCGCGGCACTGAAACGCAGAACCAGGTGATGTCGCGGATGCCTTTGCCTAGGCAGGCCCCCGTCCATCCGGAGATAATCGTGCGCAGGCTTCGCCCCTCAGATTACGATGCCGTGCTGCGCCTCTGGGATGGCGCAAAAATATTTTACGAGCAGGATTGTCGGGACAGCCGCAAGAGGTTTGCGGACCAGTGCAACTCGGATATGTGCGCCCATCTCGCTGCAGAACAGCGCGGCGAAATCGTCGGAGTTCTGTTCTCCGCGCACGACTGGAGGAAATTCTACTCAGACCGGCTAGTCGTTGCGGAGAGCGCGAGGCGGCAGGGGATAGCCCTGCTCATGTTCGGTGAGGTGGAACGCCTTGCCTTGCGCCTCGGGCTTGAGATGGTCAGCTTCGTTTATGTGGAAAACAGCGCATCTACCGCCCTGCATCTTGGAATGGGATGCTCCCCAAGCCTTGAATACGAGCTGGGCGGCAAGAGGACTCACAGTAAATGAATGTTTTTATACTTTCTTGCACAATTAATGTGAGTGATTTCATGGCCCTTGCTGTAGCCAAACCCCTCCGCCCGGAATTCAAACACAGTGGCGAGAACAAGCAGATGAGCGGCATTCCTATCCGGGCAGTAGAACACATATTCCGCTTCCACCCTTGGAAGCGCAGCCAGAGCATGCTTCCCCCGACGGGCGACGGGGAAGACCGGCAACTTGAGAAGGAGCTTGATTACTACCGGGACCTCTGGTGGGACCACGTAGATAAAACAAATGGTCTAAAGGGAAGGGACCCGCTCCAAGCCGGCATGGTCAGGGCAGGGAAAGATTAGAGCAAGCGCTATCCATTTATATTTTCACATCCAATCCCAGCCGTATGAAATCCATATTAGCAATTTTTCTCGTCGCTATTCTTCTCTTCGGCTGCACACAGCCAAGTGGAGGGGCACAGGGCGGAGCAACGAGCACGCCCCCATCCAGCAGCCCCACTCCTCCGGCATCAGGCGGAGGCACGCAGGCAGGCACCGGCGGCACAAGCGCAACCCCCCCAGCGCCCCAATTCCTGAAGGGAGTTTCCCTCTCCCCACGGAGTTTCACTTCAGGGGATTTCGCAACCTTCTTCACCGAGGCGCAGGAAGCCGGAGGCGCAGTGATGTGGGCGGGCGACTGGAATGAGCTTTCCAACACCCAGGGCGGCGGCCCCGTGGTGGTCGCAACCCTTTCTTCTCAGTATGATTACGTCCCGGTGATAGAAGCGCAGTTCTTCACCCAATCCACCGGCCAACTCATACGCCCTCTGGATGAGGCGAACAGGAAGGCATACAAGGATGCCGCGGTTGCCTTCGCGGAAAGGTACAAGCCGGAGTATCTCGGACTCGGAATAGAAGTGAATATCCTTTATGAAAAATCCCCCTCGGATTTTGACTCATTCGTTTCATTATACGATGAAACATACGACGCGGTAAAGGCAGTCTCCCCAAACACGAAAATCTTCACGGTCTTCCAACTGGAAAGGATGAAGGGATTGCAGGGAGGGCTTTTCGGAGGCACCAATAATCCAGATAATTCGGAATGGGAACTCCTCTCCCGCTTCCCCAAGTCCGACCTTGCGGTTTTCACAACTTATCCAGACCTCATTTACAAGAGTCCGTCCGAAATCCCATCAGATTACTATTCCGAAATAGCCACGCACACGGATAAGCCAATCGCCTTCACGGAAATCGGCTGGCACACCGCGGCAAGCCCCGCGGGCTGGGAGAGCAGCGAAGCGGAACAGGCGGAGTTTATCAGCAAGTTCTTTGAACTAACCTCTAGCCTCAACAAAGAGCTTGCAATCTGGAGCTTCATGTACGACCCGGACACCGTGGAGCCCTTCAACAGCATGGGCCTGCGCCGCAGCGACGGAACCGCCCGCCCCGCATGGGATGCATGGGTGCAGGCTGGCTAGGGTGCACTCTTTTATATTTTCCCCTTGATTTCCCAAGCGGTGTAAAAAGATGAAATCCATATTAGCGGTATTGCTTGTGGCAATCCTCCTATTTGGCTGTGCGCAGCAAGGGGGAGGGACGCAGGCGGGAGCGGGCGCAGCTGCGGGTGCAGGCGCTGGAACCGGCGGGACCGGGGCAGGAGCCACTGCGGGTGCGTCTGCCGAAGCAGGTGCAACGGGCGGAACAACCGGCGCCACTGCCGGAGCCTCAGTCGGCGTTGAAGCCGGCACGGGAACGCAGGGCGGAGCCGGCACGGAAACCGGAGGAACAGCTGGCGCGAGCGGCGTGACCATGGACACATGGAGCATGGAAACCCTTGCGGCTATGGGAACCCCGGTGCACTGCACTGTGACCTACACGGGAACCATGACAGGCAACTACGACATCTATGTCCTCGGGCAGAAGAGCGCAATGACCGGCACGTTTGTCACCGCAGCCGGCACCCAGCAGGAGCTCAGCTACATATTCAAGGACAACAAGATATACATGTCCGGCGCGCTGTACGCAGGCATGCCCGGCTTTGAGGGATGCGACTGGATTAGCCGCCCCATAGACGCAACGGCAACAGCGACCGAGCAGGGCTCGGTGAGCACGGAAACCCTGCCCGCATCGTTTGAATGCGTGCCTGAGGTTTTCGGGGAGGCGAAGTTCGCGACCGCAGGAACGGAATGTGACTACAATACTGCAATGGCCAGCATCTGCGACCAGGTCCCTGCCGGGGATGCAAGAGACTCGTGCCTCAGCAGCTTGGGCATCCAGTAATCCCTTCCTTTCTTATTCTTTTTTATTTACTCTATATTCAGTGGTATTGATGCAGGAGAAGGACATAGGCAAGGTCATAGACAGCACGGTAAAGGACGGCGGCGTCCTCGCCCTGCTCTATTTCGATTTGCACGGAAACCAGAAGGACGCGCTCCAGAAGCTGGGCGTAGGCTTCGTCCAGAAAATCCTCCGGGAACCGGGGGTGAAATACGCCCAGGGCGAGATAGACGAGCCGGTGGAAAGGGACAAGATGTTCTCCACTTCCCTTGAGATAAAGGTGCTGACCGAGGACCTCATATCGCTCGCGCGCCTGTGTGCGACCTACAGCCCGTTCTCAATAGAGGTCCTGAAGCCCGGCGAATTCCTATTGGATATCTCCCAGCTGCACGAAATCCTCATGTTCCTCGGCGCGACCACGCACGATTACAAGAAATACATAATGGAGAAGGTCGCGACCGCGGAGGACCGCGAGAACTACAAGCGCACCCTCGAGCAGAGGGTGAAGATGGGCGAGAAGCTCATGAAAAAAGGGGCGGAATGATGGCAAAGGAAGAACTCGTCAAGACGGGGGTTCCGGGGCTGGACAAGCTCCTTGGAGGGGGTTTGAACCCGGGCTCCATCGTCCTCGTCAGCGGGCCGACCGGCTCGGGCAAGAGCACGCTCGCGCTCCAATTCCTTGTGAAGGGGGCGCAGCTTTACAGCGAACCCGGCCTCTTCATAGTGATAGAAGAAACCCGCGACTCAACTTACAGGAACATGAGCTTCAAGGGCTGGAACCTCTCCGAGCTTGAGAACACCAAGCAACTAATCTTCCTTGATTACCCCCCCTACGAGGTGGACCAGTTCGTGAGCCAGAAGTCCGCGATAGGGGAGATAGTGGATTCAATGGGCGTTGAGCGCATGGTCGTGGACTCGTTCATGCCGGTCGCGCTCCTCTTCCCGACCGACGATGAAAGGAAGAAGGGCTTCATCAGCGTAATCGAGAACATACGCAAGTGGAAGACCACCACGCTAATCGTTTCCGAAGAGGTGCCGGTCGCGGAGGGCGAGCCCCCCCGCACCCCCTATGGCATAGAGAACCTCGTTGACGGCTGGATACGCATGGACTACGTCTATGTGAAGGACAAGAGGCAGAGGCGCATAGAAGTGGTGAAGATGAAGGGGAGGAAGCACCTCATGCAGCGCTTCCCGGTGGAATTGGGCGATAGCGGGGTTTCCGTAGAGGTGTAGATTTGGCAATCCGCGTGCGCCTCCTCGTGCACGGAAACGTGCAAGGCGTGAATTACCGCTGGCTCGTCCAGGGCGCGGCGAGATCCCTCGGCGTAAGGGGATGGGTGCACAATTTGGACGGCGGAGACGTGGAAATCCTCTGCGAATGCGACACCGAAAAGGCATACCGCGAATTTTTGAAGAAGATAGAGATTAAGGACAGCCTGCGCAAGGTGGAAAAAATAGAAGTACTGGAATTCAGCAAAGACGCGGAGCCGGAGTTCAAATATTTCACCATTGGCTATTAGCGCGCCTTCCCAAGCTCCGCCCATAATCTTTTAACCCTAATTAGCAATAGTGACCCCATGAGGGCGCTGCTTATCTCGCTCATGCTGGTGGTTTCTGTTTTTGCGGTCCAGATGCTGGACCCTTTGGTGCAGGACGTCCGTGACGGCGACACTGTGTATATCGGAGTGATGGGGCCGGGCCAGACGCTGCCCGTCACCTTCCACAACCAGGTCTATTCCGGCGGCGTACATGGGATAGGAGGCAATTACGACATCGTTACCGTGGATTCCGTCCCGTCCGGCTGGACCTTCAGCAACAGCCAGCTTTATGGCAACCCTCTCCAGATAACCGTCACTTCCAGCCCTTCCGCCCGACAGGGCAAGTATGAAATCCCCATGACCATAAGGGACGAGGGCGACGGCGAGCGGCTCGGAAACGTTTCCATAATCGCCCAGATAGAGATTAGCAACGACGTGATGGACATGCGCGTGGAGCCGCAGGAGCGCCGCGTGGGGCTGGGCCAGCCCGCTGTGTTTGACGTCACGATAGACAACAAGGGCGTTGCCGGCGACCTGTTCGTGGTCTCGGCGGTGGGGGTGCCCAAGTGGTCCTTTGAAAAAACTGTCTATGTCTCCGGAGGGGGCAGCAAGAGAATCCTTTATGAGGTGGCGGGATTTGAGGAGGAGGAATACTCAGCCACAATCCTCGTGCAATCCGCCAACGCCCCCACGGTGAGGGAAGAGTCCTACATCCACGTCAGCACCGTTCCCGACGTCCTATCCGACTACAAGGCGGCAATGAACGGGGCGCTGCTGTTCCCGATATTTGAGCTCCCGCTCTACTCCATCGCGGGGCTGCTCTCAAACCTCTGGTAGGTCCGGGATGAAGGATGCAGTAAGATACATAATCTCCCAGCTCCTCGCCGGCAGGAGCGACCTTGAGAAGATAAAGTCCGAGGCATCGCGCTCCTTCCCCCTGAAAACATTTCCCCGCAATTCTGAAATCCTCGCCGCATTCCCGAAGGATAAGCTCACCACCCGCATCCTCTCCCTCCTGCGCAAGCGCCCCATGCGCACCCAATCCGGGGTCACCCCTGTCGCGATAATGGTGAAGCCCGAGGGCTCCTGCAAATGGTCCTGCATCTACTGCCCATACACCGGAAAAGCGCCCAAGAGCTACACTGGGGAGGAGCCCGCCGCCCTCCGCGCGCGCCAGTCCAACTTCAATCCCGCAGTGCAGGTGCGCACCCGCCTCCGCCACTACAGGGAGACGGGCCATCCAACCGGAAAATGCGAATTGATTGTGATGGGCGGCTCCTTCCTCTCCATGCCCCTCCCCTACCGGCGCTCTTTCATCAAATCCGCATACGAAGCGTTCAACGGGAGGCGCGCCCCCTCGCTCGCATCCGCAAAGAGGGCAAACGAAACCGCCAGGAACCGCGTCGTGGGCCTCACCATGGAAACCCGCCCCGACCTCTGCGGCAAAAAGGAGATACGCGAGATGCTCGGCTACGGGGCAACCAGGGTGGAACTGGGCGTGCAGCACCCGGACGACACCATCTACAAAAAGATAAACCGCGGCCACGGCGTAAAGGAAGTGGTGCTAGCCACCTCCCTCCTGAAGGATTCCGCCTTCAAGGTCTGCTATCACATAATGCCCGGCCTTCCAGGTTCGGATGAGAAGAAAGATGTACAAATGTTCAAGAAGCTCTTTTCCGACCCCCGCTTCCGCCCGGACATGCTCAAGATTTATCCCACGCTCGTCATGCCAAACACCCCGCTCTACGAAATCTGGAAAAGGGGCGAATACGAGCCCTATTCCGCGGAAAAGGCGGCAAAGGTAATAGCCGAGGCATACAGATACATCCCCCCATACGTACGGGTAATGCGCATACAGAGGGACATTCCGCTTCCGCAGATAGGCGCGGGCGTGAGGCACAGCAACCTCCGCGAATTGGTTGAAAAAGAAGCCGGCCCAATCCGGGAAATCCGCGCAAGGGAAGTGAAGGATGCGGATTTCAGCCCAGAAGATGCGGAACTTAAGAGAATTGATTACGCCGCAAGCGGAGGAAAGGAGGCATTCCTCTCATACGAAACCGGCGGCAAACTCATAGGGTTCCTCCGCCTCCGCATCCCCCGCAATCCTTTCCTCAAAGAAATCACCCGGCGCACCGCGCTCGTCCGCGAGCTGCACGTTTACGGCTCGGAGGCGCCCGTTGGCGGAAAAGGGAACGCGCAGCACAGGAATTTCGGCTCCCTCCTACTCAATGAGGCGGAAAGAATAGCAAAAGAAGAATTCTCTGCCCGCAAAATGCTCATAATAAGCGGCGTAGGGGTAAGGCGCTATTACATGGCGCGCGGCTATTCCCGCGACGGCCCATACGTATCAATGAAGCTCTAGGTCGTTTATCTCCTGGTCGTATGCCGCGGTTATCTCCTTCCTTACCTTCATATGGCCGAGGTACTTGTTCTGGAGGTCCTGGAACTCCTTCGTCTCCTCGTCGCTGAAGTTCTTCACCTGCTTCTCCGCGTTCTTTATCTGGAGCCTCACGCCGACCTTCTCCATCTCCACTTCGTTCTCCATATATTTGTCCAGGCTCTGCTTCGGTATCCACACATGGGAGTTGTTGAGCACAACCTTCTCTTCCTCCCATTTCTCCCCCGAGGGGACTATCTTCCCTTCCACAACCCTGCAGCACAGCCCCGCGCGGTTCAGCGCCGCAACTAACTTGCCCGCGTTCGGGCCGAAGGCGGACGCCTCCATTTCCGGCGCCTTCCCAGCCTTCACCGCCTCCGCGAGCTTCGCCCTCACTTCCGGCGCGACCGTCATCCCCATGAGCACTATTTTGCCGATTTCGTTCCTCGCTTCCACATTCGCCTTCAGCAGCTTCCCCCTCTCCCCAAGAATCTTGTACAAGTCCCCGCTCTTTGCCCTCAGCGCGGCATCCAGGTCCTCCTCCTTCTGTTTCGCTATCTCCGCGCCCAGCTCCTCTATCCTCGCCTGGAAGGGCATATATACCTCTATGCCCTCGGTCTTCCTGCCCAGGGCGGCCATCTTCGCCTCCATCCCGGTTATCTCCCCGGAAATCTCCTTAGCCGCCTCCTGGTCCCCCTTCCTCAGCGCATAGCCTCTTCTATACCTAAGCTCCGCGACCTTTTTCCTAAGCTCTATGAGCCCGCCTATGTCACGCGGCGAAACCTTGTTGCCCATCTGACCGCCGCATACTATTCCATGATTAGTTTTTTAGCACTTCCTGCGCACAGTGCGGTGCCCAACGCGCCCAGCAGCACAAACGCGGGCAGGCAGATGCTCTCCCCGCGCTGCACGGGCTCCATCGGGGGCGCTTCATCCGCCCCCACCTCCTCCGCAACCGCGTCCATGTTCCTTGCGAAAACAATCATCCTGTATGCGTCCTCGTGCGAGCCCGTCTTCTCCATGTATTCGGAATGCCCCCTGAACACCCTGCCCCACACGCTAGTGCTCTCGTTCTCCATCATAAGCGCATAATCCTCGTCCGTTGCCCCGGCCTCCAGCGCATCGTCCCCCTCAACCATGCTCTTCGCGAACTCCAATTCGTAAATCGCGCCCGCGTATTTCCCCTCGTCATAAAGTTCCTGCCCCGCCTGCGCGTACTCCGCCCAGTCCCCGTAATCATCCGTATAGTTCAGCAGCCCCTCGGCGATGTTCCTCAGTTTCCGCCCATCCACCGCGTCCCCGCCTTCCTCGCTTTCCACCGCATACATAGCCTTCGCGGCCTCGCACCATGCCTTGCTGTATCCCATCTGGTACACGAGCAGGTATTCCTCGTCCTTGGTTTCCGGCTCAATGTCCACGTATTTCTCGTAGTTTCTCCTCGCCCTCATCTCTCGCGCCTCGCCGCCCATTATCCATTGATAATTCGCCGTGGTCGCGTTAGGCTCCTCCAGGGAATCCAGGCACGACTGCACTTCTTCCTTCTTCGCCGCTATGTCCGGCTCGGCGACCTCCGCGATTGCGGACGCGGATATCCCGGTGAGGAATGCTCCGTTCGCAGCCGCATACTCATACCCCAGCCGCTCCAGCTCCTCGTGCTGCTCCGCCCTCGCCTCAAAGTATTCCCTCACCTGCTGGTCCTCTATTCGGGAAGCCGCCTCCATCTCCGAGCCTATCATGCCCGCGACTATGCCGTCCATGCCAGCGGCCTTCTCCCCTTCATACGGGGTTATGTTCTCCAGCGGCTCAACCTCCAAATCCAGGGGCCGCTCCTCCGGCTCAACCCCGTAAAAGAAGAATTCTATCGCTTCCGTCGCATTTGAAACCTCATAAATATCCACGCCGCTTATGCCGCGCAGCATCAATTTTTCCTCCACGGTCTGCAACGGGGTGACAAGGCTTTCCACGCCCGCAATCTTCGCGCTCAGCGCCTTCTCGTAAAGCCCGCCCACCGGCAGTATCTCGCCGCCATCCCCTATTGCGCCGGTGATTGTCGCATCATGGCTCATTTCCTCCCCGGTGAGCAGCGAATATGCCATGAGCATGAATGCCGCACCGGCAGAAGGGCCCTCCACTCCTCCGGGGCTGTCCTCGTCGCTGACTTTCACAAGGAGGTCGCAGTCTTCCCCGCGCATGGAGAGACCGCGCGCAACGAACGCCGCGGTGACCAGGGACTCCTGCGTGCTCGTCCCCACGGTTGGGCTCGCGCCCACGTACTCCATCCCGGTGCCCGGTATGCCCCTCATGGTTATGCCCACCAGCACCCCGCTCCCGTCGCTCACTGCGGGGAGGCTCATGTTCACCTCGCCTACGCACGCTGCGAAGGAGAGGGAAAACAGCAATAGGATTGAAAACAATCGTCGCATGATTGCCTTTTTTACCTACTCATTAAAATTCATTTCTCTTCTTCCCAGAACTTTTTCATATAAGGGATAGGGTCTTCCGCCACTGCATACCTTTCGTTCGGAAGCAGCGTTCTATAATTCTTCCACCTGAACCTCTCGTCCATATACACCACTATCGCGCGGTCCTCGTCCTTCCTTATCGCCCTCCCCGCGGCCTGCACCGCCCGTATCACTCCAGGATAAAGATATCCGTAATCCCACCCGCGCCCGAACTTCTCGTCGTAATACTCAATGAGCGCCTCCACCTCCATGCTCATCTCCTCAAGCGCAACCCCTACAACAACCGCGCACTTGATTTCCCCATTCGCATAATCTATCCCCTCGGCCATGCTCCCTCCCTGCACACCGCAGAGCACCCCTCCCTTCGCAAAATCCCTCAGCATCGCCCCGACTTCCGAGGGCTTCATCTTCTCCTTCTGCACGTGCATCCTTTCGCTCCGCATGAGGGGCACAACCCCCTGCAATACGTTATAGGATGGGAAAAACACAGCCGCCCCTCCAGGCGTTTCCGCGGCAATCCTGTCAATCATCCTCGCCATGCGCAGATATTCATCCGTGCTCCTTTTGGAATACCTCGTGGTGAATCCCTCAAGCAGTATGTTCATCCTATTTTTCTCTGGAAAGGGTGAAGGGTAACTCTTCAATGCACACCGCGCAGGGTCCAGCCCGAGCACGTCCCTGTGCATCTCTAGTGGAAGCAAAGTGCCGCTCATCAATATGGACGCATGCGTCTCATTCAGTTTGGAAGTGGAAACGCTCGGGTCCAGGAACTTTTTTGAGAGCACGTACCCGCGCATCGTCCTCCTGAGTATGCGTACCGTCTCCCTCCTATCCTTCTCGTTCCACCTCTCCAAAAATTTCGCGAACCTCAGCGCATGGCTCTTCCTTCCCGTGCGCTCAACGAACTGGAAGCCCAGCTCCGAGAACATATCTACTAATTCCTCAGGCTTCCCTTCCAGCTTTTCCAGAATAGAGTAAAATCCATCCTGCGAAACCAATTTTTCCCTTTCGCCCTCCGGCCCTCTTCCGCTACCGCATCTCTGCAACGGGCCGTCGGCCGAAGCCTCGCCCAATTCCGCACGCGCCCATTTGGAAAACGCGCCTTCCAAATCCGTCTTGAACCCCAGCGCCCTTGTTTCTTTATCTAATTTCCCCAAATAGAAATTATTCGTAGATGAGGATAACTGGTCCCTTATCCTCTTGGCTAGATTGTGCGCCTCGTCTATTATCACTATTGAATCCTCAAACTTCTTCTTTATCTTCATCAATAGCAGGTCCCTTATCTGCGGATGCATGAGATGGAAATAATCCGCGATAATGACATCCGCATCAGAAGCCATCCGGATTAGCCACTCGTACGGGCACGCCTCGCACTCCCTCCCCAGCGCGAGCAATTCCTCGTGCGATGGGCACGGCCCCGCCTTCTCCGAAATCTTCTTGAACAGGTAATCCGCCTTCGCCTCGCCCACTTTTCCGTATCCCTTTGCGTTCCCGTGGAATATGCACTCTTCCTTTTTCCTCTTCCTCTCGCACGACTGGTAGAAGCTCTCATGGTCCAAATCCGAGAGGACGGGGTCCACGCACGCATACCTGCGCCCAATCAAATCCACGGCGCGCAAATCCAGCCCGTACTTTTCCCGCATCCCGCGCACAACCGATAGCGCAATCCTGTGCTGGGAAATTTTCGGAGTAAGAAAGAATACTGTTTTCCCGTGCTTCAGCGCATAGGTGATTGCGGGCGCGAGCACGGCATCCGTCTTCCCGAGCCCCACCGGCGCGTCCGCAAGCAGCAATTTCCTGTTCTCTATCGCCTCGTTCGCATCGTGGATGAGCGCGTCCTGGTGCTTCCGTATGCTCGGGTGCCTGAAATAGATTTCCACGGAGTAGTTTCGTCTTTCAGGTTAAAAACATTCGCGGGGCGGGATGCCAGTGAAAGCCATAAAAACAATTCCCCAATATATCTAATAACATCATTCTAGCGGCTGTAGTCTAGCGGTAGGATTTTGGCTTCCCAAGCCAACGACCCGGGTTCGATCCCCGGCAGCCGCAAGGTGCTAAAATGTCATTAATACTCGGCCTCACAGGGGAAAATTGCAGCGGAAAAGGGATAAGCGCGGAATACCTGAAGAAGCGCGGCTTCTATTACCTATCATTATCCGATTTCATCAGGGAAGAGCTGGCGGAACAGAACGAGGAAATCACCCGCGAGTCCATGATTGCGAAAGGGAACGACCTGCGCGCACGCTTCGGGCAGGGCATCCTCGCCCAGCGCGCCGTGCAGAAGATGGAGAAGGACCGCAATTACATCGTGGATTCCATCCGCAACCCCGGCGAGGTAAAAGAGCTGAAAAAGCTCAAGAACTTCGTGCTCGTCCATGTGCATGCCCCCCCGGAAATCCGCTTTGAAAGGATGAAGGCAAGGAAAAGGGAGAGCGACCCCCAGACCTTTGAGGCGTTCAAGATAATAGAGGAGGCGGAGATGAAGAAGGAGGGCCAGAACCTCGGCGAGACCGTTAAGATGGCGGACAGGAAAATAGAGAACAGCGCGCAGCAGCAGGACCTGTACGGCAAATGGGACGCGTTGCTCTCCCAGCTCTCCAAGGAGTTCCACTCCGACCGCCCCTCCTGGGACGAGTATTTCATGAGCATCGCGAAGCAGGTCGCCACGCGCAGCAACTGCATAAAGAGAAAAGTCGCGGCGGTAATCGTCCGCGACAAGAGGATAATCTCCACCGGCTACAACGGCACGCCCCGCGGCACGAAGAACTGCAACGAGGGAGGATGCCCGCGCTGCAACAACTTCGCCGAAAGCGGAACGAAATTGGAGGAGTGCTACTGCGCACACGGGGAGGAGAATGCAATCGTGCAAGCCGCGTATCATGGCATAAGCGTGAAGGATTCCACGATATACACGACCTTCTGCCCATGCCTTTACTGCACCAGGATGATAATCAACGCGGGCATAAAGGAGGTGGTCTATAATGCGGACTATCCCCTGCATGAGAGCGCCTTGAAACTATTGGAGGAAGCTGGCGTAACAGTAAGGAAGATGAAAATTTAGATTCTCTTCGCGCCGGTCATGCCCCACCAGGTGCTCGCGGCCACGACTATGAATATTATCGCAAGCGCACCCGTTGGTATGATAACCTGCGTGAGCGACTCCTCCGGCTTTTCGTATGTGGGCCTCGCGTATTCCGTTCCTCCCTGCGCATAATATGCACCTTCCTCCGCCGCCTCCTGCTCCCCCGCGGCCCTGCTCAGCAGCTCCCTGCTGTAGTTGATGGTATGGTTGAAATCATCCGTAAGGACCAGCGTTAGGTTGTGCCTCCCGATTCCGGAATAGGAATAATTCTCCTCGTACAGGTACCTGAAGCTCTCGTTATTGTGAATCAGGGGGGTGGGCGAATATACTATCTCATGCTCGCCCATCGTCACGTTCGTATTGTTGTAATCCTGGCTGGAGTTGATGAACCACGTGCCAAATGTATCATTGTAAATGCTGAAATTCAGCACGTGTGCGCTGCCCACTTTCACCCCGTCCAGATAGACCTCGCTTTTGTAAAATCTTTTATTGCTGAAAACCAGGTTGTCAAAATGGTTGTTCCTGTACCATTGCTCGCCCAGCACGGGGCGGGCGGTGAAGAAGGTGACGTTTCCGTTCTCCACGTAATATGAAATATTTGCAGTCCCGTTCCTGCTGATGCTCCGGAAATATTCGCAGGGGGGGTGCTCTTCCACATAATTATATGTTGCATTGTACTCCAGCACCACCTCCAGCTTCTCGGTCGCGTTGTACCTCTCCATCCGCGTCGCGTTCAGCGTGAGGTTGAAATAATGTATCTCCCCCGGCCCCTTGTCAGTCCAGTCCAGCAGCGTTTCGTTATCCACCTTAATGGTGAAGGAATAGTCCACGCCCTCTATCGTAAAATCGCCGCCATCCTCATCCGCAAGGCAGTTGCCACTACCCTCGATTGGACCAGGGAAGAAGACCGTTCCGGAATTATTCTCGCCCCACGTCCAGAGCACATGGTAGATGCCCGCATCCGCCGGCACCCTGCCCTCAACCGAGGGGAACACTCCAATGAGCGTCGCGTTGAAATACGGGTCCGCCGCAGCCCCATCCGGAATGATGTCCGCGAGGCCCAGCAGGAAGGACGCGTTGTTGAAATTGTGCTCCATCACTTCCGCCATGGGCGGGTCGGTGTATGCAAAGGAAACCGCGAGCACGCAGAGCAGAAGTAACGCCTTTTTCACGGCATTCTTTTTTCCTTAATCATTAATAATCCTGCTCTACGCGTGCGCGCGTTCGTGGGCACGCCTAAACCTTTATATACCTCATTACTGATTTCTGCACGGGTTGGCGCTTCCATGAATAAGACAGCTTTGCTCATTTTCATGCTGCTGATTACGCTGGGCGCTGTGTCTGCCCAGTGCGTCAACCTGAGCGACGCCTCCACATACGGGACCAAGGTCGTGAACGTTTCCAGCGTCCTGTACGTGAACGAGGACACTACGCTGTGCACGGACACCTACAGCATAAATGTGGGGAGCGGAACGCCCGTGCTTCAGATAAATGCCTCCAACATGTTTCTAGACTGCAACCAATCCACGCTGAATGGCGCTGATGGGGACGGGTATGGCATATACATGACCGGGAAGGAGAACGTCACCATAATGAACTGCAGGGCCACCCTGTACGCATACGGCCTGCATGTCGCCGCCGCCTCCAAAAACATCAACATCACCAACAATTTCATGTACAACAGTTCCCAGCGGGAAATATCCATAGACGGCGACGTCAACGCGCGTGCCAACAATTTCACGTTCACGAACAACAACGCGTGGGACAGCACCCAATACGGCTTCTATATGGAATACCTGGAGAACAGCTCTTTCACGAACAACACGGCATACATCAACACCATCTATGCGTTCAACCTGGTGTCCTCAAACTACAACAACTTGACCAACAACAACATCAGCGGTTCCACCGGCGCCTTCGGCACGGGGCTGTACCTTTCAGCTTCCGATTCCAACAATGTGGTGAACAACACCTTTTTCCTGAACAAACGGTACGCGATGGAACTGTCCGGCGGCTCGGACTACAACGTAGTGGAGAACAACACCCATTACGCCACTGCCGACGTGGGCGGGTTCAACGAAGCCGGAACGGGCAACAACCTGACAGGCAACAATGTAATTTGGACGAACGGGGATGCATATACCTTGAACGGCGCCGGCAGCATATTGAGAAACAGCATCGCCTCCAGGAGCGGCCGCTCTTTCGTGCTAACGGGGGCGGGCACAATCGCGATAAACAACACCGGAAACAATAACGGCGGCACTGGCGCGTACATCGGCGCAAACAATATCCAGTTCATAAACAACACCATAATAAACGCAAGCACATCTGGCGGCATAACCACCTCGTCCAACACCGGGCTCACCATAGCCGGAAACACCATGAATGGCGATACCGGGGGCTTCTGCTACCAGATACAGGCGTCCAGTTCCGTATTCAGGGACAACGTCGCGTTCAACTGCTCCACCCAGGGCGTGTATCTCTATGGCAGCACCAACAACATCACCAATTTCACAATATCCTACTGCACCAATTACGGCTTCTACATGGACAGCCAGATAACCAACAACCAGGTATCAAACTCAACCGTAACCAAATGCTCCTCCGGCTTCTACATAAACTCCGCAAACTTCAACAACCTCTCCAACAACTCCGCATACAACAACACGAACCACGGGTTCTATTTCAGCGGGGCGAATTCAAAGAACAACACCGTGTCAAACAGCACGTCCTATTCCAACGGCAACGGATTCTATTTTGACAACAGCGCGTTCGACAACAAAATGATAGACTGCATCGCATACAACAACTCGCAATACGGCGTGTATGTGACCGCCGCAACGGCCAACGGCACCAACATCCATTCCTACAAGAACACGCTCGGAGATTTCTATTACGCGGTGAGCAGCGGGACAGCGGCCATAAAGACGTACATGAACAACCTCACGATTGACAACTCCGCGGGGGATTTCCAGAACTACACGAGCGTTTCGTTCGTCCAATCCGGGATAGGGACCTTCAGCTATGACATGGAATGGGTGGCGAACACCACCACCATGCCGGCAGGAACCTCCACCTCCTTTGCGCAGAAATTCATCAATATAACGGCCTTGGGCGGGGCGCCCACCATGGACCAGATCAACTTCACATGGCTGGATTCCGAGGCTGTAGGGTACAAGGAGAAGAACTTCTGGCTTTTCAAGTACAACGCATCCGGCTGGACGCTCCAGAGCGGCAGCCCGGACACCACGAACAACGTCCTGTCCATAGGGAACTTCAGCCCAGGCTCCACATACGGCATCTTCCAGGGCATCCCGGACTGCGTGGACCTGGCGGACAGCACGACCTGGGGTACAAAGGTGGTGAACGTTTCATACGTCCTTTATGTGAACCAGAACACAACCCTCTGCACGGACACCTATTCCATAAACGCGAGTTCCAGCACGGGCATGTTGCAGATAAACGCATCCAATATCTTCCTCGACTGCAACAATTCCCTGATGAACGGCGTGACCGGGAACGGCTACGGCATATACATGACCGCGAAGGAGAACGTCACCATAATGAACTGCAGGGCCACCCTGTACACATATGGCATGTACATCGCATCCTCCTCCAAGAACATCAACATCACCAACAACTTCATGTACAACAATACCCAGCGGGAAATCTCGCTCACGGGCACCAGCGGCTCCCGCATGGACAATTTCACCATAACCAACAATGGGGCCTGGAACGGTTCCCAATACGGCTTTTATGTGGATTACATGGAGAACAGCACCTTCACCAACAACACCGCCTACCTGAACAGATATCACGGCTTTTACATACTGGACTCCAAGTGGATCAACATCCAGAACAACAACGCGACCAACAACTCCGTGGGCTCCTCCTCCTATGCCGGATTTGACATATACTCATCCAGCTCCAACAACTTCACGAACAACACCATGTATGGGAACGGGGAGGGGCTGTACCTCTATTTTGACAACGGATATAACATCGTTGAGAACAACACCGCCAATGAAAACTCGCAGTACGGCTTCCATGTCTTCAATTCGGCATCCACCAACTTCACCGGAAACGTGGTCAACAACACCAACCGCATTTTCTCCACGGGTTTTTACACAAGCGGCTGCGCCGAATGCAGGGTTGTGAATAATTACGCGGGCAACTGTGCGGGCACGGGCTTCAGCGACACTTCAACGGCGATTGTGCTGATAAATAACACTGCCGTAAATAGCGGCGGCAGCGGCGGCAGCTTTACCGTATCCTCCTCCGGCTGCACCATTGTGGACAACACCGCCATCAACACTTACGTAGGCGCCGGCTTTTCCCTCACTGGCGTTCCAAACTGCAACATCACGGGCAATCTTGCAAACGGCACGTTGACCGGCTCCAACTGTTTCGCGCTCTCAGGCTCTTCAGGAGGCGTGAATTTCAGTTCCAATACTGCCTACAATTGTGCCGGAAGCTGCTTCATAATCAGCTCAAGCTCGGTCAACCTGACCAACATCACCGGCACCGTTTGCACGAACTATGGCCTCTTACTAAGCGGTGCGAACTACGTGAATGTAAATGGTGCAACCTTCTCGGCAGCAAACAGCGGCTTCTATACGACTTCAACACTTCTCAGCAACATCACGAACATCGTATCATACGGCAATACTTACGGATTTTACCTGAGTGGCATAAACGTGCAGAACAATACCTTCACAAATGCCACAACATATAACAATTCAGTTACCGGAATATACATTCCTTCTTCGGCATTAGACAATCGCTTTGTAGATAGCAGCACTTATAGTAACACCCAATACGGCATTTATATCAATCAGGGCGCAAACCTGAACGCAACAAACATCCATGCATACAACAACTCAATAGCGGAACTTTATTTTAGCCCGTGGGGTTCAACTGCGCCCGATGTTTCCATAAGAAACCTGACAATAGACAACCCATTAGGCAATTTTGAGAACTACACCAGCATAGACCTGCGGCAGTCCGTCGCGGGCGGCTTCAACGATTATGTGATAGGATGGTCAAACAACACCTACGGGCTTCCTACCGACATGAACCGCTCCTTCGCGAACAAGAACATAAACATAACCAACACCTCCGGCACCCCGACAATAGACCAGGTGAATTTCACGTGGCTTGATTCTGAGATTGCAGGGTACACCGAGAGCCTCTTCAGGCTCTGGAAATACAATAATTCCGGCTGGGCGCTTATGGACGGCACTCCGGACACCGCGAACAACGTCCTGTCCATGGAGGGCTTCATCCCAGGTTCCCTGTACGGGATTTTTGAGGCGGAGCCCTCCGGATGCGCGAACCTCTCGGACGATTCCACGTGGGGCAACATGCTAGTGAACAATTCGGGCGTCCTTTACGTGAACGGGAACACCACCCTGTGCGCAGACACCTATTACCTGGACGCGGCGGCAGCCACTTCGGCCATCAGGCTGAATGCATCCGGCGTGCACCTGGACTGCAACCAGTCAATACTGGACGGCACGGACAGGGACGGATACGCAATAATGACCGAGAACCTGCAATACGATGCCGTGGAGAACTGCACGGTGAGGAATTACGAATGGGGCATCTACCTGCTCACTTCCAACTACACCAGGATTGCGTCCAATACTGCCCATAACAATACCGAGCATGGCATCAAGTTCCAAGGGTCCAATAACAACACCGCCATCAACAACCTGGCTTACAACAATACCGCCGGAGGTGGCTTGCAGTTTGATGAAAGTTCATACAACAACGCTTCAAATAATACCGCATACGGCAATGCTTACGGGATGATAGTGCTTTCCAATTACAATATTGTCACGGGCAATACGGCATGGAACAACACTTACGGTTACGTGACCATCGGAGATTTCAATACGCTGGACAATAACCTGGCTTACGGAAATGCCCAGCACGGATTTTATGTTGTAGATTCGGATTACAATAACTTCACAAACAGCACCATTTACAATAATAGCGCATTTGGCATCTATCTTGGCATTTTTGCGAGCAGTATTTCATCGGGCAACACCTTCAACAATACCTTCATCCACAACCAGTCCTCCTATATCCTCCAGGAGGCAACCGCCGCCCAGCCCAACAACTTCACCGACCTCACCCTGGGATACAACGAGACCATAGGGCTGCTCAATTACCCCTTCCTGAACGCCACGGGCATGGTGCTGGATTCCTCGGACCTCATCCTGGACCCCTATTTCGTCTCCCTTGACGACGCAACCGCCCCGGAGGCAAACCTCTCCGCGAACATTACCATATACGCAACAAACTGCAGCTATCCCGTGCTGAGGGATGCCGGTTTCCCCGCAACCCTTGCGGGCATCCTCGCGAACGGCACGATATACCCCACGTCCAAGTCCTGCACCGACAGCGTCGCCTCCTTCAACGTTTCCGGATTCTCCGGGTATGCGCTGGGGAGGTTCGCGACCACAATCACGTTCAATGTGAGCCCCTCCACTCCCATAACCGTGGGGAACGAGACGAACCTCTCCTGCTATGCGGACAACGCGCAGGCCACGGTGGAGATATTCGTCAACGAAGTGAGCGCCGGCTCGGCCGTGGAACGCTTTGAATACCTGCAGAACCTTTCCGTGGGCTTCTACAACTTCACGTGCAACACCACGGGGAATGATAATTACACATCTGCGAACAGCACGGTGGCCGGGTACGAGGTCGCTAAGAGGAACACCACGCTCGCACTGACCATCCCCAGCAGCCCGAGGGCCGGGGCCGAGACGAACGTCTCCTGCAGCGCGAATAACGCGGACGTGAACATCTCTTTGTACCGGGACGGGGTTGAGGTGGCGAACGGGACCGTGCAGGTGGACGACGTGGCAGTGCTGCCCGCGGGCACCTACATATACGTGTGCAACACGACCGGAAGCGAGAACTACACTTCATACAGCGCGGAGGGGACCCTGACCGTCCAGAGGCCTCCATCATCAAGCCCCTCCCCCGCCCCACAATGCTACCTTGAGGTGGAAGTGAACGAAAGCGTGCCTGTCGGCGAGCGCACTTCCCTCCAGGTGTTCAGGTACAGCGACGGCGATTCCGAACGCACTTCCCTCTATTCCGCTTCTGTCACAATAACGCATGGCGGCAACGTGTCCACGCTCACCACGGGAACCGACGGGCGCGTGGGCTTTGTGCCGCCAACGCCCGGAACCTATTCCTATTCCGCAACGTTCGGGGACTGCGAGGACGCGGAAGGCTCATTCATCGCGGTTGAGGCCCCGGCGCAGGAAGCCGAGCAGCCGCAGCCACCGGAACAGCCGCCCGAACAGCCCGCAGAAGGCGAACAGGCCCCCGGCCAATCAACCGGCGGGGAGCCAGTGGGAACCGGGGTGCCCCCGACTCCTGAATGCACATCGGACGGGGACTGCGCCGCAGGCTTTGGGTGCCGGAACGGCTCATGCGTGGAGACGGCCGGGCAGCCCGGCGCGGAAGGGGAGGAAACTCCCGGCACAGGGACGCCCTCCTCCCAGCCCACGCCTGCCATGGTCCCATGGTGGGCATGGCTGCTGGTTGTAATCATAGGGGCTTACGCTTATTGGTACTTCAAAATCCGGAAGAAGGCATAAAATGGCCCCCTTGGGCAGGGCTTATAATATATGCTTTTCATAATCCGGCATGCGCTGAGCCGCGGTGACATTAATGGAGACTCCAAAAGGCATGCGTGATTTCCTCCCGAAGGACATGATGGCTAGGGAGGAGGTTTTCCAGAAGATAAGGGAGGCGTTCCGGGAATTCGGCTTCGTGCCGCTTGAGACGCCCGCATTGGAATACCTCTCCACCCTCAATGCAAAAAACCAGGGAGGGGAGGAGATAGCCGGTCAGATATTCGCCCTGGAAGGCGAGAAGCTCGGGCTGCGCTTTGACCTTACCGTGCCGCTGGCGCGCGTCGCCGCTTCAACTTCTTTCCCTAAGCCATTCAAGCGCTACCAGATAGGGAGGGTTTGGAGGAGGGAGGAACCCCAAAAGGGGAGGTATAGGGAATTCTGGCAGGCCGACGTTGACATCGTGGGATGCGCGTCCATGCGTGCGGAAGCGGAACTTCTGGAAGTGGCATCGCTTGCGCTCCGGCGCCTCGGGTTCCCCGAATTCAAGATACTGCTCAACAACAGGAAAATACTGAATGGTGCGCTGGAATCCGCGGGCATAAAAGACAAGCCCCGCGCAATGCGCATCCTGGACAAGGCGGACAAGGTCGGCGAGAAGGAGGCGGAGAGGATGCTCCGCGCAGAGTTCGGGCAAAAAGGGGAGGAAATCCTGGAGATGCTCCCCACCCACGGAACCAACGAAGAAAAGCTCGCATCCGTGGAGCAATACTCCACCGAGGGCGTGAATGAGCTCCGCGAAATCCTTTCCTTCTTCCCGCATGTGGAAATAGACCTGCGCATGGTGCGCGGGCTCGGCTACTACTCCGGCCCGATATACGAGATAAAGGCGCCGGGGCTTTCCGGAAGCATCGCCGCGGGCGGAAGGTACGACGGCCTCCTCTCCATCTACGGGAAGGACGAGCCGGCTACGGGCATAAGCCTGGGCGTGGAGCGCATCGCGCTCCTCCTGAGCGAAAAGCACGATGCGAAAACCTACACAAAAGTCTTCGTCGCCTCCCTGCCGGACGCGTACGATTACGCGCTCTCCATCGCGCGCAAACTAAGGGGCGCGGGCATCCCCGCGGAAACGGATTTGATGGGGCGGGCGCTCCCCAAGCAGCTGGATTACGCCAATTCCAAGGGCATCCCCCACATAATCGTCGTGGGAAAAAAGGAGATGGACGAAAAAAAAGTGACGCTCAAGGACATGAAGACCGGCGCAAGCGGCTATTTGTCCGTGGAAGAGGCGCTCAAAAGGATGAAGTGACACCATGCAGAGGCTTGAGCAGATAGAGCGCAAATTCCTAAAGCCGGTCGTCTTCCTATCAATTGTCCTGCTGTTCCTAATGCTGCTCTTCTCCCTGCTGCGCACAAGCATATTCTATGGGACGGAGAACCCGGAAGAGCACGCCATATTTGAAATAGTGTTCCTCCTGCTCCTCGCAATCGTTGCGGAGAGCGTGGTGGTGTACCTGAAGCAGCCCACGGTCCTTGTGCTCCTCCTCCTCGGGATAGTGATGGGCCCGAGCTTCATAGGGGAGGCGTGGGGGTTGCTGCACCCGCTATTGCCGTTCCTTCCGGCCGAGGCGCCCACGATAGTCCTCAACACGCACCTCGTGGACGTTTTCGCGCAGCTCGGGGCGATAATCCTCATGTACAAGGTGGGCCTGCATTCCTCCATATCCAGGATATTCAGCGGAAGGAATTTCATCATAGCATTCCTTGGAATCATACTTCCTTTCTTCGCCGGCTACGCATTTGCAATATACTCGGGCGGAGGGTTCGTGTATGCCCTTTTCCTCGGGGCGGCCCTCACGGCCACCAGCGTAGGGGTCACGGTGGCGCTCCTCAAGGAGGCAAAGCTGGTGGATGCGGATTTCGCGCAGGCGATAATAGGCGCGGCGGTCATAGACGACATACTCTCCCTCCTTGTGCTCTCCCTCGTGCTAAACATGCCGTCCTCGTTTGACCCGGCGGCACTCCAGCCCTTCGGCCTCACCCTCGCCTCCGCGATAATATTCATGGTCGGCGGGGTGTATGCCGGCAAGTGGTTCATAGGCACCCGCATAGACAAGAAGGAGATGAGCGACAAGCGCTTCCTCTACGCGCTCGCATTCGTCTTCTTCTACGCATATTTCGCGGAGTTCATCGGCCTCTCCAGCATAGTGGGCGCCTTCCTCGCGGGGCTCCTCCTAAATTACAGCAGGCACAGGGAGGAGATAGAGAAGCGCTCCTACGCGTTGGAAATCCTATTCACGCCCATATTCTTCATCTCCCTCGGGATGCTGGTGGATGTGCCTTCCCTTTACCAGTACGCGGTCCCCATACTCCTCATAACTGTAATCGCAATCATCACAAAAGTGCTCGGCTGCGGGCTCGGCGCATTCCTCACGGGCTTCAGGCAAAACAGCTCCGCGCTCATAGGCATAGGGATGAGCCCCAGGGGCGAGGTCGCGCTCATCGTCGCCCTCATCGGCTTCACCGCCGGCGCCCTCACTCAGTCAGAGTATTCAATAATCTCAGCCATGGCTTTCCTTACCGCAATCGTCACTCCCCCCCTGATGGCGCCGTTCCTGAAGGGGGTGGAATGATGGAAGTCCCAACCTTCTTCCTGAAGGGCAAGCAGGCGTTCCGCAAGGACATGGGCTCCATGCGCCTCCTCGGCAATGCAGCCCAGCTCGTCCGCTCCCTTTCCGACGAATACGCGCTCTTCCACGTAGTGGATTTGGACGCGTTGAAGGGCAACAAATCCAATTTTGATTTGTACGACCACCTGACCTATTTCACGCATGTGCAGGTGGAGTGCAAGCCGGACTCAAAATTGATTTCCGCGCTACTGAAGATGGAGGCCCGCGTCGTGGTTGAACTCCCATCCGCGCTTGACTTTGAAAAGTTCGGCAAGAAGAAAACCCTCGTCATAGGGAAGGTGAAGCCCGGCTTTTCGGAATCCTTTCCCCCAATCCGCGAAATACTCCTGGATGGGAAGGACGACGAGCTGGCCAAGAGGGTATTGAACGAGGACAAGAGGCTGTTTGTAAAAAAGGAGCACTACCCCAAGGGCTTCAGGCGCGCCTTCGGCGTCCTGTTTGAACTCTGATTTATATCCGTTTCCTTCCAAAATCCCCTTATGAATATCCCAAAGGAAAACTTCTCTGAATGGTATAATGAGATAATAAAGGAGGCGCACCTCTGCGACCTCAGGTACAACCTGAAGGGCTTCATGGTCATCCCGCCCAACGCGGCGCAGGTGATGAAGATAATGTACCGCATCTACGAGGAGGCGTTGGAGAGGAAAGGGCACAAGCCCGCCTATTTCCCCGCATTAATCCCGGAAAGGAACCTCCAGTCCGAATCCGAGCACGTCGCGGGCTTCGTTCCCGAGGTGTTCTGGGTGACCGAAACCGGAACCGCAAAATTGGAGGAAAGGATTGCGATGCGCCCCACTAGCGAGACGGCGATGTACCCGATGTACGCCCTCTGGATAAACGGGAAATCCGACCTTCCTTTGAAGATATACCAGAGCTGCCAGGTCTGGAGGCACGAAACCAAGGCGACGAAGCCCTTCATCCGCACGCGCGAATTCTACTGGATAGAGGCACACGACGTATTCGCCACGGAGGAGGAGGCGGTGATGCAGGTGAAGGAGGACATGGAGACCGCGGAGGAAGTCATCCACCAGCGTTTCGGCGTCCCCTTCATATTTTTCCGGCGCCCCCAGTGGGACAAGTTCGCGGGCGCGGTGGATACTTATGCGGCGGATGCCCTCATGCCCGACGGAAAAACGCTCCAATTGCCCTCCACGCACATGCTGGGGCAGAACTTCGCAAAGGCATTCGGCGTCAAGTTCATGGACGAGGACGGCGTGCAGAAGCTCTGCTGGCAGACCACATACGGGCCGGCGATTTCCCGCATATATGCCGCTGTCTTCTCCACGCACGGCGACAGCAAGGGGCTGGTCTATCCGTTTGAGCTGGCGCCCGTGCAGGTCATCATAATACCTATAGTCAAGAAGGACACGGAAGCCGAGGTAAGGAAGAATGTTGAGGCGCTAAAGGAAGCCCTATCCGCGCATTTCCGCGTGGAGGCCGACTTCTCCAACAGCACGCCGGGCTTCAAGTACAACAAATGGGAGCTTTTGGGCGTCCCAATCCGCATAGAGATTGGGATGCGGGACATCCAGAAGGGCGCCTGCGTCATGGCGAGGCGCGACACCGGGGAGAAGAAGGAAGTCAAGCTGGAAAAGGTAGAGGATGAAATCCGCAAGGCGGGCTCCTCCCTCACTGAAAACCTGAAGAAGAAGGCGGATTCCTGGTTCTCCGGGCTCCTGCACAACGCGGATTCTGAAAAGGACCTTGAAAAGGCGGTGGAAAAAGGGGGCTTCGTGTGCGTCCCCTTCTGCTCCGACCAGAAGGACGGGGAGCACTGCGCCGACCGGCTCAAGGACAAGTACGCCGTGAATATGCGGGGCTCCAAATACGGGGACAAGGAGAAGCCGAAGGGAAAGAAGTGCGTCGCCTGCGGCAAGCCCGCGTCCGTCTACCTGTATGCGGCGAGGCAGTACTGACCATGAAAATCCTCATCACCGGCACGCCCGGTACCGGAAAAAGCTCGGTGGCGAAGGAGATTTGCAGCAGGAAGGGCTGGCCTCTCCTCAGCCTGAAGGAGATTGCCGGTAAGCATGGCTGCATAATAGGAAAAGAGGGCGGGGAAAGGATAGTGGATGTGCGCAAGTTGAGGGCAGCCACCATCCGGGAGCTGAAGGGGAAGAAAAATGCAGTCGTGGAGGGGCATCTTGGCTGCGAATTCCGGCTTCCAGTTAAATTTGTATTCGTCCTCCGCACCCATCCGGACGAATTAAAGGAGAGGATGCGGAAGAGGAAGTACCCGAAGATGAAGATAGAGGAAAACCTGATGGCCGAGATGCTTGACTACTGCTCGCAGGTATCTGCGGCGCATTACAGGGTGCCCATCCTGGAAGTGGATACTACGAAGAGGACGGCAAAAGAGGCCGCCGGGCGCATAATTTCATTCCTTGAAGGGAGAGTGAAAAATCTTGACAGCATTGACTGGGGCCCGGAACTCCGGAAAAAAACTCTACGGAATATACGAATCTCTTCTCTCTGAGTTCGGGCCGCAGGGATGGTGGCCGACGATAGCCGGAGGGAGGATGTCCTACCATCCGGGCGACTATTCCTGCCCGAAAACAGAAGAACAGCGCTTTGAAATCGTCGCCGGAGCCCTCCTAACCCAGAACACCAGCTGGAAAAACGCGGAAAAGGCCCTTCTCAACCTTCATTCCGCCCGTAAGCTCTCTCCGAAAGCCATAATCTCCACCCCTCTCCCGGAATTGGAATCCCTCCTCCGCCCCGCCGGCTATTTCCGCCAGAAGGCGGAGCGCCTCAAGCTCCTTTCAGAAGCTTACCTGAAGGCGGACGGGAATGCGGACACGGAATCCCTCCGCGCGCACTTCCTCTCGGTGAAGGGCGTCGGGCCTGAAACCGCGGATTCTATCTTGCTCTACGCATACCACCGCCCCTCCTTCGTCGTGGATGCATATACCCGGCGCTTCTGCGCCTCCCTTCGCATCTTCCAGGGAAAAGATTACGGCGATTATCGTAACTTTTTCCAGGGAAACCTTTCCCCGGACCATCAGATGTTCAACGAATTCCATGCTCTTATCGTCGAGTGGGGAAAGAGAAATCATCGTTAGTTTGTTGTTTTGATACGTACAATAGGTAATTATATACTGCAGTATATAATTACCTATTGTACTATTCTATTGTTTGATTTTACTGAAAGCCATATAATATTTACTATATTAGTAAGAGCGGTGTCAATATGGTGGTAGGTCTAATATCCCCGCACGAGGAAAGGCAGCTGTTTGAAAGGCTTGTGGAGTACTACAAGAAGCTATATCCAAAACTGAAGTTCGGCACGAAGGAGACAATCCTTGAGCCGAATGAGCTGGCATCAGTCCTCTACACCTACCCGGGCGAGGAGGCGGAGGCGACCTCCGGGGAGAAGATGAAGGAGATACGGGACGCCATAAACTTCGGCTACGACACCCCGGCAATCCTGCTCCAAAGGGGCAAGGACTACATTGTGCTGGACGGCCACAGGCGCCTGCGCGTCGCCCGCGAGCGGCGCATCAAGTGGAAGGCCCTCGTGATAACCGCCCCGGCAGGCTCAAAATTCGGCATAGAGAAGATGGTGATGGGGAAGGTTGGGGACCTCTTCTAGGCGGCATGGGTGCCCCAATAGCAGAATGTGGAAGCCCTCCGTCGTAGGCCAAAATTCTCACGTCGGTGGAAGGATGGCGTTTTTTACGTCAAGAACCAAAATCCGGCTTCGTCTTCTGCCGTATCTATCCCGGATTATTATAAACTCTCTTTTATGTGTGCCAACAACCTTTATAAACATTACTCTTAACACTCCTCTTACTCGCATGCAAATGCGGGTACCCGGGAGGCGATCCCTGGGGATTTGGGGCCTAAAAGAAGCCACCGATAACCGTTGTACGGGCTTGGCGGCCGCAAGGCTGTTGAGTCTGTCTGGCCCCGAAAGGTGGCTACTGAGGTAGAAAATATGAAAGGAATAAACCTGAAGAAAATCGGCGCAATTGTAGCTGGTTCTGCCATTTTGGCGAGCTCAATTGCCTTTGCCGGCCTGGTGTATCAGAATACACCGCTGGTGGACGCCAACGGACAGCCCGTGGTGAAAGTCGTCGTCGGTGAAAGGGCGATGTCAAGTGATGGTGTCGTGGCGGCATACATTGCCTCCAAGATTGCCAACGAAGCCTACAAGAGCTCCACCCTGACCGCACAGGTCGTGGGCGAGGGTTCATGCACCGGCGGCTCCGGAAGCGGGACATGCACCGTGGTCGAGAACTCCGAGCAGGTAACGCTCGAGGTTACGGTTCCGGGCGCAGGCGCGGCCGACCAGGAGGACTACGATACCTCTATCGGCGACTACCTGGACAGGGCACTGAAGAACAGGTTCGGCAAGGACTCTTCCAGCTTCGTGGCTGTGAATGAGACTGACGAGACCTACAGCATCCTGGATGACTACGATGATGCCGAAGGCAACCCGTACCAGGACCACATCATCAACGTGTCGGGCGGCAACGGCTACCTCGCGGAGGCGGGCGCCACATCGTCCGAGTTTGACGATGACAACTTCAGGGCAATGCTCCGCGTAGGCGACGAGTTCGGCCCGTTCCAGAAGGTCACCGTAAAGCCGAAGGGCGCTGGCTCCGAGATATACGAAAGCCAGTTCTTCACGGCGAGCGGCTACAACTACTGGGATGCGGCGGACAACACGCTCTACAACGCGCTTGACTCTGCCGGCTACTCGGCGGTCTTCGACCCGTCCGGTGACTACGGCCTTCCGTTGTGCCCGGGTGATGCGGGATCCAGCGTGACGGCTTGTGCCGACACGGACGAGCTTCCGGCCCACAAGGTCTACATAAAGTTCCTCAACGAGGACTGGATTATCAGCGAGATAATCCCCACAGTGTCTACGGCGAACATTGGGGACAAGGAGACCTACAGGACCGACGGCTCACAGATTAAGTTGGCCAAGGAGGCGGTTTCCGGCATCCTCAACGTAGGGGAAATGCTGGACACGGGAACCGGCTACAAGATAAGGCTGGACGATATCGCAAGGGAGAGTGACGCATCAAACAACCACCCGGCGATTATAACCGTGATCGACTCCAACGGCAACGAAGTCTGCCAGGACCAGATCTTCGCCGGCGACACGGAGGACAACCTCTGTGACACGACCCAGGTGAAGGTGCACGTCTACCAGACAGCGCCCGGTGTGTTGCTCATCTCCAAATGGGCTGAGATCGGAATCTTCTCTGATGAGATAGAGATAGAGGACGGCCTCAAGTTCATTGACGATGACGACAGCGAATGGGAAGTCGCAATCGGCTGGGCCAACAAGGCAGCATCCACTGGCGAAGCGGCTGATCCGGAGTACCTGAGGGCGATAATCATCTACAACGCCGACCCGGACGACTACGGCGAGATGGACGCTGGCGAGAAGTTCCCGGTGCTTGACCTGGACGACTACCACAAGTTCGACCTCATCTACAACGGTGTGGATGACGAGGGCGTGGACTACTCCACCCTTGAGTTCAAGTACGAGAGCAACGTCGGCCAGAAGACCTTCCAGAACGGCACCACGACCTGCAAGATGGACATCGGCAAAACGATAAAGGTGTCCTCCAGCGGGACTGAGATGTTCAGGAGGAACGGCGCAGACGCGACTCCGGCAGCCACGGGCGTGAAGAGGGGCTCCGAGCTCTGGTTCATCTATGACCCGACAGAGGTCACGGATGTGGACTGCGGTGCGGGAATACCCACCATATCAGCAGGCGACGTCTTCATGAAGGACGACGACGGCGACTACTGGTACTTCAACATTGCCGACGCAACCCCGCTTGAACAGAACTTTGACTTCAGGCAGGCAGGGCCGGACGGGAAGATCCAGTTCTACAACGCCAGCAACTCATCTTCGGGCTCTCCGGAGATATGGCTGTTTGAGAACGCGGGCGAGTGGGAGACAAGCGCGGGCAAGTTCGACATCGCGAACGGCCTCGGCGTCTACGTTGCCACTGACGGCAAGATGTACTCCATCTACGGAGCAACTCCGGACGATGAGTTCATCAGCCTCCAGATAGTCAACGAGACCGCGACGGACATCTCCAACGCGACCTTGAACTACAGCGACAGCACCCTTGGTTATACGAGCAGCACGGACTACGAGTCCAAGTTCGTATCCATGAGGGGCACGCAGTTCACCGGCGCGAGCGCGACCAAGAGGACCTTCAAGGTCCCGAAGACCTTGCTGACCGTGACCTACACCTTTGCGACAACGGCGGCCGAGACGTCAACCCCCGACACAACCACGCTCGTTCTGGGCGAGGGTGACGAGGAGACCATCGGAACCTCCGGCGTGAAGGTAAAGGTCGTGGAGATAACCGAGCAGCTGACCCCGTGCACATTCGGCACTGGCGCTGGCGCACCGACCTGCAGCATGGACGGCGTGTCCGCGGTCATAATGCCGAACAACGCACCCACAGCAACGGTGAAGGAGGTTTACCCGCTCACCAGCAACCTCGTGGTTCTGGACAGGGACGCGGTCGGCCTTGACACCGGCACGGTCGTTACCGTCGGCGGTGACATCGTAAACACAGTGACAGCAGACGCAATCGCTGGTTCTGACGTAGACTTCGCGGCACAGCCCGTGGTCGTCAGGGCAATCGGCAACAAGATAGTCGTCGCAGGCCTCACGGCTGAAGACACTATCACGGCCGGGCAGCAGTTCGTCGCTGGCCTGACAAGGAACTGAAGGGACTAAGTCCCTTCTTTTCTTTCTTTTTCTTATTTTTCTTTTCTCATTCTTCTTGTTTTATTCATCTCTCACGTCGTAGCCAGTTATGTTCCATTTTTAAACCTTTTTTAGTGAATAATACCCACTATTCGGTGGGAACATGGATGCAATACAATTGGCTTTCGCTTCAGGGGTATTGGCGCTTCTTTACGCGCTCTGGCTCGCGTTTTCCGTGAGCAGGGCGCCTGCAGGCGAGAAGAAGATGCAGGACATCTCCGCCGCGGTCAGGGAGGGCGCAAACGCCTTCCTCAAGAGGCAGTACATGACGCTCGCGCCCATCGTGGTGGTGCTCGTGGCTGCAATCTATTTCCTTATCGGCCAGCCCACCGCAATTGCATTCCTCGCGGGAGTCGTATGCTCCGCGCTCGCGGGCTACGTGGGCATGCAGGTTTCCGTCCGCGCGAACGTGCGCGTCGCCGAAGCCGCAAAGAAGGGCCTTAACCCCGCGCTTTCCCTCGCATTCCAGGGCGGCGCGGTCACGGGCATGGCGCTCGTGGGCCTAGGCCTCCTGGGCCTCGCAGGGCTTTACACATTCTTCGGCGGCGACCTCGCCCCGCTCATCGGCTACGGGTTCGGCGCCTCCCTTATCTCCCTCTTCGCGAGGGTCGGGGGTGGCATCTACACCAAGGCAGCGGACGTGGGCGCTGACCTCGTCGGAAAAATAGAGAAAGGCATCCCAGAGGACGACCCACGCAACCCCGCGGTGATTGCGGACAACGTCGGCGACAACGTCGGCGACTGCGCAGGCATGGCCGCGGACGTCTTTGAGTCATTTGTAGTCACGATAATAGCGGCGATGCTCATCGGGATGACCGTCGCACCCCAGTACGTGCTCCTTCCCCTCGCAATCGCGGCGGTCGGCGCCGTCGCCAGCATAATCGGCTCCTTATTCGTATGGTCCGGCAAGGACGGAAAGATAATGAACGCCTTCTACCGCGCCATATTCGTGACAGGGATAGCCGCAATCCTCGGCTATTACGTGTTCGCGTACCCGCTCAGCCCCCAGATGTTCTATGTGGGGGTAGTGGGCGTGGTCGTGACCGCGTTGCTCTTCACCATAACCGATTATTACACAGCCAAGAACCACCGCCCGGTGCAAAGCATCGCCGAGGCGGCAAAGACGGGCGCAGGCACCAACCTCATCCAGGGGCTTGCGGTGGGCATGGAGGCAACCGCCCTTCCGGTGCTCGTGATTGTCGCGGCGATAATCGCATCCTATGCGCTAGGCGGCATGTACGGGATTGCGCTCGCGGCTGCAGCGATGCTCTCGCTCAGCGGCATCATAATCGCCGTGGACAGCTACGGCCCGATTACGGACAATGCAGGGGGCATAGCGGAGATGGCCGGCCTTCCGCCCAAGGTGAGGGAGATCACCGACGCCCTCGATTCTGTGGGCAACACCACTAAGGCGACCACAAAAGGATTTGCGATAGGTGGCGCAGCCCTCGGAGCGCTCGCCCTCTTCGTCGCATTCGCAGAGGCGGCTGGCATAACCTCAATCAGCCTTTTGGACCCGATGGTGGTTGTGGGGCTTTTCCTAGGCGCGATGCTCCCCTTCATCTTCTCCAGCTTCCTGATGACTGCAGTGGGAAGGGCCGCATTCCAGATTGTGGAGGAAGTGAGGAGGCAGTTCAGGGAAATTAAAGGGCTTATGGCAGGCAAAGCAAAGCCCGATTACGCGAAGTGCGTTGACATAAGCACCAAGACCGCGCTCGCCGAGCTAGCCGTTCCAGGCATAATTGCGGTGCTTGCGCCCATTGTTGTTGGAATAGTCCTTGGCGTAAATGCGCTCGCCGGCCTTCTCGCGGGGACAATCGCAAGCGGCCTCATGATGGCATTGTTCATGTGCACCTCAGGCGCGGCATGGGATAACGGCAAGAAGCTCGTAGAGGACGGTGTTTATGGAGGAAAAGGGAGCGACGCCCACAAGGCGGCGGTCGTCGGGGACACTGTCGGCGACCCCCTGAAGGACACGGCTGGCCCGTCCCTTAACGCATTAATCAAGGTGGTGAACACCGTTTCGCTGGTCTTCGCCTCCGCGATTATTGCGTACGGCTTGCACCTGTTCGCCTGATTTTTTCTTTTCTCATTTTAATTTTTCTTATCCTTCAAGAATACATTTATAAACACAATAAACCATAATATTTACATGACAGTCTATACGCCCCGCCCCGTCCGCTTCCTCGGAGTGATGGATGGGAACACCTGCGGAGTTATCAATTCTAAAGTTAAATTCTATAGTGTTACTGCTAAGGAGGATCGTCAAATCCCTGGCTGGCAAATAATCAGGGCGGCCACATTGGTTGCGTTTGACCGGTTGCCAAAGCCCCCCAAGCCATCCATTCCTGAAAGCCCCCTTTCCATCGCTGTGGCCTGCGTTCATGAAACGAAAGGCCCGGTTTTTCTTCTGACAGGCGTGTGGGCCAACGAAAACGAGCTGCGCACTGCCATAGTTGAACTCAATCTCCAAGAGCCGGGCAAAATAGTCCCAAATCCTACACCACCTTTTTGTACCTGGGACCTTGCCATTTTGGGATTTGAAAGGAACGCATGGGTCGATACGGTACTTAAAAATCCTACGCCCGCTGCCATTGAGGCATACCTCTCCCAAGTGCTGAATGCATTGTTATGACCGCATCCTGTGCCTGGAGGCAGGTTTAAATTTACTAGTCCATCTCTTTTATCCAGCAGGGGTAGCAAAGCCCGGCCAACTGCGCAGGACTTAAGATCCTGTGACCTTAGGGTCTCCGCAGGTTCAAATCCTGCCCCCTGCATCCAAGAGGAAGAGGGGGAGTTCCCCCCTCCTCTCTTTAGGGTAATCATACCTCCCCCCTACTTCACTTTGAGACGCTTTGAACGTACTCCTTACGCTACCGCGATTTGCGTAGCAGACTCCTCCGCCACGAAAATTAGTTATCCGTACATTGACCCCAGCTTCTTCTTCAATATTTTAGAGGAAATTATGGACTCGCTCGCCGCCTGCGCAAGCAACTCCGCCTCCTTCTCCAGCTCCACGGTGTTTATCGGCACGTCTATTATCTTGGATAAGGTGCGAAGAACATCCACTGCAGCCCCGGGGTCCGGCCTCTCGCCCTCCGATTCCCCCAGTATTGCGAGCACCGGCGCCTTCACCACGCCAGGGAAGAGCAGCAGCCCCACCACGCCCGTGGTCGCCCCCTCCTTAACCTTCTTCGCCAGGTTCCTCTTCACCAGATCATCAGAGAGCTTCTGGTCCGTAGAAATGACATATACGCTCTTCTCTTCTTCATTTTGCGAAATCCCACCCAGCGTAATCACCATCGGCGCGCCAGCTTTTTCCGCCAGCTCGGCTATGTGCCCCGCCATCTCCGCGGAAAGGGAAATGGGGACGACTATCTCCGAAAGCACGACAATCAGGTGCTTCGCCTCCGACGCATAAACTCGTATTGGCGGAAGGGGCGTATAATCATGCACCGCCGTGACGGGCGGAATCTTCTCGCTCGTATAATACCCTACAAAATCCATGTCCAGCTTTGATGTGAGATATGAAGCCGCGATGCTCCCAACGAGCCCAGCGGTCGGGAATCCGACGATAACGGTCGCATTTTTCGCCTTGAGCGGCTTGAGTTTCTTGAACTCGATTTTCATGCGCTCCTTTCCCCTCTCCCCATTAAAAACCTTCCCTCGTCACGCCTTCTTCTCCTCCTTTTTCGCTTCGGAGGGCTTCTCTTCCTTCGGCTTTTCCTCAGCATTGGGCTTCTCCGCTTTCGGCTTCGCAACTTTTTCTTCAGCCACCTTCTCCTCCATGACCTTCACGAGCTCCTCCTCACTGAAGAACGTGTATGTGGCGCCCGCGAGCCTCTTGTTGAAGTTGATTTCCTTCTCAAACCTCCTTGGCGCCTCCACCATGAGCTCAACGCCGTCAAACATCCCGAACCAGCCCACCGGCACGAGGAGGATGTCTATGAAGTGCGCGATTCCTGAGAGTGGCCCTATCTGGGGCGCAGCAGCCACGAACAGCAGCACCGCGAACCCTGCCGCGAAATAAATCGCCCCGCGCTTCCTGCTCCTTGCGATGTCCGCCTCCTCATCCCTCACTTTCGCGTGGAAATGGTCGCGCAGCCTCCTTTTTACAAGGGCCTCGGTCTTCGCGGAACGCAGCTTTTCCGGGAGGGAGAACCTGAGCTCCAGCCCGCCCCCCTTCTTCTCCGCATACCTCCTCCTCGCTTCCAGGATGAAGTCCTCGGAGAGGAGCCGCTCGGAATATGGGGAAGGGTCAAAATCAGAGAAAATATCATCATAGGAGTCCAGCCCCATGTGTATGAGGCTGAGTATGGACGAGGGCTTTTTCTCTTCCACAACCTTCTCCAGCGCCATGGGTTCTGCTCGCCGCACTCCTTTTTAATTCTTCCCTGGCGAAATAACACCATGTCATTGAAAAGGACCTCAATGTCCATGCCCATGACTTCCGCGGGGCTCACGGGCCTAAGCGCGGACATGGAATTGAGCGGCATAAAGATGGACCCGCGCAGCGTCATAATCGCAGTCGCGGTCCTTGTCGCAGTGATAAAGATAGCCGGCTACCTTGTGCAATAGATTCAGCTACGGCCCAAAATACTTTTTCGCCGTTTTCTCCACTTTCAGCCGCGCACCCTCGGGGCACATTATTATAGCATTCCTCCTCCTCTCTTCCGCGGATAAAAGTGCAGCAACCAGCTCGGACGCCTCCATCACTTCCTGCATGCCTTCCTTCCCCTTCACCCCGAAGCCGGACGGCTGCGCGGGCGCGTTCGGCATCCCTATGATTATGTCGCACTCGCACTTCGCGGAAAGTTCCTTCTCCGCCTTTTCCGGCTCCCTCAGGAGCGGATGCAGGTCGCTTATCTCCAACGCCTGCTTGTAGAACCTCCTGTTGATTATCGCTTCGGCATAGGGCGCGCCCCCCTTCGCCCCGGCCAGCTTGAGCAGCATCTCCTCGTCCCCCGCGAAAAGGAAATCCTCCGGCTCCAGCTCTCCGGCCTCCACCGCCCTCCTTATCGCCCTGTCCAGCATGGAGGACGCGATGCGCACGGTCTTGTGCATATATACCGTGGAAAACATGAGGAACCTCCCTATGAGAAGGGATTCGGCCGCCTCCAGCCCTCCCCGTTCCACGCAAATCCTCCCGCCGCATTCCATCATGGTGTGGATGAGCCTGTCCGTGTCTATTATCCCGTACGCGACCCCGGTGTGGTGCGCGTCCCTCTTGAGGTAGTCCATCCTGTCCGCGCCTATGTCACAGGCGATTATCTCCTCCATAATCCCCTTCCCGGAAAGGATTTCCTTTGCGGAAAAGTTCTCGCCCACGATGTCCCCGATTTCCCCGGAGGACGCCTTCCTGCGCCCCACCTCCTCGTGCGTGCCCAGGTGCTTCCTTAGCGCATACTCGCTCTCGTGCGAGAACGCCACGTGCCCCAGGTCGTGGAGCAGCGCGGCCATCCTTATCCCTTCCTTCTCGTCCTTTGAGATGACCAGAACATCGCATATCCCGGATGCAAGGTGCATCGTGCCCAGGGAGTGCTCAAACCGCGTGTGCATCGCTCCCGGATAAACGAGGTGCGCGAGCGCGAGCTGCCGTATCCTCCTCAGCCTCTGGAAATCCGCGCAGTCCACCACCCTCTTCTCCACTTCCGAGAGGGTTATGTTTCCGTGGATTGCGTCCCTTATGACCGTCATCATTCCACCTTTATGAAAATCTCGCCCTTCTCCATGTATTCGCCGCTCTCCGCGAGTATCTTGAGCACCGCCTTTACCCCGTCCGGGTGCAGCCCCGCCTGCGCGCCCACATCCTTCGGGTCGGCGTAATCCCCGCCCATCTTCACGAGCGCGGCCTTCACCTTCCCTGCGAACGCCTTCGTGACCATGTAATATTTGCCGTCAAACCCCTTTACTCCAGTAATCGCGCCCCTCTGCTTCTGCAGCACGTCCGAGAGCCGCTGTGCCGCGTTGGAGTCCGACACCACAATATACCCGTCCCTGAACAGCTGCTTCTCCAAGTCCGTATCAGCCGGCTTCGGCGCCTCCCCCTCCTTTTTCTGGGGCTGGGGATAGAAATCGTTCTGTATGCTGTACACGCCGCCCGGGTATTTCTTGCTCTTTATGAGCGTGACCGCCCCCTTCTTCTCCAGCGACATGAGCGCCTCCCGGTCCTGCCTGCTGAAATCCTTGTTGATAAGTTGCGGCACCCTCTTCTCAAACCGTATGTCCGCGAGCTTCATCAGCACCCTGGATTCCTGCTGCGAAAGCCCTCCCGGCGCCTCAGGAGTTGCCGCCTTCGGGGCAGGTGCATATTTCGCCCCGGGTTTTTCCGCGGCCTTTGCAGTGCCCGCCCCCAGCGGCACGGAAAGCAAATAGTATCCGTCGCGCAGTGCAAACAGCTCAAGCTCCTCTGCCTTCCTGAATTCCTCCGGCAGCCGCACGTACGTTCCGCTTTCTTTCTGTATCGTCTTGATCCTCATGAGCATCACTTTTCCCTGATTATCTCCGCCTGGAAGCACTTTATGACTGCCCCTTTCTCCCTCCACGTTTTCGGCTGCAGCCCCGCCTTCCTGCACAGGAAGTCAAGGTATTCCCCCACATCCCACTTCTCTTCAACTGGCACCTGCGGCAAAAGCAGCCCGCATGAGCCCATGCACTCCAGCATCAACCCGTCCCTCCCGATTTTTATCTTCTTCAAGTACTCCTCGGGCCTTGCGGCCTTCACCTGCTCGGGCACGGTGAGCACGCTTATCTCTATTTCCAATTTCCTTATCTCTTCCTTCCGTACAGGCGGGAACCTGCAATCCTCAAACGCCGCCGCAATTGCGCTCTTCACAATCGCCTTTCCCAGGGGCATAATGGGCATCGGGAAGCCTATGCATCCGCGCAGCTCGCCATTTTCCTTGAGCGTCACAAATACCCCGCGCGCCATTTCAAACTCGTCAATGTCCACTTCTTTCAGGGCTCCGGGCTCCTCCCCATGCTCCGCGAAATACTCTATCGCCTTCCGCGCAATCAGAAGGAGTTTCCTCTTCTCTTCCGCCGAGAACCCCATACGCCTGATTTCCGTCTAAATGTTTATAATGACTAGCAGGCCGGAGTTCCGGTTTCAATATTGCCCTCTAATCCAAATCCGCTTCAGCCATGGAATACGGCAAAGATAACTCCCGGACCCGGCCAAGAATGTAATCCCTGAATCTCATGTCAATGAGGGAGTAGCACATTCTTTGTGAGTGGCCAATCGATGCGACTCTGCCGTGATTTCTAAAATAGTCTGAAAAATCCGCGTCGGGCATCCCCATTGCGGCCTCCAGCCTTGCTGCAGTTATAACATCCCTAAAATCCGGTATAAACTGCGAGCCCTGGGGAATAAGCAAGAGAGGCGGCATAAACCCTAGATTCGTAAATAATGCCTTAGGGTCCGAACTGGAAAGCTCCGTGCATTTCCTTCTTACGTGCTCCTTGAGCAGGGAAACGTATCTGCCCCCATAATTCGGGTCGGTAAGGAGGATTTCGGGCATATTTGTAAAATCCTGGAGTTTCTCGCAGTCATCAATCATCTTCTCCAACCTAAGCCTTTCGAGCCTTAGTTCATCCAGGTCTATCTCATCCGGGAAAAGCGCTGCCATTCTCGTGAGCAGGTTCCGCTTCATGAGATCTGATTCCTTTTCCCTCAACCTCTTAACAAAATCTCTTACTATCCTTACCCGGTCTTCCGGGCTAAAGGAGAGATACCACATCCTTTTGGAGATGAAATCCAGCGGTTCACCTTCTGAATATTGGCTATATACCCTTTCCCCAGGGGGGAATCCACAAAGCGCGGATTCCAAAAACTTCAGGACAATCTGGTCGTGGATGGCTATTTCCTCAGCCCTATCAGATGGTATATTGAAGTGCTCTCTTATGTAGTTGCTAATTTCCCTGTAAAGCTGGGGGCATATCTTCTCTCCATCAAAAGCCCGTGTCCTGAAATCCCGGACATCAGTAGGAAGGGCTGGGCGGATAACGCTATCGTATCGGTTTACTATCCCCTTCTTGCGTTTTATTCCTAACACTGCCGCTATTTTGAAGTATCTTCCGCTTACAAATTCAAGGACGAAATCTATTACAGGAAATGGACCAGACCGAGTGGCACCCTCGAAAGCTTCCAGGAAAACGGGGGGCACGCCGGCATTCGCCAAATCCGTTATCCTTCTTTCCGTGGATTCCATCTTTACAGAAAGGAGGCAACCTTCCTCCCTCGTGACCATTCTCATCTCATAACGTTCGTTTGCGGACAGATAGTCCCTGTGCTGCGCAAGCATCCTCTCTGCGAACTCCTTCTGCCGCCTGAATTCATCTGCAGGAAGCTTGTGCCTGGTTCTGAAAGCAGGCATAGTAACTATCGCAAAACCGTCTTTATATTCAACAGTCATTTTATCACATTATATGTTATAATTTTACTACTTTAGTGTTTTTAAACCTTCCCAAGCCTCTAAACGTTTATAATCTCTAATGCCCATAAATGTGCGTGAGCATTTTTACCGACATTCTTCAGGTTAAAAAGCCGGAGAAGGACCTCCTGGAATCCCTCCTGGCCTCCTATGAATCCGCAGCGAAAGCAAGGGGATTTGAGGTGCAGAGGGACGGCAGGACTCTCACCATAAAGGGCGAGCGCATCTCCGCCATTTTAAGGATAGAGTTCGGCGGCAGGCACGATTTCTTTGAAACCATAACCCAGATGAATTCCGCGCCTGCGGAATACAAAATCCTCGTCGTCAGCTCCAACGCCCGCTCCCTCCCGATGGAGGCGGCTTATACGGTATTGAAGAAGAAATTGCTCGTAAAAGAGAAATGGATGATTATAGACATAGAAGGAATCAAGCCGCCCATGTACATAAACTGGAGCGGTGCGGTATCCGCGGCACCCGCTTCCCAGCCCTCCGCCCCCCGTTCCTCAGACCAGTATGCAGGACGCCCTCCCCGCTACGAATCCAGGCGCGGCAAGGAGCGCGGGCGCCCAAGGAGGAAGATGATTTACGGCGCCCCAAATGAGAGGAAAGAGCAGGATTAGGTCGGCTTTTTAATATTCTTCTTTCCATCAATACATATGGCAATCTCACCCCTAGACTCAAGGTACAGGACCGAAATGAGCACGATTTTTGATGAGGAGAACAAGCTCCGCAAATGGATGGATGTAGAAATAGCGCTGGCAAAGGCGCATGCGGAGATGGGCAGGATTCCAAAGGATGCCCCGAAGAAAATAGAAGAGGGAAGCAAAAAAGTAAAGCTCGCCCGCGTTTTGGAAATTGAGGAGGAAATCCACCACGACCTGATGGCGATGGTCAAAGCCCTCTCGGAGCAGAGCGGGGATGCCGGCTCTTACGTTCATTTGGGCGCAACCAGTTATGATATAGAGGATACGGCCACTGCCCTCATCTTTCGGGATGCGCTCGCGTTGGAGAAGAAGCGCCTTCTCGCATTCGCAGACATCCTCAAATCCCTCGCGCTTAAGCACAAAAAAACAGTGTGCATTGGGAGGACGCACGGCCAGCACGCCGTCCCCACCACTTATGGGATGAAGTTCGCCCTATATTATACAGAAGTGAAGAGGCACCTCCAAAGAATGGAAGAAGCGGAAAAGCGCATCCTTGTAGGAAAGATGAGCGGCGCCACAGGGACAAGGGCAGGCTTCGGAAAGGACGGCGAAAAATTGGAGAAGCGCGTAATGGAGATATTGAAACTCACTCCTGCGCCGGTCTCCAGCCAGGTAATCCAGCGCGACAGGCACGCGGAAATAATGGAACTGCTCGCCCTCATCTCCGGCACCTGCGAAAAAATCGCAAAGGAAATCCGCAACCTTAGCCGCCCGGAAATCGCAGAGCTCGCCGAGCCCTTTGGAAAAAAACAGGTGGGCTCATCCACGATGCCGCACAAAAGGAATCCGCATAAGTCCGAGAGGGTATGCAGCCTGGCGAGGCTAGTCCGCGCCAACGTCCAAACCGCTTTGGAAAACATCCCATTGGAACACGAGCGCGACCTCACCAACTCCGCGAACGAGCGTTTCATCTTTCCCGAATCCTTCATAATTACGGATTATATGCTCGTGCAGTTATCCTCTATTCTTCCGGGCTTGCAGTTCTTCCCGGAAAACATAAGGAAGAATTTGGAACTCACAAAAGGCCTCATAATGGCCGAGCGCCTCATGCTCGCCCTCACGGAAAAAGGAGTGGGCAGGCAGGAGGCCCACGAATCCGTGCGCGAGCTCTCCCAGAAGGCGTTTGCGGAGAAGAAATCCCTCCGTGAAACGCTGGAATCCAGCCCATTGGGCAAGAAATTCGCCAAAAAGGAGCTTGACTCCCTCTTTGACCCCTCTACGTACGTGGGGGACGCGGAAAAAATAGTGGAGAACGCAGTAAAATAACTCCCGTCCGCCGTCAATAAGTTTATAAATGATAAACCATTAAACCCACCGTTGGTGTTTGCCGATGGTCACGGAGAAACAGATAGCTTATGCTTCCGCCGGAATCGGGCTTTTCGGGGCCCTCATGGCGCTTGCGTCCGGGGGAGGGGTCCTGAGCATAATCGGGGCATTGTTCGCCGGGCTCGGCAGCTTGGCCGCGGTCCTTTTCCTGAAATATGGATACCTCGTAATCCCGATGATAACCCAGCGCACCAACACGGTCATCATGACCGACACGGGGTACGAAATCCCTCCTTCTGAAGATGTGATAATCAAGAAGATAGGAAACATGTATTACTCCAGCGCCTTCCTCGCGATAAGGATTTACGAGTCCGCGACCGAGAAGACAATGGAGCAGAACGTCGCGTTCAACGAGGACTTTGAGCGCGCCATCTCCAACATCAAATATGTCGCCAAAATCGCCTACATGCTCTACGCCGAGGACGTGGGCGAGGAGAGGAAGAAAATAGAAACCAAGAAAGCGGAGGGCCAGCTGCGCCTCTCCCGCGAACGGGAAAAAACAGAACCGGACGTCCTGAAGATAGACAAGTACGAGAGGGAGGTCGCCATGTGGGACTCCCAGCTCGGCAAGCTCACCAAGGGGCTGAGGCCCATGGGCGTGCTCGCATACGCGATGACCACCGCAAGCGGCGTCACCAAGGAAGCGGCGATGGCCGCGGTGCGCGCACAGGCCAGGGAGCTGAAGGTAACAATCTCCAACTCGCTGAACGTGCAGGTGGACCAGCTGCAGGCCGACCAGATGCTCAAGTGCTTTGAATGGGAGAAGGCGATGCCGCCCACGCCCAGGGAACTGGACGCGGCGCTCGTGTGAATATAGGTAATGTGATACGATGCCACTGGAACTGTCCAAAATCTCCAACCGGGAGCTCGCGAAGAGGAACATCCTAGTCCACCCTCCGGAGCCCCCCATGGAGGCGCTGTTCAAGGACCCTGACAACTCCCTTTTCATCGGCCGCACCAAAATCCTCAACATCCCCTTTTACTGGTCGTTCGCGGACATCGCGAACCCGCACATCGCCGTGGTCGGCATCAGCGGCTCGGGAAAGTCCTACTTCATCAAGACGCTGCTCACACGCGCCTCGTTCGTATGGAACTCCAACGCCCTCATCATTGACTGGGCCGGGGAATACAAGGACTGGGTCAGGCAAACCGGCGGCCGCGTGATTGCGCTGGGAAAAGGTTCCTACCTCAATATCCTGGATTTGGGCGGGATGAAGCCCTACGACCGCATAAAGCAGATAATGCGCACGCTCGCAATCCTCACGGACATAGAGCAGTACCCAGAGCAGAAGCGCCTCTCCGAGCAGGCGATTGAACAATGCTACGTGAACAACAAATACCGGATGGACACCACCGAGCAGAGGGACGAGCTGGGCAGGGCGCTCACGCCCCCCACCCTAAAGGACGTGGTGAAGCTTTTGGAGGAAAAATCCTCCCTCGGCACGTATGAATTCCCCGCGGAGCTGGAGAATGCAATCTACCGCCTCCGCGAATTCGTGAAGCCCGGCGAGGACTTCTTCGCGCAGCATTCCACCGTGAGCCTGGACGAGCTCACCAGTTCCGGCCTCGTCGCGCTGGACCTTTCCGGCCTCCCGGACGAGCGGTTCCGCGCGCTGGGCGCCCTCGCCGTCCTGCAATTCGTGAAGGAAAAGATGCGCGCGATGGGCTGGGCAAAGGAGAAGGGGCTCCGCCTGATAATAGTGCTTGATGAGGCGTGGAAAATCGCGAAGGAGGATAACAGCGACGCAGTGATGATTGTGCGCGAAGGAAGGAAGTACAACTTCGGCATAATAATCGCCTCCCAGAACCCCACGGACATAAGCGAGGCAATCTTCAGCAACGTGGGCACGACTTTCATACTAAAGGTGAAGTTTGAGAAGTACCTGGACTACCTCCAGGGCTCCCTCAACTTCAGCAATTTCATGAGGGAGGAGATATCTCGTTTCGGGGTCGGGCAGTGCGCGGTCAACATGGCTTTTTCCACCGCGGCGCCGTACCCGTCCACCTTCCTGGTGGACAAGATAGAGGGCGAGGAGCCGGCCAGGGAGCTTTTCCTGGAGCTTGAGGGCGTGCTCACGCAGGAGCAGAAGGAGGCGATTGATGTGGCAAGGTCAGTTCCGTTCCATAAGGAGGATTTGAAGAGGAGGCTGCTGGAGTTCGGGCTCAGCGAGGACCGCATTGAGGAGGTGGTGAGGCTGTTTGAGCAGCACAACCGCCACCTTGACGTCGTCTCGTTCATAATAATGCTGGAGCGGTTCGGAATCGCACGCCCAAACATAACCACCTTCATGAAGGAGATAGGCATAGAGGACACGACCATCATCAACATCTTCACCAAGGCGGACAAAAGAAAAGCGGGCGTGAGCGACGCGGAAATAACGCAGGTTTCACTGGAGGGCTGAGCGCATGGCAAGGGTATGCTGGATATGCGAAAAGGAGGTCCCCGAAGGGACACCCATCAAGAATGACGTCATGATAAGGTTCATCCGCGAGATGAAGAGGAAGATGGGCATCCTCAAGGGCAACGAGCTCGTCGTCTGCCCGACCCACCTCGCCGCATATTCGGAAAAGAGGAAGAAGTTTGAGCGCAACCTCGTCCTCTACGCGACGGCTGCGGTCCTCATCGCGGTGGGTCTCCCGATTTTCCCGCTCCTTGCGGGCGCGGAGTTCAACCCCATCGTGATAGTGTTCGCGCTGCTGCTCGCAGCCGCGGTGTTCGCGCTTTCGCTCCTGAATTACGTCCCCGCGCTTGACACGGGGAAGAAGGGGGGTGCCTGACATGGCAGAGCCAGCATCGGCCCCGAAGGTGGACGGCCTCCGCATGGAGGGGAAGATGACCGGAAGGCCGGAGGACATCGCCTCCGCGCTCCGCACCATATCCTTCCTCCGCGTCGCAAAGGAAAAATCGTCCGTGAGCGCCGCGTACGTTGAGAGCCGCGACATAAACAAGAACCCCTATTCCTTCTCCGTGGTGAGGTTTGACAAGGGCTCGGTGGAGGTCATCTACACAATCCCGCCGTCCGTCTCCCCCACGCGCAGGAGGATGGACATGCTCCGTTACCTCCTCAACCTTTTCACGCTCGTCGGGGATTATTACGAAGTGGACCCGAAGCTCCTGCTCCAGCTTTTGGAGCAGACCGTGAAGGAGATAGAGGACTTCGCCTCCAACGATTACAAGCAGCTCTACTCCACCTACGACACCATGAAGAGGGAGGTGGAGACGCTGCGCAGGAACTACGCGCTCCTGAAGAAGCAGGTGGGCACCCTCAACAGGGAGAACTACGACATGAAGAACGAGAACGACGAGCTCAGGCTCAACATGGAGAAACTGCAGGGCATGTCGGACGGCGCCCTCAAGTCCAAGATCCAGGAGTGGGTGGTGGACCACAGCGGAGACATGAACATATCCGAGTTTTCCCGCTTCCACCGCGTGCCCGATGCCCGTGTGGAGCAGCTCCTTGACGAGATGGTGAAGGAAGGATTCCTGGAACTGGTGCAGTGATGGATGCGGAGCCCGACCCCGGCGGCCGTTACAGGCTTTCTCTGAAGAAGCGCTACACCTTTGAGCGCAAGTATAGGAAAAAGGAGAAGCCGATAGGCGAGCAGATGAAGGAGAAGTTGCTCGCCGCGCTCGGGAAGAAGCCGCCCGCGCCCGCCGCGCCCGTGAAGCGTCCCGGGATGCCCGCCGAAGAGGAGAAGAAGGAGGCGAAGCCCCTCTTCCAGGTGCAGGGGAAGGCGCTCTTCCGCATGGGCGGCATCATAGGCCTCGTCATACTTTTGGGCATAGTCGCATTGCTGTTCGCGCAGACCGTTTCCATGCCGGAGCAGAGGTGGACCACCGACATCCAGGAGGCCTCGCTTTCCGCCCGCGTCGTGGATTCAGACATAATAACCATGAGCGACGCCGAAAACCTGCGCTACCCATACCGCACCGCATATTCCGTAGTGGAGATGGAATCCACCGGCCTCAGGAACATCACAATCAACGCGGAGGCATACAATTCCCCCGTCCCCAATGCAGTCTTCGTCCTCCGCAGCGGCCGCGTGCAGGCCGAAACATACCCCATTTTCCTCTCGTCCCTCACTTCCACCCTCTCAGAATACGGGGTGGGCGTCAATGAGGTGTCCATGGGCGAGCTGGACGAACTGGGCAGCGGCTCGTTCCTCCTTGTCCCCAGCGGCTACATGCCCGAGGGGCTCCTCGCCGGGGACAATCCCCTCATGTACCGGCTCATGGACAGGGGCGTCATAATACTCTATGTCGGGCAGGATTTCTCCCGCATGCTCTCAGAGGACGGCGTCGTGGTGCCTGCGCCCCAGCCGCCCTCCCAATCCCGGTTCAGGATGGCCTTTGATGCGACCCCCGTCTCCTCCGAGAGCCCATTCAGGCTCAGGAACGGGCTTTATACCGCATCCGGGCTGGAAAGCTCGTACAAATTCGGCGGCTCCTACAGCGTGGCCGCATACAAGTCCGGCTTCATAATCTTCGCGCCCCAGACCCTTGACGGCGGCTGGGCCTCGGCCGCGGATGCCGCATCCGACATGTCCACAATCTTCCTGCGCACCTCCTGGCTCACGCCAAAGGCGCAGGCCTCCATGTCCGCGCCGCTTTCCGGCAACGACACAGCCGAGATATTCACCTCCCGCTTTGAGGGCGATTCCGCCTACGTGAAGGTCTATGGCCACGATGAAAACCTCAGCGTCGGCTTCTACGACGCCTTCCGCGCGGTGAAGGGCACGAGGGGCGAGATATACATGCGCGGCTACAGCATAATGCCCGGGAGCGTCGCGCCCTCCAGCACCGACATCTTCCTCAGCCTCCGCGAGAGCGCGGGCGGCGAGAAATTCATCTTCATCTCCATCACGAACATTTCCGGAGAGGTGGACCGCTTCAGCGCCGGCGGCTCAAGGTCCAGCCTGAATTCGGACCTCACAATCCTGCACGAGTTCGTCCTCCAGCCCGGGGATTACATCCTAAGCGCCGTGGACCAGGAGGGCAACGCATACGCGCGCTCATACCTGCGCGTGAAGCGCCCTGCGGTAACCCCTGCTTCCATCAACACGGTCTCCGACATCTACATTTTCACGGTGACCGGCGACGGCAGCCCGATGGTCGTCCCATCCATAAACGTAAAGGTGGACGGCGGCCAGTTCGGCAGCTACGAGGCGCGGGACAGCAGCTCCATAACCATAAACCCGAAGCAGGCGGGCTACGGCCCGCTCCCGGACGGGAGGAATTATTTCAATTTCACAATCGGCAGTTTCCGCCCCGCATACTACATAGACAAGGTCTCGCCCACGCCCTTCTTCCTGCAGCCGCAGATACTCGGCGCGGCCGCGCTGGCGCTCCTCATCCTCGGCTTCGGCATATTCTTCAGGGCCGGGGAGGCGCCCATCCTCAAGCTGGACATACCGGATTTCCCGCCCCAGAGCACGGAGAAGGTCTCCCTAAGCAAGGACACCCTCCTCGGCCTTTTTGAAAAGGTGAACCAGAAATACAAGTGGAAGAACACCCCCCTCAAGCTGGCGGAGGTGAAGGGCGCGTTCAAGGACATCACCCAGAGCGGCAGGCCCCTCTTCATAAGCGACTACAACCTTGAATACCCCCTTGACCAGATGGTGGGCCTCGGCCTCATCAAGAAGGAGGCGGGCTACTACTCAAAGGCGTCCTGGGAGCAGGAGGCGGGGATTAGCGCAAAGATGCTCTCCATGTTCCGCAGCCTGCGCGACATCTGCATAAACGAGGCAATACCCTTCACGCAGCCGGGCTCAAGCAAGGAGTACGACTCCAAGATAACCATCCTAGGGCAGGACATGTTCGTGCATTTCTACGACGGCCCGCAGGTGGTCGGCAGGGTGCTCGGCGCCCTCCACAACGGATTGAACATCATACTCGCGGAGGATGACGGCGAAGTGGAGGAGCTGAACGAATTCATCTCCTCGGGCCTGGATGCGGCGACGCGCCTCAAGCTGGAAATTGAATCCGGCTCGGTGCAGGTGAGGACGCTCGGCAGCCTGCAGCAGCTGATAAAGGACATGAAAGTGTAGATGGTATAATCAGCTATTTCTTTTCCTTCCCATTCTTCCCGTTTTTTGCGGCGTTCGCCTTGCTGTTGTTCGCCTCCACTTTCATCTTATACAATTCCTCCAGCTTCCCGACAGTTATCTCCTTATCATACTTCCGTGCCGCTTCCCTCGCCGCCTTGCCCATTTCCTCCTTCCGTTCCATCGCAAGCAGCACCTTCTCCCTGAAATCCACCGGCTCTGCGAATGTATATCCCGTTTTCCCCTCTTCTATGAGCTCCGCGGAGGCGGATTTCGTTGGCACGACCGCCGGAGTGCCCGAAGCCATCGCCTCCAGCACCACCAGCCCCTGGGTGTCAAATTTGGACGGGAATGCGAAGACGTCCGCCGCCGCATAATACTCCGGCAGCTCCTTCCTGTCCACGAACCCCGCGAATATGAAATAGTCCCCCAATCCCTTTGCCTGCACCCTTCCCTTGTAGTACTCCTCCGCAGGCCCCTTGCCCACCAGCACGAACTTCGCGTTCGGCTGCTTGTTGATGATGGACTGCGCCTCGTCTATGAGCAGGTCAAGGTTCTTCTCCATCACCATCCTCCCGGCATGCAGTATGACCTTCTTCTTGCCCAGCCCGTGCTTTTTCCTCACCGCCTCCCCGTCCGCCTTTGCGAACGCCTTTGAATCTATCCCGGAGGGCAGCACCGTCACGTTCCCTATCCCGTGCGCCTTGAGTATGTCCGCGGTGTATCCGCTGGGCGCGAGCACCGGGTCAAAGGACGCATAATACCATTTCAGGTATTTCCAGGCGACATCCTCAAGGAATTTCTGCATCCCCTCGTTCTTTGTGAGATAATGCGTCGCTTCCGGCGCCATCGTATGGAACGAGGCGATGGCCGGAACCTTCAGCTTCTGCGCGCACTGTATCGCCGCCAGTCCCGTGGTCGCAATCCCGTGCGAATGTATGAGGTCAGGATTGATTTCCTTTGCCAATTTTACCGCGGATAAGAACGGGAATAATGAGATTCTATAATCCGGATAAGGCTTGAAGGACGCGGAAGTGAAATAATAGACCCTCTTGTCCTTGTTCTCCGCCTTGTCCCTCTTGCTCCCGGGGCTGAATATGTACACCTCGTGCCCCCTCTTTTCCAATTCCGCCCTGTATGCGAGAAGGCAGGTCACCACCCCGTCCACGTTCGGGAGGTACGTGTCAGTAAAATATGCTATTTTCATGCTTATACTCCCACAAGAGACTCAATTTTTCTCTTTATGGAAACTTCAGAGACCGGGGACTGTATCGAATCCGACACAAAAACATCCCCAAGCGCCCTCAACGTCTGGAGCGAATCCTTCAGGAAAAACCCGTGCGTCGCGGCGAACGCAATCCTCTTCGCCCCTTTCCTTTTCAGGGTTTCCGCCGCCCTAATCATCGTGGAGCCCGTTGAAATCATGTCGTCAAGTATGAGCACGTCCTTCCCCTTTATCTCAAAATCCGCCTTCATCCCTTCTATCTTGCGGTAGGCTTCCCCGCCCTCCACGTACTCCCCGCGGACCTTCTCCATGCTCTTCCCGCCGCTCCTCTCCACGAGATAGCTTGCGCCCAGGTCCGGGCTCACAACCTCAAACCCGCCCCCGAACTTCTCCTTCGCCTTTTCAATAAGCTCCGCGCCCATTGACAAGCTTGCAATCTTCAATCCGCCGTACTCCGCCTCGCCCGCCTTCTTCATGAAATGACAGTCAAACGTGATGAGGCGGTCGGCTCCCGCCCACTTGAGCATTTCGCATACATATTCCGCGCTCTTTGCCTCGTCCTCCTTGAAGATTTTGTCCTGCCTTGAGTAAGGCAGGTAGGGCGCAACGAGTGCAGTACGATACCCCTTCTCTTTTAGGGTTTTGAGCATGAGCACTGCCTGCATCAGCGCCTTGTCCTGGTCCGGGTAAAGGCGATGCAGCAGGAACACGGGGCCGTCCGCCTTCAAATCAATAAGGCGCACGTAGTCGTCCCCGTCCGGGAACTGCTTCATCTCTATGTTCGGCGGGTACAAATCCGAACAGTTGGGTGAAACGAACCTCATGTGAACCAAACCTCCACATATATCGTTCCGGTTTGCTTCATGGAAAGACCTTAGGCGGAACGTTTTTTAACCCGTCCAGCACTCAAAGCAGTTCCACCGGCTTGAAAGTCCTCTCGCAGTAGCCGCACCTGTACTTCTGCCCTTCAAGATGGAACTTCCCAGGCGCCTTCTCCTGCGTGCTTATGCAATTGGGGTTCGGACACTTCCCAACCCCATGGAGGGATTCCGGAAGTTCCGCCTGCATCTTCTCCACCACCTTTCCGTCCTTAATCAAATCAACGGTGGCACGAGGCGAAATGAGCGCAATCGCGTCCGTCTTCTCTTTAGAAATGAGTATTCCCTCTACTTTTACAATATCCTTCTTTCCCATCTTCTGGGAGGGAACGTTCATTACCAGTGCAACCCTATTCCCGGATTTCTCATCTATCCCCAGGATGTCCAGAACCTTCTTCCCCATCCCCGCCTGCACATGGTCCACGACAGTCCCGTGCTCAATAATATCCACTTTCAGCATGTTCATCCCTCCAGGAGCATCTTAATGCAGGCCATCCTTATCGGAATCCCGTTCCTCGCCTGCTCGAAATACTTCGCCTGCGGCATCGCATCCACCTCCGGCGGAATTTCATCTATTTTCGGCAGGGGATGCATTATGACCAAATCCTTCTTCCCCTTCCTTATGTAATCCGCGGAGATTGTGAATTCCTTCTTCACCTTCGCCGCTTCGTATTTGTCCGCAAACCTCTCCTCCTGCACCCTGCACACATAGAGCACGTCCGCGTCCTTCAGGTCTATTGCATCCCTGCTCTCCATCTTGAAGTTGAACTTCTTCTCCGCCTCGTGGATTATGTGCTCCTCCAATTCCAATCCTTTCGGCGCAACCATCGTAACCTTTGCCCCGAACATCCCCAATCCATACACAAGGGAGTGCATTGTGCGCGCATGCTTCAGGTCCCCTACAAGATGAACGTTCAGCCCCGCAATCTTCCCCTTCAGTTTCCTAATTGTATACAAATCCAGAAGAGTCTGCGTCGGATGCTGGTTCGCCCCATCCCCTCCGTTCAGCACCGGCGCCTCGGCCACTTCCGCAGCCAGCCGTGCCGCACCCTCAGCGGGATGCCTCATCGCAATCACGTCGCAGTACCCATCCACCGTCCTTATCGTATCCGTAAATGATTCCCCCTTCTTCAGGGAGCTCCTGTCCGCAAGGAAATCCACTACTTGCAGCCCCAATCTTTCAGCAGAAGATTGGAATGATAATTTAGTACGGGTGGATGGCTCAAAAAACAGAGTGGCCATTATCCCCTCCAGCTTCTCCACCTTTTTTCTTTCAAGCTGGCGGTCAATGTCCTCGGCAATGCCAAAAATCTTTTCCACAGTCCCCTTGTCCAAATCCCTAAACGAAATCAGGTCCATTCCAAAACCCCCGTATAATTAGGTAAATATAATGAACGTACAAATATAAAAAGATGCGCTGGCGCCCTATTCCGCGGCAGTCCCTTGCGCCGGAAGCTCCCTCACGGCCTCTCCGGAAAGGGATTTCGCCCACTCGTTATGCACTTCAGCAGCCCTTCCGTCCCCGGCTTTCATCTCGCAATCCGCCGCCTTCCTCGCAAGCGCCTCAGCCCAGTCGCGCTTCCCTTCCAGCACAACCCCGGAGACCAGAGCGTATGCCTCCGCCGCCATGTGCCAATCAGAAACGCCCTCGTATGCCTCCGCCGCCTCAAGGCATTTCCCTTCTGCTTCCTCCTTCCTGCTCCCCTCCGCATCCTTCCTTGCCTCTCCGAGCAGGGCATCCGTAGAATCCAACTTCTGCAGCAGATTCGGCAAGACTGTCTTGGAGAAGGATTCAGAATCCTCGTCCCTTCTTTTCACCCCTTCAAGGATGGAGCGCACCCTCAGCCCGGTTTCAAGGGAATCCGTCCTTCCCGAAAGCATCAACAGCAAACGCCCCTTTGTTTCCAAATCCAGGGGCATGCCCTGCACAGTGGCAACCAGTTCCTTGCGGATGTTCAAGGCCCTTACCACAAGGTCCCTCGTTTCCCCGATGATGCCGATGGCTTCCGTGCACCCTTTAATGTGCATGAGGCGCACTCTTTTCGGGATCATTGGCTCGTAATTCGCGGCATGGGAGTAATATATCACGCCGACCAGCCCAAGTATAACGAGGGGCACACCTAGAATTAAGCTGGAATCTGCCACGATTATCCCACCTAGGCCTACTACGGTGCTTGCCAAGAATTTGCCGCACAGCTTAAGGAGGGCATGGTTTTCCCCTTTCGTTTTAGCGATTTCAGCGGCAATATCCCTCTCTTCAATGAGGGCTATGCACGCCTTGATTTCCATCCGCTCTCCCGGGCATATCCTCCTGCCAGGCAGTTTGATGTCTCCCATGCTTACAAGTTCGAGGGGCGGGCTAATGAGCGTGACCTTTCTCCAGAACTGCCCTTGTTCTGTCTTGGTGCGCACCATGCTTTTTGCGTGCCTAGCGTCAAGCTGCATTGCCGCCAGCTGAGTATGGAGGCTCCTGCGGTGCGTTATATCCCCACTCATGGGTTAGAATGTGCTAAAAAGTATTTATAAATGTTCAACTTATTCTTCTGCCTTCTTCACCGTCTTCTTCTTCGCGCTTATCTCCTTCCCGTCCATAAAGATGCAGAACTCCACCTGCACCTCCGTCCCCTTCTCGCCCATGACTATCTTCTGCACAATCTGCACGTTCTCAGGGGGCGGCAGCTTGTCCGCCTTGGCCCAGTCGCACACCTGCACCCAGAGGTTCTTGTAATTCATATGGACAGAATCAGATGCGAACGCCTCGGCGAAATTCTCCGCCATCACCTTCCATTTTTCGTCCATCGCCATTTTCTCATAGCGCATCTTTTTAATGCTATTATGATAATCCGGAATAATGTTCGTGGTGGTGGAGGGTATAGACGGCTCGGGCAAGGATACCCAGATAGACCTCCTTAGGAAAGAGATGGAATTCTCCTACTTCAAGCACCCAACCAAAACCTTTCCAACGATGAGGGATTACCTGGACGGAAAGCTCCTTTTGGAGCCCAAGGCGCTATTCATGCTCTTCCTCTCCGACATCGCAAACACGCAAAGGAGCATCGCCAATTCCAACGGAATGACAATAGTAGATAGATACGTCTTCTCCACAATCGCATACGAAATAGAGGGAATCTCGTACTACGGCGCGAAATCCATCGTTGAAACCGTGGGCTATTTCGTCCCGGACAAGGTTATACTCTTTGACATACCCGCCACCCTCGCAACCGAGAGGAAAAAGGCCCAGAAAAGCCCGGACAGGTACGAGAGCAACCCCGGCTACTTGGGAAGGGTGAGGGAAAGGTTCCTCCAGCTTGCGGAAGAGAAGTTCATGACGCCAAACTGGACCATAATAGACGCCTCAAAAAGCGTGGAAGACGTGCACAGGGATTTCGTGCATGCCCTGAAGCAACGCTGATTTCGCGCAGCTGCAGTAGTTTATTAAAAATGTATGGCGGCTCTAATATCTACCTGATTAGAGAATCAGAAGCTCCCATCGTCTAGACCGGTCAAGGATGCTGGCCTTTCAAGCCAGCGGCCCGGGTTCAAATCCCGGTGGGAGCAAGCATTTTTTACCCCTCATTCTCCTCTTCCTGCTCCTCCTCATCAGGGCGCAGTTTCACCATAACCTCCCCGCAGCAGGACGGAATCTCCACCTCGTCCTTGCACACGTTGCAGGTGAGCTTGTTGCCCTCGCGCTCCATCTCCTGGTCGCAGCACTCGTCGTCCACATCGTATTTCTTGCCGCATTTGGGGCATTCGTACGTTGACATGGGTGCAGTTCGGCAGGAACCAATTAAATAGATACCTACTCTTTGCCAACTACGCCCATCTGCGCCAGCAGCGCCTCTACCTGAATCCTCTCGTTCGCCCCTTCCACTAATCTAAAGTTGTACTCCCCAATCCTGTCCACCAGATAGATTTTCCTCTTCTCAGGGACATCCAGATTGGCCACTTCCCGGTAAAGCTGCAATATAACGTCCTCGCCGGAAAGCCCGTACTCTATCATCAGCACGTTCAGCTTCTCCCTCGCGGCGGTAAAAGAGCCCTTGAGCGCAAGCTCCGCCATTTCCCGTATCTCTTTTGGCCGCGCACGGGCGGAAATCTTATACACGACGTCCGGCGTTATTTTTTTGGAGTGTATGGAGGCGCCCTGGAGCATGTTTATCGCCTTCCTCATATCCCCCTCGGATACGTAGAAGATTGCATCAAACGCGTCCTTCCCCACGTCCAATTTCTCGCTTGCCGCCACCTTCTCCAGCATCTTGCGCACATCCGCCTCTTTCAATGGAACAAAACGGAAAATTGCGCACCTGCTCTGGATTGGTTCGATAATTTTGCTGGAATAATTACAGCTCAAAATGAACCGCGTCTGCCCGGAATAGATTTCCATCGTCCTGCGCAACGCGTGCTGCGCTTCGGGCGTAAGGGCGTCCGCCTCGTCCAAAAACACTATCTTGAATGGAATGTCGCGCAAGGATACGCTCCTCGCGAAATCCTTTATCTTCCCGCGCACTATGTCTATGCCTCGTTCGTCCGAGGCGTTCAGCTCCAAAATCTTCCCCTCCAGCTCATTTCCATATAATTCGTGCGCAAGCGCAAGTGTTGCAGTGGTCTTCCCCACGCCCGGCGGCCCCGCAAACAGCAGATTAGGCATGTCCTTCTTCTGTGCGAACGCCTCCAGCGTCCTCATGTTGTTCTCCTGGCCCGCCACGTCCGCAAGCCTTTTCGGGCGGTATTTCTCGGTCCAGGGAAGAAGCGCATCAGCCATCAGATAACCCCGTAGTGGATTTGAGGACACAGTAATTTAAACGTTTCCAGCCGAATACGATAGAAGTGGTCACATGGACAGGGTAAAGACCGGAATAGCTGGCATGGATGAAATACTCAACGGCGGCATACCGCTGCACAGGCACGTAGCGGTCTACGGCGGCCCCGGCGCGGGCAAATCCTCCTTCTGCTTTGAATACCTATACAGGGGCGTGCAGATGGGCGAGAACGGGCTCTACATCTCGCTGGAGGAAACCCCCGAGGACTTCATCGCCAACATGTCCAATGCCTTCACGGGCTTCAAGGACCTTGACAAGATTGTGAAGAAGGGCAGCCTGGAAATCGTGAAGCCGGACAAGCTGGACCTTGAGACAGTGGCCGAGCTATTGGAAGAGAGCATAACCAAGAACGACGTGAAGCGCGCCGTGATAGATTCGGCGACCATGATACGGATGTCGTTCAAGGACATAAGCGATTACAGGCAGACCATCTTTGAGTTCTTCTCGCTGCTCAGGAACCTGGACTGCACCGCCCTCATGACCGTGGAGGCGTCGGCACAGGACCTCGCGTCCAGCGGCTTTGAGATAGAGCATTTCGTGATGGACGGCATCTTCAACCTCTACAACCTCGGCAAGGCGGAAACCCGCATAAAGGCCGTGGAAGTGTACAAGATGAGGGGCACCGACCATGTGAGGGACAAGGTCCCGTACAAGATAACCCCCGACGGCATAAAGGTGTACGTGGGGGAGAAGGTATTCTGAGGAATCCCATGGACAGCAAGCAGCGCGAGGCGGTATTCGCATTCTTCCTTTGCATCCTGTTCGCAGCCATAATGGTGTTCCTTAACCTCTTCGGGCTGAAGGCGCAGCCGCTTTTCAGCTTCCTCGCGCTCTTCTCCGCCGCGCTGCTCGGCTACCTGATTTCGCTTAAGGGAGGGGACGTCGGGCTGAAGCCGCTGCACGCCGCGATGCTTCTCCTGCTCGCGCTGTTCGCCGCGTCGCTCAAGTCCGAACTGGGCGTGTTCATTCTGCCCACGGTCGCGATACCCGTGTCCGTGGTTCTGCTGCTCTCGCTGCTGGGCCCGCTCCGGGCGTCCCTTTTCGCCAGGGAAAAGAAATAGGAAGTGTCCAAATGTACGATCACAAGAATGTTGAATCCGAGACCCTGAAGCTTTGGGAGAAGGAAGGCACCTATGCAAAGGTGAAGGAGAGCCGCTCCTCGGGCGAGCGCTACTACTTCTGCGACGGTCCGCCCTACGCCACCGGGCAAATCCACCCCGGCACCGGCTGGAACAAGTGTGCGAAGGACGCCCTGTGCAAGTACTGGAGGGGCAAGGGAAGGAACGTCCGCGTCCAGCCCGGCTACGACACCCATGGATTGCCAATAGAAGTGAAAGTAGAGAAGGAGATGGGCATCAAGAACAAGCAGGAGATAGAGGATATAGGGATTGAGAAGTTCATAAACAGCTGCAAGCAGTTCGCCACGAAATATGTGGGCGTGATGGAGGGGCAGTTCAAGTCCCTTGGCGTATGGATGGACTGGGAGAACCCTTACCTTACATACAAGGACCCGTACATAGAATCTTCCTGGGGCACGATTGCAAAGGCGCACGAGAAGGGGCTTTTGAAGGAGGGAATCTACGTCCTCCCGCTCTGTTACCGGTGCGAGACCACGATGGCGAACTACGAGCTGGAATACGGGGAGGAAACGGACCCCAGCATATACGTGAAATTCCGCGTGAAGGGCAAGGATAATGAATTCCTCGTAATCTGGACGACCACGCCCTGGACGCTTGTTTCCAACATGGCGGTCATGGTCCATCCCAACCTTCCTTATGTGAGGGTAAAGGTGGGCGACGAGACCTGGATAATCGCAAAGGACAGGATGGACCAGGTGCTCGGCCTCCTCGGCCTCAACGGCACGGTGATGGAGGAGTCCATAGGCAAGAAATTATCCGGCGTGCAATACGAGCACCCCTTTGAGGACCTAATAGGCAAGCAATATGACCGAAAAGTGGTGCTCAGCGACGAATTCGTCACTCTGGAAGATGGTTCCGGCCTCGTGCACTGCGCACCCGGCCACGGGCCCGAGGACTTCATAATCGGGAAGCGCTTCGGCATAGAGGCCTTCTCGCCCGTGAACGAGGCGGGCAACTATACGCAGGAGGCGGGGAAGTTCGCCGGAAAAAATGTGCGCGCAACGAATCCGGAGATAATAGAAATCCTGAACGAAAGGGGCGCGCTGCTCCACGAATCCAGGATAAAGCACCGCTACCCCCACTGCTGGAGGTGCAAGACGCCGCTCATCTTCCTCACGACCAACCAGTGGTTCATAGAGATTTCCAAGATGAAGGACGCGATGCTCGCGGAGATAGACAACACCCGCTGGCAGCCGGATTTCGCCCAGACGCGCTTCAGGGAATTCGTCACCAACGCACCGGACTGGTGCATCTCGCGCCAAAGGTACTGGGGCATCCCGCTCCCAATCTGGAAATGCGAATCCTGCGCCAAGATAAGGGTGCTCGGGGACGCTTCCGAACTGAAGGGCATAAAGGAGCTCCACCGCCCCTACATAGACTCTTACAAATTCAAGTGCGAGTGCGGCGGGGAAATGTCCCGCGTAAAAGATGTGCTGGACGTATGGTTTGACTCCGGGAACGCGGTGTGGGCATCGCTCACTCCGGAAGAGAGGAAGATATACGGCCAGGCGGACGCAATCCTTGAGGGCCAGGACCAGATAAGGGGATGGTTCTACTCCCTCCTCGGCTCCGGGATGGTGAAGGACGGCCGCTCACCCTACAAAAGGGTGGTGATGCACGGCTTCTTCGTTGACGAGCACGGGGACAAGATGAGCAAGTCCGTGGGCAACTTCGTCCCGCTTGAGGAAATTTTGGAGAAGGGGGGCGCGGACGCCTTCCGCCTCTGGGGCTTATCCAACACATTATGGGAAGAGCAGAAATTCAGCTGGAACGAGATAAAGGAGGCGCACGGGACGCTGGACATACTCATGAACTTATACGTCTATCTCACGCGCTTCCATCCGCAGAAGAAGGCGGCGCCGCCCGAACTTGCATTAGAAGATAAGTGGCTGCTCTCCCGCCTCAATTCCACTTTGAAGGAATACAACGCCGCATTTGAGGATTACGAAATGAGCAGGGCAGTGAAGGCAGTGAAGTCCTTCCTCGTTGAAGACCTCAGCAAATTCTACATGAAGGTCGCGAAGGAGCGCATAGCCAAAGGGGAGGGGGACGGCGCGCTCTACGCGCTCTACGAGTCCGTCTTCGGCATCCTGAAGATGCTCTCGCCCATCTGCCCCTTCGTTTCCGAATACATCTACAGGGGCTTCTTCATGAAGCCGGAGAAGGAGAAGAGCATCTCCATATTCACAATCCCGGACGCGGACCAGTCGCTCATAGACCCGGTGCTTGAGAAGAGGTTCGAGCTCGCGAGGGAGCTCCTTCCCGCCTTTCTTGAGCTGAGGCAGAAGGCCGGAGTGAAGCTGCGCTGGCCGCTCGCGGAGGCGTACGTGAAGACATCCTCGCACGAGCTGGTGGAGGCGGTCGGCACGCTCGCGCCCATCCTTTCCAAGCTGCTTAACGTGAAGGGCATCTCCGCAGGGGAGGAGGACAGGCAGTTCCCGTCCGCCGAAGTGCCTCTGGGGAAGATATTCATAGACGCCGAGATGAGGCAGGACCTCTACGAGGAGGCGATGCGCAACGAGGTCGTGCGCAGGATACAGCTCCTCCGCAAGGAACTCAACCTCGTGGAGAAGGACAGCATAACCGTCGTTATGGATTCGGAGAAGGAGCTCGCAGAAATCATAAAGAGGAATTCCGACCGCATCTCCGATGCGACGAATGCGAAGGAACTGTCCTTCGCAAGCCTTCCCGAAAAGGAAAAGGGCTGGGAGATAGACGGAAGGGAAATAAAAATAAAGGTCAAGAAGGCCTGAGCTTATCTCCTGCCGCGGCCGCGCATGCCGCCGAAGTCCCTCGGCGCGTACTCGTCCTCTACCTTTTTCTCAACCCTCTTGTACTCCGACCTCTTGCCCATCTTGCTCCAGCAGTCCTTGCAGATGCAGAGCTTCTCGGTCCTTGAAGGCTTCCTGCAGCTCTTCAGGCAGTTCCTGCAGAGCATCCTGTTGCAGTATCCGCACTTCTCGGTCTTGACCGTCTTCGCACCGCACCTTACGCAAACTTCAATAGCCATAAATGCACCTAATGAGCTTTGTGGGATAATTATTCCGGAAAGCATTTATAAAGTCTTACCATCAGCCCACATGAAGGATTTCGCCACGAGTTTCGCGTTCAGGGCGACCGCCTTCACGCCGGTGGTTATCGCAAACGCGAGTATGAACCCGTTCTGGTCAAGGAAGAAGAGCACCAGCCAGAGGGTGGGGAAGAACAGGTTCTTTATTGCCGCCGCCGGGAATTCCAGCAGTTCCTTCATCTCGTTCTTGTCCGGTTTCTCCCTCACAGCCAGCCCCTCAAACAGGAATATTATGACTGCGCCTATTCCGGCGAGCAGGAACTGCCCCGAGCCGACCAGCGCGAACACGCCGAAGAAAAGCATGAGCTCCCCGAACCAGGAGCCCAGCCCAGTGGTCCAGCTCATTGGAATACCTTCGCGTATGTGTTTCCCACTTTTTCTTCTATCCTCAATAGTTGGTTATATTTGGAAGTCCTCTCCCCTCGCGCAGGTGCGCCGGTCTTTATCTGCCCGGCATCTATTCCCACCGCGAAATCCGCGATGAAATCATCCTCGGTTTCGCCGGAGCGGTGGCTCACCACCACGTTCCATCCGGCTTTTTTGGCAAGCTTGGCAGCATTTATCGCTTCCGTCACGGTCCCTATCTGGTTAATCTTGAGCAGCAGCGCGTTGCACGCCTTCTTCCTTATCGCCGTCTTTATCCGCGCCGTGTTCGTGCAAAGCAAATCGTCCCCCACCACCTGCATCTTCCCGCCGTGCTTCCTCGTGAATTCCGCAAACCCCTCAAAATCATCCTCTTGCAGCGGGTCCTCCACGCTCACCACTGGATAAGAAGAGAGCAATCCTCCCAGATGGTCAATCAATCCGCCCGCATCCAGGGTTTTTCCGTCTATCGCATACTTCCCGTCCGCATAAAATGAGGATGCTGCGCAATCCATCCCAACCCTCATCTCCTTGGAATACCCCGCCTCATTAATCGCCTGCACCAATGCGTCCAGCGCCTCCCTTGTTTCCCTCATGGGCGGCGCAAACCCGCCCTCGTCCCCCACATTTATCGCGCCCTTTCCATACTTCCTTTCCAAAATCCCCTTCAGCGCATGGTATGTTTCCGCAGAATAGCGCAGCCCTTCCTTGAAAGAAGGAGCATGAGCCGGAATAATCATGAACTCCTGGATTGCAAGCGAGCCGCCCGCATGCTTTCCACCGTTTATGACGTTCAGCATGGGCACGGGAAGCGTTTTCCCTCCAAGATACTCGTGCACCTCCTTCTTCTTCCCGTTCGCAGCGGCCCTCATCACCGCCATGGAGGTAGCAACCATCGCATTCGCGCCCAACTTTCCTTTATTCGGCGTCCCATCCAGCTCAATCATCTTCGCGTCTATCTTCTTTTGATTAGTGTTCATCCCAATAAGCGCGGGCGCAATATGCTTATTCACATTCTCCACTGCCTTGAGCACTCCCTTTCCACCATACCTCTTCTCCCCATCCCGCAGTTCCAGCGCCTCATGTATTCCCGTAGAAGCACCAGAGGGAGCAGTTCCCCGCCCAAATCCCCTTCCCGCCTGCACGTCCACCTGCACAGTGGGGTTTCCGCGCGAGTCCAGAACCTCCCTTGCAAAAACAGAAGTGATTTTCATGGGGTGGAATAGGAAGAGAAGAAATAAAACCCTATATTTCGTTGTAATAGGCGTATGCTTCTAAAACTCAAATCAGACACTTCCATCCAGAAGCTCCTCTGCGATTATGGCATCTGCTCACAGGAGGTTCTCGTATTCATAGATGGCAAAATCTCTCCAGAAACCTCAATTGCGAAAAAAGGGCAGGAAGTTTCCGTAATCTACTTCAAGCACGGCGCACCCCAATCCGGAAGCGCCCTGCACAAGCAAAGGAAATATGAGAAATGCGAGTGCGGAGGGATTCCGGTCTATTACGCGCCGCACATTGGAAGGCACTTCTGCAAGAAGCATTTCCTTGAATATTTTGAGAAGAAGGCAAGGATGGAGATAAGGAAGAAGGATTTGATAAAGAAAAATGAGAAGATTGCGCTCGGATTATCCGGAGGAAAGGATTCCTTCTCCATGCTCCATTTCCTTTCCCATCTCAAAGAAGCATTGCCCTTCCAATTCTTCGCAATCACAATTGATGAGGGAGTGAAGGGCTACCGCGAGCACACAATAAGCCGCGCAAAGAGATTCTGCAAAAAGCTGAAGGTAAAACACTATATTTACACGTTCAAAAAAGAGGAAGGCGTATCTCTGGATTCCCTTTCAAAAGAAGGGAAGGCAAACTGCTCTGTCTGTGCAGTTTTAAGGAGACGCCTCCTGAATTCCAAAGCACGCAAATTAGGAGCTTCCAAACTAATAATCGCGCATAACCTTGACGACACCGCGCAAACAGTCCTTCTAAACGTAGTAAGAAATGAGCCGCTCCGCTTTGCAAGGATGGAAGAGCCCCTCGTCCAAAGCAAATCCCTCATCCAGCGCATAAAGCCCTTCGCAACCCTCTCCGAAAAGGAAGTTGCAACATATGCATATCTCCATGGATACGATTACGGCGAGGGCGCGTGCTGCTGCCCGTATGTCCAGCATGCAATTCGCCGCTTCATCCGCCACCAATTGAACCTTATGGAAGAAGCGTATCCGAGCACCAAACTCCGCATTTCCGCAAGCGGGCATACAATTCAGGACGCGATACGCAAAACAATCCCGAAGGAAAAGCTCCAGATAAACAAATGCGAAATATGCGGAGAGCCAAGCGCCCATGAAATCTGCAAGGCCTGCGCGGCGCTCGCGAAGCGTTAAATATTTTCCCTCCATTCTCCACCCATGGAGCTATTTTTCATAGGCACGGGCGGCGGAAGGATAAACCTGCTCAGGCGCTTCCGCGGCAACGGCGGCTTCCGCATAAACGGCTCCCTAAACATCCACGTGGACCCCGGCCCCGGCGCGCTAACCGACGGGATGCGCCACAAGCAGGACCCGCTCAAACTGGATGCCGTTATCGTAACGCACCACCACATAGACCACTGCAACGACGCCTCCCTCATGGTGGAGGGCATGAGCCATTTCGGGCTGAAGAAGAAGGGCATCCTCATCGGCTCCAAGCAGGTAATCTTAGGAGACGAAAAAGGCGACAGGGGCGTGGACCTCTTCCACCAGTCGTTATGCGAGGAGGTATTCACCGCAACCCCGGGAAGCAAGAGGGCGTTCAAGGCGGGCGATGGCGCGTTCCGGATTGAATGCATAAAGGCGGTCCATGATTCCATAGACGCGTTCGGCTTCAAATTGCACATGGATGGCAAAACCATCGGCTACACGAGCGACACCGAATATTACAAAGGAATAGAGGAAAATTACAAGGGCTGCGACGCCCTCGTAATAAACGTAATCAAGCCGGTGGAAGACCCATACGAAGGCCACATGACCGCGGGCCAAGCAAAGGGGCTAATCAAAAATGCGAAGCCGAAACTGGCAATCATAACCCACCTGGGCATGAAGATGATTTTCGGCAAGGCGGACTCGCTCGCAAAAGAGATAGAAAAGGAAACCAAGGTAAAAACAATCGCGGCAAGGGACGGGATGAGAATAGCACTCTAGTCTGTATCGTAGGAGGCCACGCGGAGTTCCGTCTTCCAATCATACAAGAGGGAACGCCGTATGCCCTTCAATTCCCTGCTCCGCCCGTTGCCTTCCTGCGTGGCCGACGCTTCCGCCTCAAGCTGTATTATCTCGCGCACAAGGTCCATGGAGCCGTTGAGTATCATTATCTTCCCGATATCTATCCCGTTTCCGCGGACGAGGTACGTGCGCCTGCCGCCAAGCTCGCAGTACTCCCCGCCGCCATTCGGGATGGCGGCTATCGCCACCTTCCTCGGCCGTATAAGCACCCCTTCCGCCGCGAGCCTTTCCGAAGCGCCGGGCTCGCCCGCAGGAAAGTCCTTCTTCATGTGCGCGAGGAGCTCGCCGAACGAGACGAAGAACCGGGTTTCCAGCACCAGGTCCCTGCCCGCCCTGTCCGTTCGCGAAAAGTACGCGGGTTTGCTCCGCATGCGCAGGGCATCAATCACCCTGAGCAATATCGTTGCGGTTGTTGTGGACTCAAACACCAGCCCGGAAGGCAGGTCTATAACCCTCTCTCCTCCATCGCCATTCCTTGCGCGTACCGCGGAAGCCCCTATCTCCGGCTGGCTGTCCTTCAGCCTCCATATAAATCTGGCATATGTCTTTAGGTGCGGGGAGCCCTCCCTTACCCTGCACGCAGGAAGGTGTATGTTGCCTGGAAATGCCATTGTCCTCATGCTCACCAGCTCGTCCCGGGCATTTCTACGGAATTTTTCATGCCCCTTACCCTTCCCACCATTTCATTGGCCAGCTCCTTGATTTTCAGCCCGCCGCCCTGCCTCATGTTTTCCAAGGGAGCCTCGGCGATGCAGAACTCCTCAAGAACCTCGCCGTCACATTCGTTCAGCACCACCAGGTCATGCAGCGGCACAGGGGCCGGAATCGCATACCTCCCGGTGACCTCGGCAATATCCATGGCGGCCGCGCACGGCAGCGCGAGGAGCACCTCCCGCATGCTGAATTCCGCCCCGAAGAACAGCCGCAGTTTCTCCCTGATTGCCGCGTGGTATCCCAAGTCCAGGGGCCCGTGCATCGCGGAAATGAGCGAGCTGGAGCCCTCGGTTATGGAGATCCTGTTCTCGCCGTTCATTGCGGCCGAGGAATGGTATGAAGGTTCCGCATTCAGGAGCACAATCCCCCCGTCCCCAGTGCAGGATACGCTTTCAAGAACCCTAAGGAAAAGCGCGGCGTTGCTGGTCCGCGCATACAGGTGCCCGGAACCCAGCTGCAGCGACCTTGACGAGCCGCTTGCCCTCACGGCGCTGTGGCCCTCCCCGTTCAGTTCCACGCGCCCCGTTATACCAACCGTCCTCTCCAGTATGGGCGTCTTCTTCCCCTTAGCTATCGCTGCTCTTATCCTCTTGCCCACCTGCGCGCCGATTTCACCCGCAATTCCGAACATTGGCAGCCTGCCCTCATGGAAGATAACGGTGGTTCGCATGTCAATAATTCTGTGAAATACTGTTTTTAATATATTCGCACACACCAGCCCAGCCCGCAACCCCCCAAGAGGAAGGGGGGTCTCCCCCCTTCTCTTTAGGGTAATCATAACCCCCCTCCGTTTTCTGCTGCCAATCCGGAATACCTATTTATTCCTTTCCAACCAATCTCCTATTCTCTTGGTGCTCTCTTATGCTCCAGAAATCCTTTGACAACAAAATAGAGGAGAAATGGCAGAAGCGCTGGCTTGATGAGGGGACGTACTCCTTCAACGGCTCCAGCGATAAGCCCCTCTATTCCCTGGACACTCCACCGCCCTTCACGAGCGGCGAGCTGCACATGGGCCACGTATTATCCTATGCATACTTTGACTTCGTCGCAAGATACAAGCGCATGAACGGCTTCAATGTATTCTACCCCCAGGGCTGGGATACCCAGGGCTTCCCCACGGAAACAAAGGTGGAGAAGAAATATGGAAAGCTCCCGCCCGTGGAGTTCAGGAAGAAGTGCGTGGAATTTACCGGAGAAATGATTGCGAAGATGAAGGACTCCATGATAAAGATGGGCTATTCCCCGGACTGGAACCACCAGTACAGGACGATGGACCCCGAATACCACAGGAAGGTGCAGCTCTCCCTCATCCAGATGTACGGGAAGAAGATGGTGTATAGGGCGAAGCATCCGGTCTATTGGTGCACAAGGTGCAGGAGCGCACTCGCAAAAACGGATACGGAGGATGTGGAGCGCAGCACCCTCCTCAATTATTTCATATTCACAGGCCCGAAGGGCGAACCTTTGGAAATAGCGACCTCGCGCCCGGAATTGATGCCCGCCTGCGTCGCTGTGATGTTCCACCCGGACGATGAGAGGTATAAACATCTGGCTGGGAAAACAGTCACTACTGCTCTTGGAAAAGAGGTCCCCGCAATAGCGGACAAGGACGTGCTCAAGGACTTCGGCACAGGGTTATTGATGGTCTGCACGTTCGGCGACAAGATGGACGTCATCTGGGCGTACAGGCACAAGCTCCAGCCAATAGATACCATAACCCCGTGGGGCAAGATGAGGAACACCGGCATAGTGGATGTGATGAACGTTGAGGAAGCGAAGAAAACCATAATAGAGATGCTCCGGGAAAAGGGAAAACTGGTAAAGCAGGAGCCGCTCCAGCAAACGGTAAAGCTCCATGACAGGTGCAAGCACCCGGTTGAATTCCTCCCCTCCTTCCAGTGGTTCGCGGACATCACCAAGCACCGCGACGAAATAAAGAAAATGGCGGAAAAGATAGAGTGGGTCCCTGATTTCGGCATACATTACCTTTATGACTGGGCGGACTCCGTTGAATGGGATTGGGTAATCTCCAGGCAGAGGATATTCGGAACGCCGCTTCCCTTCTACAACTGCGAAAAGTGCGGCGCGACACGCGCCTGCGACGAGGACGAGCTTCCCTTTTCAGCGGAGCGCGCGAAGGAGCACGAGTGCCCCAAGTGCGGGGAAAAGATGAAGCCGGAGACGGACGTGTGCGACTGCTGGGTGGATTCCTCCATTTCACCATTGGTGATTGCAGACTGGCCGGAAATGAAGAATCCCGAGCTCTATCCGTCTTCCCTGCGCCCCCAGGGGGTGGAAATAGTCCGCACCTGGGCCTTCTATACTATTTACAGGAGCGGATTGGCGCTCACAGGGAAGCCCCCCTGGAAAACCATCCTCCTGAACGGAAACGTCCTTGCACCGGATGGAAAGAAGATGAGCAAATCCCTGGGAAATGTAATCCAGCCCGCGGAACTGCTCAGCCAGTACCAGACGGATGCATTGAGGCAGTGGGCCGCGATGAGCGGAGCGATGGCGAAGGACCGCCCCTTCTCTTTTGAGGATATTAAGTTTGCAAAAACATTCCTGAACAAGTGGTGGAACGGAGCAAGATTCATTGAGAATTCGCTGATTGGATACGACTGGAAGAAGCCGAAACATTTGAAGAAAACGGACAAGTGGATGCTGGAGCGCCTCGCCCTCGTAGTGGAGTACGCAACCGCAGCGATGGAGAAATACGAATTCCATTCCGCGATAAAGTTTCTTCAGACTTTCTTCTGGCATGACGTCTGCGACAACTATCTAGAATATGTGAAGTATCGCATATACGGAGAAGACGCAGAGGACAAGAAGGCGGCGCAGTATGTATTGCATACCGTCCTTTACAACTTCACAAAACTGATGGCGCCTTTCACTCCCCACATTTCCGAGGAACTCTATACTGAAATGTTCGGCAGCATGGAAGGAAAGTCCGTGCATCTCGCCCCCTGGCCGAAAGCCGGAGAGCGCTTCCCCGGCGAAAACATAGAAGTGGAGGAACTGCGCCTGCTCGTCTCCACCGTGCGGCAGCACAAGGCCTCCAGCAAGCTCTCGCAGGCCACGTGGCTTTCCAAGGTGAAAATCTCCCTTCCCAAGCCCCTGCACAAGGAACTGCAGGAGGAACTGAAGAATATTTCCAGAATTAAGGAGCTGGAGATTGGCGAGGGCGAGTTTGCGATGGACTTTTCGGAAGCGGAGCCGATTGAGCAGGAAAAATAGCTTTTTATTCTGTTTCCATTTATAGCATATCATGAGCAGGCACTCGCTTCGCCCCCCTAGCGCAATGATGATGGCAAAGGCGGAAAAGGGCGCGAACAGGGTGAATTCCCTCCTTGAGAGGCACCTTGACCCCTCGGAGCTCTGCGAGGCATTGGGCGAGATAAGGACCAGGTCGCTCATGCGCTATTCCAAGAAATTCTACAAGGAGACAAGGGCAATGATGGAGCGCTTCGGCACAAAGTACGGGGAGGGCACAAAAATGGCGTTCGCCCATTGCCTCTCCATCGCGGTGCAGAAGGAGGATTTCTCAATAAACTACGATTCCTGGCTCCGCTCCTTTGAGATGCTCGCCGATGCGCTGCACGCAAAGGGCATGGATGCCGCCGGCTTCCTCAGGTTCTCGTTCTCGGATGTCGTCAAGGAGTGCGGCACATATGAAGAGCTGGACGCCGCGGCCAGGGTCGCCATCCAATATTCCGACAGGCTCGGCAACCCGGGCGCCTTCTGCAAGGATGTGCTCTCACGCATAGCTGCCCTGCACCTTCCGGCCCCGGAATTCGTAAATTTCTGCGACGTCCTTATGGAAAGGCTGAACTCCCTCGGCTCCGATGTGGCGAGGGCGGAGCTTATGCGGGCGGCCGCCAAAGAGCTGGAAAGCTCCAGGGCACTGGCTCCGGAAAATGCGCAAAGGCTTATGGAATTCCTCAGGAAGGATTCCCCTTCTTCTTCGCAGTAACCTTCCCGGCAATCCACGCCACGACCACGCCCGCAAGCGCGCCCAATAGCGTATTTAGGATTAGTGAAACCAATATTACAAAGGCGAGCGAGAGCATGTCCGGCATAGATACCCCGAGCACCGGCACTCCCAAAGCCCTACCGATAAAGATTGCAAACGCATACACAATGTTCGCGGAGAGCGCAATCTCCGCGCCCGCAGCCGCCCCCTTCTTCAGGTTCCCTGCAAACCCGGATGCACAGTAAATGAGCACGAGGTAAATCAGCAGGGTGAAGAACAAATTCTCCGCGGCATAGGCCGCAAGCGGCGGCACATTCCCGGCAAGTATCAGTACGGATTCAACAAGCGCAATCCCGGCCGCAATGAGCGCAGCCGTTTTCACTTTCATTCCCATCAGCCCGGCACCAGCACGCGCGCCGTAATCCTCCCGGTCACGGTGTGCGGGTTCCCCGAGGCATCGCACGCCGCGTTCACTTCCCTTGCGCATGAATAGTATGTGAGGGAGACCTTCATCCTCTCAATCGCGTCCGGGGATGGCTGCTTGTCCCCAGTGAATGTGAACCTGATCGTGGCGTTCCCGCCCTGCCCAAGCTCAGTCCCGACCCTGCCGGTCGTCCATGTGTATTCGCCCGCCTGCCCGAGGTCCGTTGTCGTGACCTTGACCTCGTCCAGCAGCATGGTGTATCCGAGCCGGTTCTCCACGCTCATCAGCAGAACGGTGCTGCTTCCGGACTTGTAGAGCTGGAAGCCGGTGCAGGGTATGTCGGGCTGGATGACGCATTCCTCGCCCACGAACGCGGACGGGTTGAATATGCCCGTTGAAAGCAGTATCGCAATCACAACAACCAGGAGCAGCAGGGCCCACCCATATGTGACAAGGTACTCCGCAGCCGCCTGCCCTTTTTTGGAGCGCATGCTTCTTCCCTCCACGTAAAAGCTTAAAAATGGGTGAGGATAAACTCCTTTGCGTGGTATGTGATGGCAGAGAAAAAGCCACAGATAGCGGACGCGATGAGCTATTACCAGATTGCCAACGATTTTTTTGAGAAGGGCGATTACGAGAAGGCAATCGAGAATTACAACATGGCCATCCTCCTCAACCCTGTGTTCTCAGAGGCGTATTTCAACCGCGCCCTGTGCTATTACCAATTGAAGAACTACGACAAGTCCATCGCCGACTACTCAAAAGCCGCGGAGCTGGACCCGAAGAACCCGAACATCTACAACAACAAGGGCGACGCCTTCTACCGCAAGCAGGATTATGCGAGCGCAATCAAGGACTACGACAAGGCGGTCATGCTCAACCCGAATTACCTGAAGGCATTGTACAACCGCGCACTCTCCTACGCCTCGTTGGAAGATTATGACAAGGCGGTGGAGGACTTCACCAAGGTCGTCAAGCTCAAGCCGGATTTCGCGGAGGCGTACCACCTTCGGGGCCTCGCATACGAGTACGCAGGGGACCTGGACGGCGCCATAAAGGATTACGAGAAAGCATTGGAGCTGAACCCCGGCCTCGCGGAAGCCCGTTCGCACATGGAAGCCGCCAAGAGCAAGCAGAAGAGCGGGGCGGGCGGAGAGGGCGGCGGGACCTCCGAGATAAAAGTGCTCAAGAAGCCGAGCATGAACTTCAACGATGTAGCCGGAATGGAAAAGATGAAGGAGGAGATACGGGAGGCGGTCATCTACCCGATGGCGAAGCCCGAGCTTGCCCGCAAGTACGGGAAGCTGGGGGGAGGGGGGATAATGCTGTACGGCCCGCCCGGCTGCGGAAAGACATTCATAGTAAAAGCCGCAGCAGGGGAATGCGAGGCGTCATTCATAAACGCGAAATTATCCGACTTATTGGACATGTACGTGGGCAACACCGAAAAGAACATCCACAAGGTTTTCGAAACGGCGCGCAAGAACACCCCCTGCATCCTGTTCTTTGATGAAGTGGACGCAATCGGCGGCAGGAGGGACCAGCAGGAGGGCGCCCAGTACATGAAGATGGCCGTAAACCAGATGCTGTACGAGATTGACGGCATAGAGGCGCACAACGAGAACGTGCTGGTGATTGCGGCGACAAACGCCCCCTGGGACGTGGACCCGGCATTGAGGAGGAGCGGAAGGTTCGGGAAGACCATCTACATCCCAGAGCCGGACCTGGTATCACGGTATGCAATCCTGCGCATGCACGCGAAGAAGCTCCCGCTCGCCAGCTTCATCCCCTATTGGAGGCTCGCCTTCGGAACCGCGGGCTATGCGTCTTCCGACCTGAAAGCGGTGGTGGAGGAGGCGGCCGCAATCCCGTGGAGGGAGGCGTTCAAGCACGGCAAGGAGAGGAACATATCCTCCGGGGATTTCATCATCGCAATAAGGAAGAAGAAGTCCTCGCTGCCGCCCTGGTACGAGCAGGCGAAAAAACAAATTGGCAAGCAGGAGGAGCTCACGGTCATAGACGGCAAGGAGCACAAGAAAATCACGGAGAGCAAGATGGGCCCGGGCGAGAAGGAGGCGTTCAAGGATTTGCTCGGCCTCATCAACGAGAGGAACAAGTGGTACAGCAAGATGTGGCACAGGTTCACGAGGGAATTTTCGCTCTCCCCGCTGGGCTTCATCGTGGAAGCGGCGCTCTCGCCCGTGGGCCTCTTCCTCCAGAAGAAGAAAAAATGATAACTTTTTATATTTCCGCAGCGCCAGATAGCCGATGCTGGTCAAGAACGCGAAATTCTTCCTTGACGGGAAAATCGTTGAAAAGGACATTCTCATAGATGGGGAGAGGATAAAGTCCCTCGGCCATTTCCAGGGAAGCGGGCCGGACGCCTCCGGTTTTCTCATCCTTCCTGGTTTGATTGACCCGCACGTGCACCTCCGCGACCCGGGCGCGACGCACAAGGAGGATTTCCACTCAGGCACGAGGGCCGCAATCGCGGGCGGAATCACGACCGTGCTGGACATGCCGAACAACAACCCGCCCACAACCACGCTCGCGCGGCTGGAGGAGAAGCGCGCAATCGCATCCAAAAAAGCGGTGTGCGACTACGGGTTCCATTTCGGCGCAGGCACCGATAATTTTGAAGAAATCAAAAGGGCGGAGCCCGGCTCCCTCAAGGTGTATATGGGAAAAACCACAGGCGACCTCTTCCTTCCGGATGAAAAGATAATCTTCCTGCATTTCCAGAATTTCCCGAAAGAAAAACCGATAGTGGTGCATGCGGAGGACCAAACCATAATAGACACGGAGGGCCGCACCCCCCTCGCAGCGCAGGTCGCCGTTGCAAAGGCAACGATGCTCGCGGAAAAGTCCGGGCGCACAATATGCATCGCGCACGCGAGCACGGCCAAGGAAATAGAGCTTGCGAAGAAATGGAAGAAATCATTGGTGGAAACGTGCCCGCATTATCTGTTCTTGAACGAGGGGAAGGTCGCGCACCTCAAGAACTTTGCGAGGGTGAACCCTCCGGTGCGCAGCGAGCAGGAGCGCCTCGCCCTCTGGAGGATGCGCGAACAAATAGACTACATCTCCACGGACCACGCGCCGCACCTTCCCGAAGAAAAAGAGAAGGGCGCAGCAGGCTTCCCCGGTCTGGAAACGTCGCTCGCACTCATGCTTGACGCATACAACAAAAAGCAGATAGGCATGGAATGGATACTCTCAAGGATGTGCGAAAACCCCGCCCGCATATTCAACATAAAAGGAAAAGGAAAAATAGCGCCCGGCTTCCAGGCTGATTTGGTGTTCGTGGATTTGAGGAAGGAATGGAAGGTGCGCGCGGAAAACATGAAGGGCAAGTGCGGCTGGACGCCCTACGAGGGCATGGTGCTGAAAGGAAGAGCAGAGAAGGTAATCTTCCGGGGCGAACTAGTTCTGGACGGGGAAGAAATAGCAGAAGAAATGCACGGAAAAGAAGTCATGGCGTGACCACGGAGGAGGACGCGACCTCCACCCTGACCATATCGCCCGCATTAGTTATCTCCAATCGGTACCTTCCGGGGCTGGTTATCGTCCTTCCATCCGCTATCCTGAAGCTTGTGGGCTGCACAACGTCGCTGTCCCCGGACGGCAGCCCTATGGTGAATGTGACCTCGTTCCCTTCTATATTGACCTTCCTCACGTTGTTCGGCACATAGACCTCGCTTATTATGGACGAGCCCTCGCCCATGTACCCTATCGCGTTCACGAGGTATGCAATCCTCGCCGCGGAGAAGTGCGCCTGCAGCACGGAAAGGTCCGAGTTCGCGTCCGCAAGCTTTAGGTACATCACGAACATCAGGGGTATGAAAAGAAGCAGTATGAAACCTACGACAATAAGCAACTCGTTGCTGACCTGCCCCTTCATCATCTCGCCTCTAATCTCCCCTTGACGGGCGCCTTCTCGCCTTCGCGTATGCCTTCCTCTTCGAAAGAAGGTTTTTTATTTCTGTGGCTGTCCCGCTTATCGCGCCCTGCAGGTCGTATGATTCCACCCTCAGGGGTATCGGCTGGTCCATCACCACATGGGTATTGACCACGTACGTGGACTTCCCCCGCTTTATCCTCACGCTTATGCTGTCTATGTCAAAGCTGCCAAGGAACTTGCTGACCGCCTTCTTGAGCTCGTCCCTTATCGCGTCGTAATCCTCCATCTCGTCCCCGGAAAGCCCGCTTATGAAGACGTCCGGCTTTGACGAGCGCAGGCTGATGAGGAACTTCATCACGTCCCTCGCGGTGACCACGCCCACCGGCTTGTCGCCGTTCATGACCGTAATCGCGGATACGCTGTGCGCCGCCATCTTCTCGGCCGCCTCGTGCAGCGTGCCGCCCATTGATACGCCCACGAACTTGTCCCTCATGAGCTGGCGCACCGGCTTGGAGTCCACCGTGTTGACCTCGCTTATGAACATGAAGTCCCTGCCCTTGGGCTCAAGGAGGCTGCGCGAGAGGTCCATTGTGGAGACGGTCCCGACTATCTTCCTGCCCTCGGTGATTGCAATCCTGTGCACCCCCATGCTCCGCATCACCCTCTTCGCGACGCCGACGCTCTCGTTCGCGTCCACTGTGTAGATGGGGGAGTTCATCAGCGCCTCCACGCTTATTTTCGGAATCGCCCTCTCCCTTATGAGCATCTCAAGCAGCTTCGCCCTGCTGACCGCGCCCAGCACCGCGCCGTTCCTCACGACCGGCAGCGCCTTGAAATGGCCGGCGAGGAACCTGTCCATCATCTCCATCGTGCCCATCTCCTCGCTTATGGGGGGCGCGCGCACCGCCATGTTGATGCACTTCGCCTTGCTGGAGTCGTGTATGCCGCCCCTCATCTGGCGGTCGTCTATTATGCCGTAATATTTCCCGCCCTTCGTGACCACCGCGATGGTCCCTCCGGTAATCACATCGCTGAGCGCCTTTGAGAGGGGCTCCTCGCCATCAAAAACAGATACTTTCTCGTAATCCATAAGGTCCACCTGAAGAGATATGAAAATGAAACATTTTAAATGCTGGGGCGCGCCCGCCTTTCCTCAGGGAATGAACGGCCGCAGCTTCGCCCCCGGGGAAGTTCTGAAGTCCCTTTATGCGGCAAGATTTTCGTCGATTTTCGGGGAGAAGCCAGACCGAAAGTAATATAAAATTAAAACCCATTTTATAGCGCGGTATGTTCCCCCCCGAACCCCGTAGGCCCGAAAGCCCCGGCGCAGCGCGCCGCGGCGAAGAGCCAGGGCTTTCTCCAAGGGCACCTGAAATGCCTGTGCCATCTTCAAGAGGCGAAGCCACGGCCCCTGGGCCGTCTAGGTTCGCCATAACCTCCATGGTAGAGAAGCCCAGCTGGAAGCAGCTATTGATAGAGCTGGTCATGACCGAGAAACTTGACCCCTGGAACATAGACATCGTCACGGTCGCGGATTCCTTCTACTCCCATGTGAAGAAGATGGAGAAATTTGATTTCCGCATCCCCGCGAACATAATCCTCGCGTGCGCCATCCTCCTGAAATACAAGAGCAACTCAATACGCTTCTATGCGGAGCCGGTGCCCGAGGAGATGGGCGAACTGCCCGCGGAGGCCGAGGAGGCGATACAGCCACTCACCCTTTCGTGGAGGATTCCGCCCAAGAGGCAGATAACCCTCCAGGAGCTCGTGGACGAGATGGAGCGCGTCATAAAATATGATACCACGGAAAGGCCGAAAAAGATTGCAGCGCCCCTCCCTGTGATGGACCTCAAGCTGGACAACTATGATTTGGAGGGCGAGATGGTGCGCCTCATGGGCAGGATGAAAACGAGCGCGGACCAGGAAGGGTTGGTCCTCTTCTCATCTCTGGTTAATGGCGGCGGCTCAGAGGGCGTAATCTCCACCATCACCCCTCTGCTGCACCTCGCGCAGAGGAAGAGCATATTCCTCAGGCAGGACAAGTTCTTCGGGGAGATTTTCATAAACCTTGGCGAGGATGCGCCTGAAGGAAATGGAAATGGGAAAGAAAGGAATGGAAAAGAGAACGGAAAGCAGGCAATTTCGGGAATAGGTCGTGAACTTGAAACCAGTGGTGCGTTCTTTTCGCAGCACTAAACCTATTCAAGTCAATCGGCAAATTTTTAAGCGCTTACTGCTAAAATACACTTATGAAAACAGAACTGCATAAAAAAAATCAGGACCAGCAGTTAAAACCTCCACAGATTGATGCCGCCCCACGCCACCGCGCCAGCAGGCTTGGGAAGTGGCTTCTTGTCGCTGGCCTTGCGGCAAGCTCGGCTGGTTGCACCCGCAGTGAAACAAGGATATGCTCTGCAATATCCATCGTGGGAGGCACCGGTGTTGGTGCCGCGGGTGGCGCTATCGGTGGAGCAGTGACGGAGTCAGACCACGGAATGGGCCCAGAAATAAGCAGTGGTATTGGCGCAGGCGTCGGTCTTGTTATAGGTATTGCAGTCGCAGGGGTGTGTAGCGCGATATTTGAACCTCACGGCGGCAGTTATATGTATTAGGTCCGTAGAAGATAAGGAACCCCAGGTCGCAGGTCGCCTGCATAGGTTTAATAGCATTCACACTAAGGATTTCGCTTAGGTTTTCACATGCCGGAAGAGAAAAAACTCATAGAATCCGCGCTCTTCATAAGCGGGAGGGAGCTTTCGCTCAACGACTTCTGCAAGCTCACGGGCATCGCGGCCCCGGGCCATGTAAAATCCTTAGTGGATGAATTGAGGACGGACTACGAAAATGCGGGAAGCTCGCTTGAGATTACGCAGGTGGGCGACAAGTACGTGATGCGCGTGCGGGATGCCTACCTCGTGAAAGTGAAATCCTTCGCGCAGGAGGCCGAGCTTTCGCAGGGCGCGCTGCGCACCCTTTCTTATGTGGCTTCCCATGACGGCGCGCTCAAGTCGGAGCTCGCTAAGAAAATCGGCCCCGTGATTTACGACGAGGTGCGCGAGCTGGTGGAGAAGGGCTTCCTCTCTACGAGGAGGGACGGGCGGAGCTCCCGCCTCCTGCTCACGGAAAAGTTCCACGCCTATTTCGGCAAGTAGCCGGCGGGCGTCCCCCACATCCCCCGTTAGTTTATAAATATATCGTGAGTAAAAATAACATTCGCACAAAAAATTGGAAAAAGAGAAAGTGATTACATGGGACTCAGGCCGGCAAGATGCTTTAGGACGCCTAAGAAACAGGCATGGACAAGGTTCTCTCAGAAGAAGCCGCGGAAATCCTACATAAAGGCGATGCCGCACAAGGACCTGAACGTTTACAGGATGGGCGCCGTAAAGAAGGATTTTGACTGCACCGCTAACCTCATAGCGGACGTGCCAATCGTCCTCAGGGACAACTCCATAGAGAGCGCGCGGCAGACCGCGAACAAGGAGCTCGAAACAAAAGTGGCGGGCAACTATTTCTTCCTGGTGAGGGTTTTTCCGCACAACGTGATCAGGGAAAACAAGATGGTCGCAGGCGCGGGCGCGGACCGTATCCAGAAGGGCATGAGGCAGGCGTTCGGGAGGCCGACAGACAGGTCGGCGATACTGAAAAAGGGCCAGCCGCTCTTCACCGTCTCCACGTACAAGGCGAACCTGCCTTTCGTTGAGCGCGCGTTCAAGAAGGCGACCATGAAGCTCTCGGGCAGGTTCAGGCTGGTCCGCGAGGTTGGCGCATGATAGAGGTTGATGAGGAAAACTTTCTTATCGTAACCGACATTGACAGGCTTATGCATCTCGTCGCCACGCAGCGCAGGGTCGAACTGGGCAAATTGGCGAAGGAGCTGAAGATGAACCCGAGGGAGGTGGAGAAATGGCTCCACATCCTGGAGGACGAGGGGCTGATAACGATAGAGCACAGCCTCACCAAGGTTTATGCGGTCTGGGCAGGCGAAGCCGCGCCGAGGCCGGAAAAGAAGAGGGAGGAGAGGCCTGCGCCCCGCAGGGAACAGAAGCTTCCGCCCGCGGTGGTTGAAGAGAAGGACGAGGAGGAAGAGAAGGAGGAAGAGGAGAAGTTCCGCCCCTTCACCACCGAGGAAATCGCGCCCCTTGAGGAGGAGCTCCTTGAGTTCAGGGAGCGCGAGGAGAGGCGCGCGGCAAAGCAGCCCGCCCGGGAGGCCAGGAAGCCCTGGGAGGCGCCGAAGGAGCCCGAGGCGGTGGTGGAGCCGGAAGAGGAAGAGCCCGCCCCACGCAGGGAAATGAAGCCAATCCACAGGGAGGAGAAGCACGGCAGGAAGCCCTCAGTGGCGCCGGTGCAGATCAAGGTCAGCGATTACACAAAATTGCCGCAGGTGGAGGCGGCTAGCCTGAAGGACAAGCTAGACGACTACTTAACGCTCATAAGGGAAAGCAAGAAGGAGCTCAAGGACCTGGAATCCGAGAAGGAGCGCATGTACCGCGAAGGGTACCTGCCCCTTGAGAAGGAGTTTGAGGCCGGGCTTGAGAACATACAGCTCGCAATCCTTGAGAAGGAACGGAAAATAATGGAGGCCAAGGAGAAGGCCGCGGGCCTGCCCGAGCAGGTTGAGGAACTGGAAAAACTGCAGCGCGCGGTGCGCGAAGTGGAGCAGAAATCCAAGGCAATCCTCTCAAAGACCAAGGGCCAGGTGGAAGTGAAGGCCGACGCGCTGCATGACGCATCCGAGGAGCTTGGCGAACAGATTTCCCTCGGGGAAGAAGAGGCGATGCGCGAGCGCGCCAAGATGTTTGAGCTGAAGGAGCTCCTGGGCTCCATACAGTCCAACGAGGAGAACATACGCGAGGCGATAGAGGAGAACAGGAAATCCATGGACGAGGCGAAGTCCAAGATTGAACAATTGGAGGACTCATTGGGCGACGTAGTGGATGCCCGCACCCTCCTCGGCGAGAGGATAGACACGATACAGTCCGGGCTTGAGAGGAAGATAAAGAGCCTGGACGAGCTGAAGAAGGACATGGAGGAGATTGAGCGTGTTGAGGGCTGGTTCAAGGAATACAGCCAGGACTACGCGCGCAAGCTGGAGGAATTGGAGGCGTACGTCGCCAACAACCAGCAGGAGATAGGCAAGCTCATGGAGGCGGCGGAGCTGGAATACGTCAAGAAATACCTTGAGAAGCTCTCCGAATCCGAAGACAAGTACCGCGACAAGCTGCACATCCTGGAAATCCAGGATACCGAGCTTGAGCAGAGGATTTCCGAGGCCAAGGAGCGCATAAGGCAGCTCCTCACCGAGAGCACGCACCTGATGGAGGCGAGCAGGAAGAAGGCAGCCTCCTCAACCTTTGACACCTCTGATGCGAGGAAAAAGATGGAGGGGAAGGCGGCGGTGCTTGAGGAGAAATCAAAAGAGAGGAAGGGGCTCTTTGACGCAATCACGAAGGGGAAGGAAGGGAGGGACAGGAAGAAGAAATAATCTAGACTAATCTCTTCATCCTTTCTGGAGGCATTTTCGTTTCAAGCCTTCTTTTGTGCCTCATGGGCTTCATGAAATGGTCCCTTTCTCTGTGCGAGCATTTTGATGCTACCCTCTCCGCGGTTTCCACTGGCTGTTCCGGGGGCCATTGGGACATCATCTTTTGTATATCATCCGCTCTTCGCATATAGAACTCCAGTGGCGATTCTAATGTGTAGCCTCTAACAGGGTCGTACGGATGTCCAAATATGCGGGGATTAACTAGTTTCCCTATCATGCACGTTGCTAATATTTTTCTGTAAAAATCGCGTGCTATGCCACCAGCTTCCGCAGATTTCTCAAGGAGTGCCTTGTACTGATTTTCCAAGCACACTTCTTTATACCAAAGAAAGAATTTTCCTACAATTTCCGTAAATGGGGGGGATAGCAACCATAACAGTCCGTATTGCGGAATTATTCCGCCCCCACACGCAGCGATTACTTGTTTTGATTGCTCAGAGCCGATTACATCATAGTCGTGTCTCTCGTGCTGTCCCAGCTCCCCATATAGAAGCAATACGATAGCATTGTTTAGGGTTTCGTCCGATATGCCGTATTCTGCCTTCAACCTTTCCCTGATCTCGGAAGCCCTTTTACCAAATGGCGTATCCGGGGTCGTATTCGCATCGCATGTACCTATGTCACGGCAGTTCTCTCCGTAGACTTTCTTTATGTCTTCATCAAATTTTCTCCATCCCTCATCATCCATTCCTGCTTGCTTAGGCATTCTTGACATGCTTTCAGCTATACCTGCTTCCATCGTTGAATACACATTTCGCGCATTCAGTCCAAGATGGTACATTAAATCCAGGTTTCCGCCTGACTTCAAAAGCTGGCTTCTTGCTGGCTCCTCCATGACCAGAGACCTGAAGAGATCCGCCTCCGTTATAAAATCGGGGAGATACGAACTTACATTTAAAGCGCGATTGACATGTCTGCCGAATTCTGCAGGTGTAATTAGCTCCATAAGCTTCTCAAAAGAGCCCACAAGCTTTCCCGTGCACAGCACCCTGAATATTATCTCCGCAGCCACTTCCGCATTTTTCAGCTTCATGACGCTTTCCGAAACAACCCTGAGTGCGGAGTCATCATCTATGGAAGAAATTGTTTCAACAAGCGCATCCACCCCCGCATTCCCCCGCTCAGCCAGGGCGTGTGCGGCTTTTTTACCGAAGATGTTTCCAGCCGAGCTAGAGTCCTTCACAATCTCTACAAGGGCATCCATATGCTTCGGGTCCCTGCACAATTCCTCAAACGCAACCCTCGCAACCCAGTAGTTTGTTTCGCAGTTATTCCTTACCTTCTCTAGCAGGGGTTCGGAATCCATTCCGGAAAATCCGCCGAAAGCTGCGGAATTCTTTTCAACATCAACGAATTCCACTTCTTTTGGAAGTGCAGCCTTCACCGAGCGCTTTGCAGCCTTGGCGCTAGCCCATCCATAAAGCTCATCAACTTTTCCGGTGGCTTCGTACCATTCCTTCTTACCGGTTTTATCATCATCCAACTGGTTCACTTTTGCAAGCCTATATCCGGTAGCAAGATTCGCAATTAGCAAGCAATCCTCGTAACTCAATCTACTGTTCTCAGGAAGATTTGCATCACTCTTTTGCTTGACCGCAAGCGCAATCGCAAGCGCACCGCAGAGGGTGTCCCCTGCGCCGACAAAGCTGGAGCCCTTAGGAAAATCTATTTCCACGGAAGGAACAAAACTCGTGGTTTTGCCGCCTCCGATGATGCAGGCACCATCCTTAGTGTGCATAAGAAGCGGCACTTTCACTCCGTTATAAAGCGCATCAGCGGCTTTGAAAGGATTCCTCTTCCTTCCCCCATATAAGAATTTTTCAATTCCCTTTATCTGCGCCTTAATGCCAGCTTCCCTTTTTTTCGACTTAGTTTTATCCAGTTTCGCAACCAGCTCGCTTCTCTTCTTGCTTGCCTTAATTATCCTGTCCCGTTCGCCCTCCCTCCTGAGAAGCATCTCAAATAATCTCGCCTCGGATTCGTTTATGGAGAGTAAACCAATTGCTGACGAGCCCGAAGCGCCTCCCCTCAGCGTATCCAGCATCAGGTAGTTCTTGTCCATCTCGTCCCCGGACGTGCAGTCGCAGAACAGTTCAGGAATGCGAAGCTCGCCCCTTTCACAAAGCTCAAGCACATCCTTCATGAAATCGGATTTTAGCGAAAGCACCGCAACGATGTCGGCAGAACTCAACAGTTCCAAGACTCTCTTCTTCTGATTCTCTGGATAATCTTTCAAGTGGAGCTTGGGCTGCTCGCCTAGGAATATGGTGGTATGTTTCCCCCGCGCGAGCACCATATTCGCCGCTTGCTGCTTTAGTTTATCGGGATCATCCAGCACAAATTCCGCATTGGCAGGCGCTATCCCACGCTCAGCAGGGTTTTTCTCAAGATACTGCGTTACCAGCTCCCATCTGTCTTTCGGGTAAACTTTCGCGAGTATGCTTACGTCCGCCGCTTCTGTGCCCATCCCGCGTAAGGCGATTGCGGCGTTCGCACCCAGCATTGCATGGCCGCCCCCCCTCATGAATACGGAATATCCGGTTAGCCTGTCCTTTTCCACCCCGGAAAGCTCAAGCAGGAGATTTTTCCCCTCCGGTTCTGACAGCACAATGTCTCGGATGATGTCCGGGGCAAAAACAATCTTCGCCTGTTCGCCATGTTCAGCCAGCGCGTCCAATGCGTCCTTGAATTTCAACAGCGCGACCTGCTTAGAAACAGTGGAATCCATGTTGTACTATATATGTGGGTAATGGTTAAAAATACACTTAATCCCATCAAGCGCTCATTTTTTGGTCCTTGCCTCGTCCACTATCGCTATCCACGAGTCCCCGATTTTGTAGAAGCAATTTCCAAAAGTCTTGCTCAGGCTTATCCTCATGGGGCGGAACTTCCTCTTGCTCTCCACCGCCACGATGGTCTCCCTTTCCACCTTTATCATCCCCACGCGCCTGAGCCGCGGAAGCACGCGGTTGTAGAACGTCGCCTTGGAAACTTTGTTCTCCGAAACGAATTTCCCTATGTCCGCGCCGTCCATGTGCGGCTTCGCCGCAAGAGAATCCAGAAATTTCACCGCAATCTCATGGTAGGTGGGCTGGAACTTCTTTGAGAAAATGACATTCACGACGTCCTCCATCTTCCAGAGGTTCCGCGTCAGGCTTTCATTTGAATCCTGGAAAGGGCGGAACTCCTCTGCATTGTGCGCAGGGAAATACAAGGATTCGGAAGAGGGAATTCCACGCGGAATTTTTTTCTCCCCAGCCATCTCATCACTCCGTGATATCTGGCGAAGTTCTGCGGAACTTCACCATCTTCAATCATCCGAATATCGCGCCGAAGCCGCCCTCGGCGGCCTCTTCCTCAGCCTCTATTTTCTTCATCACGCGCTCCTCTTCCTCCTTTTTTATCTCGCGCGTGAATGCCTTGAGCTTCTCCCCCGCCTTTTTTATGAACTGCTCGTCCGCGCTAATATATAGATATATTGTATCGGCCTTCTCCCCAAGCGTCGCCCCGTCCCTGAGCTTGTAGCCCGCCCGCGCGAAGCTGTCCTGCGCGTACGGGTCCGCCTCAAGGATAGGCGTAAGGTCCTTCTTCTTCTCCGCCGGGATTGCGAACACTGCTTTCATTCCCTGCTCACCTTAACCAAAGAATACGCGGGCTCCACCCTCACGAAATCCGCGCCCGCGAACCTCTCCTGCACGAGCGTCATTATGCTGTTGAGCGCCACATACATGACGGAAATCCCCGCCGCGAAAAGGCACCTCTCCACAACCACCAGCGGGACTAGTGCCCACCATGCGGAAGCCGGAAGCCCGACCAGGTAGAGGAACGCAATGGAACCGACCACGTGCGCCTGGAACGTGGATGCGAGGCTCCTCATGAAAAGGTTGGATGCGAAGAACGTTGCCGCAATCGGGATGAGCCACAGTAACGCATACCCCCATGCCTCGGCGCCCACCTGGCTTAACCAGAACAGGAGCATCCCCGCGACCGGGATTGCGATTCCCGCCCATTTCTTCTCGCGCACCATGCCGAAGCACACCGCAGCGGCCGCAACCGTAAAGAGCCGGATGAAACCTATCGCGTCCCACGTAAATTTGCCCAGGAACAATTTGGATGCGAAATCAACCGCGACCGCGGAGAGCGCCCCGATGCCGGGGCCCATTATGCCGCCGCCCACCGGGCCGGCGAACTGGAACATCGTGAAGCTCTGCTGCTGCGAGCCGACGATGTAAGAAAGGTTCACGGCTGAGAACGCGAAGGACAGCACCGAGAACAGGACCAAAAATAACCCTAGCTTGAGTTTTTTATCCATAAGCTCACAGAGGAAATTAAGCAAAGCAAAGTATAAAAGCAATTGCCTGATTTTGCCGCAGAACAACGTTTTTATTCCTTCCCTCCGTAGGGGCAGCATGAGAGGGCTTTTCATCTTCATTGGGGCGCTTCTTCTCGCTTCCATGGCATACTCCGAACTCACGGTCTATGCCTCGCAGATACCGGATTCCGGCGCGGTGCGCTACTCCGTGGCCCAGAGGGGCGCGAGCGGCTCCCATCTCTTCATAACCGTAAAGAAGGGCGACACGCAGGTGCAGGCATTTGAGGTGCAGGACTTCAGCGGAGTCGCCAATGGCTACGTCTCGCTGGCGGAGAGCGGCACCTACCGCCTCATCGCGGTGGAGGCGGACAGCGGCGACTACGCGGAGGTGCAGTTTGAATTCGCGGCGCCACAGCCGACCCCCCCGCCCCCCGCTCCGCCCACGCTCGTGCGGGGCGTCCCCGATTATCTCATCTGGATAGTCGTCGTGCTTGCGGCCGTGCTGGTGTTCCTCCTTGTGTTCGGAAACCCGCTAAGGCAAAAGCCCAAAAAATGAGAAACACCTTTTCCCTCCTTTGAAACCATCTTTCATTCGGTGCATTCCCAAAAAACAATTTTCACCTATTTACAGTTATCAAAACACATTCACTGCGCAATCCTTATAAATGCTCTCTACGCGTATATAGTGGGTATCATTATGGTTTCCAGCAGTGTTCGCACAACCGAGGGACCGACGACTTCTTTCAGCCTGACACAACCGCTTACGGCGGACCGGATGCTCGCCGCACGCGCTGTGGACGTGGAGATAAACTTCACCGTCCCTGGGCTCGGAAGGACAGCATTGGATGCGCGGGCTGCGCTCACACGCGAACTGGAGGGATGCGATTTCACCGTCGCTTTGCAGAAGTTCATAGATTCGCACCGCGACCAGATAAATTATGTCATAGTTAACGGGCGCCAGATGGACGTGGCACATGCGCTCTACCTGCTTAACGATTATATTGAGTCCCAGATGGAGCCGGGCACATACCGGCTATATCCCATGCCCACCACGACGGTCCCCACGCCCACGGAAACAACGCAGGAGGAAGCGCCGCAGGTCGTGCGGACCGGAAGGATTGAGGCAGCGCCTTTGCCGGAGATGAGGAGCCCGCTGGAAGCGATGCAGGCACAGGAGGAACGCGCACGCACGCAGGTGCAGCAGCCGGAGCAGGCGGAGCAGGTTGAGCCGCCGCCGCAGCTGCAGGAACAGGAGGGAACCCTCCTCACGCAGCAGGAAGCCGCGGTGGTTGAGGCGGTGCCCGAAGCGGTGCGGGAGCAGGCGGCGGAACAGGTGCGCGAGAACGTGCAGGCGATAAACGCCGCGGTGCCGGTAATGCCCCGTGAGCTCGGGGTGGCCCAGCTCGGGGTGGTCCGGTCCGCATATTACGCGAATGTCATGGACATGTGGGACGAGCTGAAGCGGCTCTGCGACCAGTCCACGATAATCGCGGATAAGTTGAAGTACGTCACGGACCAATATTACAGCACGCTTGAAAGGCTTGAGGAGGCGAGGGGAACGCCCGGCGCGAACGCGCTGCAGAACAAGGTGCGCGAGCTTGAGAGGCAGATGAGGGAGCTCTCACGCCAGCTTGACCCGCTGCTCGCGAAGCAGGGGCAGCTTTTGACCGATATACTCGCATACATGCCCGATGCGTTCGCGGAAGCGATGCGGGAGCCGCGCGACAGGGACGAGATGCTCGCCGAGCTCGGAGCAATAAGGGACGAATGGAAATCCCAGCAGGAAAAGATACTTGCCGCCCTCTCGCTCAGGGAACTGGGCGGGGAGATAGCCGAGGCCCTCCGCCCGGCGCTTGCAGCAACCCGCAGGGGCTCCATAGAGAATATGTATGACGTTTTTGCTCGCATGATGCAGACGAACCCGGTCGTGGAGACACAATTCGTGGACTGGGTTGCGCTTGGCGAGGCGGTCCGCGCATCATATGGCACCATAGCCCTCGGCCCGATAGGCGTCGCTGCGCCCGTAGCCGGCGAAGCAGCGGCAACAGGAGGCGCGTTCGAGTTCCGCTCAAGGCGCGGAACATTCAGGATAGAAATCGCCGGAGAGGACCTTTCCGGCATGACTTTCGCGGAAGTGAAGAAGCTCGTGACGGAATTGGTGAACGACCAGTCCATCAGCAACCAGCAGCTGCTCGGGATGCTCACGGTTGAGCAGCTCCGCGAGGGCAGGGAGCCCTACCGCTACAGGAGCAGGTACCTCCTCCGCACGCAGTTCTTCCAGGACTACGCGAGCGGAAACATACGCGTGCTTGAAACCGCGCCGCTGACCGCGGTGCCCACGGTGCCCGCGGCGGCGTACGAAGCCGCGCGCGCTCTCCCCACCATGCCCCCGGTTGTTGCGGGCAGGCCCGCCCCGGCCGCGGCACAGCCCGCGCTGGCCATCACGGCAGGCCGCCAAATGGCGGATGCGCTTGAGAACGGGATTCCGGTGGCATTCTCCCCGGTATATGGCGGCGAAACCTTCGGAGTCCGCATAGACCCCTCCAAGCTCAGCGAAAACCAGATTGAAAGAATCGCCACCATCATGAGGGGGGCGGGCTTGGCGGATGTTAACATGTTCACCACCCTGGCCGGCATTGCCAGGGCGGCGCCGGGCGCGATTGCGTTCAGCGACGCGTCAGGCAACACGCTTTCCGCCACGCAGGTGATGTCCAGGCTGGCAGGGGCGCCCGCGCCCGGTGCAATGGCAGGCAGGGCGGCTCCGCCCGTGGTGGCGGAAAGGCCGCTGCCGGTTGTGCCCACAATCACGGGACAGCCCGCGGAGGTTGCGCCGATTGCACCTGCTGTTGAAACCAGGCCGACTGCGCCAGCCGCACCGGCAGCGCCCACAGTTGTGCCAACAGCGCCAGTGGCATCCCCGGTTACGGCTCCATCCACCACCGCGCCCACTACCGCCGCACCAGAAGCGGCGCTCACGCAGGAACGGGCAGCAGAAGCAGTATTCAACTACGCGAGGCTCATGCTTTCCGAACCCGAGGCAAGGAGGATAAGCGACTACGTGGCAGGCAGGAGGGTATTCGGGCGGATGGCATTCTCTAGCGAGGAAACCGCAACAAGGGTATTCGATGCGCTAAACCCGTACATACAGCTCTTCCACCTGAACCCCCTTGTCCTGAGGGAGGAGGATGGCAGGCTCGTGCTGAGGGATGTCCCGAGGCCCGCATACACCGACGCCATACTAGAGAACCTCGCGCGCACCAACACGAATTTCACCGAGGAGGTGGCGAACTGGGCTGCGGACGCCTACAACGAGGCGAATCCCGGCTTCCCGGTCACTGTGGAGGGATGGTACACGCCTGCGGAGATATTCCATAGGGGCAGGATGATAGAGATGATCTCATCCGCGCTTTTCCGCACGCTCAGGTCCATGGACAATGCCGCCTACAGGGTGGACAGGGGAGAAGGGATGGAGACCGTGGACGCATATGATTTCGGTGCTTACTATGCCTTCGGCCAGCTGGGCAGGGGCAAGGTGGAGCTTTCCGAGGCCGAGGCAGGCATCGGGCGGTTTGAAACCCAGGACATCCAGGTCCTTTTCGCCTGGGCAATGTCCTGCTACACGGGCAACCACGAGAATATTTACGACAACATGCTCCATGCGCTGGACCCGTCGCACCAGACTGCGGACCAGACCTATTCCGGCATGAGGCTCAGCCGCGCCAGCCTGGATTACTACAACAACAACTTCCAGGGATACATGGATGCGCTCCCGCAGGAGCTCCAGGCCGCGATAGATTACAACGCAATCATCCTGGGCGCAATGATAAAGGCATATTACGTGCGCGCATACGGGGAGCCGGCGAACGAAGAGGCGGCCGCCCAGCTTGACACCGCGTGCATAAACGCGGGCAGGGTGATTCTGCTCGGCCAGATGGAGGCGGAGATGAGCAGGGGATGGCACGAGACCTTCACATACGACGGCCAGGAATACATGCTCGGCACGCACCTTCTCACCAGGCCCACGGGGCAGGGAATCATGATTGACGGCGCGCAGAGGGAGCAGCTGCTCGTTCTTCCCACCAGCGACCCGCTTGAAGTGATGGTGGTCGGCTATTGGGAGAGGGGCAGGGCGCACATGCTGCGCGAAGGAGGAGGGACCGCAGTGGCGAACGTGCGGCTGGAGGCCACGCTGGAAGGGATGGCATTCATACCCCACCATGTTTCGGGAAGGGATTCCCTGGGCGACGGCACCACCGTGATGTGGAGCTACCCGTCTCCTGGGTACGGCTTCGGCGAGATGGCGCGCGGGATGCCGGACCAATACCGGGATGTGGTTGCGCCCCCATTCACCGGGCTTCCCGCCGGCTACGAGGATGCCATGCCTCCGGCATTGAGGGGGAGGCAATACCGCATAGTTGATGCGTTGCCGAACCTTGCGGGCGAAGCCGAATACTACACTGTGGGCGAGAGGCTGGACGAGGCGGTCTTTACCGTTAGCGGGCCGGTTGAGCTGCGTGCTAGGGACGGCACCGCGGCAGGAACGGTTTCGCTGACCGAAATGCTGGAGAACCCGTACACGTATGCGGAGTGGGCGATGTTGAGGCATCCCCGGGCGGGCGAGAATGCATACTACTCCGTGCGCACCGACCAGGTCAGCAGCGCATATGGGGACTTGTTCCAGGGCGACCTTGTGCACACCGCGGAATTCCGCGACGGCAAGGTCTACATATACATGGACATGAGCAGCGGAAAGATTGTGGACGCATACGACCCCAGCCTGCGCGATGCCGAGGGGCACGAGGTGAGGAGGATTGCCGTCGGAAGCTATTCATTTACGTTTGCGGAGGGCGGGGAGAAGCTGGATAGTTATATCATAGAGATAAAGCCCGGCTCCGAAGCCGCAAGCGCGGGAGCCCCGCAGGCTGACGTGCTGCGCAGAATCATACTTGCGAGGATGGACGGGACAGTGCTCGCGGAACAGCTCCACGAGGCTGCAAGCGGGGAACAGGAGGTTTCAATTTCCTTTGATGTTTATTCCGGCGCCACAGTCCGGGTGCCGCACGAAGGTTTGTATCCGCCGAATGAGAGCTATCTGGCAATGGCGTCCGTCATCGCCCCCATGTTTTACCCAGTGGCAGGGGAGGCCGGCGCGTTGGGCACGCTGGGAAGGTTCAGCGGCAGGCTGGCCGAAATCCACACAGAATACCTTCAGGTGGCGCAGTCTCTCCAGACCATAACGACCGCCGAGCAGGAGATGGCGGCAGAGAAGCGGCTCGCAGAGCTGCTGCTGGAGCGCAGGGGCATCTACGCCCAGATGATTGCGGATGTGGATGCAATGATTCCCACCGCTTCCGGAGAGCAGCTGGCGCAGCTGGAATCCTTCAGGCAGAAGGCGGCCGCGGAGATGGGCAAGGTGAGCGAAGAGGCGCTCAACGCAATCATAACCGGGAGCGACCTCGCGGAAGGCGAGCACTATTACAGCTTTGTTTACATGACTTCCCTGTGGAGGGAGCTGGAGCAGGTGCATGCGCAGTTCGACGGCCTCAGCCAGCAGTATTACGCCACGGAGGACGCGGAGGAAAAGGCGAAAATCTCCGATCAGGGCTGGGAACTTATACTGCGCAGGAGGGAGATTTACGAGCAGATGCTTACGCACCTCAGCGGCGCAGTGGTGTATGACCCGGACAGCTACAACAGGCTCGCGGAATACTCGCGGGAGCTGTCCACAAACATGGAGGCGTATCTCCCGGACAGCGAAGTCCATTATGACTCGCTGAGGCAGGAACTTGGAAGGTGATTATGATGGCGGCATTCAAGCAACCCCAACAGGCAAAGCAGGCTTCTGAGATGGCGGACCCAGCGGATATGCGCGTGCATGAGCTGATGCCGGCGCTTGACGGCTTTATCAGCACCACAGAGCAGAGTTCCTCAATGGCGCTGACCAACGAGCAGAAGAACTGGCTGTTGGCCATGGTGGACCGGATATCGGTTTTCTGGAACGGCGAGGACGCAGATGCGCAGTACGTGCATGAGAACGCAGAGGCGCTTGCAGGCCGGCTCCACAGCATCAGTACGCTTTTTGAATCGTTCCTGACCGAAGACGAGGACCGGAAACTCAGGGACATCACACAGGTTCTTTCCGGTTCAGGCGCAGTCCCTGTCCAGTTGGGCTTGCCAAGCACCCACATGGGCTCGGAGATGCAGATGCCGGAGCAGGGCAGGCCGGTAAGGATGAGGATTTCCTCCCCCGGGGACATGGCGATTGAATTCAACGAGAAATGGCTGCCGCTGTACGGCACCGAGGAAGCCCGGGAAGCCGGCGAAAATGTTGCCGGCCGCGCTGCGGCGGCTTCTTTTGCGGCAAGCATCAACTCTGGCTTTGAAGCCGAAGCGAGGAGTGCCGGTGAAGCATTTTACCAGGACATACTTGACAATGTGAACGCGGTGACCGGGGCTGGCCTCAACTCGTCCCAGTTCGCGGGCGGGCTTTGGGGCGACGCCGCGGAATTCATACGCGACAGGTTCGGCGTCCCAGATGCAGACATACTGAGGTACCTACAGATGATAAGGGACGGGAAAGCTATTGATGCGCTTGAGGACCTAAAGGAGCACTACCCGAACACCCCACTGGCATGGACGCTGGAGCAGTCGCTTGCGGGTGGGATGAACGGTTCCGTAACCCGGTTCGAGGTGGGAGGCTTTGATGCGAACGCATCTTACCGCCTTTTTGAGAACAGATACGCGTTCCTTGACATCGGGCTTCTAATCGGCCTTCGCGCTATGAGGAATTACCGCATGAACGCGGAATTTGACGGCGCCACGAACACATTCGTGTTCTCCGGCTCCCCGGAGGTCACAACCGAGGCGGAGGTCGGCGGCATGGTAACCCTTGCCGGCGGCGTGAATGTCACCCCCGGGAGAACGCTCTCCGTGCAATGGGCCACGGGATGGGCCCCGGAGTACCAGCCTCAATCGGCCGAAGAGGTGGGTGAGCTTTATGCAAACAGGTTCGATGTGGCATACGCCGACGAGACCGGGAACCCGTTGGGCATACCCATGGGCGGAAAGGTTTACCTCGCGCTCGCGGCATCCGTAGAGCTTGTCGGGGAGAATGTGGCGGAAGTTACGTTTGACGCTGCCACGCAGCTGCTGCTTGTTACAGGGGAGGATTTCGTGCTGCTCGGCTCGGTTGGTGCCGCAGTGACATGGACGCCCGAGGCGGTCGGGGGCGAATTCACATCCACTGCCGCCCCTTGGGTCGTTGAGGGCGGCTTGACAGCCAAATTTAAGTTCGATGAGATAAGCACATGGTTCGCCCTTACGGGCGGAGTGACCGGGCAATCCGACCAGTACACCGGCTGGCAGCTCGGGGCGCAGGCTGGAGTCCGCGAGGTGGATGAGGAGGGAAGGCAGGTATGGAGCGTAAGCGGCTTCGCCAGGATAACGCAACAGAACGTTATCTGGGCTCCGGAATTCCTGCTGAGGGAATATGCAAACCTGCCTGGCGGAGGCCAGGAAGAGGTACTTGGAGGGGAAGGTGGTATACGTGTTGAGTTCTAAAGAATTGGTTTTGCTGCTGGCCGTGCTTTCATTTTCATTCGCCGCACAGACAGCTTCATTGGAGTATGACGGGCCGCTTTACAGGATTTATACACCCGGCTATCTGGCTGACCTGCATGTAATGCCCTACCTTGAATTCACGGAAACGCTCCAAGTGTCCACGGCAGGAGGCCAGCGCGTCATTTCAGGGACCGCTTCCGACCTGCAGTCTGGCTCCATTGTCTGCGAGGGCCCTGTGGACATCCGGCTGGACACGCGCGGAAGATGGGCCAGCGGGGACCTGGAGCAGAACATGAACTATTACCAGTGCGACCCGCCGTTGCGCAGCGGCGGCATAAATGAAAATGTCAACGTGGTCTGGGATTCGGACACCTATGACTTTTTTTACACGGAGGAAACCTGTAATGCGGACGAATCATGCTGGGGCAGGACGCCGTCCCTGATTCCGCAGCCGGCAAATTTTGTAAGGACCGGCACATGGTTTTATGGGCGTGAATCAACCTCCAACGTGGTGTGCAAGGGGACCGCTACCCTCAACAGCGGCAGCACGCTTCTCAGTTCCGGCGTGATTGACGGCCCCTCGGTGGATTACAGCTCCACGTTGAGCCGTGGCTCATATTCGTTCAACGCAAACATGGACATACTCGGGTGTGCAGCAATCGTAAGGACACCGTCCTGCCCCACCCCGGATTATGTGGGCAGGGAGGAAATTTTCAGCAGGATAAGCGCGAGCGGAGGCACAAGCGATCCGCAGTATTCCGGCACCGTAGGGCCCGCCACATTGAATCTCCGCGTCGTAACCGATGCGGACCTCCGCGGCAGCGCGGAAGTGGTTTCCGTAATCCCGTCCCCGGTGAATGTTTTGCCGGGAGGCACGCAGCGCGTAACCATAACGGTAAGGAACAGCTGCCCTGCATCGGACCCGCTGTGCCAGCCCATAACAGTCACGGGCGTCACGGCGAGCAACGGCTTCAGGTTCAATTTTGACACGGGCGGAATGCTCATCCCAATCGGATATTATACGGTAAATCCTGGGCAGGCAAAAACTTTCAACGGAATCCTGACAGCGCCCGCATACACGGACTGCCCGATGCAGCTCACATTCACCGCGGCATACACATACCCGGGATGCACCGGCACAATAAGCGGCACCCCCGCAACGGTGAATGTTCCGTTTGACTGCCCGCCCCCGCCGGATGAGGAGCTGAACATCACGGACCTGGTGCCCCGCTTCACCCCGGAACTCCCGAGCCGGGTTGACATAGAGACGGGCGACGATTTTGATTTCAGCATAATCACCTGGAACAACGGGCAGAACTCCAGCAACCCTGGCGAGACCTGCGTGAATATCGGCAACTGGCTCACCGGAGGGGGAGGAATCCCGCCGGGCCCGGGCGTAAGGATTTTTGACGACCTGGACGGCGTTTCGCCCATCCGCTACTCGTATGATATTATACCTCCGGGAGGTTCGGTGGTGCACGACCCGATAAGCTTCTCTTGCACCCCGGCGATGGAGAACCAGACCTTCCTGCTCATTGCGAACGTTGATTGCATACCTGCAGGGGGAGGAACCACCCCCGAGGGCGCTGGCGAATCCAACAACATTGATACCAGGTGGCTGAATTGCGTGCCGCCCGGGGAAGGCAACATAACCGAGGAGGGCGGCAAGTACGACTGCGACATAAGCCCATCTTTCCAAACGGGCTTCCCGCTTGACACGTACTCCTTCCACGTCACCTGCCCGAAGGACGGCAACCCGGACGACCTGTGCGGCGGCTCCATTGAGTGGGACTCGTTCTCGCGCAACGTCACCTACTCCGGTTCGGAGGACCTTGACTTCTACCGCATCACTGTGCTCGGCGGCAGCCCATCAGGCACCGTATCCATAGAGGCGAACGTGTATTACGATGACGGGAACGCGACCTGCAGGGCGGAACTAAACGTCCCCACGGTCCCGTGCGAAGAATTCGTATAATCCCAAGAGGAAGAGGGGGCGCGCCCCCTCTCCTTCGTTCTCCGCCCCTTTTCCTTACCATCTCTTTACAACGGGGCGTCGAACGAATCTCTTTAGGGTAATCATACCTCCCCCCTACTTCTCTTTGCAACCCTTTACTCGTACTCCTCACGCAACGCTTAATCAGACCTTTATCTCCTCACCGATGTTTGGAACAATTACCTCGTAGCTCCTCTGCAGGCTCTCCTTCATTGATTTGAGGGCGTCCTCCTCCCCGTGGATGAGCACGATCTTCTTCAGCCCCTTTATCCCCTTTGCAAATTGTATCAGCTCGCTCTTCCCGGAGTGCCCGGAGATGCGTATCTCCCTCACCTTCATCCGCATCTTCACCATCTCATGGTCTATCTCCACTTCCTTGTCCCCGTTGAGTATCTTCCTGCCGCGGGTGCCGTCCGCCTGGTATCCCATGAATATTATCTTGTTCTTGGGGTCGGGCGCCATGCGAGTGACATAGCCGAGCGCAGGCCCGCCCGTGAGCATCCCGGAGGTGCTCACCACTATGGACGGCTCCTCAAACACGTCGTCCCTGTCCTTCCTGCGCGGCGTGTGGAAATACGGGCTCCTGAACGGGTCGTCGTCGCTCATTAGTATCCTGTTCTTTATCTCCTCCTTTGCATAGCCGAGGTTCTGCCTCGTTATCTTCATCCCGGTCCCAATCATGCCCTCTATGTATATCTTGGTTTCGGGTATTGCGCCGGACTTCATGTACGATTCAAGCAAAAGCAGTATCTCCTGCCCCCTCCCGACCGCGAACGAAGGTATGAGCACATGCCCCCCCTCCTTCAATGTCTCTTTTATCTCGTGCACCAGCTTCTTCATCGTCTCCTTGACCGCGGGGAGCTCCTCGTTCCCGTAGGTGCTCTCCATTATGAGCGTGTCGCACTGGAAGTTCCTGTCGCACCCGTCCAATAATTTGGTTCCGCGCACCGAGATGTCCCCGGTGTAAAGCACCCTCTTCTCCCCCTCCACAAGCACCATTGCGCTCCCCAGCACGTGCCCTGCATTCAGGAGCGACACCTTGAACCCGTGCCCGGAATGGAACGGCTGCCTGAACTCGTGCAGGCGGAAGTTGTTCATCACCACGTCCACGTCCTTCTGCGTGAAGGTCTCGCTGCCCTTGCGCACCGCCTTCCCCAGCCGCGCATAATCCGCAAGCAGCACCGAAACCAGGTCCTTCGTCGGCTTGGTCGCATGGATGTGCGGCCTAAGCCCCTCCTTGAAAACGTGCGGCAAATATCCCGAATGGTCCAGGTGCGCGTGTGTGACCACTATGTCATGCAAATGTTTCCCCATCGCGTCGGGAATCAGCGGGTACTCGGTCTGCTCCCCGAGCTTCACCCCGCAGTCAAGCATTATGTATTTTCCTTTCTCGTGGAGCATGAAGCAGTTCCTTCCGACCTCATGGGCCCCGCCGTAAATGTAAAGTTCCATGCACTAGTTTTGATGGAAATGTATATAACGCTGCTTAACGCAATACAATCGGTGCTATTATGGCGCAGCAGAGGCAGGCCGAGAAAGATTATGCGGCAGAGGCGGCAAAACAGGGCATGACGCTTTCCGACACGTCTTACTCCATAGCCGGGAGGGGGCTGATATATGTTGCAACGGACAGGCCCCAGGGCTCATTCCAGTCGGTTGACGCGTACGTGAATTACGTATATGAGAACAGGCACGACAAGAGCAAGGTGCAATTCCTCAACATTGATTTGAACAACCGCTACGGCGCGCGCAGCGAGCAGGACCTTCTTGCAAGGGAGATAGCTAGGCAGGCGGATGTGGAGATAGTCCCGCCCTTCCAAAGGGAGGCCAGGCGGGCCGAGGAAACGGAGCGGAGGGAGACGGTGATTGCCCGCGTCAATTACGAAGGAAGCGCGGTGCGGATTGAGATAGACGTTTCCGACATGAGGCAGGCGGAAAGGGATTCGCTCAGGCAGGACATGGAACAGATGGGGCCCAGGCCGGATGAGGATGCACTATCCACTTTTATCGACAGGCATCATAGCAGCATCGAGAAAATTACGGTACGCGGCAGGGAAGTCGATGTTGCTGATCCCAGGTCTACAATTACGGATATAAACCGCATCGCAGGGAGAGAAGTATAGTTTATCATGCAATGGGTGGGACTTATGGCAAAGGAAGCAAGGATGAAGCCCGCGCGGGAGGATGTTGCAGCAAGGTGGGAGCAGATAAAAGACTTGGTTCCGGTGCGCCTCATTGACGCAAACCCCGAGGCGCCGCGCCGCCAAAAGGAGGAATGATGCCATGCCACAAGGAACGCAGGAAGTGGGCGGGGCCCAAGCATCAAGGGGCAGGCAGAGCGAACTTGAGCTCACGCGCCAGCAGGGCTTCACTGTTTACGGGCCGGTAAACCTGCCCAACTATGGCGAAATATATATCGCATCAAAGGACATATGCGTTTCCCCGCAGGAGCTGAGGGACTACGCATACCGCGTGCTGTTCCCGGAATCAAGCGAGAGCGACCCCAGCGAGCGCATAAGGTTCTTCCGCTCGGGGGAGACGAACCGCACCTACATCGCAATAGAGGAGGTGCGCGAGATATTCCGGAAGATGGACTGGGACGCAATCCAGATGTCCGAGGGCAACATCACATTCCCGGATTTCAATTCTGAGCAGCAATTCGTGGAGCGCAGGGACTTCGGGAACCGGCCTGCGCCAAGCCCCGCGCCAGTTTCCGCCGCGCCGCAGCTTGCCGCAAAGCGCGCGGAGGCGGAGGCAACCAGCGAAGGGGGCATCCCATACCTGACCCGGGAGCCGAACGCCGAGGACGCATCCCACATCATCTGGGGCGACCAGACCGCCATGATAGGCAGCCAGAGCCGCAGCCAGCCCTCCGAGCTGGTGCAGCTGCAGAGGGAATACTTCGGGCTCAAGACTGATGCAACTTTCTATTGGAGGTCGCGCAATACCGAGGGCTACACAGCAATCTACTTCAACTTCATCTCCCCCGAAGGCGAGGCGCAGGACACGGCGCGGCTCGCGCAGGAGCTCGCGGAAACGCAGGGCGACATCACAGCGCTGATGGGCTTCGTGCAGAAGTACAGGGAAAACATAGCAGATGTCAGTGTGGAGAGCAGCAGGGGCGCGGGCGCCGGGCTCACTGCGGAGCAGTTCCTCACCACGCTTGCATCCATGGCCGGGCTTGAGCCCGCGGTTGCCGCAACCGCCGAGCCGTCCGCATACGGCGCCAAGGCGGCACTTTCCTCCGGAATCGTCGCGGAGCGGGCGGCTGAATACGGCGCACAGGTGATAGCGGCGCCCGGCGATAATGTGATGGCTTCCTTCCCCTCAGTCACTTACTCCCTCAGGGACGGAAGGACCGGAACCCTGGACGGCTACTTCACCATAACGCTGCCCACGGACGAACTGGAGGCGTGGAAGGTGCTCGTGGACCTCCAGAGGATTGCGCGCGCACTGGAGCGTGGCGAGCCGATAAACGCGCCGCTGCAGGACCTTCTCACCAATTACAGGGACAGCATAAATTTCATAGAGATGCAGGACTCCAACGGCACCCGGCTCAACGGATCAATGATATTGTACCGCCTGCAGGAGTAGCCCTATTCCTGTGCGGGCTGCGGATGGAGTTCGGAGTCAGTTATCTCCGCCTCCCCCCCATTATACACTATAGTGTATGCACCATCGCCCCTCCTTATCTCCGCCCTTCCCCGCACCGCTTCGGGCATGACTATGGTGTGCATATCTATCCTGGGTTCGCCGCTGAAATCCGCGGAGAGCACGTATGCGTTCGCGCTCCCGTCCTTCACGAGCAGCGCAACGTCGCCAGCGGAAAGCAACTGCCACCCCTCCGATGGCTCAAATTGGATGTCCGCATAGAGGATTGAAGCCAGGCTCACCCCGCGCGCGCTGAGCAGGCCGTACCTGTTCATCATGAAGATTGTTGTCATCCCGTCTTTGTAGGACGCGCCCGCGGAAAGCAGGGAATCCCCCTGGAACATCGGGTTGAGCCCGAAGGAGATTGCGTGCGCATCACGCTGCGGCTGCCCGTCCACCACTATCTCGCGCTCCCCCCTCTGCCATGCGGCCCAGCCGGTGACCAGTATCGCGGTGTTCTCGGTTATCACGACAGTATGCTCCGCACCCGGGATGACCGTTCTCACGCCCCCCGGGTTCCGGCCGGTTATGGTGTAGGTGAACAGCAGCGCCTCGTCCTTGAGCTTGTATTCCATCCCGTATATCTGCCTGCCGTCGTAATTCGCCGGGAAAAGGAAGCCGGTGGCCGCGGCCACGCCGTCCCGGCTGGCGCTGAACCGCTCATCTGTGAATTCAAACGCCTCGTTGCGCCGCTGCGCATTCGGCCGCCCGCCCCACCTTTCCCTGGGCACGGGCACCACCTCTATCCGCTCAAGCACGGAAGGGACCATCTTCACGGCGGGTATCGGCACCACAGGCTCCGCAGTTTTCGGCACTTCTTTTTCGCGCTCAGCCTGCCCGCCAATTTTCGCCATATTACTACATACGTTGGCGAAGGTATATATTCCATTTCCCGCTCCCGCGCCGCCATACAGAAACCTATTTAAACAAAAAGCAAGGCATATAGTAAGGTGTAATTATATGCCAGCTCCAGTCGCTCAACCGGAAAGGGAATTAAGGCGTGGGGAAACCAGCGAGGTTACGGTCGCGCAACTGCAGACGGAATACCGCAACCAGGGATTCACTATTCTTAGGGCTGGCGAGGAGCTCTCCGGAGGGCTCAACAGGAACCTCTGGGCGGCATACAACCCGGAAACCGGCGACACATACATGTTCAGGCGCAACAAGGAGGTCAGCTTCGGCACCTCGCAGGACGTGCTGGAGGCGGTTAAGGATTACGTTGATTCCGAGAACAGCAGGCGCGCCATGGCGGGCATAGGCGAGGAGATAGACCGCCGCGCCGTCACCGGCACCATGGAGTCTATTGGCTCGGACATAGCGGCAAGCCGCCGCGCAAGGGAGCAGCGGCCCGCCACCGCGGCCACTGAAACCCAGGTGCAGGCAGGCGCGCGCACCGCGGCCGGCGAGGAGCTTCCGGCGGAGCAGGGAAGGAAGATTGACGAGCTGAGGGAGCAGATGAGGGCAGGCACTTTCCTGGAGCCCGTTTCCGGGAGAAGCACACGGGCGCCAGCAGAAACAACTCAGACATCTGCCGCCCCGGAAACAATCAGCGCGGAGCAGGCGAGGAAGATTGATGAGGCGCTTAATCTAGGCAGCATACTCAGCACCGGCCCGGCGATGGGCGTGGGCACGGAAACCCAGCGCAGGCGGGAGGAGCCGCGCACGGAGGAAGCCGCGCCCAGGGAGGAGACGCGCGCCCCGGCAACTCCCGTGAGGCCAACGGCGCCTGAGGGGCCTAGGCAGATAGTCGCAGGCAGGCCCGTCGTGAGGCCGCGCGAGGAAGCGCCCGCGGAGGCGGCGGAGACCGCGCATGCGGGGGCAGGATATGAGCGCATAGGGGTGAGCTTTGATTACAGCGTGGAGGGGCTCAACTCCGAAGAGAGCAGGAGGCTGAAGGCGCAGGTGGATGCCGCATGCTCGGCAAGGGACCCCTACGCTCTCGCAACATTCATCAGTTCACATCCGGACCTGGAAATAACCAACATCAGGTTCAGCGGGATTGACCGCACCCAGTACTCCGCGGACGGCGGGGCCACGCTGGCATCCGAGCTGCTCAGGTACAGGCGCGAGTCAGCATAAACCGCGGGCAAGGCCATCCGTTTTCCGGCGCCTCGGCATTCTTTTAAACAGTTCCTGAGTGTTATATATAGGTGAAATGATGCCAAGGGCAGCCGAACAAAGGAAGGATGAGGTTATTGAGGCCGCGGACCATGGGCTTACTTTTTCAGGCCAGGCGTACCAGGTGCGCAACCTCGGCGAAATCCACGTCGCGGCAGACAGGACGCGCGACTCTTTCGCAAACAACGATGAATACGTTAGATACATTTATGAGAACAGGTATGACCGGGACAAGGTCAGGTTCATAAACGAGGCGCAGAACAACCTTTACAGGGACCCGAAATACCAGGACAAGATTGCGGGCGAGATTGCGAAGCAGGAGGGCGTTGACATCGCAGCGCCGCCGGCCACTTTCCGCGAGGAGGCGCAGCAGGAGGAAGAGTTCACCGCGGAGCGCATGGAGATACGCGGGCAGGCAACGCCGAGGGAGGAGACGGCGATCTTCAGGACTTCCTTCTTTGGAAGGCCGGTGAGGTTTGAGATGGACGTTTCCAACATGTCCGAAACGGACAGGGAATTCCTGCGCGGCAGCATTGATGGCCTTGGGAGGGCGACAGCCGGCAACATGGACTACACGTTCTCCACGTTCATAGACAACTTCAAGGACAGGATAAAGGGCCTCAGCATGGAATTCACGGACGAGAACCTGAACAGGTCCTGGGGCGCGGTCCCGATGGAAGGGACCGGCAGCGACATTGTTGCAGAGATGCGCAGGCTCTCCGGCAGGGCATAATCCTATGAAAAAGAAGCAGGCGGTTGCGGACGCGAAGCGCGACTCCACTGCGAGGAAGCCCATCCACAAGCCCCGTCGTGGTGCCGCCGCGCTTCTCTCATTGGGGATGATACTTTCACCGCAGCCCGCGCATGCGCGCACCCCATCCACCCAGTCCCCCATCCCCCAACCCACGCTTCCCAGCCCCGCAGAGGGAGGGACATCCGTCTTTTACCCGCAACCCGCGCCAATAGAATACTCCGAGGCGTTCAGGGACGCGAATTTCACCTGCGAAACCGGGGAAGGCATGGCCCGCATAAGCGGCGATGTGGAAGGGGAGAAGATAGAATTCCCCATCCCGCTGGACCTCGGGGAGGTGCGCGGCGTATTCCGCACCGGCCCCCGTATCAGGCTGCTTTCTGAAAATTACCTCATAACCGCAGGGGCGGACGGTTCCTTGGCCACGAACATTTCGCTGCCCCAGGCAGCAAAAGCCGCGGGAATCTCGGCCTGGCTTTCCACCGAAAGCATGTTCTACCTTCTCTCTTCTGACGGGAAAATACATGCCACAAATCCCGAGGATACGGCGTGCCCGTGGTATTCCGGCGGCCCGTTCAGGGCAGCGGAAGGCGCACGGCTCATGGAAGCAAGAGGCCTGCTCGCAATCGTGCAGGGCTCGGATACGGCGGTCATCCTCGTCAAGGTCGTTCCCGATGGCGTATGGGATTCATTGTCCGTCCGCCTCAATTTCCAGCCCGAGGGGAAACCATCGGTTTCCATAATTGCATCGCAGCTCCGCGTCATTTTCAGCAACTGCGAAGTGACGATAGACATACCCACTGAGGGGGAAATCGGCTCCGTGGTTCCGCTCGTCACAAGGCACTGACGCGCCGCATTAACCATTTTTTATCGCCATCAGCGGAAGCAGCGCGCATTTCAATCTTGATGGATTTTTGGAAAGGTCCAGCCCGAGCAGCTCCATTATCTTTTCCTTATCCAGCTTCCTTAGCTCTTCCAGCGTCTTCCCTTTTGCATAATCCGCAAGCAGGGAGGCGGAGGCGATGCTTATCGCGCACCCCTCGCCCGTAAAGGAGGCATCAACCACTTTCCCGCCCTTAATCTTCAAAAATATCTTTATCCTGTCCCCGCAGACGGGGTTCGCGCCCTCCGCAACCAGGTTCGCACCCTTCATCTCCTTCCGGTTGGGCGCATTCTTCCAGATGCCAATTATCCGTTCATACTCTATGCTCATGCAAATACCCGCTTTACTTTCTTTATGCCTTCAACCAGCCGGTCCACTTCCTCTTTAGTATTATACAGATGGAAGCTCGCCCGCGCAGAACTCTCCAGCCCGAGGCGGTCGTGCAGCGGCTGCGCGCAGTGGTGCCCGCTCCTTATCTCTATCCCGTCCTCATCCAAAATAGTGGCAACATCGTGCGGATGCACTCCCGGAACGTTGAAGGAAACCAGCCCCGTCCTTTTCTTCGCATCCATCGGCCCGTAAATCGCAACCTCATCCTTCAGTTTCCCAATCGCATAAGAAATCAATTCAATCTCGTGCTTCCTTACCTCGTCCATTCCAATCCTATTCAGGTAATCAACCGCCACCCCAAGCCCTATCGCACCCTCTATATTGGGAGTCCCTGCCTCAAACTTGTGCGGAAGCTCGTTCCATTTGGAGCCCTCCTTCTTCACTTCTATTATCATGTCTCCTCCGTAAAGGAACGGCTCCATTTTCTCCAGAAGCTCCTTCTTCCCATAAAGAACCCCGATTCCCGTGGGCGCAAGCATCTTGTGCCCCGTGAATGCAAGGAAATCGCAGCCCATTTTCTTCACATCCACGGGCATGTGCGGCACGCTCTGGGATGCATCTATGACCGCAACCCCGCCGCCCTCGTGCGCAATTTTGCAAATCCTATCCGCATCATTTATCGTCCCAAGCACATTGGACGCATGCAGCATGGAGACTATTTTGGAGCCGGATGCCTTCTCCAGCCCGGCAAGCTCCCCATTCGCATCAATATCCACGAATTCCAGCTTCGCCTTCTTCTTTTTCGCAAGGAACTGCCACGGGACGAAATTGGAATGGTGCTCCATTATGGAGATGGAAACCCTGTCCCCGGCACCCACATTCGCCATGCCGTACGAATACATCACGAGGTTCAGCGCCTCGGACGCATTCTTCACAAAAATAATCTCCTCCTCGCTTGCATTCACGAACTCCGCAATTTTCCTGCGTGCATCCTCGTACGCGACCGTGGATTCCTCGCTCAGCTTGTGCACACCCCGGTGCACGTTCGCATTATACTCGGAATAATAGCGCACAATCGCATCTATCACTTCGCGCGGCTTCTGGCTCGTGGCCCCGTTGTCCAGGTATGCCATCTTCTTTCCATTCACAACCCTTTCCAGAATCGGAAAATCCTTCCGTATCTTTTCCACATCCATCTAAATCGCCCCGTACCCTTCCTTTTCCACAATCTTCACGAGCTCAGGCCCGCCCTTTTTCACTAATTTCCCTTCCTTCATTATTAGCACGGAATCCGGCTTCACATATTTGAGTATCCTGCTGTAGTGGGTAACTATCAGGAACGCCCTTTCCCCATCCCTCATTTTATTTATCGCCTTCGCCACGGCCTTAAGCGCATCCACGTCCAGCCCGGAATCTATTTCGTCGAGCAACACAAGCTTCGGCTGCAGGATTTCCATCTGCACAATCTCCGCCTTCTTCTTCTCGCCTCCGGAAAATCCGACGTTCAAATCCCTTTTCTCCGCGTCCAGCCGCAGCCCCTCGCTCGCCTTCTTCACCTTCCCTTTCACGAGCGCCCAGTTCCTTATCTCCTCCCTCTTGTCGGCGGGCTTCGCCGCCTTCCTCATGAGCCCCTCCAGCTCCACCCCCTCTATCTCCTCCGGGTTCTGGAAGCTCAGGAACATCCCCATCCGCGCCCGTTCGTCCGCGCCCAGCGCGCTTATCTCTTTTCCGTCCAGCACAATCTTTCCTTTAGCAGTATAATCCGGATTCCCCATGAGCGCGTTGCACAGGGAGCTTTTTCCGCTCCCGTTCGGGCCCATTATCGCGTAGATTTTGCCTTTCTCAAGTGAGAAGGATACCCCCTTCACTATTTCCTTATCCGCAACGGACACGTGCAAATCTTCCACTTTCAGCATCACAGCACCTTCTCTTCCAGCGAAATCGGGCAGAAATCCCTCACGCCCTTCATCTTCCGGATATGGGCAATCATCCCGTCCACCACGCCCGCGGCCCCGACCATCTCCACACCGATCGCGTAGGGCCCGGTTGTTTGGTAGACCGCGATGACCGTGGGCAGCCCCTTCAGCGAATCCAACAGCCCCATGTAGTCCTTCCTGCCCGCGTTCAGCACGACCAGCGCGTGCTTCCAGCCAATCATCTTCTCGTTCAGCAGCACGGTGCTCCCTATTATGATTCCCTTCGCCTTCAATTTCTCTATTCTTTTCTGCGCCGCAGGCTGGCTCATCCCCAGCTCCTTCGCGATTTTTGCAAGCGACATCCTGGAGTCCTTCAGGAGCATATGCAGTATCCTGAGGTCCGATTGGTCCATCATGTTTATTTTATTAACCATATTGGTTTAAAAATATAACCTATTCAAGATTACGCATGGAGCTTAGCGCCGATGTTGTAAAACACATCTCCTCCACGAAAAAAGAAGGGGAATGGATGCTCAAAAGGAGGATGGACGCCCTTTCGTTGTTTTCAGCCATGCCCATGCCGAAATTCGGGCCGGGCCTCTCCGCAATGAAGCTGGAGGAAATAGAATGGTATTCGGAAGGCGGCGGGAAAAAGAAAAGTTGGGAAGAAGTGGACCCTGCAATACGCGAAAAATTTGAGAAATTGGGCGTGCCTGAAGCAGAGCGCAAGTTTTTGGCAGGGCTGGAGGCGCAGCTTGAGAGCGAGGCGGTCTATGGCAACCTCAAAAAGGAATGGGAGGGCAAGGGCGTAATATTCACTAATATGGACGAGGCGTTGCAAAAGCATCCGGAGCTTGTAAGGAAATACCTCGGGAAGGCAATTCCCCCTTCGGACAATAAGTTTGCGGCGCTCACGGATGCGGTGTGGAGCGGAGGGAGCTTCCTTTACGTGCCGCGCGGCGTCAAATTGGAGGCGCCACTGCACGCGTACTTTATGATTTCCAAGGAAGGGATTGGGCAGTTTGAGCGCACCGTAATCATTGCGGAAGAGGGAAGCTCAGTGCATTATGTAGAGGGTTGTTCCGCCCCATTATTCCCAAGAAGCAATTTGCATACCGGCGTCGTGGAAATCTTCGCAGAGAAAGGGGCGCATGTCCGTTACACCACTCTCCAGAATTGGTCGCACAACGTCTATAATTTAGTCACGCAGAGGGGAATCGCGAAAGAGAATGCAACAATTGAATGGATAGACGGGAACATGGGCTCCCTCACCACGATGAAGTATCCCACCGTAATACTAGCAGGCGAAGGGGCGAAGGGAAGCGTATTGTCCATATCAGTAGCTTCAGGAAAACAAAACCAGGATTCCGGCGGAAAGGTCGTGCATCTCGCGCCCAATACTTCTTCTACCATTATATCCAAGTCCGTAAGCTCAAAGGGCGGAGTGGCGACCTTCCGCGCCTCCGTGGATATCAAGCCCGAGGCAAAAAACTCCAATTCCTTCGTAAAATGCCAGGGGCTCATGCTTGACGGGATTTCCAAGAATAACTCTATTCCAAAATTCTTAGTAGGAAATGGGGATTCCTTCGTTTCCCACGAGGCGAGCGCAGGCAGGATTAGCGAAAAGAAGCTATTCTATCTTATGAGCCGCGGATTGAGCAGGAAGGAAGCGGAGGAACTGCTCGTAATCGGGTTTTTGGAATCCTTCCTGAAGGAATTGCCTTTTGAGTATGCTGTGGAATTCAATCGTCTGCTCCAAATGGAAATAGAAGGGCAATCAGTATAACCTATTGGAACGCCTTCACGTCCCAGATGTATTTGTTGCGCGTGGAAACCGACTCAACGGAAACGCGCAGTTTGTGCCCCTTCTCCTTCAAATAGTCCCCGAGCCGCTGGAGCACCGCGTTATCCACCTCGTCCGTATTCACCCAGGAGCAGGATTTCTTCGTGACGATGCAGTCGGCGAGCGCCTCGGCGTCCGTGTCCGACAGGCCAATCTCCCTAAGCTTGTCCCTTATCTCGCCCATGCATGGATTTAAGGGTTAAACGCTTAAATAATTATGCCAGCCCTCCCTCGGAGTATTTTAAAAACCTTTCCCACGTAAATAACTCTGCTCTTTCAAGTCCCTTAAACGGGGCGAGCCGCGCAACGCGGCGAGAAAGGTGTTAATATGGAAAAAGGTTCAGAGAACAAGCGCCTGCTTGAGCTCGTGACACAGCTCATGAAGGCGAACAAGGGTATATGGAGAAAGGCCGCGGACGAGCTTTCCAGGCCCACGCGCAGGAGGCGCGAGGTCAACGTCAGCAAGATAAATAGGTACGCTAAGGAAGGCTCCGTGGTGCTCGTGCCGGGCAAGGTCCTCGGCTCAGGCTTCATGGCGAAGAAGGTAACGGTCGCCGCGTTCAACTTCAGCGGCACCGCGAAGGCCCTCATAGAGAAGAGCGGCGGCCGCGCAATCGGCATAGACCGGCTCATGGCGGAGAACCCGCAGGGCAAGGACGTCGTAATCCTCGTATAGGTGGTGCTCATGGTCGTCATAAACGCTGAAAACGCAAGAATCGGGAGGCTCGCGACGCACGTGGCGAAGGAGCTCCTGAAGGGGAACGAGGTCCACATAATCAACGCCGAGAAGGCGATAATCTCCGGAAACCCGGTGGAAATACACGCGAAGTACCTTGAGAAGAGGTCCTTCCAGTACAAGGGGGAGCCGTCCAAGTCCCCGAAGTTCCCGAAGGCGCCGCACCTCTTTGTCCGGAGGCTCATCCGCGGGATGCTGCCGCGCAAGAAGGCGAAGGGCAGGGCCGCCTACAAGAAGCTCAAAGTTTATGTTGGTGCGCCCGAGAGCGTAAAGGGCGAGGTAAAAGTGATAAAGGAGGCCGACAAGGGGGCGCTGAACAAGTACGTCACCATACGCGAGCTGTGCAGGCTGCTCGGCCACCAGGAGTGATGATTATGGCGGAAGAGAAGAAGGAAAAACCGAAGGAAAGGAAGGCGAAGCTGGAGGAAAAGAAACCCGAGGCAAAGCCCGAAGCCCACGTACCGAAGCCCGCGGAAGCGAAGCCGCATGCGGCGCCAGCAGAGGCGAAGCACGCCGCTCCGCCCGAGAAGCCGGGTAAGAAATCCAAGAAGCCCCGCAAGAAGGCGGGCAAGGTGGAGGTCGCGAGGGGGAAGAGGAAGACCTCCGTGGCGAGGGCCTCGGTGAAGGAGGGCAGCGGCCGCATACGCGTCAACAGCCTGCTCAGCAGCGCAATCCACAACAGGTACATAAGGGACATGATAGAGGAGCCGCTGAGGGCGGCAGGCCCCGATGGCAACAAGGTGGACGTGAGCGTGAGCATGTACGGCGGAGGCGAGATGGGCCAGGCGCAGGCGGCGAGGACCGCAATCGCAAGGGCGCTCACCAAATATTTCGGCGAGGGGCTCAAAAACACTTACGACGGGATGGACAAATACTTCCTGTGCGAAGACCCGAGAAGGGTGGAACCGAAGAAATACAAGGGAAGGAAGGCAAGGGCAAGGTTCCAGAAATCCTATAGGTGAACTGATGGAATTTCCGGTGAGGTGCTTCAGCTGCGGTGCGGTTATCGGGCACCTGTACGAGGAATACAAGAAGGGCCTGGAGACGGAAGGCGCCGAGCAGGTGCTCAACAAGATGGGCATAGAAAGGTACTGCTGCAGGCGCATGTTCGTGAGCCACGTGGAGGGGATGGACCTCGTCAAGAGGTACAAGAAGCTCTGAAACGGTCGCACGGGGTCGTGAGGTAACCTGGCAACCTGCAAGCTTGGGGTGCTTGTTATCTGGGTTCAAATCCCGGCGACCCCATACATGGTGATTGGAATGGAAAATGAAGAAATCAAATCGTCAATGCTGCTCGCACAGGACAAGTACCTTGAGGCGGGGGTGCACATAGGCACGAGGTTCAAGACCATAGACATGAAGCCGTTCATATTCAAGAGGAGGGACGACGGCCTTTTCATACTTGACCTCAGGAAGATAGACGAGAGGATAAGGCTGGCGGCCAAGATTCTCTCCAAATACAAGCCGGAAGAGGTCATGGTGGTCGCTTCCAGGCTCTACTCCGCGAACGCGGCGGGCAAATTCGCGTCGCTGACGGGCGTGGACATCACAAAAGGAAGGTTCATCCCGGGGACGATGACGAACGTCAAGCTCCCGGTTTTCAAGGAGCCGAAGATAATGCTTATCTGCGACCCGAAAGGGGAGCAGGAGGCGGTCAGGGAGGCCGTCAAGCTCGGCATACCGGTAATCGCGCTCTGCGACTCGGACAACAACACCGCGTTCATAGACTGGGTGGTCCCCACGAACAACAAGGGCCGCAAGGCGCTTGCGCTCGTGTTCTACCTCCTCGCGCGCGAACTGATGATGGCGCAGGGCAAGATATCGTCCTACGACCAGTTCCAGCACAGGATAGACTACTTTGAGAGGTTCGAGGACGAGAGGACCGAGGAGATAGCCAAGGAGATAGAGGCGGAGGAGGCGAAGGCCAAGGCGGACGACCTGGAGGCCGCGAAGCAGGTGCCGGAATCCGCGCCCGCGGAAGGGGGAGCGAAGGCGGAAGAGAAAACAGAAGGGAAGAAAGAGGAGAAGAAGGGAGAGAAAAAAGAAGAGTAATCTCTCTCCGCGCCAGCTCTCAAGCCGCTAATCCACAGCCACGCAGCCGCGCTCAGATGTTTGATACGCACAGCTGCTCCATTGATGCGTCCTCCACGTACCCGCAGTAGGTCGCATCGTTCTTCTGCTCGGCCATGTTCATGAAGCACCTGTCCTTCCACTCCTTCACTTCCACGTTGTTGCAGTCCCAGAACTCCAGCTCCGGGGAGGCAAGCACCACGAACGCGTAGCAGTTGGTCTGCACCACGGATGCGTAGGGCAGGTAGTTGCAGGCGGACGCCTGGTAATACTTCCTCGCGAAGCCGTCAAAGCAGAGGTTGGTGGATATCTCGGCGCGGGTGTCTATCGCCTGGCACGCGCTCAGGTCCCTCATCTCTATTGAGTAATTTGTGAGGCACCTCCACCTGCTGTTCAGCTCCAGAACGTTGCACATTTCCTTGTTTCCGCTCTCCACCGCGAAGTGCTGGAAGCACTGGTATGCAATTTCGCTCTCGTACAGGCCGTCTATGCTGTAACAGTAGTTGGGGCTGCCCTTGCCGAGCGCCATCATATAATAGCATAAGTTCTCGTCCGAGCCCGCAAGGCCGGGGCACGGGTTTGTGCCCTGTATGATGCCCACGCAGACCGCATCCTTTATGCTGTTTTCAATCCCGGCGCACGCGGAAGCGTCCATCTTCTGCGTCGCAAAATCAAAGAAGCACTGGTCGTCCTTGCAGTGGCTGGAATCGTTGGTGAGGAAGGCGTAGCACCTTCCCCTCGCGTTCTCGTCCACCTCCATAGTGCATGGCGGGGACAGCTCCACTATGCATTCATCCACCTCGTCGCCCCGGAGCATGTCGCACACGGAGAGGTCCCCCAGCGCCCTCGCGTGGTGCCACAGGCAGCCCTGCCTGTTCGCATAGTCGCCCAGCATCATGCAGTTCTGCAGCGTGAGGTTGGACAGCGGCATGAGGCATGCGTCCTGATTCTCTATGGAAACCTTCAGGCAATAATATCCATTCTGCTCGTCCAGCGCCTTCTGCGCCCACTGCGCGTCCGTCAGTTCAGATGGGGTGGCGTTCCCCCCGGTTTCCGCGCCTATTACGCTTATGTTCGGGCCCTCCTCGCTGGGTGAGGACGGCTGCTGCCCATTGTCCGCGCATCCGAATAGAAGAAACAAGCTCGCCAATACCAGGAATAAATGCAAACCCCTCATGGGCGCTTCTTCTCGGAAAAAGGATTTAAACATATGCAAATCAGCCGGCTGTGGCATAGTGCAATAATAGCTCCCCTCCCCATTCGTAGGAGGTAATATGTGTGGAAAGTTGCGTTTCTGCTTCTCCGACGTGAAATGTTTGGTATATAAACCTGATGCCCCAAACTAGTCTGCCCAATAAATTTGGGCTGTGGGAGGTGGGATGGAGCCAGCTGGTGGTCTACCGTCTCACTTTCATCTTTACTGATTCTGGCCTGCGTTCATCGCGTTGAGCAGTTCCATCTCAAGGTCAAATCCGGCGAGCTTGAGCAGGGAGAATATGATGAACTTTAGGATGTAGTAGGCGGCGATGAACAGGATTAGGACCACTACCCACTTCACCCATGCGGGCTGGCCGTTCATGAAATGGATTTTGCCCACCGCCTTGTGCGTCGCGTTCCAGATTTTGTCCCTGAAGAGCAGGAGCACCCCAAAAACCAGCGCGAATAAGAGTAAGATCTGGAGCGACATGCCCTCGATATACAATACAAGGATGAGCAGCCCCAGAAGGGCGGCCCTGAGCCATTGTCTCATTTTGCACCCTTTTTGTATAAGATAAATAATTGCAGGGGGCAGGATTTGAACCTGCGTAGGCGCTAGGCCACCAGATGGCTCACCCCACATTCGGGAATCTTGAGTCTGGCGCGTTTTCCAGGCTCCGCCACCCCTGCTGATAATCAATTCTACTAATAGCAAATAAAAGTATATGGTCTAGAGAACGTCCTTCCTTCTATCAATAATATCCTTCGCATCAGGCCCGGTCCCAATCAGTGTAACCGGCACGGAGAGTTCCTTCTCTATCCTTTCTATGAACTTTTTGGACTCGGAAGTCAATTTCGCATACTCCCGAACTCCGGCAGTTCCCGCAAACTTCACGTCCAATTTTGTAACGGCAATCTGCGTCGCCCCGTTTATCATCGCCGCAAACCTCAAGTCATCCCAGTGCAAATCTTTGGAAGTGCGGCGGGGGCGGCCAGTAACCGTTCCATATTCCTGGAAGCCCAGTTTCTTCGCCTCCTCAACGGAAATCTCTCCGCTAAAAGGGCCGTTCCCAACTCTAGTGGTATATGCCTTGATTATCATGACCACGTGGTCTATGTTCGTGGGCCCAAGCCCAACATCCGCCGCTATTGTAGAGGCGCTGACATCTTTTGAAGTAACAAATGGATAAGTCCCGTAAAGCACGGAAAGCATGAAGCCCTGCGAGCCCTCCACCAGCACGTTCTTCGCCTTATTTACGGCAGCAGGCACATCCGTAATGAATTGCTTAAGCTCAGGGAATTCCTGCGCCAATTTTGCGCTGCGCGCGGCACGCGCGGTTATTGCAGGACCGCAACCCGTCTTAGTAGTTCCAATCTTTTCACAGAGCGCGGAACCTGCATCCGCCTCCTTATACTCTTTTGTAATGACCGTGCATCTCTTATCTACAAATACGCGTCCCTTAGTCCCAGTAAGCTCAACCTCGCGCATGAGCACTTCCGGGTCCACAGCCACTCCGGCGCCAATCATTATTTTTGAATTTAGATTATTTATGCCGCAGGGAAGCATGCGCAACCCATATTTCTTCCCGTCAAATTGCACGGTATGCCCGGCATTGGGGCCAACCCCCCCACGTGCCACAATCTCCGGATTGTCAGAAATCGCAAGGTAAGAAGCGACCTTCCCCTTTCCCTCGCCCCCGAACTGCCCCCCAACGAGAATGGTTTTCATTGCTAAAGCCTCCCAACCAATATCTCCACGCACCTTTTAAGCACTATTTCCGGCTTCGCTTTTGCGGAGGAGCCCGCGGCTTTGGAATGCCCGCCTCCGGCCCCGTGGAATTCGTTCCCAATCTGCATCATCACTTCATTCAGAGGAATCGGGATGCTCTTGCGCCCACGGGCGGAAATTTTGGTCTCCCCATCCGCGCGTTTCCAACGCCCGACGAAAACCGCATCCGCAAATTCGGAGAGCGCGGAAGCAATATATGATTCGTGGTCACGCACCTTCACAGTGGCAATGAGGTAATTACCATGCTTGGTTATCCTCATCTTCTTCACGGATTTGAGCACAAGTTCCTTCAGCTCAAGGGTGGGCTCCGGCTCCCCAAAAGGCAGTATTTCCGGGTAATCCTTCCCGGATTTCTCCATCATGGAAACAAGCGCCTTGAATGTGGATAAGTGCCCGCCCTTGAAGCGCGCACTATCCGCAACAATCCCGCATGCAAGCGCAAATGCGACATCCGGCGTAATCTCCGGCAATACCCCCGCAATTATCTCAGCAGCGGCAGCAGCGGTGGAATCCCGTAAAACCAGCTCGCCCTTGAGCATGTGGTCGTTCTCCCTATGATGGTCTATAATCAGCAGGATGCGCCATCCTTCGGAGCTTTCCAGGAGTGTGGGCGCGCTAGTATCCACTATTATGAGCCCGTCATAATCCTCTTTTTTCAAAGAGGAGAGCTTTACAGGCGAGATGCCCATCCTCTCCGCAAAAATCCGGCCAGGGACGTCCATCCTGTCTTCTATTGCAATAGTAGAATTAGGAAAAACAGAATGCAACGCATAAACAGAAGAAAGCGCATCCACGTCCGCATTCATGTGGGACGCGATAACGATGCGCTTATCCCTATTAGAAGAGAGAAAAGAAAGGAACTTACCCTTCAATTCATTCATTTTGGCCCAGCTCATCCTTCAGCTTCTTCTGAAGCCTGAGAAGCTCGCTCTTCACCTTCTCCTCCTGCGAGTTGAGCGTCTTCACGCGCATCTCCATGAGGTTTTTCCTCTCGGCAAGGTCCTTCTCCGCGTCCGCAGCCGTTGTCTTTATCATGACGCTCCCAATCGCCTTGTAGACGCTGCCCTTCGCCTTCTTGAGCTCCTCAAGCGCGAGGTTCGCCTCGCTGAGCTGCATCTGTATCTGCTGCTTCTGCATCATCACTGCCTGCAGCTGCCTCTCGTAATTTTGGAGCTGCATGACTTCCCTTTCTATTTCAGCATTGTCCGCCATTTTTTCCACCTTCAATTCCTTCAATAGCCTGCAAATAACGCAGGTATGCGTTCAGCGTCGCCCGGAGCGCCACCACATCGGCGCACTCCGCCTCAACCAGAACCTCCTTCCCAACGCGCGTAGCGCGGGAGGAATACCTGCCCTCCTTCTCTTCCTCTCCCTTAACCGCGCGGAGCGCATCCTCCGCGCTTTTCTCATCCGAAAAACTTACCCTCACAGTCCCGGAGCAGCGCATCTAATCAGTGCCTATCTCCTTGGCCAGCGGCGGCCTCACCTTGAAGAGCACCTTCGCCCCCGTCGGCGGGAACTCAAAGGTCTTCAGGCTTGAAATGGTCACCTTGTTTCCGGTCTGCCATTCGTTGTATTCCCCCATTCATTCACCCTTCTTGTTTTCTTCGGAGAGCACACGCCTCGCCGTTTCGCCCGCTTCGCTGGTGAGCGAATATGCCGCGCCGGCTATCTTTGCCCCGCAGGACCAGCACTCCCAGAGCGCGTACGAAACCCTCTTCACCGAGCGCTTGCCGCACTTCGGGCATTCGTACCTCTTCCTCCTCCTGTCGTCTGCCTGCTCCCAGAGCTTCCTTATCTTCCTTCCGTACCTTGCTGTCCTCATAACCCAACACCTATAGGTAAGACCTGAGCTCTTTCCCCTTTGCGAGCGCAACGTCTATGCATTCCATCACTTCGGACTTCTTCATGCTGCCGGGGCCGGACTTCTGCATGCACACCACCTGGCCCTCAATCGTGCCTACCGTGAGCTGGCAGTCGGACGCATGCTCCTCGGACCTCAGCGGGTCCAGCAGGATTTTGTCCCCGACCTTTATGAAAGTTGATGTCACGGGCTTGTCCGGCATCTTGAGCGGGCCGGTGTAGTCCTTGCGCACTATTTTCCCATCCACGACCTTCGGCACCTTCGTGTCGGAGAGCGCGGCGGCCGCAGCGAGCGCGGCGGTGTCCGTGAGGTTTCCGCCGTGGTCCATCACATAGAGGTCTATGAAGATGGCGAGGACCTTCCCCTCCTCTATGAACATGCTCTCCGTGTCTATGACCTCGGCGCTCCTTATGCCCCTGTCCACCACCCTCGCCAGCTCTATTGAATACGGGCTGGGCGGGCCGGGCTCGAACGTTGGAGAGGCGAGCGGAAGGAATTCCGCCATCACCATGAACACGCCTTCCTTTGGCCTGTCCGGGAACGGGGTCATCTCCCCGAACTTCACTCCGCAGAGGACCTTGGTGTCCCCGATCTGCGCGAGCGCGGAGCCCTCGGCCGTGGAGAGCACTCCTTTGGTAACCTTCACGTTCCTGTAGTCGTTCAGGCCCCTCTCGTCCATCCTCTTGCCCTGCGCAAGCAGGTTGGTGAGCAGCTCCCTGTCCACTTCCTTCAATACCAGTTCCCTTGCTTCGTCACCCATGTGAACACCTCAAATCTCAAGCTCCTGGCCGCCCTCGGCCTCGTAGCTCTTCTTGAGCGCCTCTGACTGGAGCATATACACCTTCTCGGACGCCTCCATCGCGGAATCTATGCTCTTGCTCAACTCATCCGGGGTGAGCTTCCCGTCCATCTGGAGGAAGACTATCTCCTTGTCCCTGTGCGTGAATGCGATGGGCATGTCGGACTCGCCGTAGTTGTCCTCCGCCTTGCCCAGGTCCACGACCAGCTGGCCGCCCGCTTTCCCGACAGCCACGCCGCTTATCATGTCCTTCATCGGGATGCCTGCGTTCGCGAGGGCGACCGCCGCCGCCGCGATTGCGGCTATCCTCGTCCCGCCTTCCGCCTGCAATACATCCACATAAATGTCTATCTGAGTCTTGGGGAACTCGCCCGACATGACCACGTTGCCAAATGCCTCCCTTATGACCTTGGAGATTTCCGTGCTCCTCCTGTTGGGGCCGGTCCTGCCGTGCTCCTCCAGCGACGCAAAAGGCGACATAGTGTACCTGCACTTGAGCAGGGACTTGTACGGGCTCGCGTCGTGCTTCGGTATGCACTCCCTCGGCCCGTATATGCCGCAGATTATCTTGTTGCCTCCCCATTCAACGAATGCGGAGCCCTCCGCCTCCTTGAGCACGCCCGCTATTATCCTTATCGGCCGCAGCTCGTCAAGGGCCCTTCCGTCGAGCCTCTTCCCGTCCTTAAAAAGTTCCGGTGTTTCCATCGTATTCACCTGTTTTCATCAAGATATTTCGCGACCTGGTCCGTGAGCCCGCTCGTGTGGGCCCTGTTTATTATGAGCTTCAGGGTCTTCGCCACGAGGTGCAGGTTGCCCCTCGGGCCTATCCATACGTACCCGTTGTTGCCTACGAACACGGGGCAGCCGCTCCTCTCCCTTATCTGGTTGAGCATGCTGCTCTTCTTGCCGATTATGCGCGGCACCTTGGAGGGCGGGACGCTAAGGAGCTTCCCCGCAGGGAGCTTGTCCACCTCGCCTATGTCCACGTTGCCGACCTCGTCCACGAATGTGATTTTCCCATAGACCATGCCGCCCAGCTCAAGGTGTATGCGTACCTTGCGGGTCGGTATTACCCCGTTATACGGCAGGTTCAGGTCCACCATGTAGCCCGCGTGCCTCTCGTCAACCACTATGCCGACCACGTTGTCCCCGACCTTGGGCTTGTACGCCATCTCAAGCGGTATGAACTTTTCCTCCCTCATCATCCCGGGAACTAGGGCGTATGTGATGCCGCCCCGCACGTATGTGCCAGAGGCCTGCACCTCCCTTTTCCATACCTCCTCTCCCGGCAGAACTATCCTTTCCAAATCATCACCTTTCAATTACCTTCGTCTCAATCTGGCCCGCGGTGAGCTTGTTCAGCTTGTCGAACACCTCCCCCTGCATGCCGGCCGGTATCTCGAAAACGACTATGAGCGAACCGTCGCTTAGCCACTGTTCCTTCTTTATCCCGTAGCTCTTGAGCGTCCCGTATGCGCGGTGCGCATGCGCCGCAGGGACCTTGACCGCTATATCCACCTTCTCAAACTTTATCGGCAGTATCGGAAGCAGCAGCTTCACGACCGCGGGGACCTGCTCCCTCGCATCCTTGTGCGGGTCCACGATGAACCTCACCTGCTCCAGCGCCATCTCCAGCCGCTGCATCGGGATTGGCGCCTTGGTGCGCGCGTCTATCGCCTCGGAGCAGATTATGCCGAGTATCTGCTTCCGCGTCCCCTCCACCTTCTTGCGCCTCTGCTCGGTGGTGAGCTGCACCTCGCCCTTCTCCAGGACGATTTTGAGTATCTCGTAGATGTCCGTGGTCCCGAACGCCTTCTTCACGGCCTCGGCCTTGTGCCTCTCGCCGTTCTTCGCGTCCTCAAAGACCTCTTCCGCCACGAGTATGTTCTTCAAATCCTTCTTGCTGCCTTCCAGATAAAGGTATGCGTTGTCCGGGTCAAGGAACAGCTCAAAATGCTGGCCGTCCCGGTCATATGTCGCAATAATGGCTTTGTCTAATGTTACCATAGAATCCTTTCACCTAGAATTCAGTCAGTGAGGGAATAATCTTATGAAGACGTCTTTTTAAACATTTGGGGCAGGAACAAGTGTATGGCGGAGAGGAAGGTTGCGGTGATAATCCCCCCGGAGGGCTTCCGGGACGAGGAATTCACCATCCCCCATGCGCATTTTGCCTCAAAAGGCATAAAATCCATCGTTGCGAGCACGCGGAAGGGCGAGTGCAGGGGTTCGGGCGGCACGAAGGCCGAGGCATCCCTCTCCCTGGACGAGGTCAGGGCTGCGGATTTTTGCGCCGTCCTCTTCGTGGGCGGGCCGGGCACGCCCGTGGTCCGCGCATCCAACGAATCCATAAGGATAGCGAGGGAGTTCGCGGCGGCGGGGAAAACGGTTTCCGCAATCTGCTGGGCGCCCACAATCCTCGCGAAGGCGGGGGTCCTGGAGGGCAGGAAAGCAACGGTCTGGTTCGGCCACGACCCGGAATACGGGATGGACACGGGCAAGGTTCTTGAAAGGTTCGGCGCACATTATACCGGGCAGCAGGTGACTGCCGATGGCATATTCATAACCGCGGACGGCCCGCGGAGCGCAAAAATGCTCGCTGAAGAGCTGGAAAAGAGGTTGTGATTATGGGAGCATGGGACAGCTTGTCAAGGGGATTTGACCTGAGCGGGGACGCGCTTAGGGAGACGTTCGCCTTCCACAAGGTCGAATTCAGGCAGTATGTGAAATACTGGCTGCTGATGACCGCCTTTGAGGTCGGCGCAGTGATAGCAGCGGCAATCCCGTTCGCCGTCCTGTTCTTCATCGTGGCCGGCAATTACGTTTCGGGCATGAACCTGGCCGCGGCTGCGGTTGCGCTTTCCCTGCTCGCGATACTGCTTGCGCTTCCGTTCGCGATGCTTTGCATGTCCACGCTTTTCTCATCCATAAGATATGTGGTGGGCGAGAGGGCGGCGCAGTTCGTGCAGAAGAGCGACCGCAGACCGGCGCTCAAATTCATCGCCTTCTACGCAGCGGTTTACCTTGCGCTGTTCCTTGTATTCCTTGGCGTTCCGCTGGCGCTGATGTTCGGGGGCGCGCTTTCCGGCAGCCCCGACACCGCGGCAGCCGGCTTAATCGGCGGCCTATTGTTATTCTATTCAGGGATTTTCCTCTTCATAATCGTGTTCTATTTGTTTTCGTTCTTCTTCACGTACGGCGTTTACGAAGTGGCGGCGGACGGGATAGGGCCGGTGGTGGCGCTGAAGCGCTCCTACGCGCTGGTGAAGGGCAACTTCTGGGAGACATTGGTGTTCTTCCTGGTGCTGTTCGCAATCTCGTACGCGCTCGGGATGGTGATGCAGATTGTGATGATTCCGTTCATCCTGGTGCTCATGGTAAGCCCGATTGCCGGGATAGCGCTGCTGATTCCAGCCATGATCATACTCACCATTGTGGAGAACGCGCTGCTCACTCCGTTCAACGTGCTGTTCTGGAAGAAAATCAGAACTTCTCCAGCAGCTTGATTCTTTCCTCTATTGGCGGATGGGTGGCGAACAGCCCGGTGAGCTTCTTCCCTATCGGGTCCGCGAAATAGAGCGAGGCCGTGGTATCGGTCGCGGCCTTGGTCGGCTGGTAATGGTCCCTTATCTTGATGAGCGCATTCCTCAATCCGTCCGGATAGCGAGTGAGCTTCACCGCGGTCGCGTCCGCGAGGTATTCCCGCTCCCTTGAGACCGCGAGCTTCACCAGCATCGCTATTATGGGGGTTAGTATCGCGAGAACCAGCCCCAGGAGCATGAGCATCCCTCCCCCACCCTTCCTGTTTCCGCCCCCAAAGAACAAGCTCCTGAGTATTATCTCGCCCATGAAACCGATGAGCCCGACCATCACCACGGTTATGAGCATGTACCTTATGTCATAATTCCCTATGTGGGACATCTCGTGCGCAACTACTCCTTCCAGCTCGGCGCGGTTCATCTTCTCCGCGAGCCCGCGCGTTACCACGATTGCGGAATGCTGCGGATCCCTCCCGGTTGCAAAGGCGTTCAGCGACGCGTCTTCCATCATGTACAGTTTGGGGGCGGGAATCTGCGCCGCGATTGCGAGCCCCTCCACGAGGTTGTATAGGTAAGGGTTCGCCTCCCTGGAAACCGGCTTCGCGCCGCTCAGCGCAAGGAGCGCCCTGTCACCTATGTAATAGGAAAAAAGAGCATATAGTATTGCGATTACCGCACCCATCGCGAAGCCAAGCCATCCCATGTCAAACATCAGCGCAAACGCTGAAATCGCTAGGAAAACAAGAAAAGTCAGGAAGGCAATGAGCAAAAGCGAGTTCCTTTTGTTTGCATCTATCGCATCAAAGAAGCTCACCCTCTGCCCGTTACCTCGGTCGGGCATCGGGTTCGTCGCCATCACTGCACCTCAGAACTGTACCTTGACGTTCTGCCGCTCCGCCTCGGTAACACCGAAGTACTGCTTCTGCGCGTGGCCGAACATGCCTGCGAAGAGGTTGTACGGTATGACCTGTATGGTCTGGTTGTATTCAAGCACGGAGTCGTTGTACGCCGTCCTTGCATAAGCAATCTTGTTCTCCGTTCCAGCCAGTTCCTCCTGCAGCATCTTGAAGTTCTCGGACGCCTTCAGCTGCGGGTAGTTCTCCGCGACCGCGAAGAGCGTCTTCAGGGTTCCGGCGAGCATGTTGTTCGCCTTTGCCTTCTCCTCCACGGTGCCCGCCTGCATCAATGCGGTGCGCGCCTTCGTGACTTCCTCCAGCACTCCCTTCTCGTGCTTCATGTATCCCTTCACGCTCTCAACGAGGTTGGGTATGAGGTCAGCCCTCCTCTTCAATTGCACGTCTATCTGCGCCCATGCGTTGTCCACGCGGTTCTTGAGCACCACGAGGCGGTTGAAAATCATCACCAATGCCGCTGCGAGCACGAGAACAATCCCGCCGACGCAGACCAGCAATCCCAATCCGCCAAGGCCCCCTGCAATTGCTTCTACCTGCAATATTGTCATGCGCATAAATGGAAGCCATTCTTTTTAATTCTTTAGAGGGAGATTCTCCCATGGCAGAGCGCATACTCATAATCTCCGGGAGCAAGAGCGACGAGGAGATAGTGAAGGGAATCACATCCTTGCTGGACGAGTTCGGGGTGGAATGGAAATACGAAGTGGCTTCAGCCCACCGCAATCCCGAGAAGGTGGCGAAGATTGTGAAGACCACTTTTGCTGACACAATAATCGCGGTCGCGGGCTTGTCCGCGGCCCTTCCCGGAGTTTGCGCCTCCCACACTCTAATCCCGGTGATAGGGGTGCCGGTTTCCGCAAAACTTGGCGGGATGGATTCCCTCCTGAGCATCGCGCAGATGCCTCCCGGAATCCCGGTCGCCTGCGTGGGCATAGACAATGGAAAAAATGCCGCGCTGCTCGCGCTGCAAATCCTGGGCATAAAGGACAAGGAGATAGAGAACAAGCTGCTCAAATATAGGGAAAAGATGAAGAAATAGCGCTGGATGAAAAAGCAGCACAATTTATTTCTTAAACTGCAGGTAGAAAGACAGCCCGTTCGTGAAGAACACCAGCGATATCAGCAGGCAGCCGAAGAACAGCGCGCCCTGCGCAGCGAGCCGTATGGTGCCCACGTCCTGCTTGGTCTGCTCCAGTTCGCCTATTGAGATTTGTATCCTTTCCTTCACCGCGCCCAGCCCCAGCGCCGCACTGCCCATATCGCCCGAGCCGTGCTCAAGCCCTGCCGCGCTCTCCGCCAGGTATTCCCCGGTATCGCGCAGGCTGTCCGCACTCCCATAAAGCGGCTCAACCGCGTTTGGGGGCATGAACGGTATCGCGGCAAGCCCTGCCGCCACCCCGTCTATCGCATCGCCCATCCCGCTCATGGCCTCGGCGGCGGATTCCACGCCCGTGGAGGCGTTTGAGATGGACACCGCAATCGCCTCCACCGAGCCCTCCACAGAGGAAACCACGCCCTCGGTGCTCTCCAGCACGCCTATTGTGTTGTCAATCTGTGCGACGGCGGAGTTGTGCGCCTGCTCAACGAATGCGGCGGCCAACAGGTAGAAGAAAAGGACCATGCCTATGCCGAGAATGCTGCTTGCCAGCCCGACGCCAGCAATCACCTTTTCAATGGGTGCCATGCGTGCGTTTAGCACAGGATTATTAAAATGGTTTGCCGGCGCTCCCGCTAACCGTTTGGAAAAAGATTAGAAAATAAAAAAGGAATTCAGTTGCTTGCGGTCGGGTTCTGAAGTTCTATCCGTGTCACTCCGCCTGTTGCGTTGTGCTCCATTGCGGTGACATTCTGGCCGCTGATTGTGCTTCCGACCTGGATCTCTTGTGCGTCGTCCAGTTGCACCCTGACCCTTCCGTCCGAAGAAACCTCAACGCGTGCCGCGACATTCCTCCCGTGCTCATCTGTGAACACTTGGACCTGGAAGCCTTGTTCGAACACTACATGGCGTACGCCCGCCGTTCCGCCGAGTTCAACCCAGCAGTCGACAACGTAGTGGTTGTCCGAAGCCCTGCGCACAGGAGTCCCGAAATTCATGATCACGTCGCTGCCTGTAGACAGTATGGACTGGTTTGCCGCCACTTCGGTCGCAGGCAGGTCCCTCTTCCCAACCCACATCGTGCCGGTTGCGGTGTTCTCTATTCTCTCCCACATCTGCCCCTGTATCTCTATCTGTGCGCCGAATGGCTGCACAGTCTGCATTATCGCAGGTGAGAATGTGGAAATTTCCCTGGAGTCTGTGCGGGTTATGGTTTGGCAGGTTGCATCCGACCGGTCAGGAGTTTCTCCAGTCTCCTTCACAAAGGTTGTGACAGTCTGCCGCACGCCATCAGTGTGCGTTACCGTGTGTGGGGCAGGACCCGGCACTTCCCGGTCCACGGTAGTGCACTGGTCCCATTCAAAGCTTCCGAGAAGCGCCTTGGGGGTACCATCAGCGGTAACCGCCTCTGCGCAGAGCTTCACGCTCACCGGAGTGTCGTCCGGAAGCGTTGCGGATGCTTCGTCGCCATCGCCAAGGTTTGCCCTCTGGCTAAGCGTGCCGTCCCTCGGGTCTGAGATGGATGATATTGGCCTGCCCCTGGAGTCAACGAGCCACAGGGTGCTCTCTCCGTCCCCAACTTCAATAACTTGGACCCTGTACTCTTCACCGCCTATTTTCCTTGTCTCACCTGCGCCGATTGCCTCGACACTGAGTGGCAGGTTGCTTGTCCTGGAATTTAGTTTGCCAATGCCGGCGCACGGGTCAGCATCTTCAGCGCATGCAGCGCCTGTGACGATAACTGCTGCTCCTGCTATTAGGAGCCTTGCGCCCCAGTTCGGGCTGCGCCCTACGTTGCCGACAGATTTTATATCCCGCACCTGTGGGGTCGGCTGAACAGTCTGTCCCCCAGCGGGTGCATTTGGTTTTTCAGTTGCAGTTGTCATCATTTCACCATTTTACACAAGTAGATATAATTTATCCCACATAACCTTTTTAAAGGTTGGCGTTTTTGTTATTTCATGAAGAATCTGGAAGTAAGGGTTCCGCACATTCTTCGGAAGCTGAGGCGCGGGCCGTCGGTCATGCTCCCCAAAGACGTGGGGATGATTGTTTCCTACACCTGCCTGGGGAAGGATTCCCTCGTCGTGGATGCGGGCGCGGGGACGGGCTTCAATGCAATAATGCTGGGAAGGATAGCCAAGAAAGTAGTGTCTTATGAAAGGAGGGAAGAATTCGCAAAATTGGCGGCGGAGAACGTGAAGTCCCTAGGGATGAAGAATGTGAAAATAAAGAACGCGGACATAATAGAAGGAATAGAGGAAAAGGACTTGGACCTCGTCACGCTGGACATGCCGGAATCCGAGAAGGTTGTCCCGCTTGCGCATGCCGCGCTGAAGGAGGGCGGCTACTGCGTCGGCTATCTGCCGAACATTGAGCAGGCGAAGGAGTTCTACATGGAGGCGCAGAAATCCTTCAGGGAAGTTTTCATGCTTGAGAATATCGTGAGAGAATACGAGGTGCGGGATTTCGGGGTGAGGCCCAAGCATGTCGGGCTGATGCACACCGCATACCTTGTGTTCGCCAGAAAATAGTTTTGTTTATAAGGAAATATGCAGCCATTATATCTTCTACGGGCTTGTAGCTCAGCAGTAGAGCGCTCGCCTTGCACGCGAGAGGCCGGGGGTGCGAATCCCCCCAAGTCCATGGTCAAAATGGGAAAGCTGGAAGAGTTGGAGCACGAGATAAACAGGATAAAGGAGCGCAACGCGCGTGTGGAGGGGGACAAGGCATGGGAAACCAGCTTCGCCCGCCGCGCAATAATAACGTGCGGCACATACGTGTTCGCTGCATTGTTCCTGCTTGCCATAGACGCCCCAAACCCGTTCCTCGCGGCACTTGTTCCTACAGCGGGCTTTTTGCTTTCCACCCTCACACTGCCCTTCCTGAAAGGCAGGTGGCTCAGGAAACGCAGGACGGGATGATGCTTCTTTTAAAAACCTATTATGGCTAATCTTTTTCTCACGGGGATGTGGCGTAACTTGGTAGCGCGGCAGGCTCCAGGTCTTCGCAAGAAGAAACCTGCATGCTAGGGTTCAAATCCCTACATCCCCAAGAAAGGGTTAAAAACAAGAAGGGACAGAATTTATCCCGCATAAGGTGCAGGCTATGGCTTCTCAAACACTCAACAGTTTTGAACTCGCAAGGCTCATGGGCGCCAGGGCGCTCCAGCTGGCGTTGGGCGCGCCGCCGCTCATAAAGACCGCGCCGGAGATGGCTTTCCTTGACGTGGCAAGGCAGGAGTTCGACAAGGGCGTCATTCCACTGGCGGTCTATAAGGATTGATTTTTTCTCCCGGGCTTGTAGCTCAGCAGCAGAGCGCTCCGTTCGCATCGGAGAGGCCGGGGGTGCGAATCCCCCCAAGTCCATTGTCAAAAACTCAGAGGGAAACAACTCGCACATCTCCTTACGTATTTTTACTGCACCAAAATGCGTGAATTCCCTTCTCGGAGGGCGTGTAACCATGGTTACAAGTTGTGTCTTTTCCTCAACTTTTGTTAAATTAAAATACTGACGTAAAATTCAACTCTTTTAAAACTACTATACGCATACACTGCGGTGCGTTCCAATGACCGCGGATGAGAAAATAAAGAAAGGCGTTTGCCCTGTTTGCGACTCAAGCCTCGTCTTTCAGGAGGGCTGCAAGGCCTGCTTCTCCTGCGGCTGGGAAGCCTGCAGCTGATTGATAACCTCTTCCAGCACCTCTTTTGTATATCCCCTCTTTATCCTCAGCGATGCCGCGCGGCCATGCCCTCCCCCGCTCTCTATGAAGCTTCCCATCTTTGCCTTCACCGCTTCTATTACGCTGCTTGCGTTCATTCCCCTCAGGACCGCATCCTCGTTCAGCCGGAAGGATATGCCGCCGTCCCACACGCCCAGCACGACCACCGGCCCCTCGTGCATCACGAGCTCGAAGGCGCGGGAGGTGAGCTTCCCCTTCCCGGGGAACTCGCGCGAGCTGACCTTGTCAAAATCCACGGTGTAGACGGCGACCGGGCCCTCTATCCGCTTCTTCATCATCTTCCCCACCTCTTCCTTCACGCGTTCCATCCTCTCGCGCGCCTGGAAAAGTATGGATGCATACAATTCCTTGTCGCCCATCGCGTGCTCGTAGAACTCCAGCCTGTTGCCGAACTCCGCGTAAGTGGCCATGTAATCTATCACCAGCGCCCTCTCCCTGTCCGCGTCGGAAAGGGGCATTATTCCGCTCTTGTCCCCGGCGCACGCAATCTTCGCCAACTCATCCATCCCATCCTTTCCGCACGCGCGCGCAACCTCGCAGCACAGGTATCCCGCTGGATAGGTGGATGCCTCCTCCTCTTCGCTCACAGCCCACGGGCTCAGGAAGGCGGAGCAGATGCCCTCCACGCCCTTCTCCGGCGGGTGGTGGTCTATGAGCATTATCTCCGCTCCTCCTGCCTTCAGTATCTGGAGCCCCTCCCTGCTGTCCTCGCCGCTTCCGCAGTCCACAATCACCACGAGCGGGCTCCTCTCGTACCTTATGACATTCACGTCCCGCATCGCGTCCGCAACGCGATATAGGGCGGAATTCTGCTGGTGGCTCTGCACATTCCCCAATATCTTAGTAATGGCAAGCGCACCTGCAACCCCGTCCGCATCGTTGTGGAATTTCAAAAGTATGAAGCGCCCCAGCTTCCTCGCCGCAATCAACTTCCTTGCCGCAAGCTCAACCCTCCCCCGCAGCTTCTCCATCAATCCGTCCGCGAGGAATTTTTCATGGCTTACCGCAGCGTTCTCCTCAGCCATCTTCAGCACGGAGGCATACGCCGCGGGCCTCCTTTCCATTTTTTCCGGCTTCAGCACAAGGAAGCCGCGGTCGCTCACCACGGTTCCGCTTGCAAAATACGCATCCCCTATCTTGTAGAATTCGCGCGAATGGAATTCTATTTCCGCCTCCCCATCAGTTAGGATGTAAATGGTGCCGTCACGGCCTTTCTTCGCGGAGGACACAACGCATTCCGCCTCAACGCGCTTCCCCTCGCCAAGATTCCTGAAACCCATGCATCCAATTTGTCCCGAATAATTAAAAAAGCAAAAAGGATAGATGCAACCATGCACAGGTTCCTTGAGCACACCTCCGATGCCTTCCTTGAGGCGAAGGCAAGGACATTTTCCGCGGCGGTGAAGGATGCCATGGAAGGAACTTTTGAGCTCATAGGAAAAGGGAAAAAGGAAGAAACAGAAATTGAAATCTCCTCTTCCGCGGACGAGCTTCCCCGCTTAATCCTAAAGCTTCTGGAAACCTTGGTGGTGGAATGCGAGCTGAGGAAAATCTCGCCCGTGCGCACGGAAATCCTGGAGGCGGATGAGGAAAAGAAAAAAGTGCGCGCGAAAATCTACGGGGAGAAGAAAGTCCCAAAGAACATAATCAAGGCAGTTACCTATCACATGCTTGAAGTGAAAAAAGAGAAATCATCCTGGATAATACGTGTATTGTTTGATATTTGAAACTAATTGTAGCCATGGTTACAACCGGGGCTCAAACCTCACTTTCCTCCCTTCCACAATATACCTGCCCTTGGAAAAATTAGAAACCACTTTCCTCATCGTCTCGTGCTCATAAGGGAGAATCCTCTCCGAAACCTCGTGCGCATCCTTGCAGTCCCCTATATACACCGGAGTCTGCTCTATAATCGGCCCGGTGTCCGTCCCCTCATCCACGAAATGTATAGTGCACCCGCTCACCTTCACCCCGTGCTCAAACGCCTGCTTCTGCGCATCCAACCCGGGAAAAGAGGGAAGAAGCGCCGGATGTATGTTAATCATCCTCCCCCTGAACTTCTCAATCAATTCCTTTCCCACTATCCTCATGTACCCCGCAAGCACGACCAAATCCACTTTCTTTGCCTCCAGTATCTCCGCTATCTTCCTGTTCATCTCCCCGTTGTTCGCAAAATCCTTCCTCTCCACTATGAAATAAGGCACGCCGTTCGCCTGCGCCCTCTCAACCGCGCCTGCCTCAGGCTTGTCCACAACCAGCGCCACAATCCCCCCGTCTATCTCCTTGCCCTTTATCCCGTCTATTATTGACTGGAAATTGCTCCCCCTTCCGCTTGCAAGCACGCCTATTTTGATCATTTTCCCACCCTTATAATCTCCTTATTAGTAATTATAATATTAAGCGGAACATCGTGCGCCTCTACCGGCACATGGTCAACAACCTGGAAATCAAAGCATAAACCCACTAATGTTTTCGGCTTCGGCCCCGCACCATTGAGATACCTGTCATAATAACCCTTCCCCATCCCCAGCCGGTTCCCTTTCCTGTCCGCAGCCGCAAGGGGCATAATCATCAGGTCAATCCCGCTCCCCGCAAATTCCGAGCCCACCGGCTCCATTATCCCATACGGCCCGCGCACCATCTTCCCATTCTTCTCGTAATACACAAATCTCAAATTCTTCTCCTTCACAACCGGAAGCAGCACCTCCTTCGCATGCGCCGCCTCCTCAACCATCGCCCACGTGTCCACCTCATCTTTTTTGGACAGATAGAACGCCACATTTTTCGCATTATGGAATTCCTCCAAATCAAAAAGCCGCTCCATTATGCGCTTGCTCATCTCATGCTTCTCTTCGTCGGGCATTCCCTTCCTGAGCGCAAGCATCCTGCCTCTTAATTCTTCCTTCCCGCTCATAAGGCACCCAACTCCTTGTACGCCTCCTTCATTATGTACAAACTTCCGGTCACGAGAACCATATCGTCCGCATCCGCTTCCCCAAGCGCCATCCCCATCGCCTCCCCCACGCTCTCCGCGATTTCGCTTTCGCAGTATTTCCTTCCCTCTTCCAGCAATTTTTCCGGCTCCTCAGCCCTTTCCATGTCCACTTTTGCGAATATAAACTTATCAGCCACGCGCGAAAGTATCTGCAGCACCGCCTTCCAGTCCTTGTCCTTCATGCACCCGAACACAACTATCCTTTTCCGTTTCCCAAAACTCCCCAGGCTCTCCACGAGCGCCGAAGCCCCCCCGGGATTGTGCGCAACGTCCGCCACGACCAGGGGCTCCCTCCGCAGCACCTCCAATCTCCCGCGCAGCCGCGCCTTCTTCAGCCCGGAGCGTATGCTCCCTTCCCCAACCCCCAATTCCTCCGCGGCGCGCATCGCAAGCCCCGCATTCCGCACCTGGAATTTTCCCAGCATCCCAAGCTCCAGCCCTCCCATCCAGTTTTCCCGACATAATCAAAAGCCGTCCTCTCCTCCCCCACTTCCCTTTCCTCGCACTCAAAATCCTCATCATAAACATAAAGAGGCACGCCCACTTCCCTCGCCCTCCTCCTTATCGCCTCGTGCCCGCTTCCCGAAACGCACGGCCCGTTCTTGATTATGCCCGCCTTCTCGTACGCAATCTTATCCTCTGTATCCCCGAGCCATTCCCTGTGCTCCAGCGAAATGGAACTTATGGCCGATAATTTCTCCTTCACAACATTGGTCGCATCCAGCCTCCCGCCCATCCCCACCTCCATCACGGCCCAGTCCACGTGGTTCGCGGAAAAATAATCATATGCGCTCGCGGTTAGCGCCTCAAAATAAGTAATTTCATTCCCGGCATTGAGCCATCCCCTCGCCCTGCCCGCATACAGATCCAGCATCCCCTCCCCTATGCTCCTCCCGTTCACCTGTATGCGCTCCCCAAAATCCAAAAGATGCGGTGAATAGTAGCTCCCCACCTTGAACCCCTCCTCCCGCAAAATCGCGCTGAGCATCGCAGCCACCGAACCCTTCCCGTTGCTCCCACCCACTAATATGACATTCATATTCTCCTGCGGATTCCCCCAGTCCGCAAGCATTTTTTCAACTCGCCCCAGCCCCGGCTTCCAGCCGAATTTTTCCAGGAACGAGAAAGGGTCTTTATCCATGGACGCCACCCACATGCATCATCTGAACGGCCTTGAATTCCGCCTCAACTGCAGCAGCTCCGGGCCCGCGAAGAAGCTCAGGCTCCTCTTCGCCCTCTCCAATTCCAGCGGGTCCATCGCCGCCCTCAAATCGGCGTCTATGAGCACCGCAGGGTACGCATAATTCCTGTTTATTTTTGAGAGGGAAGCAATCACCCCAATCACTTCCGCATACTTCTTCACGCCCTCAAGGAATTCCACCCTCAGTGGGCGGTCCCCAGCCACCGGCTTCAAATAAGAAATCCTTATCCTCTCCCCCCATTCCCCCAAATCCTTCAGCACCGCATGCTGTTTTGGATTGGAAGCGTAATGCAGCACGCACGTCCTCTCCCCTTCCTTCAACAAATGGTTCAGGAATACGCTGTCCGCGCACTTCTCGCCCGTGTGCTTCGCGAGCACCTCCATCACGCGCTTCCCGCGCGAATCCTTCACCACGCCCGCAATGCACACCCCGCTCTCAGCGCAGAACTTGAACAGCTCCTTATATCTATTGATTAATATTAAATAATCCTCAAACAGCACCGAATCCTCGCTGGGCCTGTCGCACGCGAGGGGCACCACCGACCCGTCCAGGAATAGATACGCCGGTTTTTCCTTCCTCGCCGTTTCCAGCGCGTTCTGTATCTCCATATTTAATCTAAATATGGACCTATGCCAATTCACTTCCCTCTCATCCAGCCCTGTTTTCACATCATAAGTCGGCTGCGGGAACGCACCCGGATGATACGAATATGATTCCAGCCCTTCTCCGTTATAGCTGAACGTTGACGACACGGCCTTCCCGATAAGAAGGTCCGCCCCGTGCATCTCGTAATTCAGTATCCCGCCATCAACCGCGCTTACCTTGCCCCTCACTTCCCCGTACTCAAGCGGAAGCACCAACGCTCCTTCAAGCATCTCCTGCATCTTTGGCGCGAGCCCCCGTATGCGCGCTGCCTCGCCCTTCCTCCTGCCCTCTATTTTCGCGATGCAGTCCGCCGCCTTCCTCAGCTCCTCCAGCATGCGCTAATCTGGCGTTTCCCCCTTTTTAACTTTTGCAGGGGTGCATTCCGCTATTTCCTCATCCTGAAATACCAGTACGCGCCAGCCCCCAGTATGATTACAATGAGCAGCCAGGCCCACCACGGCACTCCCTGAGGCTGTGCCTGCGCAGATGTTTCTCCAACTGCAAGGACTTCCACATCCTCCGCTGCGGGCTGCGCGGTTATCTCCACGCACCTGCCTCCCTGGCATCCGAAGCCTGAGCCGCAATCCGAATCCAGCGTGCATTCAGGAACAGAAGGCGCCTCTGCGCCCGTAGGCTGTGCCCCGGTGGAGCCGCTATCCCCGGAGGGAGGGGCCGCCGGCTCTTCTCCGGAAGCGGGAACCTCCTCCTGCGCCGCTTCAGCCGCGGTCACCGGCTCCTCTTCTGGCGGAGCCGCCTCCACGGTGAATGAAAGCGTTCCCTCAGTATAGCCGCTCTTCTTCGCCTCTAGTTGGTATTCCGCCGCAACCGTTGGGGTGAATTCCACCTGCCCGTGGGAGTCCGTGCTTCCCAGGTTGATTGCGTTACGTATTCCGTTCAGCCAGTAAAGGGCGCGCATCTCCACCCCGCCCACGGGGGTGGAACCGTCCATAACCGTGATTGTAAGCGTGCTTCCTACAATTTCCTCCCCGCTTACCGACACGTACATGGAGCTGGTTGAGCCGTCTGGGGACGACTGGAAGTTGCTGAGTGTGCCGCTTGTGCTGGCGGAGCTGTAGTTCTCGCTGCCGCTCGTGTTGCAGATGTAGCTGTAGGTGCCCGCGAACAGGACAGAAGTGTCGTTTACCTGCACCGTGCCGTTCGCCACCGCCACGCCGTCCCGGTATATTGTCATGTTGACTTCCGAGTTGCTTGCGTTGCATGAGACTGTTACATACTCCCCTGAAGTCGGGTGAACCGGAATGCTAAGTGAAAGCGTGGTCGCCACCTGGCCGAGCGTGTATCCTGAGAAGCCGGAAACGTTGAACGTCGCCAGCTCGCCGCTGCAGGCCTTGACCGTGCCGTTGTAAAGCGCGCCGCTGGCAAGTATTCCAGCCATTGATGAGGGGAACCCTTCAGCACGGAATACGCCGCGCGTGGCGCAGTTGCTGTTATTTATGGTTATGAAGGCGGATACGTTCGCATCCGATGCGTCCGCATCAGAGGCGTTGAGGGACACCCAGTCCGGCCTCAGGTAGATGTTCGTGCCGTCCACGAGGCCGAGCTGCGTGGCCGCGCTGAAGGACGTGAACTTTATGAGGCCCGCCGTCGCATTGTAGCCCAGCGTGAGGTTCGTGAAGTTGTTCGGGCTGGACGGGGTTGCCTTCTGGAAAACGTAGGACGACTGGTTGTACACCCTCATGTTTGTGAGGGTGTTGTCCGTAGCGTTGTTGTTCAGGAAGATGCCATAATCCGAGTTCCTGTATGCCGTGTTGTTCTCAAACGTGCTGTGGGTCGTGTTCGTGATGTTGAACCCGTACGTGCAGTCGTAGGCGATGTTGTTCCTGTACGTCTCCAGGGTGTTCCCCGGTATGCCCGAGCCGAAGCAGCTTACCGTGATATTGTAAACCGTGTTGTTTTCAAAAGTGTTGCCGGTGTTCCCAGAGTCCAAGACACCATACCTGCCGCTGTTGGTTATGATATTATCATGAATAAGGTTGGACCGCGAGCCGTAGGAGAGGGCAAGGCCCCCCAGCACCGCACCGGTCACGTTGTTACCGAACACCGTATAATTTGATATCTGGGAAATGTCAATGCCCTGCCATGAGCAGTTGCTGATATTATTGTACGAAATGACCCCTTGGTCCACCGTCCATATGGCCATGCAGGGCCTCCCGATGTTTAGTGCAGTGTTGTTTGTCACATTTATTCCGTATCCGGGATAGACCAGAATTCCATACTTGCCGTTCCCAACCCACCTGCTGTTTATTATTGAAGATGAATTCACCGACTTGAAGTGTATGCCCCCAACAAGCGAGCCGGATGCGGAGTTGTTATCCACATACATCCCGGAAAGGGTAATCCCAACCGAATAGTTCGCATCAAGCCCGCTCATCACGTTGCTCGCAACGGTGCTGTCCAGCACACTGCTGTTCTGGACGCTGCGCATCCCGATGCCGTTGGCGAAATCAGTCACCGTGACGTTTCCTATGGTTATGTTGTTTAGCGTGGTCGTGCTATTGTATACGTATATGCCTGTGCTTGTAGCGGTGTCGGCCCCGTCCACCGTGAATCCCCCTCCGTCAAGGGACACGTCTGAAACGGATATGTTTATGCATTGCAGCGCGCCCGTGTCAGGTATGCTATTCTCAAGCACGTACGCCCCCGACACGTTCAGGTCGGTGCAGCCCGTTATCGCATAAGCGGACTGGACCAAAACAACAAGCAGCAGAATCCTTGAAATATTCGCGGCAGATGACATTCCTATCCCTCAATTCGCCTATTGCATTGATTTAACCCTTAAAAATCTTCCCTCCATCTCCACGTCAGGCGCCTTTTCCCCTGCGCCTTGAAAGCAGAACCAGCACCGCAGCAACCACCAGCGGGACTATTATCACTAGGTGGTTTATCGGCCCATCCGCCCCTTCCTCCGGGGCCGCGCCCTGCTGCTCCGGTGCGGAGCTAACCTCCCTGCTCTCTGACCATGGCGTTGAGACCGGCAGAATCCCGGAGGGAGAGCCGTCCTCATCCACAGGCTGGCCAATCCTCACGCACTCAACGTTCATGCATCCATACCCGGCCGGGCACCCCCCTGCGCAGCCTGTTTCCGGCACCAGGTTTTGTGTCTCCACCTGCGCCACCGGCTCCTCTTCCCCAACAACGTATTCGGGCGCCTCCACGCTGAATGCAAATTCCACAGCGCCATACCCCACCATCTTTGCCTCTGCGGTGTATTCGCCTGCGAGGGTGGGCGTAAAGCTCACCTGCCCGTTCGCATCCGTCTCTCCCAATTCAATCGCGTTGAGTATGCCATTCATCCAATAGAGCACCCTGACCTCCGCGTCGCTGACCGGAGTGGAGCCGTCCCTCACGGTTATGGTGAGCTCACTTCCCACCTCATCCCCGCTCACGGATACGGACATGGGGCGGGCCGAGTTGCCCGTGCCCTGCGCCCTGACAACGAGCGTATCCGTTGCATATGAGGCGCTGTAGTTGGTGGCGTTGCACTCATATACATAAGTGCCGGATTCAAGCGTCTGCACGTCCTCCACATGGGACGTGCCGTTCGCGACCAGCACGCCATCCCTGTACAGCCCGAGCATCGCCGAAGGCTCGCTTGAGTCGCAGGACGCGTTCGTCTCCGTGTGCGGCAGCATGGTGCTGAATGGCGATATGGTGACGTTGATGGTCCCCTCCTGCAGCGCGTACCCGGAGAACGACACGGCGCTGAATGTTGCGTATCCGCCCGCACACTCCATGTGCGTGGGGCTGAAGAAAGTGCCATTCGCGATGATGTCCGCGGCAGAGGAGGGGAAGCCCGCCTTCCTGTATATGCCGTGCATCACGCCCGCTGAGCAGTCCGCCGCCAGCGTGATGTTCGCGCTTGAGTTGAACAGCGAGGCGTTAGAGAAGCTCGAGTTCAGGGATGCGAAGTAGTTGTCCACGATGAAGTTAGAGGCGTTGAGCTGCTGCTTGGAGTTGAGGATGATTGAGTCCCATCTTACGCACCCGAGCAGCTGGCTGTCGGCGCATATCGAGAAGTTCTCCAGCACGTTCTCCCCGGTGGAGTTGTGATAGACATAGTTCGACGAGCTGTGTATCGTCACGTTCCTCAGCGTGTTGTTCGCCGGGTTCCCGTAATCTGTCGTATCGCCATACAGCATCAGCTTGTCCATGGTTATCTCGCTGTAGCGGCCGCCATCCCCGGAGTTGTTGCTTATGAACACGTTCTCCACCGTCGTGTTCACCACCGATGAGAGCCACAAGCCCACGACCTCCGCCCCGGTTATCGTGGAGTTGCCCAGGAGAGAGTTGTTGGATATGCCTATGAATATTCCCTCGTCCCTCCCGTTCTCTGATGTTATGTTGTTCCCCCTGAAGTTGGACGACCATTCATAGACCACCAGCCCGTAGTACGTGTTGTTCATCCTGGCGTTCACCAACGTCACGTTTTCGGACTTCCCCACCCAGATGAAGTTGCTCCGGTAGGCCGCGTCCCCGCTCACGCCTATGCCGTCTATTATGGAATTGTCCGCACCGCACAGCAGGAACACGGAATACTCCCCCCCGGTCACGTTCACGGATTCGTTCGAGTAGAATATCGGCTTGCCAGCGTACCCAGTATTGTTCTCCACGAAGTGGTTGCAGTAGCTCCTGTTGTTCTTAGAAATGTTGTAGTCAATCACCGAGAAGTCGTAATTCGTCCCTACGAACGTGTTGTTCGCGACCACGAACCCGGCCCCGTCCATGATTTTCAATCCGTAAGATGAGCCTACAACTTCATTCTCGATTATTGTCACGTTCTCGCTCAACGGATACATCCCTATCCCCCCGTCATCCACGTTGCCGTAAAAATGGTTCCCGGAAATTAGGACGTTCCGGACCGCGGGGTTGTAGGTTGTCGGTATCTCGCTCATCTGTATGGATTGCTCCACGCTGTTGTTGTCGGTGTTGTTCATTATCCAGCTGCCGTTCACCGCGATTATGCGCATGGCTTCCTTGCCGTGCCTGTCAAAGGAATTGTTGGTGATGTTTATCATAGTGGAGAATTTGATGAAGATTCCCTCGTAATTGTCGTATATCAAGTTCCGGATGGCGGTGGTGTAAGATGCGTTGATCCCCATCACCCCGGCCCCGCCCGTCACGTTGTTCAGGTATATCTCGTTCCCGTCCAGGTACGACTCCGAGGAGTTCAGTATGTAGATTCCGTACGGGGAGTTGTTGAACACTTCGTTGTTCGTCAGCACGGTGTTTTCGCTGAGGTTCAGTATGAAGCCGTTGAAGGTGTTGTTGTACGCCGTGTTTCCATCGAAGGTATTGTTGGTGCTGTTCAGCACGGAGAACCCCATCCCGGTCGTGTTGTAGACCACGTTCCCCTCGAAGGTGTTATTCACGCTCTGCACGTTGACCATGCCGCGGACGCCCGAAGATGCCACTATATTTCCTGTCACCGAGTTATTGTAGCTGAAGAACGAGAGCAGGATTCCCCCAAGAAGTGCGCCCGTCACGTTGTTCCCTTCTATCACAGTATCATTAGAGCCGGAGTGGTCTATGCCCTGCCACGAGAGGTTCGCAATAATGTTGTCCACTATGTAGCCCCCCTTCACGTACCACGTGGCTATTCCCGCCTTGGAGCCGTTTATAATCGTATTGTTCGTTATGTTGACGTTGCCCGCTGGATAGAAGAGGATGGTGTATCTTGTGTTCCCCGCCAACCTGCTGTTTATTATTGAAGATGAATTCACCGAATTGAAATGTATCCCGCCTACGAATGTGCCGCTCGCAGAGTTGTTATCGGCATACATCCCTGAAATCGTAATCCCGACCGAATAGTTCGCATCAAGCCCGCTCATCACGTTGCTCGCAACGGTGCTGTCCAGCACGCTGCTGTTCTGGACGCTGCGCATCCCGATGCCGTTGGCGAAATCAGTCACCGTGACGTTTCCTATGGTTATGTTGTTCAGCGTGGCCGAGCTGTTATATACATATATACCGGTGCTTGTCGTAGCATCCGTACCATCCACCGTGAATCCCCCTCCGTCAAGGGACACGTCCGAGACGGATATGTTTATGCATTGCAACGCGCCGGTGTCCGTTATGCTGTTCTCAAGCACGTACGCGCCTGACACGTTCAGGTCGGTGCAGCCCGTTATCGCATAAGCGGACTGTACCAAAATCACAAACAACAAAATCTTTGCGGCATTCGCGGCTGATGACATCACTACCCCTCAATTCCGTCTATTGCATTGTTTCAACCATTTAAAAACTTGCGCCGCCCCCAACCGGCGCCCGCGCGTGCCGCGCAAATGCCGCCCGCCGCCGGAGCGCCCGAACCTTATCTTGCATATTTATAAATGTTTTCCCACATTAATACTTACATGAACACTGCAAAAATAATCCTTGGAGCACTCTTGCTCGTCTTTAGCCTTTCTTTTGCCGTGGATGTGACCACGTGCGGCGTGATAAGCGCGCCCGGCACCTACAACGTGAATAACACCCTCACGACCGACACCGGAGACTGCATAGTCATCAACGCGGATAACGTTAACCTGAACGGCAACGGCTACTCCATAAGCGCCACCGAGATTGGATCAGATGGCTTCCCCATGCGTTATGCGGTGTACATAATGGAAGGCAGCGACAACGTCCATGTGGACAGGTGCACCCTTGAGAACTCCATGACCGGGCTCCGCGCAGGCGGCCTCGGCGCGACAACCGCAAACCTCAGGCTCACCGGCAACGTCGCCCGCTCCAACGGCTGGGGCTTTGAGCTCATACGCCTCACCGATTCCCTCGTGTCCGGCAACACCGCTTATGAGAACGCCGACCACGGCTTCTACATGACCGAATCCACCGGCAACACCCTCCAGTACAACAACGAATACCTGAGCCGCTATGATGGGTTCTACCTTGGTTCAAGCTCAAACAACCGCCTCGTGGGCAACACCGCAAGGCAGAACGGCTACTCCATGACGGAAGGCATCGGCTTCTCGATCGCGTTTGATTCCGACAACAACGTGTTTGATTCCAACATCGCTTCGGAGAACAGGGTTGCAGGTTTCCTTCTCACTGGCACCGGCGATCATGTCCCGGACGGCAACCAGCTCACCGGCAACACCGCGAACGACAACGAATTCGCAGGCATACAGCTCATTTTCACCGGAACCCAGAATGCAATAATCGGCTCAACGGTCAGCAACAACGGCAACGGTGGCATACTCGCGACACGGTCTCCGGCCCTTGAGGTCAGCGGCAACGTCCTCACAAACAACGGCTATCTTGCCCCGACCAACTCCGGCATAATGCTTTATCTCTGCCCGGGCTACGTCGCATCCGACAACCAGGTTGACGGCTCCCCCAATGGCATAAAGATACTCAACTCCATCATGGGGACCCTTGACAACACAATCATTTCCGATTCCCCGTACCCGCTGCTCGTGCAGGATTCCACCGGCAACCAGATTACGGCAATAATAATCAAGGATTCCGGCCCCGTCCTCCTGAGGGGAGACGCGACGGACAACAGCATAACCCTCCTTACCATGAGGGACCCGACGGGCGAGGTTACTGTGGACATCCCGGTCTATAGCGGCGAATACGAGGTTTCAATCACAACCGCGCCGGGTGCAGCCCCAGAAGGGCTCACTGCGCTCAACAGGTACGTTTCAGTTGTAAACACAGCCACGGGCAACATCCTCCTGGCAATACACTATGAGGACTCCGACTACGGCACTCTCAACGAGTCCACGGTCGCAGCGATGCTCTGGGGAGGCAGCTGGTCAGCACCGGCGCAGACCCTCAGCATGGGCTCAAACGGAGTTTTGATGGACAACCCCGGTTTCAGCATATTCGGCCTTTTTGCGGGCGTCCCGCCCGAACCGCCCGTGGAACCGCCCGTAGTGCCCCCGGTCACCCCGCCTAGCGGCGGAGGCAGCACCGGCGGCGGCAGCGGAGGCAGGTCCGGAGGCGGCGGCGCAGTGCACATAGGCGTCCCGTACGTCCCGTCCGGCGGCGAGGGCTTCGGCGGGGAGGCAACAACCCCGAGCTGCACTTCTGATTCCGAATGCGCGTCAAGCGCGGCCTGCAACGGCGGCATATGCACCGCATTGGAGGCGGGCGGCGACTGCGGAACTTTCCAGAACCATTCCTGGGTTGATTTTGAATGCTGCGATACCAGCGACTGCGGCGCGGGCGAGGTCTGCAAGGACAACGTCTGCACCAGCATGGAGCCGCTCGTAATAACACCTGGAGAAAGCACCACTGTCGCATCCGATGAGGGCCTTGGAAGGCTCCTGGCGGACGTGCCCTGGTGGGTGCTGGCGCTGCTCCTGCTCATGGTGGGAGGCGGCATCTACGCAAGGTACGCGATGGGCAGGGAGCCCCCCGAGGAAGGCGAGGAGGGTTCCGAAGAGGAGATGCCCCCGGCAGGCGAGGAAGAGGAGTAATCCTTTTCCTTTTTTTCCTTTATTTTTCTATAATTAATTTTCTATTCTATTTTCTCCTTCCATTTCCAATAATCAGCCTTGCTTCTGCACTTGTCCCGCCATATAATTAACGACCTTCATGGGGTATAACGGGACCCACCCGAGCCTCTTGTACATTATTTCCGAATCCCGCTCGTTTATGTGCGCGAGCAGCTCATTAAGCCAGTCGGTCACCACCCACTCCCTGTGCTGCGGCTTCAGTCCCAGTTCTTCATCCCCGGCCACGAGCTTTCTCACCGCACTCGCTACCAGGCCGGGCGCCTCCGTCCTCCTCCCAGGGGGCATCCGCCTGGCTATCCACAGTATCTTGTGAAGCACGTCTAGCCGGACCTCTTCCTCGTTTTTCATCCCCTTTGCAAGGTCCGTCACTTCCTTTATGTCCATGATGCAGAAATAGCCGACATTCCAGCTCAGCACGCACCTTTCCGCAATCTTGCTGGGCTGGTATTCACAGCATTCTCTCCCGGTCCATTCCCCGACCGCCTCCTCCAGCACGTGCAGCCGCCTGTTTTCCGTGTCGCTGGCATCCTCCTCCAGCATCCTCATGAATTCCGAATAGCTTTGCGGCTTGTTCCTCGCCCACAGAAGCGCGGCGGCGTTCATCACGCTCCCCTGCGGCCTTCCCGCAATCCACCTGCTCGCTTCCTCGCGGTCCGCCCTGGGCACCCCGCTGTTCATGTCCGCCCCGGAAGGCCTCACGCCGCATTTCATGACCTTTTCGTGCATCTCGCGCAGCATCGTGGGCTTGTCCCCCTCCTCTCCGGCCATTATGCCGAATATTCCCTTCAGCCTGATGCAAATTTCCTTCGTGCCCAGCGTCTTCTTCATCTTAATTGCAATCTCCACCATCAGCACGAATGCGTCAATCCTCTCAGCATGTGGCATTGCAAGCAGCAACTTTTCCATCGCCTGCAGCATCGCCATCCTGTCCTCGGATTTTGCCCGCACCCTCCCATCCTCGCCATGCCCGATGAGCAATGTCATCATTTTTTCGAACAGGTCGTTCCTGTAATAGAATACATTTATGGTCTCGCTGTTCTCCAGCGCCCCAGGCTTCATCATTTCGTTCTGCCTGCCTGGGAATGCCAGCGCGAAGAGCGATGCCCGCCTGTTCTGCATCATCTCCCCGTTCCCGGCGTCGCAGACAAGCGCCTTCTTGGCCTCTTCAAGCGTAGGCACCCTGTCCCCGCACGCCTTTCTCACAGCCGCCTTCGCATACTCCCGTATGCCTCCATTAGGCAGCGACTCCATAAAAGAAACGATTGCCGGATTCTCCGGCTCCGCGATGATAAACGGTGCAGGGGCAGTTTCCTGCCTGGGCGCCGGCGCAGCCGGCTTTTCCGCAGGTATGGCTTGCGCTTCAAAAACAGGTTCCGGCTCTTCCTTATTGCGCGCCCCCCGCCTGAACCATGTCCAGGGCTTACACCACTTCCGGCACCCCCTTTCCTCCGGCTTTTTAGCAGTAGCGGTCTGGAAACGCACACCCCTCAAGGCATCGGAAGAGCCAGCCATCAGCCGCACACCGTCCAGCCGTCCATATTTATATATTATCCCGCACAACTAATAAAAACCCACCCGCACCCCCTTATAACCATTAACATATTTATTGCACCACCAAGAAAACACATATAAACATTACTTTGGATACTCAACCCGGTGTAATGGTATGATCCAGAACATGTTGGATGCCCTTTTTCCGGCAAAGCTCGCTGAGCTCTGCAAGAAAATGAAGGGCGGAGTAGGGGAAGGAGTGAAATACATCGTGGCCGGCGGCTTTATTGCCCTCGTGCTCTCGATACTGAAGATACTGCTGGCAGGCGTCCTGAGCGGCACAAGCGGCCTGAGCGTCGCTGCGGCGATAGCGGCCGTAATTGGCTGGCTTGTCATGCTGATACCGACGATCATCGTCACCTACCTGATTGTCTGGATTGCCAGCATGCTGATAGGCGCACTGCTTGGCGGCAAGGCCGCGTTCCCGCAGCTCTTCCTGATGTTTGCGGTGTTCGGCGCGGGCATAGCGGTGCTTACCGGCGTGCTCGGCCTCATCGTCGGCATAATCGCAGCGCTTTCTGCGGGTATCGGCGCCCTCCTGCTCATGGCAGTTTCGTTGCTGGTCGGGCTATACAGCCTTTACCTGGCATTCGTGGTGCTGAAGTCCATATACGGCTTTGAGACCATGAAGGCGGTGCTGGCGCTGATAGTATACCTGGTGGTTTCGTTCGTCGTTTGGTTCGTAATCGCCATGGTACTTGCAATCGTGCTTGTGATGATCGGCCTGGGCGCATACATGACTGCGGGCGCGGCTGGAGCAATCCCGGCATACTGATGGGATGTTGGGGCGAAAGCCCCTTCTCTTTTATTTCTTTTCTTTCCTACTCTTCAGCTATGGAACTGAAGCAAGCCATCGTAATGCGCACTGATTTGGAAATGGGCAAGGGCAAATTATGCGCCCAGGCGGCGCACGCCTCCATCTCCGCATACAAGAAATCCCCCCCCAAAGTCCGGGATGAATGGGAGCGCGCAGGAATGAAGAAGATAGTGTTAAAAGTGAATTCCGAATCCGAGCTTTTCCAATATTTTGAGGAATGCCAGCGCGCGGGAATCCCCTGCTCACTCATCCACGACGCGGGGCTCACCCAGATACAGTCCGGCTCGCCCACCTGCTTCGGCGCCGGCCCCGCTAATGCGGATGATATAGACAAGGTGCTCGGAAAGCTGAAGCTCCTCTAGGCCCCGCGCACCATTATAAATTTTCTTTTTCCATCTCCGCTCATGGTTCTCTCCAACCAGGACATAAGGAAATTCATGAGGGCGGGAAAGATAAAAATCCGCCCGTTCTCCGAGGCGCAGCTCGGCCAGGCGTCCGTGGACCTCACGCTGGGCGACCGCTTCTGGTTCTTCAAGGAAAAATACATAGGCGGGCTGGTGGACCTCTCCAAGGTGGATTTCAAGGAGGCGAACTGCGAGGTGAAGGCCGGCACGGTGGCGCTCGGCCCCTGGCAGATGTGCCTCGGCATAACCAAGGAGAAGATAACCCTCGCATCCGATGTGATGGGAAGATTGGAAGGCAGGAGCCGCTATGCCCGCATGGGCCTCGGCGTCCACATAACCTCCGCGCTCGTGCAGCCCGGCTCGGACAACCACCAGGTGCTTGAGATAGTCAATAACGCGCCCTTCACGTCGCTCATCCACTCGGGCATGCGCGTATCCCAGATAGTCTTCTACAAGATGCTCTCGCCCAGCACGAAGCCCTATGCAAAATTCGGGAAAATCGCCCGCAGGCAATAGTTTTTATTACTCATCCCGCTATTACTAGCGGTGTTCCCATGGCATCCGCCCAACTTGAACGCCCCCGCGAGGAGAACGTCAAATGGAGGGAGGCAGTAGTAAAGATAGATTCCGACACTTTCATGCGCGTCCAGTACCTCTTCGGCGTGGAGGTCAACGACTACCAGATGCTCGCATCCCTCGTGAGGGGCGGCTATGATTTCGGGCGCGCCTGGGTGGTGAATGCCAGGGGCGTGACCGCTGAGAACGCATCCAGCCAGGACTGGAGGGCATACACTTCCGGGAGCCGCGCGGCAGCCCATCTTCTTGAAGAGTCCGGCGAGAGCGGAATAATCTCAAAGCGCGATGATGTCGGCCGCGCAACACATGCACAGAAGGAGCGCTTCAATGCCTTCATGGACATGACCGAGGCATCCATAGAAGTCGCCCGCAATCCCGGGGACCTGGACGCCTTCAAGCGCCTGGAGGATGCCACGCGCAGGTTCAGGCATACCGGCCGGGCGGAAGGTGGCGAAGAGCGCACAAGAGAAGAGGTAGCGCCCGCACATGCGGAGGAGGCGGCTCCCGCGGAGGCTCCGGCGCCCAAAGGCACATTCTCCAAGGAGGCCGAGGCCGCGCTTTCCGAAACCGCGGAGGCGACAAAGGGAATCACCGCCGGGAAGGCGGCATCGTTTGAATTCTTCACCCCGGACGACCCGAGGGGCATAAGCTACGGGTTTGAAATCCACTGGAAGGACGGCTATGTGCCTAGGGGGGAATACGACCGGTCCGATATCTGGAGCACGGAACGCTTCCTCTTCGCCAACCTTGAAGGGATAGAATACTACGGCGTCACAGGCTTCATCGGCGGCCGCCTTGACAACTCAGCGGGCGTAAGGCAGTTCAGCGGCGACAGCTTCGCCGTGGAATACATGAGGAGGGCGTTCCTACGCCTTGAGGACGAAATAGGCGGGGATACCGTGCGCATCTACGTCCCGCGCGGGCTGGACGTCTCGGGCAAGACATTGGCGGACCTCATAAATTCCCCCGACGTCGTGGCAATGAGCGTGGTGGAAGAGGGCGGCGAAAAATTCATCTGGGACATATATGCAAAAGAGCAGAGAGATCTGCTAGCCGCGCTCCAGACGAGGTTCCCGGAAATGGAATTCGTCCTGGCCTGAATTCACTTATACACTACTATCTTCTTTATCTCTTCCAGCACTTCCTTTCCGCCCTCGTCCAGGGATTCCCCCTTCTCCTCCCACTTGAAAACCTGGCTTTTTCCCATCGCCGTATAAAGGACATCCCCTTCCTTCACATCCTTGCCCAAAACAATATCCTCTGAGGAAATAGCCACCTTCAGCCCCGCTGCCGCCTCCTCAATTCCCTTCCCCTCGTTCTGTATCCCCTTCACCTCGCCCAAATCCGCGCCCGATGCGTTCATCAGCCGCACCCCCTTCCTCAGCTTCCCGCCCATAACCTCTATTCCAAAAACCGCGGGCTTGCTCAGCCTGAAGAAGAATCCCTTCAGCACCTTTATCTTCGCAGGCCAGGGGAGCTCCGCCTCCAGTTCCTTCTTCTCCCTGCCCTTCTCCCCAACCCTCCATTCCTCGTAATCCTCTATGAACTTGTAGATGACGTTGCTCCAGATGATGGGCACGCCCGCCGCTTCCGCCTCGGCCCTCGCTTCGTCCATCACCTCCACGTTGAACCCGAACACCACGCCGTCATACCTGTTCTCGCCGCGCACCGCCTTCGCCGCAGCCACGTCCATCCTCGTGACCGCCCCGATGTCCGCCTTCCTCACCTTGATGCCGTTCTTCGTGAAAAGCGCGAGTATCGCCTCTATGCTCCCGAGCGAATCCGCCTTCACTATTACGCCTTCCTCCCCGCTTTCAAAGAGAAGCTGCTTCGCCTGCGCCTCCAGCTCAGCCTTCTGCGCCTCAAAATCCTTCACCACGTAAAGCGGCGAGCCGGGAATCACGCCCCCCAAATCCGGCGCCAGTATCTTCACCCCCGCGGCCGCCTCTATACTGTCCAGATAAGCATACTTGTCCTTCGCGCCCTTCGCGAGGTTCGGCTCCAGCAGCGCCCTGACCTTCGTCCTCCTCACCCCGTCCCTCGCCAGGAATATTATCTCGTCCCCCTTCGCAATTTTTCCGTCGTACAATACTATGTCCACGGTGCTCCCGAGGCCCTTCTCCTCCTTGACCTCCAGCACGGTCCCCTTCCCCTCCCCGGTCCCCAATTCCAACCGCTTCTCCATGAATTTCTGGCTCAGCCCTGCAATCAGGAGGAGCAGCTCCGCCAACCCTTCGCGCGTTTTCGCACTCAGCGGAATAATCGCAATCTGTTTTTTGAAATCCGTTATCCTGTCAAACCTGTCGCAGTCAAACCCGTGCGTGGAGAGCGCGCCCATCAGCTCATACATCCTGTTGTCCACCGCCTCCTGCACGTGCGGCGGCTGCTTCGCGAAGGATTTGAGGAATGAATCCGTCCCCTGCTTCTTCCATCCGTGTATCAAATCTATTTTATTCGCCGCCACCACAAAGGGCGTCCTGCATTGCTTGAGTATGCGTATGCTCTCCAGCGTCTGCGGCTGGAATCCCTGCGCCACGTCCACCACGAGGATGGCCATGTCCGCGATGCTCCCCCCCCGCTCGCGCAGATTTGTGAATGCCTCGTGCCCTGGCGTGTCTATGAACAGCAGCCCAGGAATCTCAATCTTTATCTTCAGCAGGTCCGCGACGGGCGCCGAGGTCCTCTCAATCGCCTCCCGCGGCAGGTAGCTCGCCCCAATCATCTGCGTTATCGCGCCCGCTTCTTTTGCCGCGACAGCACTGCCTCTAATCGCATCCAGCAGCGATGTCTTTCCGTGGTCCACGTGCCCCAGGACGCACACTATGGGCGAGCGAACAGCCATATGGATAAAGGTATCAGACAAATGTTTTAAATCCGCATCCCGGAATAATGGCTGATGCCCGAAATGAAAACGCTCAATAAGGCGCTGCTTCTGCTTCCAGTCGCAACCGTCCCGCTCAGCCTCTTCATCCTTCTCCGGCTCGGCATCCCATTCTCTCCGGATTCAGGCGGCATGCTCGCCTCGCCGTTGTTCATCCTGATTTCCGTCCTCACCATAATCGGCTTTTTCCTGAACTTCGGCATCGCACTTCCGAGGGCAAAAGAGAACTGGGCCGCCCTCGCCAGCGTCCTGGTCTGGCCCGCCAATTTCATAGTCTCCGGCTTCTCCCTCTCTTACTTCACTTGGAACCTGCTCGCCTTCCTCCTACTGGTTCTCCCGATGCTGCTTGCCGCAGCCTACAACTACCATTACTTTTTCAGGAAAAACCAAAATCAGTAGACAATTTCACCCATCCTTAATGTTCTGAATTCCAAGTATATATTACGTTCGTGGGCGAACTCCCTTTGCGATGCTGCTTCCCAGCATTCCATTGATATAACCTATAAATGCGGCCCCGAGAATTATGATTGCATCAAAAATGAGCAATAGTAAAAGTGATTCATTCATTTCCTGCGGAGACGACGATGTTACTATTAGCAGCATCATGACCAAACTAACAATTGCACCTGTTACTGCGCCAGTGAATGCAGAAATAATTCCCGCCTCCGAAATGTTCATGCCATATTTGTTTGTAGCATTGTATCCAGTCCACATGAGCATTATCATAAATAGTATTATGGGTATTGTCGCAATCTCAGATCTATGCAGGCCAAAAATGCCCGTCTCATCCAAGTCAAATATTGGTACGACCAGCAGGATAATGATGCCTAATACAATGAACATTTTTGAAGCTTTGAATATCTTTCTTATATCCATCCAATCCCCTCAATAAATAATCTCATTCATCTTCTTCTTCTTGAACGCCTCTTTCAGCTCGCGTGCAATCCTCCTTCCCGTGCTCACCATCTCCCCGTGCGTGAATTCCGCATAAGGATGATACAGCACATTCGTCCCCGCAACGATGCGCGCGGAAATCTCAAACGCATAAATGTCCAAGTCCTCCGTGACAATCGTCTCCACGCAGAACGGCCCGTGCATCCCGCCGAACAATTCCTTTGAGCTGTCGCTCACATTCCTCCCAATCTCCATAAAGGAAGGAAGAAGCGACTCCCTCATCACCATGGACGCGTTCCCCACCACCGTAAAAGATAAAGGCACGTTTCCGCCAGCCGCAACCGCGCGCGCAATCTCCTCCGCGTTGCTTTCCACCCTCCTATCCACCCCCATCAGTTCCACATGCCCATAAGATGTCTTGTATCCCGCCTCCGAAAAGATGGAATGGAAATAGTGTGGATAAGCCCGCACCCCTACGATAAACTCCTGGATAAGCGCCTTCTTTTTCCCGACCTTCTCCCAATACTCCTTCTCGCTCTTCACAATCATGTATCCCATGCCGCCCTTGGCTCCAGGGAATTTGACAATCGCCAGCCCGTCTATTTCCTCCGGCTTCATGGTCTTCGGAATGCGCAGCCCCGCCTTCTCCATCCAGGAGAACATCCTCATGCGGTCCCTCTCAAACTGCAGGCTCCTCCTGTTCCCGAAAACCGGCACCGCCATGCCGTCCAGCTTCTCGCCCACGTATTCCACAAAGGAGCCGTGCGGCACGACAATCGCATCCCTCGCCACCAGCTCCTCCACCGGCACATCCGCCAGCGAATCCACAACAAGGAACTCGTCAGGTTTTGCGTACGGAAAAGACCTATAAAACTCCAGCCTGTCCTTCGTGCATATCCCTATTGAATGCACCTTCTCCTGCCTCGCGCCCTGGAATATCTGCAAGGCAGAATGGGAGCAAACAGTCGCGACACTGAGCTTCTTATAACCAGATAATATGCCTTCTATTTTCTTCTTCTCTATTATTCCCATATAATAGATGGGGGGCTAAAATATAAAAAGGAAATCGCTTGCACGTAAATACATTCTTAAACACTCCCATACACGATATTATAATGGCAACCCCCATGCCCGTTGGCACACCAAGGCATGCGCGCATCCCGGATGATGTACGCCGGATAGAGGAATTCTTCAGGAAATCCGGCCTTATACTGGAAGGCCCGCTCAACGGCATGCTCGCGCAGCTCAGGGCCTCGCGCGGAAACGGGCCGGAATGCGCCTCCCGCATCATAGAACTCCGCCATATAGGAGAGATGTGCTTTCTTTTGTACGGAGGGGCGCAGCCCTCAATCTCCGTACGGGACACGCTTGCGCTCAGGAGGCTATGGTCGCTTTTTGAAACCATGGAATACGGCATGAGGCGCATCAGCATGGACTGCCTGTGCAAGGAGTGCAAGCCCCTTGATGTGCCCGAGGGGATCAGGGAGGTCGTTTTGCGTGGCGGCGGGAACGCCATCCAATCGGTGGAGGCGGGCCCCTTCTCCGGCTCGCTCGCAACCGGGTTTCTTCGCGACGGCCGCCTTTTGGCAATCCTCGTCCGTAACATTTCCCTGCAGCCTGACGCCCTCGGCCAGATGGTTGAGGTGCCCAGCAAGATAATATTCATTATCCTCCCGGATTGAACCGGGTTGCAACCCGGAGCGCTGCCCTTCCCATCCTAGGATTCTTTCTCAATGGTTTTTCCTGCGCCACATCAGGAGCGCCGCGGCAACCACAAGCGGCACTATTATCACAAGGGGGTTTATCGGCTCGCCCTTCCCGTCCGAAGGGTTGGCGCCCTGCGCCTGGCCGGAGCTCACCACCTCCCTCTCCGCCGGCCCTTCATCCCCCTCCCACGCAGGGGATGCGACCACGGGCAGGATGGGGCTGGACTCGGCGGATCCATTGGTTGGAGGCTGCCCGCCAATCATCACGCATTGCACGTTTATGCACCCATACCCTGCGGAGCACCCTCCTGCGCAGCCGGTTTCCGGCACCCCGTTTCCAGTTTCAGATTCACCTACTGTTTCTTCCTGCGCGGCCTCCACAATGAATTCCAGTTCCCCTCCGCTGTAGCCGCTCGCAGCCGCCTCAACAGCATATGCGCCGGCAACCGTGGGGACGAATTCCACCTGCCCGCCGGAATCCGTTTCCCCAAGCTCCATTGCATTGAGTATCCCATTCGTCCAATAGAGAACCCTCACCTCCGCACCGCTTACAAGGGTGGCGCCATCCCTGACCGTTATGGTGAGCGTGCTCCCCACAACTCTCTCCCCACTCACGCCCACGGAGAGGGGGCCGGTGGAGCCGCCAATGCCCTGCGCCTTCACAGTGAGCGTATCCGTCGCATAAGAGGCGCTGGAATTGGTGCTGTTGCATACATACACATAAGCCCCTGAGCTGAGGTTCTGCAGGTCCTCCACATGCGAGGTGCCGTTCGCAACCAATGCACCATCCCTGTACAGCTCCAGCACCACGGATGCGTCGCTTGAGTCGCAGGAGGCGTTGGTCTCCGTATGGGGCATGACGGTTGCGAAGGGGTGGAGGGTGAGGTTGAGGGTTCCGTCCTCCAAGGCATACCCCGAGAATGATGCGACGCTAAATGTGAGGTAATCGTTTGAGCATTCCATATAGTTCGGCGCATATAAAGTCCCGTTCGCCACTATGTCCGCGGCTGAGGAGGAGAAGTTCTCCATTCTGTATATGCTGTGCAGTATTCCTGCGGAGCAGTCCGCCGCAAGGGTTATGTTCGCGCTTGAGTTGAACAGCGAGGCGTTCGAATAGCTCGAGTTCAGAGATGCGAAATAATTGTCCACGATGAAGTTGGACGAATTGAGCTGCTGCTTGGAATCGAGGACTAACGAGTCCCACTTCACGCACCCGGGCAGCTGGCTGTCCGCGCATATAGAGAAGTTCTCCATGGTGTTATCCCCGGTGGAGTTGTGGTAGACGTAGTTCGACGAGCCGTATATCGTCACATTCCTAAGCGTGTTGTTCGTCGGGTTCCCGTAATCTGTCGTATCGCCGTACAGCATCAACTTGTCGAAGGTTATCTCGCTGTAGCGGCCTCCGTTCCTGGAGTTGTTGCTTATGAGCACGTTCTCCACCGTCGTGTTCATCACGGACGAGAGCCACAGGCCCACGGTCTGAGCTCCTATTATGGTGGAGTTGCTCAGGAGCGAGTTGTTGGATATCCCTATGAAGACTCCTTCATCCCTCCCGTTCTCTGATGTTATGTTGTTCCCCCTGAAATTATGGGACCATTCGTAGATTACCAGCCCATAGTACGTGTTGTTGAGCACGGCGTTCCTGACCGTGACGTTCTCCGATTTCAGAATCCAGATGAAGTTGCTCCTGTACGTGGCGTCCCCGTTGACACTTACCCCGTCCATTATCGAGTTGTCCGCCCCGCACAGCAGGATGGCTGAATAATCCCCGGTCACGTTCGCGGATTCGTTCGTGTAGAATATCGGCTTGCCTCCGGTCCCAGTGTTGTTCTCTACGAAGTGGTTGCAGTAGCTCCTGTTGTTTTTCGACACGTTGTAGTCCAGAATTGCAAAGTCGTAGTTAGTCCCAACGAGCGTGTTGTTCGCGACCACGAACCCCATCCCGTCCATGATTTTTATTCCGTACGATGAGCCCGTGACCTCGTTATTTATTATGGTCCCGTTCTCGCACCCAGGATACACGCCGATGCCGCCGTCATCCACGTTGCCGTAAAAACGGTTCCCAGAAATGAGGATGTTCCTGACCGCAGGATTGTAGGTCGTTGGTATCTCGCTTATCTGTATCGACTGCTCCACGCTGTTGTTGTCGAAGTTATCGGAGATGACGCTTCCGTTCACGGCTATGAGGCGCATCGCCTCCTTGCCGTGCCTGTTGAAGGTGTTGTTGGTTAGGTTTATCTCAGAGGAGAATTTTATGAAAATCCCCTCGTAGTTATCGTGGAAGATGCTGTCGCGGATTGTCGTGCTCGATGCGTTGAAGCCGTACACGCCGGCTCCGCTCGTCTCATTATGAAGGTAGATCTCGCTATCCTCTATCGAGGTTTCCGAAGAGTTCAATATGTAGATCCCGTATGGAGAGTTGTTGAAAATAATGTTGCCCGTGAGCACTGTATTCGTGCTTAGGTTCAGCACGAAGCCGTTGAAGGAGTTGTTGTACACGGTGTTCCCATCGAAGGTGTCGTTGCTGCTGCCCTGCACGATGAACCCCGGCGCGGAAGTGCCGTACACTTCGTTGTCCTCGTAAGTGTTGTTCACGCCCTGCAGATCAGCTATGCCCCTTACCCCTGAGCCATTCACTATGTTCCCCCTAACGACGTTGTTGTAGCTCCCGAAAGAAACCACTATGCCGCCGGTCGCGGATCCGGTTATGCTGTTGTTCTCGATGAGGGTGTTATTAGAGCCTGAGTGGTCTATCCCCTGCCAGGTGTTGTTCACCATGACGTTGCCGATGATGTACCCGTCGGAAATGTACCATGTCGATATGCCCGGGCGGTTCGTGTTCATTATCGTGTTGTTCGTGATGTTGACTCCGCTCGCCGGATAGAAGAGGATCGCGTATCTCGTGTTTCCGATGAACCTGCTGTTGATTATCGTCGCCCTTGTGGCGGTTGAAAATGACGCTCCCTCCCTGGTGTTGTTATCTATTGTTGAGCCGGAAACGAGCACGTCCACAGAGTTTATCGCGTAAAGGCCCTCGCGCTTGTTGCTCACGATGGTGCTGTTCTCCATGCTCACGTTCGCCATGTTTTTCATGTAGATTCCGTTGGAGAAGTCGCTCACCGTGATGTTGCCTATGGTGATATTATTTAACGTCGCTGAAGCGTTGTAAATCTGTATCCCGTATGCGAGCGTTAGGGTATCCACTCCATCTATTGTGAAGCCCTGCCCGTTTATCGAGACGTCCGAGACCGAGATATTTATGCACTGCGCCACTGCCGTGTTCGTGATGGAGTTCTCCAGTACATACGCACCAGATACGTTTATGTCGGTGCAGTCCGTTATCGCATAGGCGGACGAAGCCAAAACGACGAACAGCAGGATCTTTGCAAAATTCTTGGTTGATGCCATTTTACCACTCAACTTTCGCCCACAACTTTGATTTTATCTTTATACAGGTTCCGTTTATTTCCCCTTCGCGAGCAGCCCCCCAATCGCAGCCACGCCCGCATTCACCACCACGGATCCGATTATCCAGAATATCCCGAACACCACCGAAATCACTCCTGCGATGCCTGCAATCGCCGCGGTGGATGCGCCAGATTCCGGAGTTGTGGCCGCAGCCGCGCCCAATACCACCGCAAGCACTATGAAATTAAGCACAAGGGCAACCAGCCCCACAGCGCCCGCGGACAGCGCACCCACCGCCGCAGCCCCCACAAGGTCCAGCCCGAACTTCTTCACAGCCCTGTACCCCGCCCATGCGAACAACAGGAGGAAAATGAGGTATGACGCGATGCCGTAGACGAGGCTCACAAGAGCCATCACTGACTTCACGGTATCGCCGCCCAGCAAACTTATGGCGGCAATCACCACGCTTATAAGTATCACAACCAGCCCAAGCCCCACCGGAAGCTTGGACGCCTCAATTATCTTTGCTCCTTCCATGGTTCATCCCGCGCATGCTTTCCATTCAACTGTTTTTAATTATCCCCATCCCGCTCCCTCGGCACACCTTTTATAAATCCTTCCGTGAATATTTCATGTTAACTTATCCGGCAACTCAGAAGTGCCCTTCGCACTCACCTGATTTGCTTACGGCGTCCCTTCCGAGGAAGGGCTACGCAAAAAGGGTAATCATATGACGGACATACACAAGCCCAGACGGGGTTCTCTAGCGTTCAGGCCCAGGAAGAGGGCGTACAGCCAGATGCCATCCATCAACGCATGGCCCGAGTCCAAGGACGTGAGGCTCCTCGGCGCCGCGGGATACAAGGTGGGCATGTCGCAGATATGCCACATGGATGACAGCGAGAATGTGACCAAGGGGCAGGAGGTTACCTCCGCCGTTACGGTCGTGGAAATCCCGCCCATGTACGTGTACGGGTTCCGCGGCTACAAGCACACCCACAACGTCACCGACGTGCTCATCCAGGACGAGGCAATCCTAAAAAAACTGGGCATGAAGAAGGCGGCGAAAAAAGAACTCACCCCGGAATTGGTGGATGAGGTCTCATTGCTCGTATTCATCCAGCCGGACAAGACCGGCATAGGGAAGAAGCACCCCGAGAGGATGGAAATCCGCGTGGGCGGCGGCGACATAAATGCGCGCATAGATTTTTGCAAAGGGCTCATGGGAAAGGAACTTTCCCCGAAGGAAATATTCAAGCCCGGCGAATACATTGACGTCGTCTCAATCACAAAAGGGAAGGGATGGCAGGGCGCGGTGAAAAGGTTCGGCATCGCAAAGCAGAGGCCGAAGGCAACGGGAAAAGTAAGGCACGCCGGAACTTTGGGCCAGTGGCACCCCGGCTACATCCTCTACACGGCTCCCCGCGCGGGGCAGATGGGCTACCACAAACGCACCGAATTGAACAAGCGCATACTCAAGATAGGGGAAAACGTTGATGAGGTGAATCCGGACGGCGGGTTCCCGCACTACGGATTTGTGAAGAACCATTATATACTAATAAAGGGGTCCGTCCCCGGCCCGGTCAAGAGGCTCATCCGCCTCAGGCTCGGCATGAGGGGAAGCGCCGGCGCGGAGCCGAAGATAACCCAGCTTTTGTAGGTGTGAACGATGAAAGCAAAAGTATATTCACTTGAAGGCGCGGCTTCCGGAAGCGTGGAGCTCCCGGCCGCATTCTCGGACACCGTCCGCGAGGAGATAATCCGCAGGGCGGTCCTGAGCGACGAGACCAAGCTCTACCAGCCCCAGGGCAACTTTTACAGGGCGGGCCTCCAGACCTCCGCACAGTACCGCGGAAGGAAGGACGACTATGGCTCCCTGAAGAACAAGGGGCAGGCGAAGCTGCCGAGGGAGACGCGCCCCAAAGGAGGGCACGGCAAGGTCCGCAGGCTCCCCTCATCCGTGGGCGGCCACAGGGCGCACCCGCCGAAGGTCACGAAAATCCTCATAGAGAAAGTGAACAAGAAGGAATACACGAAGGCGGTGAGGAGCGCAATCGCGGCCACCGCAGTTGCGTCGCTCGTAAAGGCAAGGGGCCACAGGTTCTCCTGCGACCTTCCGCTCGTTTTTGACGACAAGCTTGAATCCCTCTCACGCACGAAGGACGTGCTCGCAGCGCTCGAAAAAGTGGCGGGCGAAGACCTCTCGCGCGCAAAGGAAGGCAGGAAGGCGAGGAGCGGCGTCCGCTCCAGGAAGGCGGGCACAAGGACCGCCAAATCCCTCCTTCTCGTCGTGGGCGGAGGCAACATACTCAAATCGGCGAGGAACCTCGCCGGAGTGGACGTCGTGAAGGCGGAGGACCTGAAGGCAAAGGACCTCGCGCCGGGAACGCATGCGGGAAGGTTCACGCTCTACACGCAGAGTGCGCTGAAAAAAATAGGAGAGGTGTTCTGATGGTGCTCATATCCCCGGTTAAGACGGAAAAGGCGATAGGAAGGATAGAATTTGAGAACACAATAACCTTCCTCGTGGAGCTGGGCTCCACCAAGCCCATAGTGAAGGCGGAAGTGGAGAAGCTCTTCGGCGTGAAGGTCGCTTCAGTGCGCATGATGACCCTCCCGATGGGCGGGAAGCGCGCGATTGTGAAGCTCGCGAAAGGCTACAAGGCCGAGGACATTTCGTCCAAGCTCAAGATGGTGTAGGTGTTTTAGATGGGAAAAATGCTCAAGCAGCAAAAGAGGGGGAAAGGCTCCCCGAGGTATCTCACCCCCAAGGTCAGGTACAAGGTCTACCTGCAGTACCGCAACTACGACGACGTGGAAAAGGCGGGCGTGCTTAAGGCGCAGGTGCTTGATTTCGTTGACGACCCCGCGAGGGGCGCATTGCTCCTCAAGGTGAAGTACGACAACGGCGAGGAGAACCACCTTCTCGCGCCCGAGGGCGTCTGCATAGGCGACACCCTTGAGCAGGGCGCACAGGCCTCGGTCGCAGTGGGCAACGTCCTTCCGCTCTACAGGATGCCGGACGGGGCGTTCATCTGCAATTTAGAGCTCACACCAGGCGACGGCGGCAAGCTCGTCCGCGCGCCAGGCTCATACGCAATCCTGGTCTCCAAGGAGGGGCCCAAGGCATACGTGAAGATGCCGAGCAAGAAGGTCATAACGCTCTCATCCGACAACCGCGCCCAGGTCGGCGTGGTATCCGGCGGGGGCCGCTCGGAGAGGCCCATGCTCAAGGCGGGAGTGCAATACTACAAGATGAAGGCGCAGAACCGCCTGTGGCCGGTGCCGAGAGGCGTGCACCAGTCCGTTTATAACCACCCGCACGGGGGCAAGCAGCACCACGAGGGGAAGCCGACCACGGTGTCCCGCGGGGCGCCGCCAGGGAGCAAGGTCGGGCACATATCCGCGCGCATGACGGGCAGGAAGAAGTCCAAGAAGGCCGCGGAAGAATATGGTGAATGATAATGGCACGGAAGGAAGTATTCAGGGGACTTGAAGAAGGGCAGGTAAAAGGCATGTCCGTGGAGGAATTCCTCCCGCTCCTCACCTCCAGGGAAAGGAGGACGCTGGGGAGGGTGAACCAGCATCCCGCCTACAAGAAGCTCATAGACAAGGTGAGGAAGCTTGCGAAGGAAGGGAAGCTGGACAAGCCCATAAAGACGACGGTGAGGGATGCGGTCATCCTTCCCGAGTGGCTCGGCCTGCGCTTCGCGATACACAACGGGAAAGAGTACAAGCAGGTCCAGATAACCCTGAACGCAATCGGCAAGAGGCTCGGCGAGCTTTCGCACTCCACATACAGGGTGCTGCATTCCGGCCCCGGTGTAGGGGCGACGAGGGGAAGCAAGTTCGTGCCGCTCAAATGAGGTAATGAAATGTATTCCTGCATCATAGAAAAAGGGAAGGAAGGGGACTTCGCCCGCTCCCGAGTGGAAGGGGTGGACGCTTCGGTGAAGGACCTCGTGGAGGTATGCGGCAACATCCGCTACAAGCCCGTGGGCGACGCGCTCGCGTTGCTTGAGGCGGCCGCGATTGGCGCCATGCCAATCCTTTACAGGGGGAACAACCGCCACCTCGGGCACAGGCGCGAGCTCGGCGGCAGGAAAGGAAGGTACCCGAAGAAGTCCGCGAAGATAGTCCTCAAGGCGCTGAAGAGCGCAATCGCGAACGCCCAGAGCAAGGGGCTCAGCGAGGAGCTCATAGTGATGCACGCGGCAGCGAACAAGAAGGCGGAATTCGGACGCCTCTCCCCGAAGGGAAGGCGCAACTACTCCGGCCTGATAACCGCGCGCGTTGAGATAGTGCTCAAAGAAAAAGAGGGCGCGAAGAGGCCCGAAAAAAAGAAGAAGCAGGAGGCAAAGCCCGAAGCGAAACCCGCAGTGAAGGGCGCTGAGGGCAAGCCGGCCACGCCCGCAGCGGAAAAGAAGGCCGAGGCGAAGGTTGAGCAGGTGAAGGCGGCGAAGGCCGAGACCAAGGCGGACGACAGGAGGCTGGAGTCCGTGCGCGAGGACAAGGTGGAGCACCACAAGGAGGCGAAAGCGCCGCTCCCGGGCCGCAAGCCGGTACAGAAAGAGAAGTGATTTGATGGCAATAGAAAAAAAGTTCATTGATTCCCCGATAGAGAAGTACAGGATCATGACATTCCTGGAAAAGGAATTGGACAAGGCCGGAGTCGCCAGCATAGACATCCAGCGCACCCCCGTGGTCACGAGGATTGCGATAGAGGTCCTCAACCCGGGCCGCGTGATCGGGAAGAAGGGGAAGACCATCAACATGCTCACCGAGACGCTCAGGACGAAGTTCTCCATAGAGAACCCGCAGATAAGCGTCGTGGAGTCCAAGAACCCGGGGCTGGAGCCCAGCCTCGTGGCGAAGAAGGCGTGCAAGTACATAGAGATGGGCAAGAAGGTGCGGGCTGTGCTGCACTTCCTCATAAAGGATATCATACGCAACGGCGCAATCGGCGCCGAAATAGTCGCCTCGGGGAAAATCGGGGCGAAGGGCGCGAGGGCGAAATCCCTCCGCGTCGCGGTCGGCTACATCCCCAAGTCCGGGGAGCCGGCGAGGCTCGTGCGCGAGGCGCACGTCGCCGCAAACACGAAGTCCGGAATCATCGGAGTTCTCGTGCGCATAGCGCCTCCGGGAACGGTGTTCCCGGGCAGGGAAGCGCCGGTGGAGGTAGTCCTCCCGAAGGTGCTCGCAAAGAACGAGGGTGGTAAGTGATGGCGGTCGCAAAGATTAAGGACCTGAGGGCGCTCCCGCGCGACGAGCTACAGACCAAGCTGGGAACATACAGGCGCGAGATGCTGGAGGTTGGCGACAACCCGAAGAAAAGCATGAACCTCAGGAGGGCGGTCGCGCGTGTGCTCACGCTCCTGAACGAAAAGGGGCCTGCAAAGGCAGCAAAGCCGGCGGCAGCAAAGCCGCAGGCGGCACCAGGCGCAGTAAGCAGAAAAAGGTGAAATGATTGGCTGAGATATGCAAGAAATGCGGAATGATCATGGACCTCTGCGTTTGCGAGATCCTTGACAAGGAAGAGGCCACGAAGATCCGGGTTTATTCCATAAAGAAGAAGTTCAAGAAGTACGTGACGGTCGTGGAGGGCATCGACAAGAAAAACTTGGACGAAGCCGCCAAGGACCTGAAGCACGCGCTCGCATGCGGCGGGACCGCGAAGGACGGGCAAATCGTGCTCCAGGGCGACCACAAGAAGAAGATGAAGGCGATCCTCGTGAAGATGGGGTATTCGCAGGACAGCATAGAAGTGGAATGACGTTCATAAGGTGATGAGATTGGCAGAATGCAACGACAAGAACTGTTTCGTTCATGGCGGCATCTCGGTGCGCGGCGCCCGCCTCACCGGCAGGGTTGTCAGCGACAAGGGGAAGCACACGGTCATCGTGGAGAGGGCTGTGACCAAGAAGGTCTCCAAATACAAGAGGTTTGCGAGGGGCAAGTCCCGCATACCCGCCCACAACCCGGAGTGCATCGGCGCCGTGAAGGGCGACACCGTCCGCATCGGCGAGACGCGCAAGATAAGCAGGACAAAGTCCTGGACCGTGCTGGAAATATTATCCAAGGGTGAGGAAGCATGAAATCACTAGGTTCGCATGTGACAAAGGGCCTGAGCGTCGGCTCGAGGCTCCTGTGCCACGACAACAGCGGGGCGCGCGAAATCCAGATAATCGGCGTCCTCCGCAACAACACCACGCGCAAGCGTGTCCCGAGCGCGGGCATAGGCAACCTTGTCATCGCCTCGGTGAAGAAGGGCAACCCGGACATGGTGAAGAAGATAGTCCGCGCAATCATAATCCGCCAGAGGAAGGAGTTCCGCAGGCCCAACGGGCTGCGCATCTCCTTTGAGGACAACGCGGCAGTGCTCATAACAGAGGACGGGCTCCCCGTCGGAACGGAAATCAAGGGAGTGGTGGCCAAGGAAGTGGCGGAAAGGTATCCGAAGGTCGCGGCGATATCGCCCGGCGTCGTGTAGATTGATGGTGCATTCACATGAAGAGAAGAAGGGAAAGAAGGAAGGTTTTCCACGGGAAAATCCACACGAAGAAAAGCACGCTGCACGTGCACCTCTCCAAGGAGCTGAAGGCGAAGGCAGCGGCGAAGGCGCGCTCAGCCCTTGTGAACAAGGGCGACACCGTGAAGGTGCTGCGCGGGGACGAGAAGGGCAAGAGCGCGAAGGTCTCGCGCATCAGCGTCCTGAAGGGCAAGGTGTACCTTGAGGGCATCACGACCCGCAACAGGCGCGGCGTTGAATCCCTCATCGCGTTTGAGCCCTCCAACCTCATGCTCATGGAAATGAAGGAGACTCCGTTCAGGAAGGATAAATTCAAGGGTGCTTAGGATGGCTAAAAGGGGAAGAAGCAACCATATGAAAAGGCTCGCGGCTCCGAAGTCGGTGCCGATACACAACAAGAAGGCCCACACGTGGATGGCAAGGGTGAAGCCCGGGCCCCACGGCACGCGCATGGCGATACCGCTTTCCGTGCTGCTGAGGGACATCCTCGGGCTGGCGGACACCCTCTTTGAGGTGAAGAAGGTGCTCAACGCGCGCCGCGTCCTGGTGGATGGCGTCGCACGCACCGAGCCCTCCTACCCAATCGGGCTCATGGACGTCATCACAATCCCGGACATGAAGCTCCATTACCGCATCACAATCGTCCGCGGCAAGCTGGAACCTAAAAAAATAGACGAGAAGGACACGCTCCACAAGATGCTCAAGGTCGTCGGAAAGCGCACGGCCCCCGGCGGGAAGATAAACGTGCTCTTCCACGACGGGCGCAACATGCTCGGCGACTCGCACATGAAGATGGGCGACACCGTCCTCTTCTCGCTCAAGGACTCCAAGGTTGAGAAGCTCCTGAAGAGGGGCGTGGGCGCGAAGTGCCTCGTCGTGAGCGGCAAGCACGCCGGCATAGAGGCGAAGATTGAGAAGTTCTTTGAGGGGAAGGAAGGGAGGCCTACCGAGGTCCTCGTGAAGACGCCGGAAGGCGAAGTCCGCACTCTGCTGGACTACCTCTTTGTGGTGGGTGAGGCCTGATGGAAACCAACAACCCGATGCGCGGAATCACGGTGGAAAAAGTCACAGCCAACATAGGCATAGGCGCAAGCGGCGACCGCCTGGACAACGCCAAGGAGCTTTTGGGAAAGCTCGCGGGCGCAAAGGTCGTCCTCACGCGCGCGAAGAAAAGGAACCCCACGTTCAAGCTCAGGGTGGGCCTTGAAATCGGCGTGAAGACCACGCTCAGGGGCAAGCCCGCGCTCTCCTTCCTGGAGAAGGCGCTCGCGGCGAAGAAGAAGACGCTGCACGCAAGCAACTTTGACGCGTACGGAAACTTCGCTTTCGGAATTCATGAGTACATCGACTTCCCGGGCGCCAAATACGACCCCAAGCTGGGGATGATGGGCCTGGACGTCTGCGTGACGCTGAAGAGGCGCGGGAAGCGCATAAGCGAGAGGCGCATAAAGCGCTCCAGGGTGGGCAAGGCCCACAGGGTCTCCAAGGAGGAGGGAATCGAGTTCGCCAAGTCCGAGCTCGGCATAAAGGTTGAGTGATTAGATGGCAGTTCCTGCTGATGAGAGGTTCAAGGGAAAGGGAAAGCGGAAATGCAGGCTGTGCGGGTCGTCCCGCGGCCTCATACGGAAATACGGACTGTGCATATGCAGAAGGTGCTTCCGCGAGGCGGGCGAATCCATCGGGTTCAGGAAATACTGAGGTGTGATGATGTCAATTGACCTTTTGGCAGACGCGCTCAACACGGTAAAGACGCACGAGATAAAAGGGGAGAAGAAATGCGAGGTGCGTGCATCCAGGATTGTTGGCGAGGTCTTCCGCATACTCAAGGAGAAGGGATACATACAGTCGTACGATTTTGTGGACGACGGCAGGGGCGGGTTCTTTGACATCCTGCTCTCCGGAACCATAAACGACTGCGGAGTCATCAAGCCCCGCTTCCCGGTGAAGAGGAACGAATGGGCGAAGATGGAGGAGAGGTTCATCCCCGGAGTGGGGGTGGGCCTGCTTGTGGTTTCCACGCCGAAGGGCATAATGACCAACGTGGAGGCGCACGAAAAGCAGATGGGCGGAAGGCTCATCGCCTTCATCTACTAGGTGTTTGAAATGATAGAAGTGAAGATTCCGGACGGCGTGGATTTCTCCGTTTCCTCAAACGTCCTCAAGGCGAAGGGCAAGATGGGCGAAGTGATGCGCGAGTTCAGGGGCGCGCCGCTCTCCTTCTCGCTGGAAGGCAAGGTGCTCAAGGTCACATCGCCGGACAAGGCGGTGGAAGGAACGGCGGCCTCGCACGCGAGCATAATGTGCCAGGGAGTGCTCAACGGGTTTGAGAAGAAGATGGTCATCCGCTTCGCGCACTTCCCGGTGAGCCTCGAAATAAAAGGGGACACGCTCAACATAAAGAACTTCCTCGGGGAGAAGAAGCCCCGCAGGGCGAAGATAATAGGGAAGGTAAAGATAGATGTGAAGGGCCAGGACGTGCGCGTGCACGGCCCTGACAAGGAGGCCGTAGGCCAGACCGCAGCGAACATACGCACCGCCACCCGCATACGGGACAAGGACGGCCGCGTGTTCCAGGACGGCATCTACATCGTAGGGTGAATGAAATGGTGGCAAAGAAGACTCATCCGTATTTCAACGTCCCCAACTACCGTGGGAAGCACGGCAAGATGAGGGTGAAGAACAGGTGGAGGAAGCAGAAGGGCGTTGACAACAAGAAGAAAAAGCGCATCGCGGCCCACGGCGCGTCCCCCAAGGTGGGGTACGGGAACGCCCCGTCCATACGCGGCAGGCACCCGTCCGGCATGCTGGAATTCACGGTGCACAGGCCCGAGGACCTCGCGCAGGCAACGGGCAAGCTCGCGGTAATTTCTTCTACTGTAGGCAAGAGGAAGAGGCTCCTCATACAGGCCAAGGCCAAGGAGCTTGGCGTAAGGACCAAAGGGAGGGTGGCATCATGAGCGCAACAACGGTCAAGAGGCTGGCGGCGGACATTCTCGGCGTCGGCACGAACAGGGTAAGGCTTGACAAGGACAATCTCGGGAAAGTGGAGGAAGCACTCACGCGCGCGGACGTCCGCGGCCTCGTTGACGAGGGCGTGGTCTATGCAATCCCGAAGAAGGCCGGGCACAGGACGCAGGAGAAGCCCAGGCAGAGGCGCGGAAGGCGAAAGGGGAACAAGAAGGCGCGCACCGGCGGCAAGTCCGCCTGGATGGTCCGCATACGCTCACAGCGCGCATACCTGGAGACGCTGCTCGGAAGCGGCGAGCTACCGAAGGCGCACAAGCGCGCCATATATATGAAGATAAAGGGCGGCGCCTTCAAGGGCAAGGCCGCGATGAGGGCATACCTCGCCGAGAACAGGATGCTCAAGGCGAAGGAGTGATGGTGAAAGCTTATGGCAAGGGCAAAGGGTCCGAAATATGAAGCGCCGTTCAGGAGAAGGCGCGAAAACGTGACGAACTACGCGAGGAGGCTCGCGCTCGTGAAGAGCGGGCTCCCCAGGATGGTCATCCGCAGGGGCAGCACCACGCTTACCGTGCAGTTCGTGGAATACACGCCCACAGGCGACAAGGTCCTGGCGGGCACCACGTCCGCATCGCTCGGCAAGTTCAGCTGGGCGCCGCGCGCCAACGTCCCGACCGCCTACCTCACCGGCCTCTACGCAGGCAAGCTGGCGAAGAAGAAGGGCGTGAAGGAATTCGTTTTGGACACCGGGCTATACGCCCCGGTGAAAGGCTCCATACTTTTCGCCGCGCAGAAGGGCGCGATTGACGCCGGGCTCAAGAGCCCGCACGGCGACGGCCTCGTTGACGAGGCGCGCATCTCCGGTGCGCACATAGAGGCGTACGCGAAGTCCCTGGACAAGGCGGAATACCACAAGAAATTCTCAAGCTACCTGAAGGACGGCTTCAAGCCGGAGGACTTCACTTCCCGCTTCAAGGGCGCGAAGGAGGCAATCCTCAAGGAGGCATGATAACATGGCAAAGGGAAGAAGGGGAAAGAGCAGCACCAACAAGAAGGAGGACGTAATCAGGCTGGACGTCGCCACCTGGGTTCCGCGCACCTCAATGGGCAAGAAGGTCAAGGCAGGCGAGATATCCAACATAGACCAGATACTCGTGGAAGGGCGGAGCATCCTAGAGCCCGAGATAGTGGACATACTCCTGCCCGAGCTGGAGGCGGAGACGCTCTCCATCAGCCCGACGCAGAGGTCCACGGACTCCGGAAGGAAGATGCAGTTCCGCGCGGTGCTGGTCCTCGGCGACAGGAAGGGCCACGTCGGCATCGGCGTTGGCAAGTGCGAGGAAGTGAAGCCCGCAATAGAATACGCGATGAGGGACGCGCGCAAAAACATAGTCAGGGTGACCATGGGATGCGGCAGCTGGGAGTGCAAGTGCGGCACCCAGCACTCCGTCCCCCAGAGGCTGGTCGGCAAGTACGGCGCGACGGTAATCACGCTCAAGCCCGCCCCCAAGGGGCTGGGCATAGCGGCAAACAGCGTAGTCAAGAAGGTGCTCCTCATGGCTGGGCTGAAGGATGTCTGGAGCTTCGCTTTGGGCTCCACGTCCAACGTGTACAATACCTCCATGGCGACCGTAAAGGCGCTGGACTCCATCAACAGGAGGAAGCCGCAACCCGGTGAAACGATATGAAGCTCGCAATAGTACGGATAAGGGGAAGGAGGAACATGACTCCGAAGATAGGGCACACGCTGGAGATGCTCAGCCTGCACCGCACGAACCAGTGCGTCGTGATGGAGGATTCACCCTCCGTCCGCGGGATGCTGCAGCTCTGCAAGGACTACGTGGCATTCGGCCCGATAAAGGAGGAAACGCTCGCGGCGCTCCTGATGAAAAGGGGCGAGAAGGGCAGCAGGATGCTCTCCGACGTTATGGAGAGCGGCGAGATATCCGAGGCCGCGAAGAAGATAATGCACGGCGAGAAGGTTGAGAACTTCTCCGACCGCGTCTTCAGGCTGCACCCGCCGCGCAAGGGCTTCACGGACATAAAGAGGCCGGTGGCGCAGGGCGGCGACCTGGGCTGGCGCGATGACATGGATTCTCTCGTAAAAAGGATGATGTGAGGTTTTTCATATGCCAAGGAGACAAGCTAAACGGAAAGTCAGGATGAGGGGCTCACGCTTCCACGGCTTCGGCAACGTAAAGAACAAGAGGGGCTCAGGTTGCCGGGGCGGAGTGGGCAACGCAGGGCTGCACAAGCACAAGTTCTCATGGGTCACGAGGTACGACCCGGACTACGGCCGCGTGATGGGCTTCGTCCCGCGCACCGGCGTTGATGTCCCGTGCATAAACCTGTACGAGATAAACGCGATGGCAGAAAAGGGCAAGCTCAAGGAGGCGGGCGGTAAGCTCAGTTTTGAGTTCAAGGGCAAAATCCTCGGCTCCGGCGAGGTGCGCCACCCAATAACGTTAAAAGCGTTATCCTGGAGCAAGATAGCCGAGAAGAAGATTAAGGCAGCCGGGGGCGGCCTTTCCAAGATAGAGTGAATTTAATGGGCGCGATACTTGATTTCTTCCACAGGCTGTCCAGCTACCTCCCGGAGATTAAGGCTCCGGTCAGGATCCCCAGCGTCAAGGAACGCTTCATGTGGACCGGGCTCGCGCTTCTCCTCTTCTTCGTCATGTACAACACCACGGTTTTCGGTGTCGTGAACCAGGGCGGGGGTTTTGACTTCCTGCAGATGATTACCGCTTCAAAGATGGGCTCGCTGCTCACAACGTCCATCGGCCCGATTGTGCTAGCGTCCATTTTCCTGCAGCTCTTCTCGGGCGCAGGCCTCATACCGCTGGACCCGAAGAACCCGGAGCAGAGGCAGAAGTTCCAGGAGGTCCAGAAGGTCCTCGCGCTCATAATCGCGCTCGTTGAGGCGTCCATATTCGTGACCAACGGCAGCATGCGCCTCGTTGATACGGCGCTCCTTGACCCGTCGCTCATGGTTGTGCTTGTGATACTCCAGATAGCGATGGGTTCCGCAATCGTCCTCTACCTGGACGAGATAGTTACCAAGTACGGAATCGGCAGCGGCATTTCCCTATTCATTGCAGCGGGGGTTTCATTCTCCGTGGTCGCGGGCGCCATGACGCTCCTCGCGGGCGAAGGGGGCGTAACCAGCGTCGTCGCCGGAGGCGGCGCGGAAGCCATACCCAACGCCCTGCTCGTGCTCCTCCCGCTCATCTTTACCGTCATAGTGTTCGCCACCGTATGCTACTGCGAGGGGGTGAAGGTGGAAATCCCGCTCGCATACCAGCAGGCGCGCGGCATCGCGCCCAAGCTTCCATTAAATCTATTCTACTTATCCAACATACCCGTCATCTTCGCATCCGCGCTCCTGCTCAACGTGCAGCTCTTCTCCGCAGGCCTCGCTGGCGCCACCCTGGACATCGGCGGCGTCAATGTCGTCCAGTACATCGCATTCGTGGATTCCAGCGGCCAGCTCCGCGACGGGCTCCTGTACATGTTCAGCCCGCTCTACGGCGGAAACACTCTCGCGCACATAAACTTCCTCATGAACGGCACCACCCCCATCTTCGGGATTCCTGAATGGGTGCATGCAATGACATATGTGCTGTTCCTCTCGCTTGTCTCCGTGCTCTTCGGCATATTCTGGGCCGAGACATCCGGCATGGACACGAAGGGAATGACCAACCAGCTGATGGAGTCGGGCATGCAGGTCCCGGGCTTCAGGCGCGACCCGCGCATCCTGGAGAAGGTTCTGGATAAATACATTCCCCCTCTCATAATCCTGGGGTCTTTCCTCGTGGGGATGGTGGCGGGGCTCGCCGACCTTACCGGAGCTTTGGGTACCGGGACCGGTATCCTGCTTTCCGTCGGCATTTTCTACCGCACCTACCTGCAGATGAAACGGCAGAAGCTGCTGGACGCGGTCCCGTTCCTTGGGGATTTGTCAGGTTGATGCTATGATAATCGTGATGGGCCTTCCCGGCGCAGGCAAGTCTTCCGTATTGGCGGGCGCCGAGGGGACGGGCTACGCCTTCCTCAACTACGGCACGCTCATGTTTGAAATCGCCAAGGAGGAATTCGGGCTCGGCCACAGGGACGAGATGCGCAAGCTCCCGGTCGCGAAGCAGAAGAAAGTGCAGGAAGCGGTCGCGAACCGCCTTTCCAGGGAGAAGGGCAAGGTAATACTGGACACGCACTGCTCCATACGCACTCCGCGCGGCTACCTGCCCGGCCTCCCGTTCTCTCTGCTTGAGAAGCTGCACGTTGATTCGCTCGTGCTCATAACCGCCACCCCCGAGGAGATAATGGGCCGCCGCAACAGCGACGGCACCCGCGTGCGCGACCCCGAGCCGATAGAGTCCGTGCGCGAACACGACATGATCAACAAGGCGCTGCTCGCGGCATACGCCGCGCACAGGGGCTGCCCCGCGCGCATAATCTACAACCACGACGGGAAGCTCGAAGACGCGGTGCGCCAGCTCAGGGAACTCCTGGAGTGAGCCATATGGACGCCACGTTATTCCTCATAACCGCCACCGTGCTTGCGCTCGCGTATGCGCTCGCAATCCGTTTAATCCAGTCCAGGCTCATTGACCAGGACAAGATGAAGGGCATACAGAAGCGCTTCAACCAGATAAACAAGGATTACATGGACGCGATGCGCTCCGGCAACAAGAAGAAGGTGGAGCAGCTGCAGGCAGAGCAGGACAAGATAATGCCCGAGTTCAACAAGCTGATGGGCGGCCAGATGCGCATGATGATTGTCGTGGTCGTGGTCTTCGTCTCGTTCATGGCGGTGGTCAATTTCCTGGATCCGTACGCCCACGACGACAAATCATTCCCGATGGAGTACTCAAACACCAGCGGCCAGTGGTGCGGCAGCTACCATATGGACTGCTCCGTGCCGGGCCCGCACGGCGTCACGGTGACGGGAAGTTTCCGCAACGAGGGCGACATCATATCCATCATATGGAAGAAGCTCACCGGCCAGGAGACCGGCACCAGCACCGTGGCGATCAGCTGCGGCCAGCCCAATGGCGCAATCCCGCCGCACATCTCCATGTCCGGCATCCCCATCAACATAACAACGGATAAAAACGTTTACTCACAAAGTGATACTGTCCATGTGTGTGCAACGGCACCCGGGACGGCATATAATGCAACGGGAAAGACAGATTCAGGCACGTGGTTCATGGTTCCGCTCCCATTCGCCATACCCGTGCTGGATACGCAGGCGATAGTTTACGGGGCCGCGCCTTGGTTCGTCCTCGTTTCGCTGGTTGCCGGCATTTTCTTCTCGTTCGCAATAGGCAAACTGAAAGGTGTTAAAAATGACAAAAAGAAAGGATAGGTCCACCTCAATCCGGAAGGTCAAGAGAAGGGTGCCCTCCGGGGTGAGCAGGGAATACTACATACGCAGGAAGAAGAAGCCGTCGGCGTCATGCGCGCTATGCGGCTCCGCTCTCCGCGGCATAGGCATAGGGGCGAAGAGCTCCCGCACGCCAAACCGCAGGTACGGAGGCAACCTCTGCCACCGCTGCGGCGCCAAGGTGCTTGTTGAGGCGCAGCGCGTCCGCGAGAAGGGCAAGAGCATAGACGACGTTGAAATAGTGCTCAGGAAGTACGTCCAGGGTCTTTTGGAATGATCATCGCCGTATCCGGGCTCACGGGAAGCGGGAAGAACACGTTCGGCGAGCTTCTCGCAAAGCGCCTCGGCTACAGCGTGGTTTCGCCCACGTTCAAGGACCTCGCGGCAAAGGAGGGCGTTTCCCTCCTTGAGTTCCAGAGGCGTGCGGAATCCGACCCGAACATAGACAAGAGATTTGACGCGATGCTCAAGCAGCAGGCGGCGAAGGGCAGTTGCGTGGTGACCACGTGGCTCGGGCCCTGGATGCTCGCAGCGGACTTCAGGGTGCACATATTCGCGCCGGAGCGCACCCGCGCGGAGCGCATCTCCGACCGCGACTCCATGCCGATGCAGCAGGCGCTGAGGCACATCCGGGAAAGGGACTCCGGCAACATCAAGAGATATATGGATTTGTACCATATAGACATAAGGGACACGAGCACGTTTGACCTCGCGCTGAGCTCCGAAACATACAAGCCGGCGCAGATGGTGGACATCGCCCTAGTGGCGATAGGGAAGAAGTTTGAGGAATAATATTTGAGGTGTTAATATGGCAGCTATTGAAGTTGGAAGGGTTTGCATTCTGAAGTTCGGCAAGAACGCCGGCGAGCAGGTCACGATTACGAAAGTGGTTGACTCCAATTTCGTGATGGTGAAGGGCGCGAAGGGCAAGGAGAGGAAGGCGAACATCTCCCACATTGAGCCCGTGGCTTAGCCCTGATAAAATGGACGTAGAAGCGCTGCTCAAGGATTCCGTCGTCATAATAGACAAGCCGCGCGGCCCCACCTCGCACGAGGTCTCATCCTGGGTGAAGAATTTAGCCGGGGTCAGCCGCGCCGGCCACGCCGGCACTCTGGATCCCAATGTTTCCGGCGTCCTGCCCGTCGCATTGGGCCGCGCCACAAAGCTTCTCCGTTACATAGCAGGCAAGCGCAAGGCATACATGTGCATCGTCCGTTTCAAGAACGACCTCACTGATGCCCAACTGGAAAACCTATTCTCCAAATTCCGCGGCACCATAACCCAAACCCCGCCAAAGATTTCCGCAGTAAGAAAAGTTCCACGCAGGCGCACAGTCCACGAACTCAAAATTTTGGAGAGGGAAGGAAAAAAGGTCCTCTTTTATGCAGATGTGGACGCGGGCACCTACATCCGCACCATCTGCTCTGAAATGGGCAAATTCACAGGAGGTTCCAGGATGGAGGAACTCCGCCGCGTTTCCGTTGGCAACATCTCCGAAAAGGACGCAGTATCCTTGCAGGACTTCTCCGACGCCCTATATGCATACAAAGAGAAGGGAAACCCCTCCCTCCTCCTTAGGATTCTCCACCCCCCCGACCAACTCATTGAAGCGAAGAAAATATTCATCCGCCCCCAGGCCGCGGAGGCGATAATGCACGGCGCGCAACTCGCCGCGCCCGGAGTGGAATCCCTGGACGATTCCATAAGGAAGGAGGAAGTTGTGAAGCTTTACTGCGGTGACCGCTTCATCGGCATGGGGCGCACCATCTTCCCCGCGCGCAAGATAAAGGAGAGGACGCACGGATACGTTGTGAATATAGAAAGGATACACGCGTCCGAAGCAAACAAATAAAAGCAAAACGCAACCGTATAGTAATCCACTAATTAGCGGAGGTCGCATAACCCGGTAGTGCGCATGCCTGGAAAGCATGTCCCGCAAGGGATTGGGAGTTCAAATCTCCCCCTTCGCGCTCCTTTTTTCTCGCTCCAGCTCGGCATAGTGCCTCGCTTCCGCTCTGCCATTGGGTATGCCCTGCGGGGCAAGCAAAAAGGAGCCCAAAAACCTCCAACCACGTTTTTTCCATCTTACGCCTGCCTTCTTATCCCCCGTTTTCTCCCGTTTTCCCCTCCCCCGTCCCCTCACCACGCTTTTTAAGCATTTCTATGGAATATTCTTCTACGCGTGTTCTAGCGTTTAGAGAATATGAGCCTTAACTCATTTCCTCTCGCGCAAGCCACGCATTTGGTGATTATCTGGCAAAGAAGGAAAGGAAATCCAAGAAAGAGGAGGAGCAGCAGAAGGAAGTAAAGGTAGAAGAGAAGAAGAAGGCCAAGCCTGCTGCCCCGAGGAAGGAAGAGCAGCTCGAGCCGGGCATGCGCGGAATCGTCCGCATCGCGGGCAAGGATATCCGCGGCGGCATGAGGCTCAACAGGGGCCTCCTGAGGGTGAGGGGCGTCAGCCACACCACCTGCAAGACTTTCTCAAACATAATCTCCGAGGAGCTCGGCATACCCCAGAACGAGAAGGTCGGGAAGCTCTCGGACGAGCAGATAGAACAAGTGGACAAGATACTCGCGACAATCCACACGAGGAACGTCCCATCCTACCTCCTGAACAGGAGGAAGGACCCGGACACCGGGAAGGACGTCCACGTGATAATGAACGACCTCGCATTCACGCAGCGCAACGACATAGAGCGCGAGAAGAAGCTCTACACCTGGAAAGGTTACAGGCACTCATACGGAAAGAAGGTGCGCGGCCAGAGGACCAGGAACACAGGAAGGAAGGGAATGGCCCTCGGTGTAATGAGGAAGACCATCCTCGCAGCCGCACAGGCCGCGAAGGCGGGCCCGGCAGGCAAGCCCGGAGCGCCGGCAGCAGGTGCGCCCGCAGCGGGCGCGGCCCCGGCGGCAAAGGCGCCGGCACCAGCCGCGAAAGAGGCAAAGAAATAGGTGTGTAAATGGGAGACCCTAGAAAATTCTCAAATAAGTTCGAAAGGCCCAAGAGGCTTTGGGACCTTGACAGGCTGAAGGAAGAAAAGGGGCTGAAGCGCACATATGGCCTGAAGAACATGCGCGAGCTCTGGGTCATGACCCAGCACCTGAAGAAGGCGAGGCGTGACGCACGCCGCCTGCTCTCCCTTTCCGAGGAGGAGAGGAAGAGGGACATCGGCAAGCTCATGGACAAGCTCCACAAGCTCGGGATAATCCCGAAGGAGGCGAAGCTTGAGGACATCCTTTCCTTGACCGTGAAGGACGTCCTTGAGAGGCGCCTGCAGACCCGCGTGGTCCGCAAGGGGCTCGCCAAGACCATGGCGCAGTCCAGGCAGCTCATCACGCACGGCTTCATTTCCATAGGCGGCAGGAGGATTTCCGCGCCCAGCTATTTGGTTTCCAGCGACGAGGAGACGCGCGTCTCATACACGCGCCCGATAGACCTGGAGCCGGCCGCGCCTGTTGAGCCCGTTGAAGAGGCGAAGGAGGAGAAGGCCGAGGAAAAGGCCGAAGAAAAGGCCGAGAAGCCCGCTGAGGCGGCTTAGAGGTTTGATGCTATGCCTGAAGAAGAAATAAAGGAAAAGGAAGCCGCAAAGCCCGAAGAGAAGGAAACGAAGGCAGCCCCGGCGGAAGCGAAACCGGTGGCCGCACCCTCCGAGGAAAAACCCAAGGAGAGGAAGCGCGGGAGGCTCGCGGTGGTCCATGTATATTCCTCCAAAAATGACACGATAATCACCGCCACGGACGTGAGCGGCGCCGAAACCCTCGCGTGGGCAAGCGGCGGCATGATGGTCAAATCCTCCAGGGAGGAGGGCAAGCCCTACGCCGCGATGCAGGCGGCAGGCAAGGTCGTGAACCAGCTCAGGGAAAAGGGCGTGGACACGGTCCACATAAAAATACGCGCACCCGGAGGCAACAGGTCCAAGACGCCCGGAGGCGGAGCGCAGGCGGTCGTCCGTACTATTGCAAGGATGAAGATACGCGTAGGCAGGATTGAAGATGTTACCCCGTTGCCCACCGATTCAATGAAGAGGAAGGGCGGCAGGAGAGGCAGGAGGGTGTGAGCATGGACGTGGATTCCATCCAGGAGAATGGGAACAAGATTTCCTTCACGGCGAAGGGAATTTCGCTCCCGCTCGCGAACGCGGTGAGGCGCTATTCCATGAACCACCTCCCCATCCTCGCGATAAACAGCATAACGATGTACGAGAACTCCGCGTCCATTTTTGACGAGTACATCGCGCACCGCATAGGGCTCATCCCGATAAAGACCCCGAAAAACATGCCCGCATCCGCGGAGGTGCCCTTCGTGCTTGACGCGCAGGGGCCCAAGATAGTGTATTCCGGGGACATGAAGAGCAGCGACAGCGGCATAGAGGTCGCAGAGCCCCAAATCCCGATCATAATCCTCACCGAGGGCCAGTCCCTCCGCCTGGAGGGCAAGGCGGTCCTCGGCTCCGGCAGGAAGCATGCAAAATTCCAGGCCGGCATCGTCGCATACGAGGACAAGGAGGACGGCTCCTTCGCGTTCAAGGCAGAGAGCTTCCTTCAGATGGGCCCTCGCGAGATGCTCGTGCGCGGCTGCAAGCTGCTTGAGGACGACCTTGAGGAGCTGGCCGATGAGGTTTCTTCAGCAGGCGGCGAAAAGAGGAAGAAAAAGAAGAAATCCGCGGAGGCCGCCCCCAAGGAGAAGAAAGAGAAGAAACCCAGGGCGAAGAAGGCCAAGAAGGAAGAATGATGGCCTCCGGGTTTTCCTCCGAAGTGCGCAAGCAACTCCTCAACAAGCAATATGGGTTAGCCGGAAGGCACTCAGCCGTGCAAATCTGCTCCTGGACAAGGAAGTCCCTCAGGGGCAAGGGCTCTTGTTACAAGCAAAAATTCTACGGAGTGGAGACGTACAAATGCTGCCAGATGAGCCCGTCCGCCGCATGGTGCCAGCAATCCTGCATCTTCTGCTGGAGGCCGATGGAATGGATGCACAAGAAGTTTTCTTCAGATGAGGACGCGGACAGCCCCGACGAGATAATAGATGCCTGCGTAAAATCCAGAAAGCTGCTCCTCTCCGGGATTGGAGGCGCCCACGATGTTGACCGTCCGCTCTTCCAAAAATCCTTTTCCGAATTCCCCTCCCACTGGGCCATTTCCCTATCCGGTGAGCCCACCCTTTATCCACAGCTTCCCGAACTCGTCCGCGCACTCCGCTCCCGCAAGGAAACAAAAACCATTTTCGTGGTCTCCAACGGGCAGGAGCCCTCCATGATTAAGAAATTGAAGGGCGCGGGCCTCACCAACCTCTACATCTCCGTTGACGCGCCCACCCCTACTTTATTCAAGAAAATAAACCGCTCCATTTATCCAAATGGATGGAGCCGCCTGAAGCGCTCCCTCTCCCTTTTGAAGAAAATGGATTGTAACACTGTAATCCGCTTCACTCTGATAAAAGGACTGAACGATTCTCCCGCCCTCCTCGCAAAATACGCAAAACTCTTCTCCTCAGCATCGCCCACTTACATAGAAGCGAAAGCATACATGTTCCTCGGCTACTCCCGCCTCCGTTTAAAGGAAGAAAACATGCCTTCCCACGAATACGTAAAGGAATTCTCCAAATCCCTCCTAAAATTCCTCCCTGATTACAAATACAAGGACGAATGCGCGGATTCTAGGATAGTTTTGCTGAAAAGAAAATGAAACGAAAAGATTCTACTCATCGTGTCTCGTGTCGATATAAATTAAGTCAAACCTATCCAATGGGGTGATTGTATAACTCAGCCTTTCCGGCATTATCATTTCATTAAAGGGTCTCTCCGGAGGCACCATGCGGGCGAGCCCAATATCCAGCAACATTAGTTCCCCCACCAAATCAACATCCCTCGGGTCAGCCCTCATATCAGGCTTTCCCGTCATCAAAAGTGTAACCTTCTCCCCTCCCGGGACTTCAAATTCAGTCGGAATACCGCGCCTGAGCGTTCTAACCTCTTCAAGAGCCCTCCTTCCTGCCCTTCCCGGAACTATCTCTAGAAGCTTGCTCTGCAGCCTCGGGCTAGGCCGATTCTGCCCGACCTCAACGCCCCTTTCCCCTCCGGTCAATCTAGTAATGTCTGCCATGTGTATATTAGTGTTTGGTAGTGTTTTTAAAGATTTCCATCCGCAAGAAAAACCTATTAATATCCTTTACTTCACATCCAATCATGGCAGAGGATAAACTCACGCATCCAACCCACCCAGTTCTATTTGAGGTGGACATCCACCACCTCTGCTGGTTCGTGGACATAACCGAAAAGAATCCTGATGCAACCCTCGTCTCAACAATGTCCACGGTGCACGGCGACCTAATCACCAACATAATCCAGCTCACTTCCCCCACGCCCAAGGGGGATATAGAGCGCATAAAGAAGCACCCCCTCGTAAAGAAGGTGGACATCCTCGCCCTCTCTCCGAATAGCGCCCTCCTATCCGTAACCTCCAGCTACAAGGCAATGACCTACAAAATCCTCCACCAAACCAACGTGAAGCTCCTTGAATCCCCCGTCACAAAGGGTGGAATGGACTCCGAAATCCTCCTCGCCCCTTCGCACAGGGAGATGGCCGACCTCCTGAGCCTCTGGAAGGAGCAGAAGGGATACAACGAAGTAAAACTGAAGCGCAAGCGCTACCTCAAGCCCGAGGACGCAAAATCCCTGGAGATGTTCCGCACCACCGGCTTCTTTGACCTCCAGTCCGCGAAGGAACTCATAACCCCCAAGCAGCTGGAGATATTCCAGCTCGCCTGTGACTACGGCTACTACGACACGCCCAAGAAAATAAGCATAGAGGAGCTCGCCCAGCGCACGGGGCTTTCCCCCTCCACCCTCGCGGAGCATTTGAGAAAAGCAGAAGCCAAGCTCCTCCCCATCTTCTGGAAAGTCCTCCGGAAGCTCTAAACCCGCCGTACAGCGGCTCTACCAATATCTACCAATTGCAGAGTATGTATAATCATGAGCGATATCCATTCCCCTTACGATATCCTGAACAAGGGCTGGAAGACCACCTGCAGGATAGTCCTGGGGGAAGAAATAGGCGAACTCAACGATTACAAGGACTGGCTCCTTGAATACGTTCCCCCCACCGGAAAGAACCGTTCCCACCTCTCCGGAAAGGAGGTAACCCTCGCCATGGACCAGTACTCGCCAAAATCACGCTTCATCTCTTCGGAGGAATCCCACGGAAGGCTTTTCCAGCCCCTTTCCATAAATGAAATCAAGGACATAGACTCCATCGCGCAGGCGGTCTCCGAAAGGTGGGAGTACGGCGGCAACCGCATCCTCGGCAATTCCTCCAATATCGAATCCTCCGACCTCATCATGGACTCCCAGTTCATTTCCAATTCCACCAACATCCAGCAGTCCTCATATGCCTTCGCATCCGCGATGGCGCGCATGGGCAGCAAATACTTCTTCGGCTCGCACGGCTTCGCCCAGGGAGAGTTCCTAATCCGCCACGTTGGCGGCTACAACATAAAGCGGCATTTTGAAAGCCACATGATGTCAGATTGCAGTGACATCTATTTCTCCTTCCACTGCCTCGGCTGCGACGACCTCTTTTTCTCCTTCTTCCAGCGCAACAAGCGTTATTGCATAGGCAACCTCCAGCTCCAGAAAGAGAAGTACCTTTCCCTCAAGAAGAAAATCCTCTCCGAGGTCGTGGAAGAGCTGAAGAAAAACAAGCGCTTCCCATCGCTCTTCAAACTCGTTCCAAACATAGCGCCAACCATAAAAATTCCGCCTGTTCCGAAGCCGGAGGAAGGCGACATGGGCCCCATAAACAAGGCGTTCTCCTCCGCATTCAAGGTAATCTTCCGCAGGGAGGCGCCCGACATAGCACCTTATGAAAGATGGCTCTCCGCCAACGCCATCCGGCTTTCCGAGATAAAAAGCCCGTTCGGAGCAAGCACTTATGTCCCAGAGGGGAAAGCCATCTATCTCCTTTACATGGCGCCAAGGAAGCGCTTAGTCTCCCTTCCAGAGGCCATGGAGATTTCCAAGCTCCATCTTACCGAGGAAAAAGTTTCATCCCTCAGCAAAATAATAGATTCCCTCCCGGAAATAGCATTCTTCTCCTCGGAACTCAGGGATGGGGAGGTAAGGAATGCGATAAAAACGCCCATACCCTACCATTCCTCAGATGTATACAAGATACTTGACGCTACCTACTCGGAGAACTGCGGGCTTTGCTCCTTTGCCTCACATTCCAAATTCATTTTTGGGGGCTTGCGCATGATAGAGTCCCAGTTCTGCATAAACATCTACAACTCCCTCAACCTCTCCCGCTGCCTTGAGGTGGACAGTTCAGAGAAATGCTCGGATTCGTTCTTTTGCCACAACTCCGAAGGATTGGCGGAATGTATGTTCTGTTTCAACCTCAAGGGAAAGAGGTACGCAATAGGCAATTCCCCTCTCCCTCCGCAGGAATATCTCAAGGTGAAGGACTCCCTCCTCTCCCAGATGGCTGACGAGCTGGAGCGCAATCACTCGCTCCCCTACAGCATATTCAACATCGGATGCGCAGGTGCATGAAATGGATACTTACGAAACCCTGAACCGCTCTTGGAAGTCCCTTTCCCGCATTCTTTTCGGGGAAGAGATGGGCGAGATGAAGGATTACGAAGAATGGCTCCGCAAATACATGGAGCGGATGTATCCCCGCAAGTCCGCAATCTCAGGGGAGGACGTTTACATCGCCGTCCCGGACTATTCCAAGGATGCCCGCTTTATCTCCATGGAGGAAATCCCTTCCCTCCCCAAGCCCGAGCCCCTCGGCATAAACCAGGTGAAGGACATCGATTCCATCATCTCGGCGCTGCAGGAACGCTTCCTTTACTCCGGCAACGTGATCCTTTCCAACTCCAGGGACGTGCATTCCAGCACAAACGTGCAGAACTCCTTCCACGTGCTCGACTCCAACTTTATCATAGACTCGGAATACATCGCACACTCCTCCCAGGTGCGCAACGGGAAGCACCTCGTAGGATGCAATTACGACGCCTACTCCTCATTCATGGTGAATGGATACGAGACATTCAGGAACTCCCGCTGCTTCGAGCTCTGGAAGGCATTTGACGACAGCGACACCTATTACACGTTCGGGGCCCACGGCTGCCAGAACGTCCTCTTCTCCTTCAACATAAAGAACAAGAAGAACATGATAGGCAACATCGAGTTCCAGAGGGACGAGTTCGCTTCATTGAAGGGGAAGCTCCTCTCGGAGATGGGGGACGAGCTCAAGCGCAAAAAGCGCCTTCCCTCCCTCCTTGACATGATCTCCATGCATAAGGAACTCCCAAAAATCCACGGGAGCCTGGAGGTGGAGGAACCGACCGACATCCAAGACAAAAAACCAATAGAGGACGCATTCACCAGCACTTCCAAGATAGTGCTCGGGAAGGAGCTCCACGGAATAGACGCGTACGGCAAATGGCTTTCGCGCCACATTTGCTCATTCAAGCATGCAAGATCCGTGGTGAGCGGCAAGCCAACCCTGAAGGGCCTCCATTTCCCCTACAGGCTCTTCCCCGAAGACAGGCTCGTGACCGAAGCGGAATCCTTCAGGCTCGGCGAGATGCTCAAGCTGGACGAGGGGGACCTCTCGTCCTTCCAGTCAATCCAGGATTCCCTCTGGAAAATAGCCTTCTTCATCTCCGACATCCGCCTTGACGAGAACCGGAACATGATAGATGTCGCAACATCCAACCATTCCCAGAACTGCTACAACGGGCCCGTCTATTCGTACAACCAGTACTGCGCCTTCTGCTTCTGGCCAAGGAGTTCCAAATACGTTTTCGGCTCCTCCATGGCCTTCTCCTCAAGCTTCTGCATAAGGGCACATAATTCCCTCAACCTCTCCCGGTGCTTCGAGGTGGACAGCTGCAGCGAATCCTCGGACCTTTACTTCTCCCACAACTGCGAAAACGTGCACGATTCCATGTTCTGCTTCAATTCAAAGAACCTCAGGCACGCGATAGGGGATTCCCCGCTGCCGCCTGAAAAGTACAAATCAGTAAAATCCAATCTGCTGGCCCAGATTTACGAAGAATTGGAAAAGAAGAAGGAGATACGCTGGGACGTGTTCAACCTGGGCAGTCAGCGCATCGTATGATAATTCCCGAAAATGTCCTTCTTCGCATCATAATTCATCTTTCTGGGCTTATTCACATCCACGTCTATCTTCTCCCCCGGTCCGTCTATTATGGGGTCAGGAAGGCCGGGCTTACCGTCTGGCGGGGGCTTCTCGTCAGGCCCGGCTCCTTTCCCTTGCGCTTGCCTTTCTCCCTCATCCTTAGCGGACTCATGCAGCCCCCACTTCTCCATATCCACTATCCTCATCTTCATCGGGAGCATGTAATTCCTTCCGTCATACAGCCGCACTATGCACTCTCTTTGATTAAGCCGTATGAACATTTCCTTCTTGGACTCTTCCAGCTCTGCCTGCGCCCTGTGCTTCTTGAAATACTCTTCCAGTTTTATTTCCATCACGGAGCTTAGCATCGCGGCATCCTGCCGGTTCAGCTTGAACGCTATCAGGTTCCTCGTATTGGACACTATTGAGTCCAGCACCTCCTTGCTCAGCTGCCCAAGGTACTGGCAGGAAAGGTACGCATACAGGTTGAACTTCCTCGTCTCCGAAAGAATGTCCCGCGTAACCCTCGTTTCCACGCGCGGGAACTCGTCCACCACCAGTATGGTCGGCTTGTCCATCAATTTCCCGGTAATCGCGAGTATGTACATCTGGTTGATTATCGCGCCCGCTAGGAAACTTATCATCCTCCTGCCGAAGAAGTGCGGGTCAAAGCTCACCACCGTAATCCTGTTCTTCTCCAGAAGGTCCCCAAGCTTTTCCATCTTCTTCTCCTTGCCTAGGTACAGCTGGTATTCCCCTATGAAATTCAGTATGGGCAATATCGCAGTATTGAAATGATGGATGTAGATGTCGTTGTATTCTTCGTCAAAGAACCTCTTCACCTCATCGTTGTCGCACATGCTCACGAATTCCGCCTTCGTGGTCGCATCGGTGAGCAGCGCGCTGATGTTCATCAGGTCCAGCTTGTCTATGGAACTAAGCAAATGCACAGCGTAGAACAGCACCCTCTCCGAGTACTTGTTCTCCTGCCCTATGGATGACGCAATCAACTGCGAAATCAGCTGCGTGAGCATCGGCGTCTTCTGCCCGCCCACATCCAACGGCTCTATGTAGTTCGTGACGAAATCCACCATCTTCGTGCCTTTGAACGTCTTGGTGAATTCGCCGTGCGGGTCAATCACTATTATCCTCGCGCCGTCCTTGTATTTCGCCTCTATTGCCTTCAGCAATACATAGAGTGCCTTCGTCTTCCCTGACCCCGAAGTCCCCGCAATCAGCGTGTGCTGCATCGGGTCGTAATTATCCACCCCTAATGTTACTCCACTTTCCTCAAACACCGGGAATTTGGAGCTGGTGTGTATCCTCTTCGGAATCGGGTCCAGCACTTCCATGTATATGGATGAGTTCTCCTCCAGGTTTATCCTCATGAATTTCTCAGGGTCTGTCACCACCACGCTCCTCTTCCTCCCTTTCTCGTCAATTGCGTCCCCCGCGGCCACAAACCCCCCCAGCACCTTGCTAAGGCTGAGCTCAAGCTCCTCCACGTTCTCCTTGAGCATGAAATCCAGGAAGTTGTACCTGCCCCCGTTTATCTTGTAGAATTTTGAGAGGATGGCCGCCTTCCCCCGCGCCTCCTCTATTTCCACCAGCTCCCCGAACCTGAACGGGAACACGAGCGCAGACATGTCCTGCAGCCCCTTCTTCTCCCTTATGTAGAATTTCAGCGTGTTGTTCTTCCTGCGTATGATTAGCCGGAACGCATTGAGCGAGAGTATGCCCGAGAAATCCAGAAATCCAAAAAGCGGGAGCCGCGCCTTGACCAGCTGCTCAAAGAACGCGCGCATGTCCTCCGCATCCACCTTCTCAGAGTAGAGGAGCATCTCTCGCACGGGCAGCCTCCCGGCTGCCGCCTCCTCGGCCCTGCTAAGGGTAATCTTCATTCCTGTCGGCAAGCGCAATTCCATTATCTCACAAACATATACCTATTGAAACGGGGATATATCCCTAGTGCCGCTGTATAGCGGGTTTGCGCCCCATAAGGCTCCGTTGTATTCCCCTATCCCAACACAAGGCAACATTTATAAACACTTTTAACCTAATATTATCACCGATAACATGCCTTCCCCATCTGTAGGAAACACCCTGATGTTCAAGAGCATAGAGCTCTGCGGCAGGTGCCATGGTGCAACCGTCCTAGTAAAGGACGAGAGCAGGAACCCGTTCGGCACCTTCAAGGACAGAAGGTGTGCTGCTCTTCTTGACCTGCACAAGGACAAACAGGAGCTCGTTTTCGTCCACATCACCTCCGGGAACTCGGGCTACAGCCTCGGGATGATGGCGAAGGAGGAGGAAAGGAAAACGGGCAGGAGGATTTCGGTGGTCAACCTCGTTCCAAAGGACCTTCCCGAAGGGATGAAAAAGAAGCTCGCCACCTGCTCCTTTGTCCATGAGATAGACATCACAAAGGGAATAATCACTTTTGAGGAGATGCGCAAAATCGCCCGCAGCCTAACGGGCTACAAGGGAGATGACAAAAACATCGTGGGCGTTGAGGATTACGGCCTCGCAAACGGATACCGTGCGATAATCCGCGAAATAGATGCTGACGGGGTGAAGCCCTCGCACATCTTCTGCCCGGTGGGGGAAGGGGAGCTCCTCACAGAGCTTGCTTCCGAGGCGGAAGCGGTCTGGGGGAAGGACGCACCCAGGATAGTCGGCATCACAATCCCGGACAACGTGCTGGTGAAAGAAGAGAACTTCCTGAAGAGAATCCGCAGGAGCGCAGCGGACAAGCTAAGGAACGGCTACTCAAAGTTCAAGGAGCTCATAAACAACCTTGTGAAGAGGGGGATGGTTGAGCTCAAGACCGTGACGGAAGGCGAAATCGCCAGCGAATACAGGTACCTTGGCACGATAGGCATAAGCGCCGAGCCTTCTGCCGCGGTCGCATTCCGCGGGGCATCAAATTACCCTCTTGACAAACAGGATACTGTGGTCGTAATCAACACGGGAAAGGGCGTATACGACCAGAACGCGGTGGAGCGGGTATGGGCGAGAAGGGCCGTCCGCGCCCTCAAGGCGCTGGGCCTGATGGTCGCGGGCGTGGCGGTCGCACTGGGCCTAAAATTCGGCTATGAAGAGATGCGGGATTATATGCATAAGCACGAACAGACCGAGAGGGAGCTCAAGTCTGAGCAATTAACCAACAAGACCCTTTGGGAACAGGAAAGGGTAAACTCCGCGATACGCGTGGCTTCCGAAGTCCCACCCATCCAAGCCGCATGCATGTTTTTGGGCAAGCCGAAGGAACTATGCGACTTTTATCTATACGAGTCTGACTTCACGAAGTTTGAAATATATTACCTTTACAGACTTAGCAATCTGGGCCACGACAACATACTGCGCGAACGTAAGATGGAACTCATGGAGAGTTGGCAAAAAGGCAGATTTCAGCCAGATGAGGATTTTTACAGATACTACCCCGAATGCATGAAGAGCGGAGCTGCGCCTGTGCCGGATAATTGCTTCGGGCCGATAACCCCGCTCATCTTGCGCTCGACTGGACTGCACCAATAAGAAGCAATAAAAGTCATTTCATATCCTATTACAATGCAATAGGCCTCAGCCGAGGTCGCATAACCCGGTAGTGCGCCGGTCTTGAAAACCGGTTCCGCAAGGAATTGCAGGTTCAAATCCTGCCCTCGGCGCTCCTTTTTTCTCGCCACCATACCATTTCTTAATTTTTCTTGCACTAGCCTGTCCGGGGTGGTAAGAATGCCGAAGAGCGTAGTGGGAAAGGTTTCCCACTTTTTCGGGAAGATAGGCGTGGCTGCGCTTAGCATGAGCGGGGATTTGAAGATAGGGGACCACATCCGCTTTGAGCACAAGGACGGCTCGCTCGTTTTGGAAGACACCGTCCGCTCAATGCAGATACAGCACAAGGAGGTCACCTCCGCTGGCCCGGGCGACGATGTCGCGCTGAAGCTGAACGGAAGCGTGCATGAGGGGAATATAGTATACAAGGTAACCCCCTGATTACTGGCGGGAAGCCCTGAGAAGCTTTATATTCTCTCTCCCGTAAATTCATCCCTATGAAGCCCCTGGGAACAGTTGTCTCCACTGAAGAATCCCCTACCACGCAGGAGTTCTCATTTGTTCTGGAGGAGGGTGCCCCGGTAAAGAAAAACCAATTTATCCAAACCACCAGCGAGGAAGGCACTGTCTTCGGGCTCGTAAGGGAAATCACCCGTGCCAACCGCTATTTTGAAAGGGCGGAATCCGTCGCCGAATACGAAAAGGAATCCTCCATCTCCACCCATTTCCCGGTCAAGGCATGGGAATACGCAATTGGCGAGGTGAGGGTTCTCGGCTTGATGAACAAAGTTGGGGACAAGTACAAGCACTGGCGTGTTTCCCTCCCGCCTTCCCCCGGCGCAAAGGTACTCGCCGCGGATGAGCAGATGCTCAACGATTTCATAGGCTTCCAGCCGGACGGATTGATGCTGGGGAAGCTCCAGAACCACGACGTGCAGGCAAAAGTTTCCATGACAAGGCTTCTCCAAAAGCACCTCGCAATCCTCGCAATGAGCGGCGCAGGAAAATCCCATTTAGCCAGCGTAATGCTGGAGGAATTATTGGACAGAAAGAAGGAGGACGGAAGGATAGCCGTAGTAGTAATTGACATCCATGGAGAATACATCGGCTTCAAATCCGACCCAAGATACGGAAAGCAGGTAAGAATAGTGGAGGGGAAATCCATCTCCGTTCCTTTCTCCAATCTAAATTCCGAGCTTCTCGGTACCCTCTTCCCAGACATGACCGGACCGGCAAGGGTGGAATTGGGAAAAATCCTCAAGCAAATGGCCGAGGATGCAAAGCAGAACAATAGCGTATTCGGGATGCAGGACCTGATTGCACGGGTGGAAACGGCGGGCATGAACAAGAACACCAAGGAATCCCTCATGCGCCCCCTCTACGAACTTTTGCAGATGCGCCTCATCCATCCAACGCGCAAGAACCCCAACCTTTACGAGCTTCGCCCGGGCGAAATGCTCGTCTTAGACCTAAGTGATTTGGACGACCAGAAAAGAAAGAAGGCAATCGTCACCCTCATCGCTTCCCGCTTATTCAAATTAAGGAGAAAGGGTTCCATCCCCCCGTTCATGCTCCTTGTGGAAGAGGCGCACAACTTCGCGCCCGAGCGCTCCAAGTCCGTGCACACGCCCTCCAAATTCGTAATAGAGAAAATAGCGAGGGAAGGAAGGAAATTCGGTGCGGCTTTGTGCGTGGTTTCCCAGCGTCCCGTCCAATTATCCACAACTACTCTTTCCCAATGTAATACCCACATAATTCTCCGCGTAACCAACCCGAACGACCTTGACCACATCCGCCAAAGCTCCGAAGGATTGGATGACCGCACCATGCGCAGCATCACTTCGCTAAAGGTTGGGGAAGGAATAATCGTAGGCGAGGCAATCAACTATCCCGCCTTCGTGGAAATCCGCGACAGGAAATCCAGGAAGATGGAAAAAGGCGAGCCTCTTCATTTACAAGCGATTAAATTCGATTCTGACCAGCAGAAGAAGGAAGAGGAGGAAGAGGACGAGATTGAGGCGTTTTTGGATTAGAGTTTACTTTCTTATCCTGACCATCATCGCATAATCATAAGTGTCCAGCGGTATAAACGATATCTTATCCTTTGGGATGAAATTCAGGTATTCCATCATCCTTTCTTTCGTGAATCTCTGCGACCAGTATCTCTCTTTCGTTGCTGTAAAGGAATCCCTTTCATCAGTGATTATCGTCATCCCGCATTTCCTGTAGAAATCTTCCTGCTTTTTTCTTGTGCCGTCATTATCCATATAAGCGGAGCCGATTACAATCTCACCGCCTGGATTAAGGTGTTTATACGCGAGCCGGAATATCCTCTCAAATTTTTCATTTCTGCTAAGGTCGTACCTCTTTGATGATTTTGCATAGCTTTCAAAAGGAAAGTTATTTGGATAGAAGTTTCCAGCAGTAAACCAAGTTACCAGAATCAAGTCGTATCTCTTATCCGCCTTATCCAGGTTTACTGCATCTAGGAGCCTTGCGGAAACCTTCCCGCCAAGGCCCGTTTCGGATATCACACGATTGGATATGCTTACGCAGTTCTGGGAATTGTCAATCCCCTCGTAACTTTTCACCATATCCCATATTTCCTTTATGCCGGAGAGGTGTTTGGGAATCCTTGCATTCCCTATCCCGATATCAAGGATGCTAATTTGCCTCTTCTTTCGGGACATCTCGGTAATTATCTTCTTCAGTTCGACCATTTCCGCCCATTGGGCTTGCCTCAGGTACTCCGACAGGAATTCCTGGTCAAAAGTCTTCTCAATGGTATTCGGATTGTCGTACATCTCCGCCATGGACGAAAAACGCTTCAAAATTATTTAAACCCATACGATTACTGGCATCACTGGCGGATAGGTCTCCCCCCGTTTATAAACCTCCAAAATCCTCTCAAAATCCATGACCAGTGTGGAGAAAGTGAAGAACCTCTCAGAGGTAGCCTCCTTTGACATGGAGAGCTGCCAGAGCTCCACTTTCCTCTCGTTGGGAAAAACCCAGGTCCCAATCTACAAGGCCTCCAGCCCGAGGGGCTCCTGCAAGCTCTTCAAGACGCTCCTCACGAACAAATGCAAGATGGATTGTAAGTATTGCATAAACTCCAAATGCTCTTTGCGCAGGCAGCCCCACAAATATGAAAAAGGAGAACTTGCCCGCACGTTCCATTTCTTTTACAAGAAAAGATTAGTAGAAGCCCTCTTCCTTTCTTCTTCCATAGAGGAACCGGAAACAAACATGGAGGAGATGATAGAAGAGGTAAAAACCCTACGCGAGGATTTCCATTTCCGCGGCTACATCCACTTAAAGATTCTCCCCGGCTCCTCCCGCGACCAGGTCCAGAGGGCGGCGATATACGCAGACCGCTTATCCATAAACATAGAATCCATTTCCCCCTCCCATCTCTCAGAACTCTCATCCACAAAAGATATGAAAAATGACATTCTTGTGCGCCAGGCGTGGATAAGGGCGGAGGTAAGAAAACGCGCGGGGCTTTCCCACACCACACAGTTGATTGTCGGAGCATTGGGGGAAACCGACAGGGAGATATTCGGTTGTGCCATTTCCGAATACGCCCACATGGAGGTCAAGCGCGTCTATTACTCCCCCTTCTCCCCCATCCTAGGGACTCCGCTTGAAGGGCATGCGCCAGCAGGGAAATGGAGGGGCCACCGCTTATACCAATTGGATTTCCTTTACCGCGACTATGATTTCAAAAAAGAAGAGATAGACCTCGCATACAGGAACGATTTCCTGCCGAATGAGGGCCCAAAAGTAACAATCGCACGCTCCCAACTAGCCAAGCCACAGGAGATAAACGGCCTTGGGAAGGAAGAGCTGCTCCGCATTCCAGGGGTGGGGCCCAAAACCGCGGAGAAGTTTGCCTCCCACACGGGAAAGATAACAAGCATGCTCCAGTTGCACAAACTAGGAGTTAACCTTTCCAAGGCCCTCCCGTTCATAAAAATAGATGGGAGCTACCAGGAAAGAATAACGAGCTTTGCGTGCGGCGCCTAACTCGTAATTTCCTCCATCCTCTTTTCCTTGTTCGCCTGCTTTATCTCAATCGCAACCCTTCTTCCGAACGAAATTCCTTCCCCATACAAATAGTAGGAATACGGAGTAAATCTCGTCCCAGGGCTTCCCGGCATCCTGAGGGAAACGTCAAACACTACCAGGCTTTCTTTCCCGTCCCTTTCTTCAATCGCGCACTGCAATGCAAAAGGCCCGACCAATCCCTTCTTGTAGTGCTTCTTAACTTCCGCCACAAATTTTTCCCCGGCTTCAAACACTTCCTCAAGCAGAGATTCCCTCAATGTGCATGCAATATGCCCGGTCTCAATTGTAGTGAGCCGCCTATACTTCATAACTTCCATCTGCTGGTGTGCAGGCAACCGCAATAATCCATCCAGATTGGTCTGCCTCCTCGTATCTATCCCCAGCAATTCCAGCTCGCCAGTAAGCGGGGAATAGAAGAAATTGAAATTGAACTGTGCCCCAAGAATGAACTCCTCAATCCTTGCCTTTGCCAGGTCTTCTCTTGCAATTATTCCTTTTGCAATCAGATCCTCGCCTTTCTTCGCATACTCCTCAGGCGAGCCCGCAAAGAAGAACGCCCTTTCATAGTGCCTCTTCTTCTCCTGCACTTTCACCAGTGCAAGCGCATCTATGTTCTTCGGAGTAAATGTGCGCGCAATGCTTATGCCCGCCTTCTCCAATAAGAAATATTGATTCTTAGCCGCATCCCTCTCCTCCGCACGCAAAAGGAATTTGTTTCCAAACACCGGCACCTTGAAGTCCTTCTCTATCGCATCATAACCGACATAAACCGAGAAAGACCTATTGGGAACGAACACCGACCCTTCCAATTTCTTCTGGTTTTCAGGCTTCACAATCTCCGCAAACTTGTTCAATATGAGTACTTCGTCAACACAGCCCCTTATGCCTCTTGTACGATAATGCTTCGCATAAACCTTCTCCCTTCCCTTCTGGCAAACCACGAGCGAGTTCATGCCCTCATGCTTAGCCCCTTCCGAAACATCCAATGCCGAGTGGCTCCCCAAAGTAGATACAAACACCATTCATCTCACCTATATCTAATATATTCCTCCAAACCTTCTTTATACCTAATCAATCCTTTCCCTGAAAGCACCTTTCCCTTCCTCATCCCCCCAAGGTGCGAGGGCACAAACCCCTTTTTCGCATATTCCTTGAACGCACCTGTGAAGTCCCTCCATTTCCTTTTCTCAATCGCAAAGAGCCGCCCCTCCCTCTCCACAAATTTCGCCTTCTTATGCTTGGCGCGGAATTTCGCGCAGTCCTCCTTCATCTGCGAAAGCGGCCCGTGCATCTCCTTCTCTTTTGGCAATTCCTTTTCTCTGGTTTCAAAAAACAGAACCGTCTTCTTCCCATCTGAAAAGGAATGAGTTCCAACTACAGTAAATCCATTCGCGGAAAGGAAATCCCCAAGCGAAGCGCTAACCCTCCGTATCTGCCCCCAGAGCACGTCATCCACTATTTTTTCATTCGCAAATTCTATCCCATACAGGTTTTTCCCGCGCACCCATTTCCCGATTTCCGCCGCGCCCATTTTCTTTGGGAAGAAGAATCCATCAGACGGCTTCACAAGGAATTTCCTGCAAGCCCCGACAAACCTGGAAAAATTGCCAGCAGAAACAGGGGCCGCGACATTCCTCTCCGAATCCACCGGGTCAACCACGATGAATTGTTCAGGGAAGCGGGCCCACAATTCCTTCTCATTAGAATAGTATCCCTCCAAATCCAGCGCCGTCTTATTGGCTCCCCATTTTGAAACCGCCCTGAGCACCCCTTCAAAATCCCCATAAGCAATAACCAAAAGCTCGCACAAATACCCTGAGAAACCAAGCGTCTTTATCTCCGCTCCATACAATCCGTTCGCCTTCAAAAACTTTTTCAAAAGCAGCACTTCCCCCCTCTGTTCGTCCTTCATCTTCTCCAGCACATACCCGGTATGCAATTGCGAGCGGTCCACCGCGCTCTTTATCCGCTCCCCTTCCACCATCAAATAAGCCGGGACCACATCCACTTTTTTGCCTTTCAAATAAAATTTCACGTACGGATGCTCAGCATACGCAATCTCCATTTTCGCTTTCGGGTAGGCGGATTCCACCGCCTCCTTAACTTCCTCAAACATCAATTCCTTGGAATAGGAATGGGGAAAAAGCGCGAACAAATCCACGTCCCCCTCCTCCGCAAGGAAGGTCCCTTTTTTCACGGAACCCGTGAGCATGGTCTTCACCCCGGCAGGCAATAATTCCCCTATCCGCACCTCCACCTCCCTCGCAATCCCCTCCACCTCTTCCCGTTCTTTTTCGCCAGGAGTTATCTTTTTGAGCGCGTTTTCCAGCACTTTTTCCATGTTCCCCGGGGCCATCATCGCACCTTTTTATGCATTCCAACCTCTACTTTTCTCTTAAAAAATCCATATCTCCCAATCCGGTGCATTTTTACGTCGATAAACCGAAGGGAAGGTTTATAACCCTGTCGTCATAAATCATAGCCATGCGATTGCACGTATTCCTAGCCATTTTTGCGGCACTCCTCCTTTACGGCTGCGTTGAGGAAAGGACGCTCAGCATAAGCGGATATGAGACCGTGGAGGGAGTGAGCGGGATGGACCTCACCGGGGACGGCGTCAACGACGTCCTCTCTTACCAGTTCCGCTCCATCGCCATAGACCAGCCGCTGGGAATCTCCATGGCGAAATACGTTTCCGTCGCCCCGTATTCCTATTCATTCTCCGAGCCGGCCTACCTCTCCCCCCCGGACCTCGCGGGCGCAAAGGCGAAGATAGCCGAATTTGACGCTGCGAGGAAAGCGGGCGAGAATTCCTGCCTCGCGCGCCTCGGCCTTTCATTCGCGGCCTGCATTGATTATTCCTCATGCATGCAGAACTGCGGCTCTGACTACTGCGAAAATGCGAAGGGCGTGGCCGGCGACGCATTCGGCTTTGAGCTCCTCGTGTTCAAGGACAAGAGCCAGGAGATGGACCGGCTCGTCTCCGAGCTCACCTCCACACAGTCCCTTCCGTCCCAGGACGACAGGAAGGAGTTCATAAGGAAGACCGTGCGGCTCATGGCGGTATCCAGCGACCTCTCCAGCATGAACCTCTTCAGCTCCAACACCTACAACACGTGCGGCCCGGTCCCGCTGCGCCTTGACCTCCTGGATGATGCGGCGCAGATGGTCGGCACAACTGAAATAGCCCCGGACCGCTACAGGTACAGGGTTTCCGAAATAGTGACCGGCGGAACCGAGGAGGAGCACATAACCCTTTTCGTACAGGACACGCCCCCGGTCGCGATGAGCATAGACGAGCTCTCCGTTGACATACCTCAGGGCGTAATCTACCAGAAGTTCCCGCTCAGGCTGGGGTGGGAGAACGTGCGCGCCGATTCCCCGCGCAAGGCCCTCACATACGATTTCACTTCTCCGGACGCGCCGCAGGACACCCTCCTCTCCAGGTGGAGCAACCCGCAGATTGACGAGAGGAACGTGAAGTTCTTCACGATATTCAGCATGCTCGCATCAAACCCAGTATCGTCCCTGCTCACCGGCATCTCCAAATCCATATTCACGCTCGCATACTCCCTCGGGCTCGGATATTTCACGGCGCTGGGCGCAGCCGCATCCTTCTTCCTTTATGTGGCGCTCCTCGCCATCCTCGCCATAACCGGGCTGTACCACGCGCTCCGCGCATACATGGACCGCAAGGACGTCCGCGAATACCTTACGGACAAGATGGGCCCGCCCATAACCGACTGGAGGAGCTACGTGGGGGTGGGCGCAGCCCTCATCATCATCTGCTTCCTCCTTAACGCATTCTACATACGCCCCGCCGAGGTCGGGCAGTTCGACCTTGTCACAATCCAGCTCAGGGCGATTTCCGACGTGCCCGGCGCAATCTCATCCATCCTCTTCATACTCGGCGCATACACCATCTACCTGGTCGCGGAGGACCGGCTCAAGGGCCTCGTGCTCGGCGAAGGGTATTTCCAGGCAAAGGGCGCCACGAAGGAGGAGAATGTCGCATCCTTATCCAAGCTGAAGGTTCTCTCCGACAACCTCAAGACGCGGATTGATACCCTGTCCCATACCGGGATGGACGTGAAGGATGAATACTCCGTGCTCATCGCGGTTCCCGCGGACCGGCTGGAGCAGTTCGTTGAAATCGGCAAGCAGAACACCGCCAAGAGCCTCATAGACTTCCACATGGGAAGGCTGGAGGAGATGGACAAGCGCATAGAGCAAAAGGTAACAATAATGGAGGAGAACTGGCCGGTCTGGAACAGCGAAATAGAGAAGGCGGTGGACCAGAGCGGCGAGGTCCCCGTGGAGACGCTCGTCTCCATCCCGATGCAGTGGAGGGAGTGGGCGGTCAGCAAGTTCATAAGCGAGCACCGCGGCAGGCATTTAATCCTGGAGGAAAACCGCATAAAGCGCAGGACCGTCTCCGTTGAAAACATGGTGAACACGGCGCTCGCGGACCTTAAGCGCGAAGGGCTCGTTGAGGCCTCCATAGTCATACACGACAACAAGGTCGTTTCCAATTCGTTCTCCAGGGGGAACGCGACCGTGGGCGCGGTCTTATACCTCAAGCTCTCCGGCTTCGCCAAGGCAATCGCAAGGAAGTTCGGGGAGGAGGACGTGAAGAGGTTCGTGATCATGGGCAGGAGGGCCGCGGCGGTTTCGCTGCCTTCCGGGAAGAGCAATCCGCTCCTTTTCACTGAAAGGGGCAAGCTCAAGCAGCTCATAGAAGAGTGGAAAACCAAGACTGGCGAGCAAGGGTGACACGATGGAAGAGTACGGTGCTGAAAGCATAAAAGTACTGGAAGGGCTAGAGGGCGTCAGGCGCCGCCCCGCCATGTACATAGGGGACACCGCGAAGCGCGGCCTCCACCACCTCGTATTTGAGATAGTGGACAACGCGATAGACGAGGCGCTCGCGGGCTTCTGCAAGAACATAGAGGTCGTGCTGAAGGCGGACGGCTCCGCATCCGTGCGCGACGACGGCAGGGGCATCCCGACCGAAACCCATTCCAAGACCGGCAAGTCCGCGATGGAGCTGGTCTCCACCGTCCTCCACGCGGGGGGAAAATTTGAGAAGAAGGCGTACCAGGTGAGCGGCGGCCTCCACGGAGTCGGATTATCCGTGGTCAACGCGCTGAGCGAACAGATGGAGATAGAGGTGCACCGCGACGGAAAAATCCACCTCCAGAAATACGCCCGCGGCCTTCCCCAGACCAAGGTGGAGATGATGGGCACAACCGATTACCGCGGCACCATCGTGCGCTTCCACCCGGACATGACGATATTCACCGGTGAATTTGAATTTGATTACCTGCGCGAGCGCCTGCGCGAGCTCGCATTCCTAAACTCCGGCGTACGCATACTTCTCAAGGATGAGCGCGTAAACCGCGAGGAGGAGTTCAAATACGAGGGCGGGCTTTCCGAGTTCGTAAAATACCTGAACCGCTCGCGCGAGATGATACACGAGCCCTTCTCATACAAGAAGAGGGAAGGCGATGTTGAGGTGGAGTACGCGATACAATACACGCAGAGCTACATCCCCCTCGTCCATACATTCGCAAACGACATCGCCACGGTTGAGGGCGGCACCCACCTCGTCGGCTTCAAGACCGCGGTCACACGCGCGGTGAATGAATACATCAAGGAGCACAAGCTGCTCAAGGGCGAGGAGGCGATAAGCGGCGACGATTCCGTTGAAGGGCTCACCGCTGTGGTCAGTGTAAAGGTCCCGGAGCCGCAGTTTGAGGGCCAGACCAAGACCAAGCTCGGCAACAGCGAGGTGAAGGGCATAGTCAGCAGCATCGCCTACGACAGCTTCTCCCGCTTCATGGCAGAAAATCCATCCGATGCGCGCGGCATCATGGAGAAGGTAATCAAGTCCATGCGCGCAAGGGAGGCGGCGCAGAAGGCGAAGGAGCTCATCCGCAGGAAAGGCGTGTTCGACGGCTCCGTGCTTCCCGGCAAGCTCGCGGACTGCATAGAGAAGGACCCCGCCAAGGCCGAGATGTTCATAGTGGAGGGGGATTCCGCCGGAGGAAGCAGCAAGCAGGGGAGGGACCGCCGCTTCCAGGCCATTCTTCCGCTCAAAGGAAAGATTTTGAACGTTGAAAAGTCCCCGATACACAAAATCCTCCAGAACGAGGAGATACGCGTCCTCATAACCGCGCTGGGCACCGGCTTCGGCGAGGATTTCAACGTCGCCAAGCTGCGCTACGGCAAGATAGTGATAATGACCGATGCGGATGTTGACGGCAGCCACATACGCACCCTCCTACTTACGCTCTTCTACCGCTACCTTAAGCCCGTGATAGAGCAGGGCCACATGTTCATCGCCCAGCCGCCCCTCTACGGGGTTAGGCGGGGCAAGGGCATGCGCTACGCATTCAGCGACCTGGACCTGCCCAAGGTTGTGCAGGAGATGGGTGAGGGCGCGTCCGTGCAGAGGTACAAGGGGCTGGGGGAAATGAACCCTGAGCAGCTCTGGGAGACCACGCTCAATCCGGAAACCCGCTCCATGAAGCGCGTGACAATAGAGGACGCGATGCTCGCAGACGAGATGTTCACCATACTCATGGGCGAGGCGGTTGAGCCGCGCAGGAAGTTCATAGAGGAGAACGCCAAGTATGTGAAGAATTTAGACGTGTGATTCATATGCCGCTTACAGACATACCGATTGAGGAGGACATGAAGTCCTCTTACCTGGATTACGCGATGAGCGTCATAACCAGCCGCGCGCTCCCGGACGTGCGCGACGGGCTCAAGCCCGTGCAGAGGCGCATCCTTTTCGCGATGCACGAGCTGGGCAACACCCACAGCAAGCCGTACAAGAAGAGCGCGAGGGTGGTCGGCGAAGTGCTGGGCAAGTACCATCCGCACGGCGACATGGCGATTTATGATGCGCTCGTGCGCATGGCGCAGGACTTCTCGCTGCGCGCCCCGCTCGTTGACGGGCAGGGAAACTTCGGTTCCATTGACGGGGATTCCCCCGCGGCCATGAGGTACACGGAAGTGCGCATGGCCGAGCTAGCCGGGGAAATGCTGAAGGATATAGAGAAGGAAACAGTCACGTTCGCGCCAAACTTTGATGGAACATTGCAGGAGCCAACGGTGCTCCCCTCACGTGTGCCAAACCTGCTGCTCAACGGCTCGGCGGGAATCGCGGTTGGGATGGCCACAAATATCCCTCCCCATAATCTTAACGAAATAGCGGACGCAATAATATCCATAATAGATGGAGGAAGCGAAGAGGACGTATTCCGCATAGTGCAGGGGCCCGATTTCCCGACAGGCGGCTCCATAATCGGCAAATCCCAAATCATGAGCGCATACAAAACGGGCAAGGGCATCATCACGGTCCGCGGAAAGGCCACAATTGAAAAAAATGAAATCACAATCGTTGAAATCCCCTACCAGGTGAACAAGACCGCGCTCATAGAGCAGATAGTCGCCGCCGTAAAAGAGAAGAGGATAGAAGGCATAAGCAACGTGAGCGACCGCTCGGACCGGGACGGAATGGCCCTTGTAATAGAGGTGAAGCGGGGCGAGGACCCGGAGATAGTCCTTAACCAGCTCTACTCGTTCAGCGACCTGCAGAAGAGCTTCGGCATACAGAACCTCGCCCTTGTGGGCGGGCAGCCGAAGATGCTCCCGCTCATTGAGATGCTGAAGGAATTCATCTCCTTCCGCAGGGACATGATAATCGCGCGCAGCAAGTTCGACCTCGCAAAGGCGCAGGAGCGCCTCCACCTATTGGAGGGCTTCCTGGTCGCGCTCGCCAACATTGATGCGGTGGTATCGCTCATACGCTCATCCAAGAACGCGGAGGAGGCGCGGGGGAAGCTCTCAGCCGCCTACAAGCTCTCGGACAAGCAGGGCGCCGCAATCCTGGACATGAAACTGCAAAAGCTCACCGGGCTGGAGAGGCACGGAATAGATACCGAGCACGGCGAGAAGCAGGAAGAAATACGCAAGCTGCACGAGCTGCTCGCGGACGAGAAGAAAATACTCAACGTGATAAAGGAGGAGACGCTCGGGCTAAGGGCGAAATACGGCCAGCCGCGCCGCACCATGATTGAAGAGGGCGAGGCGGAGGTGGAGATAGAATCCCTGATTCCGGACGAGCAGGTCGTCGTCACCATCTCCAGGAAGGGCTACATAAAGCGCGTCCCGCTCGCGGAATACCGCGCGCAGCGCAGGGGCGGCGTGGGCAAGGTCGGCGCAGAGACCGTGGAGGAGGACGCGATTGAGGACGTCTTCGTCACCACGAACCACAAGTACATCCTCTTCTTCACGGACAAGGGCAAGGTTCATTGGCTCAAGGCGTACAGGATTCCCGAGGCGGGAAGGTATTCCCACGGGAAGCCCATCGTCAATCTATTGCAGGCGGAAGGGGAGCAGGTCACAGCCTCCATCGCGGTGGATGAATTCAAGGACAGCGAATTCTTCTTCATGGCAACCAAGCTGGGCACCGTAAAAAGGGTGGAAACATCCAGCTTCAGCAACCCGCGCAAGGGAGGGATAATCGCAATCACGCTGCGCGAGGGCGACTCGCTCATCGCCGTGCGCAAAACCAACGGAAGCCAGGGGCTGTGCCTCGGCACCAGGAAGGGCTACGCAATCCACTTCAAGGAGGATGACGTGCGCGATGTGGGCCGCTCGGCAGCGGGCGTCCGCGGCATAAGGCTCCGCAAGGGCGACCATCTGGTCAGCGCCACCGTCACCAACAAGCAGTTCCTCCTCACCATCACGGAGAACGGATACGGCAAGAAGACGCCCGTTGAGGAATACCGCACGCAGGGCAGGGGCGGCATGGGCATCATAAACATGAAGGCCGGCGCCCGCAACGGCGACATAGTGAACGTGCGCTGCGTGGATGACGGCGAGGATGCAATCGTCACAACTGCAAGCGGGATGCTCATCCGCGTCCCGGTGGGCCAGATATCCACTGTTGGAAGGAACACGCTCGGGGTGCGCGTGATAAAGCTCAGGGAGGGGGAGAAGGTCTCCTCCTTCACCGCAGTGCCTTCGGAGCCCGAAGCCGTAGCTGCGCAGTAGGGTTTTGCTTCCCACCTTGCCTGCAACGGAGCGTCGGCCGAACCCACATTACATTTTTTAAAGACCTAATTCCCATACTAGTTCCGAGGTATTGCCATGATGAAGAACGTCCTTCTTTTGGTGCTGCTCGCCTCCGCCGTTTTCGCGGCGGAATGCGAGGCCGGTTTCCGCGACCCCGTAAGGGTGAATGTTCTTGACGCCAAGTACCGCCCCATCCCCAATGCATCCGTGACCTTCACTTACCAAAAAGATTATACCACTGGCAAGGGCTACATAACGACCAACATCCTTTACACCAACGCGGATGGCAAGGTGTCCACCACGCTCACCAACACCGAGCAGCTGGACAGCCGCGTGCGCTGCGACATAAAAATCAACGTGACATATGACGGCGTCACACATATAGAAACGATAACCGCGCAGCACCACCTGGCGGACGAAGTGGTGCAGTTCGACGCCTACTCCCTCACCGTGAAGGCGGTGGACAAGTTCGGCGCGCCGCTCGCCCTTTCCTACATCCGCGTCAATTCCATGGAATCAACGACCAACGACCGCGGGCTCGCCTACTTTATCGTGAACAAGAATGGCAACGTGGACGTCGCCGTTTCTTATCGTGGCGCGGTGGTGTCCAAAAAAATATCCGTGCAGAACGACACCTTCTACACGCTCCAGGCGCTGCTCTACAACTTCATGCTCGATGTGATGGACGACTCGGGCAGGCCGCTGGACGCGGCGATACTTGTGGACACCCAGGCATATGAAGGGAGCTCAGTCTCCATACAGGACACTCCGCTGGCGCGGCCCACCGTGTCCGTCACGTACGGGCTCCTCACAAAGTCGCCCGAGATAGACCTCTCCCAGCGCGAATCCTACACGGTTGTGTTCGACCTCACGCCCCCGGAGATAACGGGCGTCGGCGTGCAGCTGACCCCCGCACACGACATGCTCATATCCTTCCTGGTGGAGGACCCGAACATGTATGCGAGCGGCCCATCCGCTGATGACATAACCGTATCCTATAATATCGGCGGCGTCACGCGCACCGTCCCCGCATTCGTGCAGGGCGGCAGGTACGTCGCGGAGATATCCCGCCCGGCCGACAATTCGCTCGTCCGCTTCACGATAACCGCGAAGGACAAGGAGGGCAACATGGAGACCGTGGAGGGCGAATACCTCGTGCAGTACAGCCCGCAGGGCAACGGCACAGTGACGCCACCCAACGGCGGAAACGGGACCGGGAGCCAGCCGCCGCAGATGCTGCCCACGGACAACCCGCTCCTTCTCGCCGGCGCGGCGCTGGTCGGGCTTGCCATCCTCTGGACTATATATAACTACATTAGGGGGCTCTCTTCCGGGTGATTTTACACACATTTACACCCCCTTAACGATACCTTTATAAATGATTTCTTCGTATATAAGTTGTGTGAAAAGGTGACAAAATGCCCAGAGGCAGGAGAATTATAATCAACCGGAAAATCAATGACGACAAGATCGACAGGCTTACCTCCATAGACATGGAAGACATAAGGAAGAGGAGGGGCGCAGTTGAACGCAGCCTTTCGCTTGCGATAGGCTCAGTGATGGACGCGGCACAGAAGACCTACGAGCGCTCAAGGAGGAGCGACACGGAGCTGAGGCGCGCGGGCATTTTATCTATCCAGGACGCATATGAATATCTCCGTTCCAAGGGCATGGACATCTCCTTCAGGGCATTTGGGGGAAGGATAGAGCGCAGGAGCGTCCCTTCGGTGAAGGTCGGCAAGAAGAGGTACATCCCGATGCAGTCCCTTGAGGACATCCTCTCTCTCGGCAAGGATTTCTATACAATCCGCGAAGCGTATGAACTCTACAAGAAGTACAACAGCGCAATCAACTACAGGGCATTCATAGGCAGGGTGGAGAAGAGCTCCATCCCCTCCCTCAAGATAGGCACGAAAAGGCTCATCCCGAGGGACACGATAGACAGCCTCTCGCATGTTGCGCGCAAATACTACTCGGTCAGCCAGGCGATAAAAGAACTGCACGTAAAAGGCGTGGACATAAAGAGGAACGCCTTTGAGCGCAGGCTTGACAGGAACCGCATCCCGCACGTGAAGATAGGCGGGAGGCGCTTCATACCGCGCGACGTCGTTGACGAGCTCGTCGGCAAGGAACTGGCCCTCAGCAAGTCTAAATAACCCTTTCTGCCTGAATCCTACCCATGGAGAGGAGGAAGGCGCTTTTCATTGAGGCAGACTACGCTGTGCGCGAGGGCAAATGCTACGCGCGCCTCCTCGTGAAGGGGAAGAAAACCGCGATGCTCTATTTCCAGTACGACCCCTATTTCTACGCCGACGTTGACGAAGCAGGAAGGAAGGCGGTGGAGTCCCTCTCCCTGAAGGGGAAGGACGGCACCCCCATCTCGCCCAAGCGCACGGAATTCGTGGAAAGGATACTGGACGGCGTCCCGAAGCGGCTCCTCCGCGTCCTCTGCCACGAGCCCCACCACGTCCCCATCCTGCGCGAGGCAATCCCTTTCCCATGCTACGAATACGGCATACATTACGGAAGGCGCTTCATGATGGATTTCTCGCTCGTGCCCTTCTCCGTCATCTCTTATGAGCGGGAGGGCAGGCAGATAAAGCGTTTCCTCAAATCCTCGCCCGGAGACCCGCGCATGCTTAACCGCCTCGCCTTCGACACCGAGGTCTACAACCCCGTGGGCGCGCCCCGCCCCTCCAAGGACCCCATTATTATGTTCAGCTTCGCAGATGCATCTGGCGCCAAGGGCGTCGTAACCTTCAAGGACGGCAAGGGCGGCAACGTGGAGCTGGTAGAAAATGAGAAGCAAATGCTGGAGCGTTTCTTCCTCCTTCTCAGCGAGAAGGATGTTGATGTCATCTACGGCTACAACACAACCAACTTTGACCTCCCCTACATTGCGGAGCGCGCGAAGAAGCTCGGAATCCCGCTAGCGCTGGGGAGGGACGGCAGCCCATACCGCACCATAAAAAAAGGGATGGTCAATCCCCTCAAGATAAAGGGCCGCGTGCATGTTGACCTATACCCTGTCATGAAATTCTTCGGCTTCACCGGCCTCATCCGCACCGATGATTATACCCTAAAGAATGTTTATTCCACCGTCACCGGCAAGAAGGCGACGAAAATAGACCGGATGGACATATGGAGGCAGTGGGACAGCGGCGACATAGCCACGCTCACGGATTATGCGCTCGCGGACTCGCTCGCAACGATTGAGCTGGGCGAGATGGCATACCCCCTCCTCTCCGAACTCTCCACAATCACCCGCATGCCCCTCTTTGACGTCGCGTACGCCACATCCGGCCAGCTCGTGGAAAGCCTCCTGATGGCCGAGGCCGCCGCCCACAACATGATAATCCCGCCAAAGCCCGGCGGCTCCGCTGTCGCGGCCCGCATAGAAAACCCCATCCAGGGCGCCTATGTAAAGCTGCCAGAGCCGGGCATATACGAAAACATCGCGGTGTTTGACTTCCGCGGTCTGTACCCCTCCATAATATGCTCATACAACATAGACCCCTTCACGCTCGACAAACAGGGCGAGAGCTTTGAATCCCCCACGCACGCCAAATTCGCAAAGTCCCCGCGCGGGCTCATCCCCCTCGTGCTGGAGAGCCTCATAGACCGCCGCGTCATCATCAAGCGGCAGCTCAAGTCCGCGGAAAAGGATACGGAAGAGCACAAGATGCTCTCGGCGCGCTCCCACGCCTTGAAGATTCTCGCAAATTCCTTCTACGGCTACCTCGGCTACGCCCGCTCGCGCTGGTACAGCAGGAAATGCGCGGAGAGCGTCACCGCATGGGGCCGCATGCACATACTTGCCGCCGAAGAAAAGGCGAAGGCGGCGGGCTTCAAGGTCCTTTATATGGACACTGATTCCCTCTTCCTTTTATTGGGCGAGAAGAAGCGCGAAGATGCGCTCGCATTTCTGGAGCAAATCAACAAGGAGCTCCCGGAAAAAATGGAGCTGGAGCTGGAGGGCTTCTATACCCGCGGCGTCTTCGTGAGCAAGAAGGGCGAGGAGAAGGGGGCGAAGAAGAAATACGCCCTGCTCGGGGACGACGGCCGCGTGAAGATACGCGGCTTTGAGCTGGTGCGCAGGGACTGGTCCGCCGTTGCAAAAACCACGCAGCGCCGCGTGCTTGAGGCAATCCTCCGCGATGGCAGCAAGGACAAGGCAGTGAGGATAGTGCGCGAGATGGTGGAGCAGCTCCGCTCAGGAAAGGTTCCGCTTACGGACCTCGCAATCTACACCCAGCTAAAGAAGGACCCGTCCAATTACGATATACTAAGCCCGGAACTGCTCGCCGTGCAGAAGGCCATCAAGAGGGGCAAGCCCATAGAGCGCGGCAGCATCATAGGATATGTGATAACCAAAAAGGGGAAGAGCATCTCTGACAGGGCCGAGCTCCTGGAATTCGCCCCGGACTACGACCCGGACTACTACATAAACCACCAGGTGCTCCCTTCCGTGCTCAAGATACTCAAGGAGCTGGGCGCCGACGAGTACGAATTGACGCACGGCGGCAGGCAGAAGGGCATGGGCGACTTTTTCTGAATTTTGCACAATTCCGCGCGTGTGACAAATATTTATAAAACAAATGAGCGAAGTAATGTACAATTCGTAGCGTTTAGTGGGGGTCATAAAGATGGAAAACAAGAGGCTGCTGAGTTGGGGCCAGGGAAACGAGTTCCTTGCGGGCATGGTGGCAGACTTCAGGGACGGCGAAGCCGGTTGCATAGTGACCGAGCCTGCGGACGCCCCCAGGGCCATCTCCTCCCGCAAGAAGGGCGGGGCATATTCCGTAAAGTACGGCTGGAAATCCTCCACCGGCGGCATCCAGATAGAATCCATCGAATATTCCGATGAAAACCTGCGCTACCTCCATTCCATAGGCGCGAAGGAGGGCGTGGATTCCGCAGCCTTCACCCACTCCGGGCAGACCTACATAGTGCACAAGTGCACGCGCGCAATAGCGAAAAAGCTTTTCTCAGCCGCGAACCGTGTGAAGGATTTCGTTTCCGGCATAGTCGGATGGTTCAAGACGCTCGCAGGCAATTTCTACATCCTTTCCAGGGTGGACAAGGCGACGTGGGGCATAGACAGCCAGTTCTCAGCCCCGCACCTCCAGCCCGCCTCATGGTCTGATTTCACCGAGGAGAACAAGAGCAGGTTCGCCGAGCTGGCCACTGAGATGATGGTGAAGATGCACAAGAGCGGCCACGCGTTCTCAAACCCCGTCCCTTCAGAAATGATGCTTGATTCCAGAAGGGCACTGGTCGCGGACCCGCGCTACATAAAGCCTGTGAAAGGCGGCGCAGACGCTGTGGACAACTTCATACTCATGATGCGCGGGCTCATGCGCAGGGGCTTCACCTGCAGCGGCACCCTCTTCTATTGCTTATCAGTCTATACGAATTCAATGGAGAAGGAATGCAGGCAGTGGTACGGGAAATCCGGCAAGCCGCAGTCCGCAGACCTCTTCCAGATTGCAAAAGAATTGGAAAGCCAGGTAGGGGCTTAACCTTCTATTTTATGAGCTAAATTTCTTCAGCCGCAGTCGCACCGCCGCACTCCTTGTCCCTTGAAAACCTGTAGCTCCTCGCAAACTCCGAATTCATGAGGCTCTCCTCGTGGCTTATCACAAATGCCTGTTCCACAAGCTCAGGAACCTTGCTCTCCAGCGCCTCTGCGAGCGCCTGCACCGCGCCCCTGTCCAGGTTGTGCGTCGGCTCGTCCAGCACAAGCCATCCCGCCTCAGGAGCGAGCACTGTCGCGAGCGCAATCCTCAATGTGAGCGCGAGGCACGCCCTCTCCCCGCCGCTGCCCACCTTCTCCAGCCGCCTCCACTCGCCGTCATAAACTTCAAATGAGTAATCTTCTTCGCTCGCCGCAATCCTCAATTGCCTGTAATCTGCATACGGGTAAAGCACTGGCCAGATTCCGTTCATCGCGGCGTTTATCGCCTCCACCAGCTCGGTGCGCAGCTCCGCCTGCGCCTCCACCACCGCGTTCCTGAAAAGCGCCAGTTGCGCGAGCATCTCGCCCTTCTTCTCAATCTCCTTCCGAGCCCCCTCCATTCCCTCCAGTTCCCTATGGAGCGCCTCCACCATTTCCTTTAGCGAGGCGATCACCCTGCCCGCCTCCCTCCATTTCCCAGCCGCCCTCTCCCTCCGCAGCAGGAGTTCCCTCGCCTTCCCATCTGCTTGTGCATACTCCTGCTCGCTGAATTCTATGGATGAATGCTCCTTCTCCAGCTCCGCCACCCTCTTCTCCAGCGCATCCAGCGCCCTCCCCTTTGCCTCCAGCGCCTCTGCCTCTCTCGCCGCAATCGCCGCCTCCCTATGCCTCCTCTCCGCGGCCTTCCTTTCCTCCGCGAGCTTCGCAATCCCGCGCTCCGCCTTTTCCGCCTTCCCCTTTGCTTCCGCGAGCATGGGCGCGAGCTTTTCCCTGGGCTCGCACGCGGGCGCCGCAATCCTCCTCCGCGCATCCTCAGCTTCGCATATGATTTTCCTTATTCCCGCCGCTTCCTTCTCCAGCTCCGCAACCCTCTTCTGCGCGGACGCCGCCACCACTTTCTTCTCCGTAATCCCGCGTTCCCTCTCCTCCCTTATATGCTCCGCCTTGTCGTGCCCCAGCTCGGTGCCGCACACCGGGCACTTATCATCTATTGCATCAACGTATTTCTCCATCTCCTTCGCGCCGCTAAGGAGCGCCTTCGCATTTGATGATAATTCTATTATCTCCGCATCTGCCGCCTTCACGCGCCCCTCCAGCGCCTTCAAATCCTTCCCATCCAGAATCCTCTTGAGCGCCTCTTCAGCCGCTTTCCTTTCCTTCTCCGCGCGCTCCGCCTCGCGCAGCCTAGCCCCCAGCGCGCCCACATCCCTCGCAATTGATGAATTTTCCTTTTCCGCATTCGCAATCAATGAGCTTATCCTCTCCAGCTCCGCGCCCGCATCCCCCAATTCCTTCTTCTTTTTCAGGAGCGCATCCACGCCAATTTCCTTGCCAAAAATCTCCGCGCGCAGCGCCTCCATCCCGCCTCTTTCCTTCTCCAGCGCCCTCGCCGCCCCCTCCTTCCTCTCTTTTGCCTTCCTCATCGCGGAAAGCCCCTTCTCCGCAACTTCCGCCTCAGCAGCAGCCGCCTTCATCTCAGCCTCAGCCTTCCGCCCCTCTTCCTCCTCCTTCCCCAGCCGCCCCCTTTTCTCCTCCATCTCCTTCACGAGCGCGCCGTGCCTCTTCGCATCATACCTTCCCTCAAGCAGTTTCCTCTCCGCCTCCATCCTGTTTATCACGCGCACCGCGTTCGCCCTCACCTCCTCAAACCGGTCCAGCCCCATTAGCCCGTCCATCTCCCGCTTCCTTCTCCCGGCGTCCAGCTCAAGGAAATATCCGATATTATTCTGGTCCGAATAGATTGCGCGGTTGAAAAGCTCGTAATCCACGCCCAGCCGCCCGGCGACGAGTTCGCTCACGCGCGCCTGCCCGCTGTCCAACAGCTTTCCGTCCTCAAATATTTTCGCGGACGCCTCCATCTTTCCGTGCTCGCCTTTCCTGAGCGCCCTCGCCACCCTGTATTTCTTCCCTGAATGCGCGAACTCCAGCGCCACGCGTGCCTCCTTCTCCCCGTGCCTTATGAGGTCCTCTGTGCCGACGCTCCTCCGCCTCAACGCAGGAAAAGTCCCGTACAGCGCATAGCACATCCCGTCCAGCACTGCGCTCTTGCCGCTGCCCATTATCCCCACGATAAGGTTCGTCCCTTTCCCGAACTGGAGCTTCGTGTCCGCATGGGACCTCCAGTTGGCGAGTTCAAGGGATTCTATCATATAGCGTATATTATGCAAAAAAAGGTTAAGAACCGGACGCCGCCCCCTATACTTATAAGATTTATCCTCCATTCTCCCCACATGAAATATGCCGTTATATTGCTAGGGATTGCGTTGCTTCTTTTCGGCTGCATCTTCCAAGGGCAGCCCGAGCCCGTCGCGCCGCCGCCGGAACCCGAGGAGACACTCTGCGTGGACGGCACCCTCCCCGGCGAATGCTCCGTCACCCAGCCGTTCTACTGCACTTCCGACGGCCAGATAACCTCCGACCCCGCAACCTGCGGCTGCCCGTTCGGCACCGCATTCCTTGACGGCACGTGCGTAATCAACTGCAGCGACGGCACCCCGTTCGCAACGTGCTCCGAGGTCAAGCCGTTCTACTGCACGCAGGAGGCGCAGCTCATAGAGGACGCGGACGCGTGCGGCTGCCCCGAAGGCATGATATTCCATGCCGGCAACTGCATCTCCACCTGCACGGACGGAACGGACCCGCGCACATGTTCCAATACGCATCCCTATTATTGCAACGAGCACCTTGCGCTCGTCCCTGATTTTGACAACTGCGGCTGCCCCACGGGCACCCGGCTGGTTGACGGCGACTGCGTCTCTGCGCACTGCATAGACGGCACGCCCGTCGGCTCATGCACCAGCGCGCCTTCCAACTACTGCAACGAGAACATGCAGATAGTGCTCAACCCGGAATGCGGCTGCACGACCGGGCGCATCCAGTCCTTTGACAAGAAGTTCTGCGTGAACCCCCGCCCCTACCCGTATCCCGAAGGGACCATGCTGAACATCACCACCACCCTCTCCCTCAAGGTAACGGATTCAGTGCACCCATCATACTGCCACACCGGCACGTACATCCGCGTAAACCTCACTGCCACGAACTCCGCCTCCACGCCCTTCAACCTGACCCAGTCCGACCTCACGGTCCTGCAGAGGTTCCAGAGCGACGGATACAGGTGGAACTCAGTCCAGGCCCCGGTGAACGACACCCTCTGCTTTGAGCGGGGGCCGTTCCCGTTCGGCGAGATTCCGCCGCGCTCCACAGTCTCCGGAGAGGTGTGGTTTATGCTCCTTAACTGGCAGAGCACCGCCACGTACGACATGTTCTACCAGGACAAGAACATCCGCTTAACCCCCTAGTCAAAAACGCGGGGAGGGTAACAACCCTCCCCCCATTTTTAGACGTCATTCTGACCCCCACCCCACTCCACTTAGCAACTCTTTGCCCGTACCCCTTGCGCACTATCATGTACTTGCCTGTGATATGAAAGGCGATTAGGAGGGCGGTTTATATTTCTTTCTTAGGTAATTTGTGCATGAAAAATGTGTTTGCACTTCTTGTATTAGGGATTTTGCTTTTCGGATGCACGCTTCCAGGCGGGGAGCCGCAGGAAATCCCGACCAACGGGACGCAGCCTCCCGCGACCACACAGCGCTGCCTGGACGGGACCGCGCTGAACGCCTGCTCTGCGACCGCCCCCTTTTACTGCACCGCGTCCGCGGACCTGGTTGAGGACGCCGCATTGTGCGGCTGCCCATCCGGCACCACGCTCTCCGGCGGCTCGTGCGCGCCCCTGTGCGCGGACGGAACGGTTCCCGGCGCATGCTCCTCCAGCCGGCTTATGTATTGTGACAACTCTTCCCAGCTGGTGGAAAAGGCATCCGAATGCGGCTGCCCCCCTGGAAAAATCCGCTCCGGAGAATCCTGCATCGCCGCATGCAGCGACGGCACCCCGGTAGGGGAATGCTCCTCAACGAAGCCAAACTACTGCACAGCATCCTCGGCCCTAATCTCCGACCCCGCAACATGCGGCTGCCCGACGGGGAAAGTCCTGCTCAACGGCCAGTGCATGGACGCGAAATGCACGGACGGCACCGCGATGGGCGCATGCTCCGCCACGAAGCCGCTCTATTGCACCGCCTCCCTCGCCCTGGCCAATGATGCGGACGCCTGCGGCTGCCCCACGGGGAGGGTAGTATCCTATAACGGCTCCACATGCGTGGACCCCAAGATGTCGTCCAAGAGGGAGGACTCCTTCTTTGACATCGTAACGGACGTTAGGATGCTTGTGCGCAACTCCGCGATGAAGGAATGCGAAAAGGGGGATTACATATACGTGGAAGTCCAGGTGGACAACAAGGGCTATTTCACCCCCTTCACCGTATCCCCATCCGAACTGAGCCTGTATGTGGACAACGAGGACTATCCCCGGGACAGCGGCTGGATGGAACTCAGTTTCCCGGAGAATGATTCCATCTGCTCCGAGCCGGCGAGGTTCAGGACCAGCACGATTCCCCCGGGCAGCTATTCCGCGGGCGTGGTCTGGTACAAGCTCAAGCGCTGGGACACCAGTGCGGACTACTCGCTCTTCTACCAGGACAAGTTCAGGGTGCATCTCAACCCCGACACCGAGCAATAGCATGCAATTTTATTCCTTTTCTTCCCATGCTTAGCCTATGAGATACATCGCAGTTCTCCTGGGGATCATGCTTTTGCTTTACGGATGCGCCGGCTATTTTGACGCAAGCACGTCCGGCCCGCAGCCGGCCGGCTCCCAGCCCGCATCTGGAGGGCAGCCGCCTTCCAGCACACCGTCCTCCCAGCCCCCTGCGTCCGGAACGCAGGCCTGCGATGACGGCACCGCATTATCCACATGCACCGCAAACAAGCCCTTTTACTGCAACCAGTACGGCTCCATAATGGAGAAGGCGTCCGTATGCGGCTGCCCGTCCGGCACGGCAGTTTCCGGGGACACATGCGCCCGCACATGCACGGACGGCACATCGCCCGGCGAATGCTCCGCGAACAAGCCCAGCTATTGCACCCAGTCATTGGCCCTTGTTTCCGACCCGCAGGAATGCGGCTGCCCCGCAGGCACCACCCTTAGCGGCAGTTCATGCACCTCGGCGCACTGCATAGATGGAACCCCTGTCGGCGGATGCTCGGAGAACATGCGCCCCATGTACTGCGGCGACGACCTTACCCTAGTGCGCAACCCGCCGGTGTGCGGCTGCCTCTCCGGAGAGATACTGAACGATGCCGGCACCACCTGCATTGACATCAGCAGGCAGAGGCAGGCGGAGGGGGTCTCCTTCAAGATTTTTGACGACGCATACATGCGCGTGCGGGACTCGGAGATGGTGACGTGCGAAGGGGATGATTACATAAAGCTCCAGCTACGGGTGGACAACGAGCTCGGCGACACCGCATACCCGCTGGACCAGTTTGACGTTTCCCTCCTGGAGGTGAGCGGCTCAGGCAGCGGCGAGCGCACCTTCATACCCGTGAGTTTCCCGCCCCGTGACTCCCCGTGCTACGAGACGGACAGGTTCGCATGGACCTACACGTACGCGGGCGACATAAACACGGGGATGGTATGGTTCAAATTGGACGATGGATTTGACTCCGATGCGGACTATTACTTCTATTACCGGGAATTCACGGTGGAACTCAGCCCTTAGAAGAAACGCGAGGGGGCAGCGGCCCCCTCCTACTATCTGGTTTCTAGAGCGGATTGCAGTATCCAATCCCTTCTGAGTCTGTCCTGCATCCATCCGGGCATGCGTGCGGCGTGCACACTATCTCGTTTCCAGAGCAATAACACTCGTAAATGTCTATCGGGTCCATCGGGTCGCACTCGTCCGTAGCAGACTCCGCCCCCTTGGTCGTGGTCCCGGGCGTGATGTAATTAAGCCCTCCGTCGCTGTCCGAGCAGGCCGCCTCCATGCACCGTCCCCCGTTGCACACCTCCTCCGCAGCGCAATCCATTACCACGCTTTCCACCTTCAGGTCCGAGCAGTATTTCTCCCTCACGCTGCGCAGGTCTACGCTGCAGCTGTCGCTCTCGCTATAGCTGTACCCGTTCGTGGTTGATATGAGCACGGTTCCGTATATGCTCTCATCCCTCCCGCCGTCGCTGTCATCGCATTCCGCGGGCGAGCATTCGTTCTGCCAGCACAGCTCGTTGTAGCCGGTGCATAATATCGTCGCATCATCATAATTTGAGCCATCGCAGAAATATTCCGTCAAAGTGTATAAGTCCGTGCAGGAGTCCCTGTGCGTGCTCCCGTCCACTGTTACGGTTCCGTAATCCGCCCGGTCGTTCCCGCCGTCCGTGTCCGAGCACTCCTGCGTGACGCATTCCCCGTCCTCGCATATCTTTCCGCTGCTGCAGTCAATCCTCGTGCTCTCCACCTCGTTGCCGCTGCAATAGTATTCGGTCACGGTGTCCGCATCATAGCACTCGTCCGCGCCCTCGTCGCTCCCCTTGCTCGCGGTCCCGTACTCGTCCTCGTCCCTGCCGCCGTCCGTGTCCCTACACGTGTATTCCGCGCACGCGCCCTCGCTGCAATAGTAGCCGTCACCGCAGCTTGCGGTCACGGGCACCGCATTGTCCCCTGAGCAGTAGTACTCCCTCACGCTGGAGATGCCGGAGCAGTAGTCCGCATACACATTGGAACCCTCCCTCAGCGTCCCCTTGGCATAAATGTTGTATCCGCCGTCGGTTTCTATGCAGGCGAGCTGCGCGCACACGCCGTTGAGGCAGCTCTCCCCGCTTTCGCATGCCAGCTCTATGTCCGCGATGTCGTTCCCAAGGCAGTAGTACTCAGTCACAGTGCCGAGGTCCACGCACACGTCCGTCCTGTTCTCCGCCCCTTTCCTCACCGTGCCCAGGACGTCCTGCACCCTCCCCCCGTCCGTGTCGGAGCAGAGATATGCGGCGCACGAGCCCTCCCTGCATTCCGTCCCCGCTGGGCAGAGGACCGTCTCGCTCTGCACCGCGTTGTCCGTACAATAATATTCATACACAGAAGTTGCGCCTGCGCAGGAGTCGTTGTACAGCTGCGTCCCCACGCTCACGGCGCCGGCCTCAAGCGCGTTCTTCCCGTTGTCGGAGTCAATGCACTGCCCGGTCACGTTCTGCGTGCACTGCCCCTCGTACGCGACGCGCACCCCCGCCTGCCTTGCGTAGCACGCATTAGTATAAGTGTTCCCGTCCTCGCCGCACACGTAGGCGCGGTCGGTGCCGCACTCCTCTGTTCCCGTGCAGCCGGAAAGAAGCAGAACCCCGAACAAAGCCGCAAACAAAATCATCCTGTTCATGGTGCAGATAATCAAAGAGAAGGTTTTAAACTGTTAATCCGTCATCTATGTATTCATATGATAGATATCATACTCGCCGTAGGCCTTTTTGGCGCCTTCATACAACTGCTTGCATACGTGCTCAACCTATTCGGAAAAATATCGCACGAAGCCATCCCCTACATCTCCGCGAACGCATTCGGCTGCATCCTTACCTCATACTACGCAATCACAACGCAGGACTTCCCCTTCCTCTTATTGGAGATGGTGTGGGGCGCGGCCGCGTTCTACAAATTGTTTGGAAAAGTAAGGAAGAAGTAATCCGCTGGCAACCTGCCCGAGAGCATCACATCTTTACAGACTCAAATATCGGCACAATATCATACTTATGCGTCATGTCCGCAAGCGCCTTCGGATTACTGGCCGCTGCAGCTATTGCCTCCCGCGTAATCGCCTCAAGTTCCGGCTCGTCCATTCCATTCTCAATCAGCTGCTTCACAAAGACAGGCACATGGTTCCGCATGAATGTCTGCAGGTCCACATGCACCAGCCATGTGCCGACTTGGCCGGTACTGAATCCCTGCCCCTGCGTTATTCCCCTGATGGATTCAATGTCATGGGATGGCCTTGAAAGCCCCTTGTAATCCTTCACAGGCGCCCTCTTCGCGACCTCGTCCATCACGAACCCCATGAAATCATTGTACCTGAACCCGAATTCCGCGGACGGGAATCCCCCGTCATCATAGAAATGCGAGGCGCTGTTCCAGACCACCTGCCCCTCGCCCCTCAACATCCTGTGCAGCTGCCCAAACGTTTTGGAAAGGTCGGTCCAGTGCATCACCTGGTTAGCAACCGCGCAGTCCGCTATTCCATCCCCAACCCCGGCTTCCTGTATGTCGCCAAGGATGAACTTCACCCTTCCCCTGCCGAACTGAGATGTTTCCTCGCGGAACTGCGCCCAGTATTCCAGCAGCTCCGGCGTGTCCCTGAACTGCGCAAGCCCCAGCCGTCCCTGATGGAACTTATACTGACCCACCTGCAGCATCCCAGGGGAAATCTCCACCCCCAGCACGCGCACAGTGCTGTCCCTGCCCAATACCTCTATTGCCGTTATCCCTGTTCCCGGGCCCACGTCCAGCACGGTCTGCCGGTCCTTCACCATGCGAAGGTACGCCACCAGGTTCCGCGCCCCTTCCCTGTACGGCGTGGTGATGGCGGGCGTGCGCCCGTCCTGCCTAATCATTTTCGCCCTTGCCTCATACAGGTCGTATGCGACTCCCTTCCCGAGGTCGCCCTTGTACGGGTTGCCCTGCGCCGCGCTTCCCGTGAATGCCCCGTTTCCAAGCTGTATTTTGCGTGCCATATAAATCGCCAGTTAAGTGTTGTAAATAATATACTGTTCTGATTATAAAAGTTTCTGGAATGGTGCTAGCCCTCGCCCTCCCATCACCTTTATTAACATCCGCAGCGTAGTACCATCACGTGATGACACAGGTGATCGCTGAGGGCGCAAGCCCAATGAGGATTGATAGGCGGTCTGACTAACAATGATTCATATGGAAAACCATACCAGAACGAAAAAGGTTTTTACCTTTGAAAAACTAGAGAAGCACAGACAACAATTAAGTGACGTAGTCAAAAAAAAGTTTAACAAACAGATTCTCATACTAACCCAGCTAATCAAATGCCAGACAACTCTAACTGATATGTTCCTTAAGCACCTATATGTAAAAGAGCATTTAGGATTATCTTTTAGATCTAATTTTCTTTTGACACACTCCTTACTGACCCAACCGATGCTTTCTTCATCTGCTCTTCTTCTGGTTGAAAATGGCTTTTATGGTTCTTCAAGGGTTTTATTGCGCCAAAATTTTGAATTTCTTATCATTTCTAAATATGCCGAATTAGATAACTCAATTATTTCTCGTTGGAAAAAAAAGAATGAGGGAAAAGATAGAAATAATGAGATAAATATCACCAATGATGTGTTCAATAAATTGGAAAGTAAGGTTCGCGTCTATCATCTAAAAGATAGTTGGGTTCGTTTGTGCGATTTTTGCCACGCCACTCATTTTGCCCAGCAACCGCCACTACTACCATCTTTCGAGAAAGACTCTGAGCACATCCCAAATGCGTGGTATACTCTAGATTTAATTTTTATGACCATTGTAATGTCCTTGCACTTAACGAACATACTACACACGAAAGCCCGTCGTTTTTATTTGGGTTATGAAGAAGATCCTTTTGGGGACTACAAAAAAATTAGAACCATGAAAAAGAAGATAAAAAAATTAATTTCGGATTATTACATGCTTAACATATCTTCGAATATTAATACCCGTAAAGTAATCGGTCCAACAATCCGTGAGTTTAAGGCTAGATGGGAATGATGTAATCTCATGCCACTATTACTGGCAAACCACCCCAGAAAGCTTTTTAATCAAGGGGCGAGCATCAACACCGGGTACTCAAGTGCACGAAGAAGCCAAACCTTTTGTGAAATGGGCCGGTGGCAAGCGGCAACTCTTGGACGAGCTTACAAAAGGATTACCATACATTGAATCCTACCATGAGCCATTCTTGGGTGGGGGTGCGCTTTTCTTCAGGCTGGAATCAGAAAACAGGATAAAAAAGGCATATCTTTGCGATTCCAACCGAGAGCTAATCAACGCCTATTCCGTAATCAGAACTCAGGTTTTTGAGCTAATGGCTGAACTTGCATCACCTAAATATGCAAACAACCCAATGGCATACTACAAAATCCGTGCCTCAAACCCAACTTCAAAAGTAGAAAGTGCTGCCCGCTTCATTTACCTTAACAAAACCGCATTCAACGGCTTGTACAGGGTTAATTCCAAAGGCGGCTTCAACGTTCCTTTTGGCAAATACGAAAACCCTAGGATACTAGACAGTGAGAACCTCTTGCGAGTGCACCGAGCGTTGCAGAAGGATGATCTTTATTGCGGAGATTTTACCGTGGTGCTGAAAAATGCCAGAAGGGGAGATTTGATCTATTTTGATCCGCCATACCACCCAATCTCCAAAACCTCCAATTTCACCGGCTATACTCAGAACAGTTTCTACGAAAAAGACCAAGAACGGCTCATGCGGACTTACAGGGCGCTTGATTCCAGGGGTTGCCATGTTATCCTTAGCAATTCTTACTCGGATTTCATATCAGACCTTTATGCGGAATTTGAGCCAGAAGTCGTGTACGCCAGCAGGGCAATCAACTGCAAGGGCGACAAAAGGGGCAAGGTAAGGGAGCTAATCGTGAGGAACTGGGAGCCCGAGGTAGCCCAGAGGAAGCTCGTAAAAGAAATAGTCGCATCCTACTGATTTGATGTAGTCCAGCACGTCTTTGTACTCCTTTTTCTTGAACCAGTCATTAAGCACGTAGACGTATTTCACATTCAATCCTAGTGGATGAGCTAGTTTCTTGTATTGTTTCAACTTGAAGTCGCAGGTTTGCAGCTTTTCATCAACTGAACCTGCAACAGTTTGGAATTTCGTTTCCACTATAAACAGGGTCTTATTGACCAGAACCAGCACCGCATCATCTGGGAGCAGCTTCTTGGAGATTAACTTTGCCACATCAACGCCTAGTGGCCCTAGTAATTTGGAATAGAGTTTGTTTTTCTTGTAAAGGCGCGCAACGTCCTTCCCTCCAAATATTATGCAATCATCTTTTACTGAGTAGCTAGGTATTCCTGAAATGACTGTGGCGAAATCCGTCCTTTTCTCAAATCTGAGCCCGTGCTTTAGCGGTGTTCTCCCGCCTTTTCCGCCGCGAATCATGAGAATGCTTCAACCGCAAATAATATATTCACTTCATCCCTTATGGTGGTACCTATGACTAAAGTATTCCTATTGGGAACCTCGCATATTAGCTCGTTAAGAACCAGTTTTAAAGAAATGCTAATCAGAGAAAAAATTCAAGCTATATTCTCCGAAGCCGTGCAAATCAAAGGACATTTTACATTTGATAATTTAATTCTGGAACCATTTTTTGTTATATTCAGTTTCATTTGGTTACACTTGCCTATCAGTCATCAGGACTCAAAGAGCATTTTTAATTTAAGCAAAGATTCGGGTATAGATTACTATGATAGCATTGATTTATCCATAAGTGATTTAGTCCGCATTTCTCATGCCCCAATGAACTACCTAACAGCGACATTAATACTAATCATTATTTTTTACACGTTATCAATTTTTTTTGGATCGCTAAATATGTTGTTCCCAGTTTTATTGTTGGTTGTGATTCTGTTAACAAGCATGGTTTATTCCTTCTTTTTTGTTATTCGTAAAACAGCCCGTTCCAGAAATGAAGCGATGGTGTCCAAATCAGTTTCTATAATTAATGAAAAGTCTTACGATCGTGTGATTTTCTCTTGCGGTATTGCGCACATGTCCGATATTTCTAAGCGTTTCAAACAACTGGGATATGAAGTTGAGGAACTAAGCGGTTATCAGCATCCGGCATTTAAGCGTTTCTATGGATGGATTGGGATTAATGAGCGCTGATTTAACAATCCAATCATCTGTGGGCAAGCCAGCCCCCAACCCATCCAATCACATACGCAATTCCTGCCCCGACCAGCGTCAATATGACTATCACTATTGCGCCACCGATGAACGCTATCGCCTCATACCCCTCCAGGTTCCCCCAGAGCAAGGCGCTCACAAAAGCGGTTATGCCCCCTATCACCAAACCGGTTGCGCCCGGAACAATCCATGTCGCAACCCCGCTGATGCCCGCCTCGGACAAAGGCAGCCCGTATTCCTTCACCGTCCTGTACCCGTTCCAAAGAGTCGCAAGCGCGCAAAGGGCCAGAACAAACGCCCACCACGCCATCACGATGAGGACATCAAGGAAATTAATCAGTATGCCTACGCAAACAAGGGCGGTCAATAAAATCACAGGCATTCGGACTATCCCGAATGTCCTTTTGGCATCCATGCCCAACCTAAGCAGCATATCGTTATAAATATTATTCACGGCCCGGTTTTCCCCGGCCACTAAAAAGAAGAATATCATTTTAATTATCACGCTTGCCAGGGCCGCCTATTTTACTTTGGGCAGCCTGCCCCTGTAATGCCAGCACACCAGCGCCAGCAGCACATAAACCAGCGGCGAAAGCCATCCGAATTCCCCCGTAATAAGTTCGGTGGAAGGCGTCTGCACGGTTAGCGCGGGATAAAACGCCTGTATGAAATAATTCCAGAATCCGTGGAACAGCACCGCAACCCATACGCTCCCGGATTTTAGCCGCAGCCATGCGAGCACCACGCCCGCCCCTATCACCGAGGGCGTAAATGTGAGCAGCGAGAACCAGAGCGAGCCCACCCCGTGGTAGCTACCGAATATGATGAGCGGGAAGTGCCACACCGCCCATATCGCGCCGCTCAGCAATGCAAGTTTGGTAAAACTCATGAATTTTGACATTTCAGGAACGAGCAGGCCGCGCCAGCCCAGCTCCTCCCCGAACGCCGCGAATATGTTGAACGCAAGGAGCCAGGCAAACATGGGCAGGAATGAAACCGAGAACATCTCCGCCGCCTTTTCATAGTTGAACTCCCCCACCGTGAGCCATACCGAGCCGAACATCACCAGCCCGAGCACAATTGGCAGGAAGATACCAACCAGCAGCCATTTCCTGTCCCCCAGCCCCAGGCCGAACCCCGCGAGGTTCCTCTGCCAATAAAGCCGCGTCAAAACCGCGGCAACCGCGGGGCACCACATCAGCATGATGGTGAATATGCCTGCATCATGCGGAGTTGCGGCGTTTGCGATTAGATAATAGAAAACCGAGCTGAATGCGAATGCCAGCACAATAAAAGTCAGCACTTCCCTGCGCGCCAGGCCTTCGGGGCCGTATGCCATGCGCATTAGATGCAATCAAGGTTAAAGAATTTTTGCCCGCAACGTTCTGCATGGAAAAGCGCACGCTCATCATAATGCTTGCAATATTGTTTGCATTCGCAATCCTGCTGGCAATCTTTCTGGGCCCTAAGCCGGACCCGCACTATGCCTACCAGCAGGCGTTGAAGGACGCCGCAAGAAACGATTCTTCACGGATAGTGCGCACCCTCACTCCGATAAACGATGAGAACGGCAATCTAATCCGCGATTCCGAGGGGAACGTGCTTTTCGCCACCTGGACCTCCTGGGGAGGGTACGATTCAATGGAAGGGAAAGAGATGAACCTCTCGGTGGAGGTGTGGGTTGCCGTGGGGCACGAGCTCAGGGATTTCTGCACCGCCCTTCCGGAGAATGGCTGGATGCTGCGCACCGAGCAGGAGATGGGGCTCCCGCCCGGAAACAACAAGACCAGGTTCGTGGAGATGTACGTGAATCCGCAGGACATCTTCCGCCCCTGCGCCGACCCTGAAATAAATGATGCGGAGTGCGGATTCGCATTCCCGGAAAACACCCCCGCCGAATACCGTGAATGGTTCCTCAGCCTCCAGTCCCGTTCCTACGGGGAGAACGGCTACCCCTGGACGCGCCTTGGATACACATATGACTGGGGCAGCCTAAACCACGTGGGCTTATCCGAATACGTAGTTAAGCCCGGCTCGGAAGTCCGCATAGCGGGCGTTTATCCGAGTGCAGAGTACTGCGCAAAGGCATCATGAAATCCCGCCGTCCCTCCACCCAGCATGGCTCATTCCGCTGCCGTCCGGGCATACCCTTTAAAATCTCATTTCCCCAGCCAATCTGGCGTAATATTGCACGCCAGGTCTTTCCTATGCGGAATTCACTCTTGGTCTTGGTCGGGATGGTGCTGCTCGCGAATTTTGGATTCCCTGCCATTATCTATGTAAATATGACCGATGGCGCCGCCTGCGGTGCCGTTGGCGCCACGTATGACCTGATACAGGACGCGATAGACGCCTCCTCTGATGGGGACACGATAATAGTCTGCAACGAGACGGCCCCGTACGAGCAGAACTTTGAGATATACCGGTCCATAAACATCTATGGCCAGGAATCCGGCGTGGTCCTCAGGCCCGCAATCGGGAACCCCATAGTCATAGTCAACAATGATTCCATAAACATGACCAACTTCACCATAGAGAATGCAAACAACAATGATGCGGTGATAATTTATGCAAATAAGGACAACATCTACGGCAACGTGATAAGGAACAGCCTTGTCGGGGTTGAAATCCGCGGCGGCCCGCGTCAGTTCAACAACATCTCCGGCAACGCCTTTTCAAACATAAGCAGCATCGCCATCTTCCTCAATGCCTCTTCCAGCAGCATCAACGGCACCACCGTCTCCTACAACACGCTCACGAATGGCAGCGGCAGGGCGTTCTATGCCCACATAGATTCCGGCAGCATATCCAACCTGACCTTCATTGGAAACAACGCGAGCGGGTACGAGTTTGGCGTGGACGACGATGGCTCCAACAACAGCATATACGCGAACAACACCATGACCAACTGCAGCTCCTCCTTCATCGCGGATGGGATGAACAACTCGCTCATCTCCGGGAACAGTGTAAGCGGGAGCACCAACCGCGTGTTCACCCTCACGGGCTGCACCAGCAACACGATTCGCGACAATTTCGTGTCCAACAACACCGGATCCTTGAACGACACCGGCTTCCTCATATACCACGGTTCCAGCTACAACGTGCTCATAAACAACACCGCGCAGAGCAGCACCCCCTACGGCTTTCATGTGCTCTGGGACTCAAACTTCAACAACCTGACCAACAACACCGCGGCATACAACGACAACACCGGGATAGTCGTTGAGGCGTCCTACAACAATACGCTCCTCAACAACAGCGCCTACAACAACACCGGCTATGCCGCCTTCTACATATATACGGGCGGCGGGAACACCCTTGAGAACAACACCGCCTACTATAGCCCGTACGGCATCTCCGTCATAAATACGTTCAACAATACGCTATCCGGCAACGGAGCATACAGCAACATCATCGACGGAGTGCAGCTCATCAACGCGACCTACTGCAACCTCACGGGCAACAACGCGTCCCATAACACCAACGACGGTTTCGCCCTCTACGATTCCAGCAACTTCAACATTTTCAATTCCAACATAGCGGAGCACAACGGCCATGAGGACGACACATATGCATTCAACGGAATCCTCCTTGACCACAGCAGCGGCAACAATTTCACCGGCGATTTCCTGTACAACAACACCGACTTGGGCATCTACCTCAACACCTCTGCGAACAACACCTTCAACGGCTCCATCTCATCCTTCAACGACATAGGCGGGGTCTACACTTTCGAATCGGACTACAATATATTCACCAACATAACCGCTAACGGCAACCTTGGCTATGGCTTCTACCTCCAGGGCTCGTCCGGCAACAACTTGAGCTCCGTTGAGGTGTACGACAACTTCGGCTACGGCATCATCCTTGAGGACTATGCCGACAACAACACCATCTCCGATTCCAACATATACAGCAGCCTGATATACGGCATAGAGCTGTACAACAGCTCCAGCAACCTCATCAACAACACGAACGTTTCCCTCATCTACCTCGCGGGCGTCGCCCTGACCGAAAGCAGCGGGGGAAACGAGCTGGTCGGCCTGAACGTATCTGGCAACAGCGCCGTAGGCATCCTGATATCCGTTGAGGAGCAGAACAGCATAACAAACAGCGTGGCCGCGGAGAACGAATTGTTTGACGTACTGCCTCTCGCCTGCTTCAGCGGCGCCATTGACAACGTGACCGGCTCCGGCGACAGGTCCATAAACTATTCCAACTCCTCGGTGAACTGGCAGGATTTCGAGGCGTCCGAAATCCTCCTCTGCAATGCCAACTATTCCAACCTGACCAACGTCACGGTGCACGGCTCCGACGAATTCAACAACAACGCCTTTGTCATATGGGACAGCAACCATCTGAATATAACCAACTCCAACTCCTCCGGCAACTATATGGGCTTCTATATCTACGGAGGCCAGAACGCCAGCTTAACCAACAACACCGCCATGAACACAAGCTTCGGCGGCATTGTCCTGGAGTATTCTCCGAACGCCACCATACGCGGCTCCACCATCGGAAATAACTTCGCGGACGACACGGTCGTATTCGGGCTGGGCGAAGAGCGGGTTGGCATAACGCTCTGGGATTCCCAGGACGTGGCCATGTATAACAATTCCATAACAGACATATGGAACTCCAGCGCGTTCCTCCTAGAGGCGCAGTCAAGCACCGAGGGATTCTACAACAACACCATAACCAACGCGACAATCGGCATAAAGGTCAGCGACGCCACGATCATCATCACCGGGTTCAATTACCTGCATGACATCCCGGCGGAAGGCAGCGACATATACGTGGAAGGGGACGGATACCTCAATGCGATGGACCACCTGATGGTGACTGATTACCTCAACTATTCCATATACGCCCAGAACATAATGGCGAAGTCCGTCAACCTGTCCGCCACCGCGCTGTCCATAAACGGCACCAATTTCAACGTCACGCCATCGGGCACGCTGGGCGCGAGGGTCCTGAAGACGCCGGGGATGTACGGCGCGCTCAACGTGACCTCGCTGGGCGCCGGAGCCGCAGCCAATGTAATCCTTTCATATAACGACTCGGATGTAACTGACTCTGGCTATTCATCCATCGGGATGGGCGCGTATTCCGGCAGCTGGGCCAACCTCGGCAGCACGGAGACCGACACAATCGCCCATACGGTGAGGAAGGAGGGCATAGCCTCGTTCAGCTATCTGGTGCCGATTGCGTACACGCCGGCCCCGGCCAGTTCCTCCAGCCACGGCAAGAAGGACATAGACCTGAGCTACGCCTTCAACTGCTCAAGCGGCAGGCTTGTGGTAATGGCGTCCTATTCCGACAACCCAATAAGCGGCCTTGTGATAACCCTCTTCAGGGGCAGCCGCGTGGAAGCCGACCGGATTACGGATGCCAGCGGCAGGGCCGCATTCACCCTTTCCCAGGACGGGGCATACGAGGCATTGTCCGAAACCACCAGCGCCTATTCCAGCGAGGACCTGATCCTCGGCACCCTGCGCATGTGCCCTGCCGAAGGCGCAGCGGAGGAAGAGGACACAACGCTTGAGCAGGCGATTGCAGCCCTGGGCGCGAACCAGACCGGAGAAGAAGGCCAGCAAGTCACATCTGCCGAGCCGCAGCCCGAAGGCCCGACAAGGGAGGACGCCCTCGCCGCAATAGCCGCGGCGCAGTCCGCAATCTCCGCCGCGGCGGATGCTGGCAAGGACGTGGCTGATGCGCAGGCGAAATTGCAGCAGGCCAACGATGCCCTCGCGCAGAACGAGTATGCGAGTGCGGTGCAATTCGCAAGGGAAGCCGAACTACTTGCAGGGAATGCGCAGGCGAGGGAAATAGGCACCCCCGCCCCCGGCACCCAGCTACCTGCATCCGGTTCCCAGCCGGCAGCTGGCATTGACTGGGCGCTCATAATCGGCGTATTGGCGGTGCTGCTGGCGATTGCGGCCGGTGCCTACTATCTGCTCGCCAAAAGGAAATAGGGTTTTGCGGCTGGCAGAGTGCAGATATCAATTTAAACATTCCCGGAAAACCATCATCATGCTTTCGGACAAGGACCTGATGAAGAAGCTGGGCGTAGATTCCAAAACCCTATCCATGTTCAAGCGGGTCCGCGCCTCAGCCATCGCGGAAGCGAAAAGGATGGCGAGGCCCAAAAAAGGAAAAATAAACGTGCTTGGCATCTCCGGCTCGGCGCGCGACAGGCTCGACACAGCGGCCGAGGATTCCAACTCCGAAGCGCTCCTCAAGGAATGCCTTTCCCACTGCAGGAAGATGGGCGCGCGCACGGAATTAATCCCGCTCCGAAAATACGAAATCAAATACTGCAAGGCCTGCTACTCCACAACCAATACGCAATGCCATTTCTACTGCTCCTGCTACCCGCGCGGAAAGAACGGCGACGACATGACCAACATCCTTTATGACAAGGTAATCGCGGCGGACGCGATAATAATCGCAACCCCTGTCAATAATTTCAAAATATCCGCCCCTCTCGCTGATTTCCTGGACAGGTGCATAAGCCTGGACGGAAGCCTCAAGCCCGCAAACCCGGACGCTCCAAAGGACCGCGAACTCAACATAAAACACATGAAATACATAGAGCTCACCGCTGACCAGGAAATCCCTGGAAGCGGGACGCTCCGCCGCTTCCTCGGAAAAACCGCGGGCGTAATCGTAACCGGGCACGAGGCCGGCGCCTCGCTTGCGATAAGCAACCTCTTCATGGCGCTGAACCAGTTCGGGATGGTTTTCCCTCCGTTCAGCAGCATGTACGCCATGTCCTCAATCTGCAATTCCACATACGAGGACAAGAAAATAGTTCTCAGCAAATGCTTCATGGAGGAGACGGAACTCCTCGCAAAGAACGTGATGCGCTGCGCAAAAACCGCCCGCTCAGTGAAGCCCACGGACTGGGCCTATGATTACACTGCGGACTGACTCACAATTCCTTGAGCATCCCCTTGAGCAGCGTTGTCTCCGCCCACACGTCGTCTTCATGCGCGACGCTCACGGTTGAATGTATATACCTCGTGGGCATGCACACCGCGAGGGAAGGGATGCCGCTCTTCACGTTGTGCACCGATGCCGCGTCCGTTGCCCCTCCGTCAAACACCTCCAGCTGGAACTTGATTTTGCCCCTCTTCGCAATCTTGATTGTCTTCTCCGCCAGCCGCTTGTCCGCGACGTTGCCGCGCCCTCCCGCCTCCAGGAGCGCAATGGCAGGCCCCTTGCCCAAGTAGATGGGCGCCTCCTCAGGCCGCACCTCAGGGTGGTCGCCAGCCACCGTGGTATCCACCGCAATGAATGCGCGCGGGTCCAGCCTGAAGCTCGCGGTCTTCGCCCCCTTCCCGAATGTGGAGACCTCCTCCTGCGAGGTCCCTATTAGCACCACGTTCGCCGGCAGCCCTTCCGCCAGTTTTGCGAGCACGTAGCACCCAAGCCGGTTGTCCAGCGCTTTTCCGGAGAACATCTTCTTCCCCATCCTGCGGAACTGCGTGTTGAACGTAATCGTATTCCCTATCTCTATCCCCAGTTCCTCCGCCTCCTTCCTGTCCGAAGCCCCGACGTCTATGAAAAGCCCCTTCGCCTCCACCGCCGCCTTCCTTTCCTCATCCTTCATTATGTGCGGCGGCTTGCTCCCTATGACGCCAGCGACCATCCCGTTCCCGGTCGCAACCGTCACCTGCTGGTTGATGAGCGTCCTGTCGTCTATCCCCCCGATTTTTATGAACCTGATGAAACCCTTTTCATCTATGTGCTTCACCATCAGCCCTATCTCGTCCATGTGCGCCCCGAGTATAAGGGGGTTCTTCCCGATGGATTTGTACGCGAGCACGTTCCCGAAATTGTCTATTTCGGTTTTCAGCCCCCTCTTTTTGAACTCTCCTGCAAGAATCTTCGCCACCGCCCCTTCCTGGGAGCTCACACCGTCCGCTTCCGAAAGCTTCTTCATGAGTTCGTAGTCCATAGGAACACCGCACACCTATCTCTAATCAGGTTATTAACTTTTTCATAAATGGGGCGGCATAAAATTTGGAAGCCCCCTCCAGAGAGGGGGCAATCAACTCTATTCCCCAGGGCCCTTCTTCCCCTTCTGTTTCAGGGGGACGATGTTCGTCCCCGCCATCTCCGACATCACGTTCACGAGGTTGCTCTTGGAATCTATCACATACTTTGTCCCGTTCTCAAAGGAGTCCCTGAAAGTCTCCAGCGCCTTGTAGGTCTGCGCCTCGTTCCTGAAGTGTTTCTGTATGGCCTCGTTCACGATGCGCACGCGGTTCGCCTCGGCTGCGGCAAGCGCCTCTATCTTCATCGCCTCGGCCTTCGCGAGCCTCTCAATCGCCTGCCCGTGCCCCTCGGCCTCCAGTATTTCACTCTGCCTCTTCCCCTCGGCGACCTTGATGTATGCCCTCTTCTCCCCGTCCGCCTTGGTTTCGGTGGCGGTGGCCAGGTCCTGCGCGGCAATCTTCTCCTGTTCCGCCTTCACTACCTTGTTCATGGAATCCTGCACGTCCTGCGGGGGCTCAATCCTCTGCAGTTCCACGCGCAGGACGTCCACGCCGTAATTCTTCGTCTCCGTGTCCAGTATCTCCTCTATTCTGGTATTGATTATCGCCCTGTTCTCGTTCGCCTCTGTGAGCGACATCTGCCCGATGACCGCCCTCAGGGTGGTCTGCGCCAGCGTCATGAGCTGGCTCCTCACGTCGTTCACCTGGTAGAGGGAATTCTCCACATTCTGTATCCTATAGTATATGACCGCATCCACAATCGCGTTCAATTTATCCTTTGTAATCACATTCTGGGAGCCGATGTCTATCATGCGCTCCGTGGTGTTCACCATTATCATCCTGTCCACAAACGGGATGATGAATGTTATGCCCGCCCCCACGGTCCGGTTGTATTTCCCGAACCTCTCCACCACGCCCTTCTCCGTGGGTCTCACTATCCTTATGCTCATGAAAAGGATTAACAGCGCCAGGCACCCGACCACTATCATCAGCACAATATCCGTTGCAGCCATGTTTTTCCCCGCGTTTATTTCCCCGAAGTTGCTTAAATATTTATGCCTATTTTTTCCCGAGCATTGCGCGCAGGAAAAGGGCCACAAGCAATATCAGCCCGCCGTAATCAAACAGCGGGATGAGCACGCAGCAGTAGAGCAGAATCCCGCCCCCGCCCAGAAGCGTGATTATCATCTCCCCGGAGTTGTGCATCGCGTGGAAGAACGCCGCGGCCGGCACCCCGATTAGCAGCCCAAGCGAGGGGAAAGCGAATTTCTTCTCTATGAAATATCCTATCACGGCCCCGGTTATTGCCGCATACAGGCCGTGGTTCGCGGAGAAAACAATTGAGCGCAGCAGGAACAGCAGCAGCCAGCCGAAGATGTCCGCGCCCATCGGGTTCTGGATGAGGTAAATCCAGTTCTCTATGAACGCGAAGCCCATCCCTATCGTGAAGCCGAACACTATCCCATCTTCCACGGAATTGAACTCGTGGTGGCCCGCGAAGATGAGCAGCCCGCTCCCCTTGAAGGACTCCTCCACAAGCGGTGCGACAAGGAAAGAGGTGAAGAACCCCACGCCGATGAGCCCGAACAGCAAGCCCATGAGGGAGTTTATCCCTATGGCCATCAGCGCCGCGAGCATCCCCCACAGGAACAGGGTGACCAGAACGCGCAGCGGCTCCCTCTCCTTGTAATCCGCATACCACCAGGCGAAGCACCAGAGGAAGGGCACTATGAACGCAATCAGCCCGGAAATCGCAAACGCTGCGACTGCGGTCCATGATTTCCACACCCCGCCCTCCAGCGCCATGTAGGATATGACGATGAATATCCCCAGCATCTCCAGGCTCCAGAAATAGGGGGAGACCATGGCGGCATGCACCCTATCCCCCATTTTCTCGCTTACGGAAAAGGGCGAAAACAGGGAGGCGAGAGAATACTCCCCGCGGTATTCCTCCTCGTGCTTCGTCCTGCCGGAAATCCACCATGCCGCGAGCGCGAGCGGAATCACAAGGAGCAGGAATGCCGCGCCCGTGCACAGGAACGTGCCTCCGGAGAAATCCCAGAAGCTGCTCTCGTATGCCCCCCAGTCCGCCTGCACCGCAACGGGCCCGTAGGCAAATTCGCCATCCCCGCTCTCCAGCACGGCATAGACCTTGTATCCCTCGGAGTTCTGGTAATTGTATGGGATGGAGGCATTACACTCCAATTGCGTGAGCCCCTCCCAGCTCTCCATGCCCTCAAGGCAGTCTATCTCCCCGAGCTCCTTCCCCTCCCCGAAAATCCTCAGCTTAACGGAATCGGTTTCTTCCAGCGCCGGCGTCCTCACCACAATCGCGGCAACGTAAGGGGAATCGTCCGGAGCCGCATTGGGCGGCAGCCCTTCCATGGAGAAGGAGCCCATCCTTGCCATCCCGTCCAGCTCCCCAAGCCCCAGGTCCCCGCCCAAGAGGTAGGACAGGAACAGGGTCCCCACGCTTATGAAAATCCCAGAGAGCACAAGCAGCGCGACGAGCACGCGCAATCCTGCGTCCATCTCCTTCAGCATGTCAGCATCCCGGGCAGTCCAGCATCTCTAAATTCTCGTTCGGGAACGGGCTTTCCGCAGTATCCGTCCCATAGATGTTTCCCCTTCCGTCAATCCAGTAATAGTTGGAGCCGCTATCAACTATGTAATGCCCGCCCGCATTGTCATAAACGTCCTCTATCCCCAGTATGTAGTTGTCCCATTTGTGGTTCATCTCGTCCATCGTGCGGCTCCGCATCTCAAACGTTGAGGAGATTATCTCGGATATGTCGCTCTGGCTCTGCGAGAGTATAGCGGAGCGCCTCATCATCTCCTGCTGCTCGCGCGCGGCCCACGCCTCATCCACCTTGAAGGAGCGCTGCATGTCCAGCACAAGGAGCTCCGTCTCGTTCTTGAGCGCTGCCGGTGAGTAATATTCCATCACAGCAACCGACCATATGCCCGTTCCGGAAATCTCCACAAGGGAGGTGCGCACCAGAAGCGTACCCTTCATCGCGGTTCCCGCATAATCGTAATCATATGTTATCTCCGCAGCAGTCTGCTCCGTGACCAGCGCGTTCGCGGGGGGCAGCAAATCCGGCCTGTTCGCCACCCTCACATTCCGCGCATCAATGCCGCTCGCCTCCAGCAGTTCCTGCGCATACTCGTCCGCAGGCACATAAGCCCTCACCATCATGGGGTTTGAATACCCTCCCGAAGGGTCGTAAAGCGAGCCCTCAGTGAATCCCGCGTATGAGAGCAGGTCGTTCGGAGTCACATAAACATACCCATACGGGTCCTGGAAGTAGAATCCCTGCCCATCCGGTGATTTCGCCTCAAACGCTATTCCAGCATCTATATACGGGCGTATTAGGCCCGAGCCCTCGGTCACAACCCACCCGTCAGGCACGTCCATGCTGAACGCACCCTCCGCGGGGTCAGTGAATGTGTAAAATGAGCGTGCATTTACAGTAGTATAAGCGGGCTGCGCCCCGGATGCGCCGCCAGGCTGCGTTCCCGGCGCAGTAGAGCCCGTGCCCGTTCCCCCGCCTTGTGTTCCCGCACCTGCCCCGGAAGCCGGCTGGGCGCCCGATGCCGGTTGCCCGGTTCCCGCGTACCCTCCCGCACCACCTTGCGCATAATTTCCTTGCCAGTCCGGCAAAACGCACCCGGCAGCAACCAAAAGCAGAACTCCCAGCAGGATTCCCCAAACGGCTCTCATGCATCCTGTTCCAGCCATGCATATTTATACGCTTTTCTTTCAATAGCACAAAGGGCGTTTAAATGGGAAAGAGCAAGAAGGACCTAGGCAAGCTGTTGCAGAACATAAAGAAGCGGATTGCGGAGCTGGAGGAGAAGGCGCGGTACGACCCGCTTAAGAAAAACCACGCGCTCCACGATGAACTAGCCAAAATGAAGAAGAAGCTTGAGGAATACGGCTGAGCGCAGCCGGAATTCTTTATAAATTTTCCATTCCATATCCCAGCATGAACAAGAACGCATTATTCCTGGTTCTGCTGGTTTCGCTCGCGCTCTTCGCGGGCACGGCCTGGGCGCAGAGCGATTACGGCTACGAGGATGACTACTACTATGATTCAGGGTACTCCTCAGGCTGCTGCTGCGGGCCCGTGTTCGCGCTGGTCGGCGGCGCCGCTGCCTTCACATACGCATACAAGAAGGAGTGAGCGGGTTTCCGCCCCGGGTTGCGTTTCTTTTCTTATTTCTATTTTCTCTTCTTTGTCTACTCTATATTATCCCAAGCCGCGCCCCCGCCTTCCAGAGCACGAAGGCGAGGATCCCTCCGGCAACGGCAGTAATCAGCTGTACAACCCCCATTGCCTCAAGGAAGAGCGCGGGCACCAAAGAGAATTGCAGCAGCACGTATGCGGCGCCGAACAGCAGCCCCGCCTTCAAAAGCGAACCCGCCCCCAGCGAGATGAGGTAATTCATCCCCTTCCCCGCAACCAGGTATTTCATCGCATATATGAGAACCATGTTTCCCGCCCAGATGAACGGGACCATATAGACTAGCGCAAACGTAAAGGGCCCGAACAGGACCCCGCGAGCAATCGCCCCCATGCAGGGAATGAGCGCGAGCGGAATCACCTTCTTGGCGTCCATGTTCAGCGCGGCCAGCACGAGGAACGCATTGACCACTATCCCCACAAGGAGCTGGGGGTGCCCGAGCAAGACCGGAATCATGAACGAAAGGAAGCACAGGACAAGGAACTCCGCGTATTCCACCTTCTCGCCGAGCCGGAATATCCTCGCGTCCAGAACCCCCGCCGCCCTGCCCACAAAAGCCATCATGCACCCATCCTCCCCCTGCCTTCATAACATCAGTACGCATTTAATATGTTTCTATGCCAATGCATATCAGGGTAGTTTAAATGGCAGAAGGACAGGTAAAATTTTATAACGTAAGCAAGAGGTTCGGCTTCATAGCCGGAGACGATGGGAAGGACTATTTCGTTCACCAGACCGGAATCGTCCCTGGCACCCAGCTAAACGAAGGCGACCGCGTCTCTTTCGACATAGTGCAGGGCGACAAGGGGCTCAAGGCGGAGAACGTTAAGAAGCTCTGATTCCAAGCTGAAGGGGGGTTCATCCCCCCATATAATCTTTTCTTGCTTTTCTTCTCAACTCTTTTTTCTTATTCCTTACGCATCAGGTTAGCATCCTCCGTCCTCTCAAGAAGGAAAGGCATGCAATCCTTCATCTTCCCCCTGCCCCTGTTCCACTCCGCGACTATTTCCCTGTAAATCCCTATCTCCTTCGCGTACCCCTCCCTTATCTCCGTCCCCAGCACCCCATGAATGAGCTTCGGAATGCCGGGGCACAGCCGCCCCATCATCTTCCCCGAGGCGTTCTTGGGGTAAGCCTTGCACACGGACGGCGCGAGCCGGTGTATGCCGCACCTGCCGTTCTCAAGGAAATAGCACGGGTTTGATTTCAGCGCGAGCAGGTGGTCCTCGGCAATCCCTGAGTCGTGGAACTCCAGCACCATCTCATTATCATAATTAAGTATCCTGCACGGCGCGAACTGCGCGAAGTCCTGCACCCTGTATCCGTCCACGTGCAGCCTCAGCACGTCAAAGGAAGTGACCGTGATGAGATGGTTCCTGCAGCATTCCGCCTTGCAGAGCATGCACGGGCTGAGCATGCACCCCTTTCCCCGTTCGCCTTTTTATGCATTTCCGGTCGGGCTGATTTTCCTAGCCGTTGGCAATGAATTGTATGATCAGCGAGAGTATGTAGAACAGCAGGAGATACATCCCCTCTTTCTTGCTCAGGATCTTTTCCGACCTGATGAACGATATGGCAAGCGCCCCGGAGACCACCATCAGGCCCCCGGTTACGTAGATTATCATGGGGTCGAAATCGAACGGCTTTATCAGGGCCATCACGCCGACGAGTATGGTCGCATCTATGATGACAGTCCCCAGGATATCCCCCAGCGCCAGCTCATAGTGCCTTTTTTTCACGGCATTCAATGAGAACACCAGCTCTGGCATGCACGTCCCTATGGAGACCAGGCTGAGCGCGATCAAAATGGGCGGCAGGCTGATGTCGTTCGCAAAATCCACCCCGAACTTCACCGTGTAGTACGCGCCCGCGACCAGGAATGCGAGGCTGATGGCGAGCAGAACCAGATTTTTGGCCCAGGAATGGTCCTTGACGTCGTTGAACTTCTTCGTGAACATCTTTGACTGTATTGATAACGTAAGGAGGAATATCGCGCCGCTGAGGACGAGCAGGGCGCCGTCCGTCCTTGACAGGTGCCCGTCAATCCCCAGGATTATCGGGACCAGGAGCAGCAGCAGGTAAAGCAGGTCGTTTTTCAGTATCTCGCTTTTCACCTTTATCCCGTTCATGGAGAACATGGCGACCAGGCCGAAGACCAGGGCGAGGTCGGCGACGTTCGAGCCGAGCAGCGTCCCGAGCCCGAATTCAGGCACGCCGTCAATAGAAGAAACGACCGCGACGGTCGCTTCCGGGAAGCAGGAGATGAAGGCGATCAGGAAAAAGCTTACGATGAATTCCGAAATGCCGAGCATTTTTGCGAGTTTTGAGGAATAATTTACGGCGTGCTCGGCGCTTTTCACGAGGACGAACAGCGCGGCCAGAAACAATGCCAGGTTCAGTATCACCATATCCAGCCCTCGTTGCCTGCCGCTTTTGCGGCCTGCCCTCTTCCAGCTTTTGCTCCAAAAATTATTAAACCGGCGCATCAATAATTTTTTGCACCCACGTAAAAGTGCGATTTTACACGTCGGAGCGGGAATATATATTTAAGCATATACCCTCTGTAAGTAGATTACGATGCAAAATGGGTCTAACACACCTACATTTGACGGTTAACGCGAAAATCGACCCTAGTTTTTCCCAACTCCCTAAGGAGAAGGCACAGGAATTCGTAGGAGAACTGCTGCGGATTACTGGCATGAAGCCCCTCGGCGAGTTGAAGTGGTCGGACGCAGTTGACCTGGATTTCCCGGGGCAGAGCTACGTGCAGATGATTACCACGAGCCACACGTCGCTGCATTTCTTCAGCGACACGCACGAAGTCTACTTCGACCTGTACTCCTGCAAGGAGTTCGACCCGCAGAAGGTCCTCGAGCACCTGGACAAGACGTTCGGGCTGCGCGAGTGGCACGGCATCCTTTACAGCCGTGAGACCGGCAAGAAGCCGGGCCTTATGCGGATAGGTTCCACCAAGAAAGAACTGCTGGTCATAAGGAACTGAGCCATTTATTTTCTTTATTTTACTTTTTCCTTTTTGCCCTCCCATCCGGTTATTATACCCCTGCGCCAGTAATATCCATATGAGCTGCGCGAGATGCGGGGCTTGCTGCACCACTTTTGGCGTGTGCATCACACCCGCCGACATAGTTAGGATTTCCCTCGCCACCAGCATGAAGCCCTCCCAATTCGCTGATACGATATATGATTATCCGGACAGGGAGAGGAAGGAGCCCGCGCTGCTCATCGGAGGGGAGAAGCAAATCCTCGTCCTGAAACGCAGCAAGGAGGATGTGTGCTCGTTCCATTCACCGGAGGGCTGCAAAATCTACCATTACCGCCCCCTCCTGTGCAGGACTTACCCGTTCAAGGGGGGAATGGAAAGCATGCGCTCCCGCGCATGCCCCTCGACATGGCTCCCCGAAGGCAGCGAAAAGGAGCAGTACTACCATGACATACTTCTTTACGAAAAAGAGCTCTTGGAATTCCATAAATTCGCCGAGGCATGGAACTCCAGCGGGGGCGGCACCCTCACTTCCCTGCTTGCGAAGATGATGAAGCCCTGAGCCACTCTGATTTTCTGCCCAATCTCTCTTTTTTCGCGTCCTCAAGGGAAATCCACTTCACCCCCGAGAATCCCGCACCCACCCGTGCACTCATGTTTTTCGCGGAAACCCGGAATCCCAGCGCCGGAACCCACCTCTTCCTCTTGCGCGAGCCGACGTTGTGCCTCCCTCCCATAATTGGCTCATGCACCTGCGCGTCAATCCCGGTTTGCGTGAGCACCGCCCCCTTCAATTCTGATAACGGATTCATGCCCTTTTCCACCAGTACGCAGGGCAGTTCCAGCACTTCGCGCTCCTTCTCAACCCTCTTCAAAAACAGCATGCGCCCCCCGTCTTCAACAATGGCGCAGGCAAGCGCCGAATATTCCGGCGCGGCAAGCATCTTCTTCTCGCGCATCTATCTCTTGCTCTTCGCGTAATCTTCCTTGAACTGGGCAATCCCCTTGTCCGTCAATGGGTGCTTGAAAAGCTTCTCAAAGACATCCGGAGGCAAGGTCGCGATGTGCGCACCCACCCTCGCCGCATCAAAGACATGGACCGGGTCCCTCACAGAAGCGACAATCACTTCCGTTTTGAATTCGTAATTTGAGAAAATCTCCATGATGTCCGCAACCATCTGCATCCCGTCCTCCGAGATGTCGTCCAGCCGCCCCACAAAAGGCGAAACATAGGACGCCCCAGCCTTCGCAGCGAGCAGCGCCTGGTTTGCGGAAAACACCAATGTAACGTTCGTCCTTATTCCCTTCTTCTCAAGTACTCGCACCGCCTTCAGCCCTTCCTTGGTCATGGGCACCTTCACCACCGCATTCTTCGCCCACTTCGCGAACTCCATGCCCTCCTTCACCATCCCCTCCGCGTCCTCGCTTATCCCCTCAACGCTGACCGGCCCTGGCACGAGCGCGGCTATCTCCTGCACCACTTCCTTCTGGCCCCTGCCAGATTTCATAATAATAGTGGGATTGGTGGTGACGCCGTCGCACATCCCCATCTCAACTGCCGCCTTTATCTTCCCAACATCCGCCGTATCCAGAAAGAATTTCATATCCTCATCTCTTTTTCATCGCCATTGACTCCTTTACAACAGAAGCGATTCCTTCAGCATCCAATTTATACTTTTTGATTAGCTCCAGCGCGCTCCCGGATTCGCAGAACCGGTCATAAATGCCGTGCCTACGGACCGGAACCGGGTATTCCTCCGCAAGAACCTCCGCGACCGCGCTCCCCATCCCGCCGCTCACCTGGTGCTCCTCCGCAGCCACAATCAGCCCGGTCTTCTTCGCCCATTCCACCGCCGCTTTCCTGTCTATCGGCTTTATGGTGTGGCAATCAACGACCGCGCAGGAAATCCCCTCCCCCTTCAATTTCTCCGCGGCCAGTAGGGACTCATACACCATCGGCCCGCACGCAAACAGCGCCACGTCTTCGCCGTCCCTGTACACATTCGCCTCCCCAATCTTAAACGGCGTCTCCGGCGTTGTAAAAGTAGGCAACTTCTCCCTGCACGTGCGTATGTACGCCGGTTTTCCCGCCTCGTACGCGGCAATGGTCGCCTTCCTCGCCTCCTCCACGTCAGCCGGCGCCATCACCACCATGTTCGGGATGACGCGCGTAATCGCCATGTCCTCCAGCGCCTGGTGCGATGCGCCGTCCGGCCCGACCGTAATCCCGGTGTGCGAGCCGTGGAACACCACCGGCACGTCATTATAGCATACGGAAACCCTTATCTGGTCCCAATTCCTCCCCGGTGAGAACACCCCGTATGCAGAAACGAACGCCTTCTTCCCGCACGCGGCAATCCCTGCGGCCACCCCGGCCATGTTCTGCTCCGCCACGCCCACCTGCACGAACCTCTTCGGGAATTTCTCCGCGAACCAGTGCGTGCGCGTGGATTCCGAAACGTCCGCGGTCAGAACCCATACATTCTGGTCCTTCCCGCCCAGTTCAACGAGCGCCTTTCCGAACCCGTCCCTGCTCGCAGCGGAACCTTTTGAAGGAAAATCAATAGTAGCACAGCGCATTTCCATCACCCTTCCTCCTCAATCACGCTTCTCTCCACTCCCAGCAGCTTCAGGGCTTCTTCCGCCTCCTTTTGCGTCGGCGGCTTGCCGTGCCATTCGGTCAAAAATTCCATAAATGGTATTCCTTTCCCTGGGATGGTATGTGCGATTATGAGCGTGGGCTTCTCGTAAATCGCCTTGCTCTTCTCGCATGCGTCTATTATCTCATGGATATTATGCCCGTCCACCTCAATCACGTGCCAGCCGAAGGCCCGGTACTTCTCCGCGAGCGGCTCCAGCGGGAGCACCTCTTCCGTGAATCCGTCTATTTGTATATTATTCCTGTCCATTATCGCGGTCAAATTTCCCAATTTATACTTGGAGGCAAGCATCGCCGCTTCCCACGTCTGCCCCTCGCCGTGCTCGCCGTCCGATATGACGGCATAAACCCTCCACCTTTTTCTCTCGGCCTTGGATACAATCGCCATCCCCACCGCCTGCGAAAGCCCCTGCCCCAAAGGCCCGGATGAGTTCTCAATTCCCGGAAGCGAGCCCCTGTGCGGGTGCCCCTGCAGCCTGCTCCCCAGTTTTCTCAGCGTGAGCAGCTCCTCCTTCGGGAAATAACCCGCATTCGCCAGTGCCGCATAAAGCACCGGGCACACGTGCCCGTTGGAAAGCACGAGCCTGTCCCTGTCCGCCCAATCGGGGTTTTTCGGGTCGTGGTACAATACGTTGAAATAAAGGGCGGTGAAAATGTCCGCGAGCCCTATGGAGCCGGCGGAGTGCCCGGACTTCGCCTCATAGAGCATCTTTATGACGTCCTCACGAATGGTGTTCGCAATCAGCCTCAACTGCTTGTTGTTGGTGATTCTCATCCTGCTGCCCATGTTCATCCCCTACCCACGCCGCTCCCCGCCTTCCATCCTCTTTTCAGCGCTTCCTTCAGCTCCCCTATCGCTTTCCCCGCATTCGGCTTCGCGCCAAGAGGAAGGGGGGACACCCCCCTTCTCTCTAGGGTACTCATAACCCCCCGCATGTTATCTTTCTCCCTTCTGGCTTTCCCATCCGCTTGTAAGCGCCCTCTTAAGTTCCCCTATTGCCTTCCCAGCATCAGGCTTCGCGAATATCGCACTGGCTGCAGCAAGCGCATTTGCCCCGGCCCCCGAAGCCCTGACCGCGGTCTCCGGAGTTATGCCACCATCCACTTCTATCTCTGCTTTCGGGAGCATCCTTCTTAATTCTTTTATCTTCCCCTCAACGTCCGGGATATACTTTTGCCCGTAAAACCCGGGATGCACGCTCATAACCAGTATTTTCTCCACATCCTTCAGGTGCGGCTTCAATTTTTCCAGCGGCGTCTCCGGGTTGAGCGCGACGCCCAATCTCCCGCCGCTCTCCCTCACCGCCTGCGCGAGCTTTTCCCAGCTCTCCACCGCCTCCACGTGTACCATATGGAGGTAGTTTCCTTTCACCTTCGCAATCCACTCCTCCGGCTTCTGCACCATCCAGTGGATTTCGTACTTCAGCCCGGCGGGAAGTTCCTGCAGTTCCTTCACGCCAATTGTAAAATTAGGAACGAATTTGTTGTCCATCACGTCAATATGTATCGTCTTAACATAAGCAGAGACGCGTGAGATATGGCCCAGCAATTCCTCCCTCGTTTTCACCAGGATGGCTGGTATAACCTCTAGCGCCATAGTTTCACCCTTGCGCGGACTTCCGCCCACGCGCAGAATACGAGCGCTTGCCCGTAATATTGTATGTGCGTTCAGAATTAAAAGTTTGCCCCAGCCGCTTCTAGCCCAAAAACTTCCTCATCGTCGCAGCCTTCACTATTTCCTCCTGCAATGCCTCGTGCCCGCCAGCTTCTACTTTTTTTAGTATATATTTAGACAAGGCCCGGTGCGGCTCATCTGTCTCAAATTCAAACCTCTCCAGCACCGGGAGCACCTTCCTCTCAATTTCCGGGAACAATTTCAAATTTTCAAAATTCAGATAAACGAGCGCATCCTTCAGGTCCTGCTCAAACCCGGAATAGACCGAGCTTATATAATCATAATCCTTCTCCTCCAGCGCATCCAGCCCAAGCATTTCCGGAGGAATGCCAATAGAGTATAAAGCAGCGCAAAAAGTAATCGCACGCGGCAATTTCACCTGCCCCGCGCCCCGCGAGTACCCGAACAGCCCCACGTGCAGCTTCCTCTTCCTCCTCGCGGGCACGTACCTCGCCACCCTGTTGATGATTGGCGCAAGCAGGGCAATCTGCTTTTCGTATTCCGCGGAAGCCTTCCCGATTATCTTCATGGACCTTTCCGCATCCACCTCGCGCGGCTTTCCCCTCGCCCTTTCCCTTATTTTCCTCACCGCATCAATCACCTGCTCAGGGCGGTAATCATACTTGAATGCGGACTGCAGCGTGAGCGTCTGCACGTTCGGGTAGCTGTCCATGAACTCTTCTACATTCGTTGGCTTCAAATTCCCACGGAAGGGCGCGCTTCCAGCGCCTATTATCGGATAAACCTTCACCCCGCTTTCCTCCTCCAGCGCGTGCAAATCCGACACCGCATTCTTTATCATCAATACTGTGCTGAGCGAGCCGTAATTCAGCGCGGGGTCGCTCCTCGCCAGGAACACCCTCTGGTATTCCAAATCCTTGTCCGAAATATACTCCTTTACTATTCCCGCGGCGTTCCCCATCGCCTCCATGTCCTCAAGGAGCGGAATCATGCTTATCTTTTCGGGCTTCAGTTCTCCAACCCACTCCGCCACTGTAATATCTCCGCCCGCAATCTTTTTCCCGCCCTTGCCCGCTACAAAATCCTTATAGTAGTTATACACCCTATTCAGCGACGCACTGCTCGTAGTCATCGGCAGTATGACCTCAAAAATTGGCGCGACATCCTTCCCATAAAATGCGCTGCACGCATCAAAGTTCCGCGGGATGGATTCCAGCGCCTCCAGCAATACTTTTCCCTCGTTTTTCTCCACTTCCGGGTTCGGCACCCTCAATGTGAGGAACGCATCCTCCCCCAAAGTTTTCTCCCTGAAGAAATATTCATATCTCCCGAGCAGTTTCTTCACCACGAAGGAATCCACCTCCTTTCCTTCGCAGTCCCACATCTGCTCCTCACAGCCCAAATCGTAATAGGCGTAGAACGCCTCCTTCACCTCGGTCTCGCCGTCCATCACCCCCGCATCGCTGAAAAAAGGAATTGAGGCGTTGTCCGGATGCTGCGTGCTCATGCACCTTGGAACTTTCATCTCTTCCCCCAACATCTCTGCGGGCATTCGTTTATAATTTTTCCCGAATTAAGCGATGCGTGGTAAAAATGGCGACAAAGAAAAAAGCAAAGAAGAAGGTTGTGAAAAAGAAGGCCATGAAGAAGCACGTGCACAAGGGATGCTGCTGTTGCTGAAATTTTTTTCCTGTTTTATTTTTCAAAACCGCTTTTTGCGCGAAAAATTGCACATACGTTTATAATGCTTCACTGTTTTACCCCCTCCGTGGTAAAAATGGCAACCAAAAAGAAAGCCAAGAAGGGAAAGAAAGTCATGCATAAGAAAAAGGGAAAGAAGAGATAATTTTTTTCCCTTCTTCTTCTTTTTTATTTCCGGTGATCCGATGCAAAAATTGCTGCTATGTTCCGCGCTGATGCTCCTGCTTTTCGGGTGCGTAGCCACCACTCCGCTCAAGGACCTCAACGAAAAACCGGCGGATTTCGTAGGGCAGAAGATTGTGGTCTCCGGCACGGTGGAGAACCCGATACACCTGGGCACTCTTTCCGGCTACACCCTTGTGGACGGGAACTATTCCATAACGGTGTCCAGCCAGTCGCTCCCCGCGGAAGGGAGCAAAGAAACCGTGACCGGCACATGGATGCGCGACACGCTCTTAGGATACTATCTGCTCGCGGAAGAATAATCAGTTCTTAACCAGCTTCACTATATTTTCCCGCCCTTTCTTTATCCTCTTCACGTACCCCTGCGCTTCCAAAGATGAGATTAGCAGGCTGATTTTCGTATCCGTGCATTTGAGAATCTCCCGCAGCTCCTTCTGGTTCCTCATCCCCTCGCTGCCCTCCAGTATCTCAACCACTTTCTTCTCTTCCCCGTCCAATTCCTTTTTCCTTTCCACCGCCGGGGCTTTCCCAGCCTTGTTCTTTCCGAATAAGAAATATGCCGCAACCGCCAAAACAATCAAAACAAGCAAAACCGCGCCGCCAACCAATAACGGCGTCCAGTCCTCCTTACGCCCCTCCAGGATGTTCTCATCCAGTTCCGCCGTATCAAACCCCTCTATCCCCTCAAACTCATCCGGCGAAAACAATACAATGTCATAAGACGCCCCGCCCGCCCCCACGGCAATCCCGTCCTTCGCATACCCCTTCAGCGTCCCATTCTCGTAATAATACGCGGAAATGTTATACTCGCCGGGCGCAACCTCCATTGAGTACGTTCCGTCCGGAGACAAAACCTGGTACGTGCTCGCGCCCTCCGCCTTCACAAGCGCCCCCTGCACCGCATCAAAGCTGTCCGCGCTGTACACGTTCCCCTGCAGGGTTGCGGCATGCAAAACCGCAAGAAGCGCAAAAACCGCCAAAAAAGCCTTCACATTCCCCTATTCGGAGAAAAGCTTTCTAAAACCTTCCTAAAGCTTTCGCGAAAGTTTCCATTTAAATACCCCCTCCGCAGTCCCTGCAGGTGATCCAAATGAGGAGATTGATGCTGGTGCTGGCCTTGTTCGGGCTGGTGTTCGCCACCACGGGTGCGGACGCCGCTTCGGGCGTGAGGCAGGGCATATTGGAGATGAGGTATGCGCAGATGGAATGCAGGGCTGATTTCATGTATGCCTCCATGGGCAGCGCAGAGGATGACGGCGGAGCAGACCTCTCGGGGGACCGTGCGGCCGTGGAGGGCGTCATGACGCAGCTCCGCGCCCATGTGGATGCCGGGGATTCGGGTGAGTATAACCACTATATGTCCCAGTTGAGGAACACATTCTCGGTTGCGGTCCGCAACACAAAAGGCGCGCAGACGGGCGCCCTTAACGCGGCGGGCTCGTGCGGAGGGGCTGGCGGGCAAGGCGGCCAGGGTTCCGGGCAGGGCTCCGGGAACAGCACAGACTCCGGCGGGTCCGGAAACTGCACCCAGGCAAGGCAGCAGCTGAGGGACCAGATGAGGGAAAGGTACGACGGAGCGAAGGCGGCATATGTTGAATGCAAGCACACTGCGGTCGTGGGAAGGATACATGCCGAAGTGGACGAAGTGGAAACATGGACAGATGGGGCCGAAGAAACGGCAGACAGCATGGAAGGCAGGGGCTACAACGTTTCCGGGCTCCGCGGCAGGATAGCCGAGGCAGAGGCGGATGCGGACGAGCTTGACGAGGCGGCCGAATCCGAAGAAACCACAGACGATCTCCTGAGCGAGAGGAGCGACAAGTGGGGCCACATCTTCTATCTCTGGGCGCAGTTCCACAAGGATAGGATAAACCTCCTCCTGGACCGCTTTGAGGAGAAGGTCAGCGGCTACGAGACGGATGTCGCGGAGATAAGGTCCCTCCTTGACGATGCCGCGAGCGTGGGCGACGACGAGGTCTACACCCTTGAGGAGGCGCAGGAGTCCAAGGCGCTTGTGAACCAGGCGATGGAGGACTTCAGTGCGCTTGTTGAGGGGGCGAGGGGAGAGGAATGAGGGAAATACTCTTGGCATTCCTCCTCCTCAGCCTCATAATCGCGGGGTGCACGGGCGGGCCCTCAGGCACTGGGTCCGTCAGCACCAGCGATGTGGGCAGCGAGGACCTTTCCGCGGATGGCATATCAATAGACATGAACGAGGATGAGACCGACCTTCCGGAAAGCGTACCTTATGGGGAACTCAGCGGCGATGACATAACGGACGAAGACCTTGGCGTGGGCGACCTCGCCATAGACCTGAGCGACGACGAAACGGACCTACCCGAACAGGTGGGCTGAAAAAGGTGGACATATGGCCGGACAAGCAGGACAACAGGCAACAAGTGAAGCAACCAGAACCATGGACGCAGGCAGGAGGCCGATACGCGAAAGCCCTCTCCTTGAGGGCTCAAAGCTGGCAAGGCTTTTGAGGGACCTGGTTTCCCAGGACTGCAGGTTGAGCAGATACGCCTCGTGCACCCTGAGGCACCGCGCCTGGAAAGGCGAGGACATATCGGAACTCTTCCCCGCAATCCGCCAGGTGCTGGCCTCCGGGAACCCTGACCCCGACACCGTACGGCACCTCTTGTGGGCTGCCAAGTACGCGAGGGAACACGGGGCGGACATATCCAGCCTGCAACCCGCAATAGACAGTCTCCGTCGGTCGCAAGATGGGGAGACCCGCTCGATGGCGGGCTGGTTCAGGGGCGGGCCTTCGGCATAGGCCCGCCCCTCCTCTTTTTTATTCCTTTTTAGTTAAATGGGAGCATGCTCCTGGAGCTCGTTATCCTTCTGGTTTCGCTTGCGGCTCTCGCATGGTCCGCAAACCTCGTGAGCGACAAGGCGGTCGTGCTCTCGGAATATTTCCACATATCCCAGATGGCGATAGGGTTTCTCCTCATCGCCGCATCCACGTCCATACCTGAGCTTTCCGTTTCGGTTATGGCATCCATAACGGGCCAAGGTGCCATCTCCGCAGGAAACGTCTTCGGCTCTAACATCGCTGACATATTCCTGGTGATAGGGGCATGCGCGTTCTTCTACAAGATTGTGCTAAGGAGAGAGGACGCCATTGAAGTGGGCAGCGTGCTTCTTGTCACAAGTGTGATAACCCTCTATTTCATCTACTCCACGTTCGTGCTCGGCTACCCGGTCATAGGCCGCCTTGAGGGGACGGTGTTGCTGCTGGCCTTCGGGGCATATATATACTACGTCCTGAAAAAGAAAAAATTCACAAAGAACGGCAACGATGGCATCGCCAAAAAGGACGCACTGAGGGCATTCGCCCTCTTTTTTGTGGGCGTCGCCCTGGTGCTCGTAAGCTCCGGGCTGGCTGTTGAGTCAGCGGTGAAGCTTTCACAGCTAGCCGGGATATCCCAGAGCTTCATCGGCGCCACAATACTCGCGGTGGGCACCTCCCTCCCCGAACTGTCCGTGGAATTGGCTGCCGTGAAGAAGAAGCGCTATGCACTGGCAATCGGTGATGCCATAGGCAGCACAATCACGAACATCACACTAGTCCTGGGCGTGGCCTCCCTGCTGAATCCAATAACCATACTTGCGCCAGCCTCCTTCCTCACCATCCTGCTATTCGCCATGCTTGCAAACATCATCTTTTTCTACATGACCTTTGCGGAGAGGAGAATCAGGCGCTTGGAAGGGACGCTGCTGCTGCTTTTGTACGTGGTATTCCTGGTGATGCTGGTCGGTGCGGAAAGAATCGGCGTTCCATAATCCAGCATGCGTGCCCCTCATCGGAAGGTTTTAATTACTCACGGAAGTAGCCTTCTCGAGGTGTGAAAGTGGTTGAGAAAAAACTCAGGAAGAGCATGGAGACCCTTGTGGGGCCATGGGCATACATCGCGGGCGTCATCATCACGCTGGTTGCGGGATTCGCTTTCCCGTTCAACCCGCTGACCCCATCGGGCGCAACCCTGACCGTGGTCGGGGTGCTTTCCGCACTGGGCCTGGTGATCGGCCTGCTGAACGTGAGGGACATAGAGAAGACCAAGTTCCTCATCGGCGTAGTTACGCTCCTGATTGCCGGTTCGCAGATAACCCTGCTGACCGCCAACATTGCGTATCTCGGCAACCAGATACAGAGCGCGGTGTTCTACCTTATGTCGTTGACGATACCTGCGGCAACAGTGGTCGCGATAAAGGTAATACACGAAGTGGCTTCCTAGATTTTTTTATTTTATGGAAATCGGAAGGATGCTCCTTCTCATGCAGAGGGAGTCCTCCCGCAGGGGGGCTCCCGTCCTTTCCGTTGAGTCAGCCATAGGCAGGGGAGCGTTCGCAATCCTAATCTTCACCGCCTTATCTGCACGCACGCGCGATGAAACAACCATCAAATCCGGAAGGAGGCTGCTCGCCGCCGCCCCAACCCCCCAAAAGCTCTCTCGCCTATCCATTCCCCAAATCCAGAAACTCATCTATCCCGTCGGCTTCTACAAGACCAAGGCGAGGCACCTGCACTTACTCTCGCTTGCCCTCATCCGTGATTTCGGCGGAAAGGTCCCCTCCACTTTTGAATCCCTCATCTCCCTTCCGGGCGTGGGGATGAAGACCGCGAACATAGTACTCGCCTCCGCATTTGGAAAGGAAACAATCGGGGTGGATACCCACGTCCATAGGATAAGCAACCGCTTAGGATGGGTAAAGGCCAAATCCCCTGAGAAAACAAGCGCCATCCTGAATAGGGCCGTGCCGAACAGGTACAAAAGAAAACTGAACATGTCCATGGTCGCGTTCGGCCAGACGGTATGCACACCTCTCCGCCCCTTCTGTTCCGAGTGCCCCCTCACAAAGGTTTGCCCAAAAATAGGCGTCAAAAGCCACAGGTAGCCGGCACAAGCACGCCGCTAATCAATTATGAAACTGAAGGCCTCGTACTTATCCAATTTCCCGGCAATCCCAGCCGCCCTGTCCGCATCCGGGGCGAGGATGAGCACGCACCCTCCCCCTCCCGCGCCCGTAATCTTGGCGCCCAGCGCCCCGTTCCCGAGCGCAGTCCCCCTAATATTATCTATAGTAGGGGTGGAAAGCCCCAGCCGGGTGAGCAGTTCGTTGTTCTTATCCATGATATCCCCCAGCGCCCCGGCATCCCCCGCCGCGAGCGCCCCTATCGCCTTGCCCACCAGCCACTCCTCCGCCTCCTCCAGTGCGCCGTACTCCTCCGGCCTCTCCGTTCTCATCGCAGAAACCTTGTCCACCAGCTCTTTCGTCGGCCCCTTCTTTCCCGAATTCGCAATCACGAAGTGGAATTTCCCGCCCACCTTGAGGGATTCCGGCTCCTTCCCCCTCTTGAAAAGCATCACTCCTCCGTGCGCCGCCAGGGTATTGTCTATCCCCGAAGGGTTCCCGTGGAATGCCCTTTCCCCTTCAAACGCCGCCTTCGCGGCCTCCTTATCGCTTATTTCCTTCCCAACCGCCGCAGCCGCCGCCCTCGCCAGCGCAACGCAATAGGATGCGCTCCACCCCATGCCCGCGCTCACCGGGAATTCACTCGTTACCGACACCTCAAAGCCCGTCCCCCCCGCAACCTTCCCCAGCACCCTGCGCGTCGCCTCCTTGAGCAAATCACCGCATTCAAACGAAAAGGAGAGCGAGGGCGCACTTTCCAATATGACGGTGGTCTTCCTGGGTATGCCCATCCCTATCCCCCGCGCCCCGTGCACCACGAAGTGCTCGCCTATGAGAATAGCCTTCCCGTAGCCCGTGCCCTCAAACCCCATGGGAAGAAGAAGCCACCAAAAGTTATTTAACCCTCAACTTTTTACCTTACCCATGTCCAAAGCCATCATTCTCGTAATGGACGGCCTGGGTGACCTGCCCGACGCAAAGGGCTACACCCCACTCTCGGCGGCGCTTAAGCCAAACATGGACCGGCTCGCCGACGAAGGGGCAACCGGGCTCTTTTCATCCATAGGCCCCGGGATAGTGCCCGGTAGCGACACTTCCCACCTGAACATATTCGGGTACGAACAGGAGAAATACTACCCCGGGAGGGGCCCCCTTGAGGCGATGGGCGCACGCTTTCCGTTGAAGGAGGGGGATATAGCCTTTCGCGCGAACTTCGCCACCGTTGAGAACGGCAAGATATGGGACAGGCGCGCGGGCAGGATAACCACGGAGGATGCGGCCGTTTTCGCAAAATACGTGCAGAAGCTGAAGGTGGGCACCGGCATAGATGCAATTGTCCAGCCCACTGTGGAGCACAGGGGAATACTCGTGCTCAGGGGAAAGAACCTAAGCCCGAACATAACCCCCACGGACCCGCACGCATCCGGCCCGCTCCCGAAATCCATTCCCCTTGACCCGAAGGACAAGGCGGCGAAACGCACCGCCGAGGCATTGAACAAATTCACCAAGATGGCCATGCAGAAGCTGGAGAAGGCGAAGGAGAACAAGGAAAGGCGCCGCCCGGTGAATGCCATCATCGTAAGGGGCGCGGGCACCTATATGAAGGTGGAGCCCATGTTCCCCCGCTTCGGGGTGAGGGGCGCATGCATCGCCGGAGGGGCGCTCTACAAAGGGGTTGCTTCCTACGTGGGCATGGACATAGTTGATGTGAAGGGCGCCACCGGCACTTTTGAGACGGACCTGAAGGCAAAGGGAAAAGCCGCATTGCAGGCGCTTTGGTCCCATGATTTCGTCTTCGTGCATGTCAAGGCGACGGATTCCTTCTCACACGACGGGAAATTTGAGGAGAAGAAGAACTTCATCGCAAAGGTGGACAAGGAGATGATGCCCGCCCTGCTGCGCGCGAACTGCAACATAATCATAACCGGGGACCATTCCACGCCCGTGAAGAGGCGCGCCCATTCCGGCGACCCGTGCCCGCTCCTCATCTGGGGGCCGGACGTGCGCAGGGACGAAGTGAAGAAGTTTGACGAGTTCTCATGCGGCACGGGCTCGCTTGGCCGCGTGGATGGGACGGAACTTTTCCACATTATGCTCAATCTTGTTGAGAAGGCGAAGATGTGCGGAACGTAAAGTTAAGAAAACAAAAATAAGAAATAAAAATAGAAAATAAAAAAGGAAATTCAGGACGACTGCGCCGTCCTGGAAATCACGTTCGCCTTTATCTGGTGCAGGACGTTCGGGTCAATGTCGTTCTCGTAGCTGTACCAGATGACTATCTTGCCCCTGAACTCCTGGTTCGGCTGGCTGGTTATCTGCTCGCCGGCGGAATTCACGCAAGGTATGCCCTCAAACGTTATGGACGAACCCGAACTGATGCTCGTATCCATCTGGAACTGGCCGACCCACCCGCTTTCCGGAATCTCGTTCCCGGGCGCGTTCGTGCACATGAACCTCTTCACCTCTATGTTCTGGCCCGCCTGGTTCCATACCTTCACGTTCATCTTGAGCTCGCCATCTGAGCCGACGAACAGCTGGGGCGGCGGCTCGTTGCACGTGAAGCCCGCCTGCTCGAACAGGCACACCTCCGGCGCCCTGAACGGGTTCAGGAAGATGAGCGCCGCAATCACAAGGACTATTGCGAGAATCGCCCAGCCGTAGGTCATAAGGTATTCCATGGCCGCTTGGCCTTTCAGGTTCATCATCTCATACACCTCATCATCTTTATAGCATTGTTGCGAATATGGACTGCAGGAACGAAGACACCACGAAGTAAATCACGTATGCCACCACGAGCATGAACGGGAAGAACTTCAGCCCCTGCGTCTTTGAGCCGCTCTGTATCGTCCCCAGCAAAAGGGATGATATCAGGCAGGTAACGAATATGGTCGCCACGCTGAACCACTGGAACTCGTCCGCGGTTATTATGGGCGAGGACGGCTGCACAAAGGTCATCTGCGGCACCTGCCCCCCGAGCCCCCCCGGCGGGAGGTACGAGAACGCAATCGCCAGCACCTCTATGAGCCTGCTCGCGACCGAGAACAGGAACGGGGTCCCCAGGGTGGAGGCGAACACAAGGAATATCACATAGACCAGAAGTGTGGATGCAATATCCTTCTTCTGTATGGAGACCTCCCTCGCATCCTCGGAGGTTATCTCAAGTATCTCCGCGACTTCCCCGCCCGTCGCCATCGCCTGCTTCACAAGGAGTATGGTCCTCTCCAGGATTTTGGAGTTGAACCTCATCGCGAGGCGGTCCAGCGCCTTCTCAAACGGCTCGCCGCTGAACGAGCTCTTAATCACATTCTTCACTTCTATGGATAATATGCCGAACTCCGGCTTCGCCGCGTACCACATCGCCTGGTCCACCGTCATCCCGGAGCGCACGTTCGCGGAGATGAGCGAAAGGAAATCCGGGAGCACCGCCTCCACTGCGGCCTTCCTCGCCTCGCCCTGCAGCTGCAGGAACACCCAGGCGAGCATCCACACGGTGAATGCGACCACCGCGACCGCCACGATGAGCGTCAGTATTGTTATGGCGAAATCCGGCAGGTACGAGCCGGGCAGCACGGCGAGCAGGAAATTCTGCAGCACCGAGTAGTTCAACATCACCAGGAACGCGAATACCGCAATCAGCGCGGTCACGATTATGAGGAAGCCTGCGAACGCCTCCGCTGAGTGGCCGTAGCCCGCCCCGCGCAGCATCCTTTCCATTCCCCTTATGCGCTCCCTGGAAAGGAGCCTCCCAACCGCTTCGTAAAAGGTGCTCAGCATAACATCCACCTATATAACATACTTCGGCCTGGAACTCTCCACCATCGCCAGGAACAGGAACTGGATGATGGAAATCATCGCGAACACCAGCAGCAGGATTGACGCGTCAATCCCGAACCTCGTGGAGCCGATGAGCGAGAGCAGTATCACCGCGAACGCCAGCCCCAGCGACGGGAATATTATCCCGAAAATCATATAGAACATCACGAGCGGGTTGAGCTTCTGGCCGTACGCCTTGAGCGCAATCACCTGCTCCCTGAATACCTGGTTAAGCACGACCTCCAGCGAGTCCGCGACGTCCGAGCCGGAGTTTATCGCGTTCGCTATCTGGAGCATTATCCTGTTGTAGTCGTTTGACGGGCAGTTCTGTATCACTTCCCTTATCGCCTGCGTCATGGACATCCCCAGCGTCACCTTCTCCACTATCCTGTTGAACTCCTCGCTCACCGCGCCGTACCCCTTGGAAACGCCGACGAGCGAATCAAAGAGCGGCATCCCGGACTTGAGCGCAATCAGCAGGTGCCTTCCCGCGAACACCAGCTCATAATCTATATCCCTCTTCCTTTTCGTAATCTTCACGTCCGGGTACAGCATGAAGTACTGGTAGCAAATGAAAATGTAAACGAGGGACAGCGGCGCGAGCCATATCACATCCGCATTTATGGAGCTTAGGAACAGGAACGTGAGCACCGTGAGCGTGACCGCCCCCAGCAGCGTGGATATGACCACGCCGTTAAGGAAATCGTCCGGGCTGGTGCTTATCCCGGCCATCGTAAGCTTCTTCCTCATATTGGGGTAATAGGGCATCAGCCATTCGGAAATAATCCTCAACGGCTTCGCGCCCTTGCTCCTCTCCCTCACAGGGAGCGCAACCGGGGTAACCTTTGTCTTCTCCGCCATCCGCTCACCATCTATCCTTCAGCCGTGCCTTTATTAATGCCTTTCCGCGCCTTCAGGCGCCTCGCTTCGGCGAACGCATCCGCCCTCGCCATCTCCCCTCGTGAATATTTGCCATAAACCAGCGGCGCCTCCTCCTGCAGGTACGCGAGCAGGTCCTCCTCGGTCTCCCCGCGGCCCGCGTTGCCCCCCACCTCGGCTTTCCTCTTCCCCGCCTCGGCGTCTATCTCGCTCGCTATGGATTTCCTCAGCTCAAAGAACTCAGCGGAGTACGTGTCCGCAATCTTGTCCGCCATCCCCGCCGCGCCCTCCAGTTTTCCTTTTTCCGCGAGCCGCACAAACTCCTCGGAGTGCTTGCCCACCAGGTATTTCTCATATCCTGCGGCGAGCCCCGCGACCTGCTCCTTCAGCTGCGAGGCGCGGGATTCAAACGCGGGAAGCGCCTCCGCCGCCCTTCCGAGCGCCGCCTCCTCGTCAAAATATTTCAGCAGCGGAGCGAGCGCGTTCACGTACGCCTCGCCCACCGCCTTCTTCGCGGATGACAATTCATATTCCTGGTCGTTCCGCACGACGCTAAGAATGTCCGCCTTGGGCTTCGCCTTTCCGCCGCCCTCGGTCTCTGAAAGTATCGTCTTGAGCGCGACTATCTCCTTCTTGATTTCCTCCCTCCTCTCGTTGGATTTCTCCCTGAACAGTTCGCGCGTGAGCTCCAGCATCCTCCTCTTCACTTCCTCCTTGTCCACCTTCTTGCCCACTTTCACTTCGCTGCCGAACTGCTTCTCTATGCGCTCTATCGTTTCGGCGGCGCTGTCAGCAGGCGAGCCCATGAGTATGGGCGGAACCCTTATCGCGATTTCCGGGGCCGCGGAGGGCCTCATCGTTGGCTTTGCGGCCGGCGGCGCAGCAGGCGCTTCCCTCCTCCTCGCCTCGCCCGCCCACCTTTCCTCCACTTTCGCGCGCTTCCCCTTTTCCTCCTCAAATTCCAGCGCGCCCTCCTCCCCTTTCTTCTCCTCAAACTCTATTTCAGGCACGGCCTCCACAACGGGCGCGAGCGCCTCCATCTTCGGCGGCTTTGGCGCTTCCCTCGGCGCGGCAGGCATCTCCGCCTCCTTTTTCATGGGGACCATCGCCTCCATGACCGCGCTCACCTTTTTCCCCTCGGGCTTCTTCGCCGCGGGGGCGGGGGGCGCCGCCTTCGCCTCCGCGCCGTAGAGCTTCATCAGCATCTCGGCGCCTGTAATCACCTTCTCCACGCGCCCGTTCAGCGCGAGCGCCTCCTGGTAGCCCATCTCCGAGAATTCCGGGGGCGAGAACTCTATCCTCCTCTTCGCCGGGGCCTTTTCCTCCTCCGGCATCACGTACTCAAGCGCGTTCGCCTCCACCGCGCGGACGAATTGGGATGCCTCCTCAAAATCCATCTATCAGAACACCCATCTTTCGTTCTTCTTCACGCTCGCCATTACCTCCTCCGGGTCCAGGTAATACCTGGAGACTATGGAGCCCACCTCATTGACGGACTCGTAGCCGTTCTTCACCATCCAGTTGAGCACGTCCGCCTTTTCCCAGACATTCTCCTCAATTTCCCTTTCCGTGAGGCCCGCGTAGAGGTTCAGTATCTCCGCAATCCTGGACGCCCTCCCCACCTTCGGCGTCTTGTCCGTCTTCGCGTCCCACCTGTACACGATGTTGTACTCGCCGTTCTTGTGCACTTCGGCGAACTCCAGCGTCCTCCTCAGGTTGAACCTCCTGTGCCTGAACTGCACGATGACGCCCGCGAGCGCGTCCAGCATCTCTTCAGGTATGTTTATCGGCGGGTTGGTCAGCCGGGAAATGGTCTGCTCTGTGTTGTCCGCGTGCAATGTCGCGTAAACGCTGTGGCCGGTGTGCATCGCCTCAAACATCACCTCGGCCTCCTTCTGCCGCCTCACTTCCCCCACTATTATCCTGTCGGGCCTCTGCCTCAGGGCGTTCACCATGAGGTCCAGCATCGTAATCTCGCCCTTCCCCTCAGGGTTCGCCTCCCTCGTCACCATCGGCACCCAGTGCAGGAACGCCGGCAAAGTGAGTTCCCTCGTGTCCTCTATGCTCACTATCCTCTGGCTCGCCGGGATGAGCCCCGCGAGCGCGTTCAGGAAGGAAGTCTTTCCGCTTCCGGTCCCTCCCGCCACCACGAGCGAGAGCTCGTTCTGCACGCACAGCCACACCATCGCCGCCACCTCGGGCGTGATTGACTGGCTGCGGATTAGGTTGGTTATCGTCCAGGGGTTCTTGGAGAACTTCCTTATGATCAATGTATTCCCAAAATTGGAAACCGGGAACAGCGTCGCGTTCACCCTGTCGCCCGTAGGCAGGTGCGCGTCCAGAAGCGGCGTGAGCGTGTTTATCTGCCTGCCCACCTTCCTCGCGACCAGGGAGGAGAAGTCGTAAATCTGCTCCTCGTCCTTGAGCCGTATGTTGGTCTTGCACCAGCCGTGCTTCTTGTGGTATATCCACACCGGCTCGTTGGAGTTGTTGACCGCGATCTCTTCCAGGAAATCGTCGTGCAGCGGAGTCTCCAGCTCGCCCAGCCCCAGCGTGCTCTGCACGAGGTAGGAGGCGAGTATCCTCTGCTTGTCCTCGGAAAGCATCGGGAAGTTCTTCTTCAGCACCCTCGCCGCCGCATCCTGGAACTTCTGCTTCACTTCCGGGACCTTCTTCGGGTCCAGTATCTCGGTGATGTCCAGCTTGACCTCGCTTATCAGCTCGCCCCTGAGCTTCGTCTCCAGGAGCAGCTTCGTCCCCCCGGCGATTCCAGGTATGGAAACCATGTAGAAGGGCACGAAGTCCCTCTTCATCTCTATGTTTACCTCCACGGGGATGTTCTCGCTCAGGAAGCTGTACGAGTCAATGACCTTCTCCCGTGACTTGCCGCGCGGCTCGCCTTCCGGTTTGTTCTCCGCCATCGCCGGCTCGTCCCTGAACCTGCTTACAATCCCCTTAATATCATCTTTTCCCTCAGCCATAGTCCCTCACCGGATAATCATCCTACGTCCCACAGTCTCTTTATTAAGTCCTTTAATTCTTTCCTTTTGCGCTCGAACTCGTCCTGCTCTTCGGCCGTCAGCCTTATGCGCTCTGCCCTTTCCTCCTTCTCCTTCGTGCCCGGCTCGCCTTCCCTCAGGGAAATCAGCTCCGCCTCCCTGCCGAGTATCCTGATGTTCTTCTCAATCTTCGCCGACTTTTCGTTCAGCTCTGCTATGAGCGCCCTCACCTGCTCCAACCCCTGCCTCTTCTCTTCCAGCCCCTCCAGCATGCGCACGGCTTCCTTCACGTTCTCGTTGCCCAGCGCGTCCGAGAGGCTGCCCAACTTGCGCGCCGTCTCGCCCCTCAGGGCGTCCAGCTGCTTGGACACGGCCTCGCTCTCCTCGTTTATCCTCTCCAGCTGCGCGAGGTACTGGTCCACAGAGAGCTTCGTCTTCGCCTTTATCTTCTGGAAAGTTGAGTATGTGGAGGTTTCTTCTTCCATCGCCTCCATTATCTCCTTGGACTGCTTCGCCATCGCCCTGTTTACCTTCTCCACCTCGTCCCTGAGCTTCGTCAGCTCGCCCACCACTTCCCCGAATTCCAATACGTTCCCGGTCACGGAGCCGAGGTTCTTCTCAAACCTCTTGTACTCGTCCGCGAGCTGCTCCTCCCTCCGTTCTATGCCCGTAACCTGGTGCATCAGCTCCTCCTTCCCCGGCAGCCTGTCCATCACATCGTGCGCCACCTTCAGCGCATCCTCGTACTGCGCGACCAGTTCCAGGTCCGCCTTCAGGTGCTTCTCTATCTCAGGGATGTTCTTGCGCACCGCCTCCAGGGTGGCATAATTGCTTTCCAGCTGCGCCCTCACCGAGACGGAGCTCTGCGAGACGTTGCCCATCAGCTCCCTCACTGTCTGGAGAACCTCCGAGCTCTGCCTGAATTCCGAAATGAGCTCCTTCACGCCCCTGGACTCGTCCCTCACCTTCCTGTATTCCGCCTCCAGCCGCTTCATTTCCGTTTCCAGCCCGGAGGTGTCCGCCTTCGCGCCCTTCGGCGCCCTCTTCACCGCCTCATCCGCCTTCTTGAGCACTTCCGCCACGCGGGCGGTAAGCTCGTCCACATGTTTTTTGTACGCCTCAAGGTCCGAGGCCTTCTTCCCCGCGCCCTCCCTCTCAAGTATGGTTTTGTGCTGCCTGAGCTGCTTCTCCAGCATCCCGACGGATTCCCTTATCGCCTCCACCTTCCCGGCGAGCTCGTCAACCTTGCCGACGGTCTGCTTGGAGACCTCGCCCCTCTTCTCGCCCACGCCCTTTACCTGCCTGGACAGCTCCTCCATGCTCCTGAAGCTCTCCTCAAAATGGGAATACATCTTCTCTATGCTCTCGGCCTGGGCCCTGAGCTCGTCCTTCCCCTTGCGCTGCACGTCCTCCAGGCGCCTGAGGTCCTGGTCCACCGCCGCCTTCCTGCGGGTGAATTCCATTTTCTCCGCCTTCACCTCCTCCACGCTGGGCGCAACCCAGACGAGATTGACTTCGGTGAGCTTGTACTCTATCCTGATTACCTTTTCGTCCTCAAGCACGTGCGCCCAGTCCTCTATCGTGGAAGGGGCTATCCCCAGAAGCTTGGCCGCCATGTTGAGTTCTATGCGTTTCTTTTCCTGCACGAGCCGTATGAGTGCATCTACACCCGTGGTAATGAGCAGGTCGTCGAACTCCATGCTTCTGCTTTTAAAAAGCACCTTTATAAAAGTTGCGCAAAAAACCACTATCGGAGATTTTTGATGGCAGGCAAAGGCGAGGGCGCGGGTTCAGATTCCACCATAAAGAAAATTGAGGAAACCGACGTCCAGATGCTAAAGAACAAGAACAAGCTCCTCAAGAAGTTCGGGAAGCCCGGGCTGAAGGCATACAGGGGCATCACCCACAAGGGCGTCTCTTTCGCGGAATTGAAGGAGAAATCCGGCCTTCCTGCCGAGCAGCTTTCCGAGATAATAGAATTCATGGAGAAGGGCGGCATCGCCGAAGTTTCCGGCGCCCTTCCCAAGGGAAAGGAGGAAAAGGAAGAGAAAAGGCTCCCCCCTCCGGAAGAGGAAAAGGCGCCTGAGAGGCCGCCGGAAAGGCCAAGGCTTCCGCCCGTTTCCGCACCGAGGCTGCCCCCGCTGGCGAGGCCCCCGGTTTCCCTGCCTCCAGCGCAGCCGCGCGCACCCGAGGCGCGCAGGCCCGGCGCAAGGCCCTCCGGAATGATTAAACCGATAAGCGACGAGGAGCTGGGGAAGGAGGAGAAAGCTCCGCGCGAGGAAGAAAAGGCGCCCCAGGAAAAGGAGAAAGAGCAACCGCGGGCGCCCCCCAAGGAGGAAGTGCCGGAAGAAAAGGAGGGGAGGCTCCCGCCGCGCATGCCCCCAAGGCAGCCCGAAAGGCCCGCCGAACGTGGGATTTCACCGATTGAATTTGAAGGCAAGGCCCCGGCAGCACCGCAGCCCCCCAGGGCGCCGCCGCCACCCGCAGCCCCGAGGGAGGAAAGGGAAGAAAAGGAGGAGGAATTCCTCACCCCTTCCGAGAAGGCGATAAAGGAGAAGTACGGGGAAACAGGCCTCATGGTATACAGTTTCATAGACGGTCAGCGCACCGCAGAGCAGATAATGCGCGAGGCGGGCGTCACCGAAGCGCAGCTGATAGAGATGCTGGACTTCATGGAGAAGAAGGGCATCATACGGCTGGAGCACCCGGAAAGGAAGAGGGCGCCGGCAGCACCCCCTCCGCGCGCACCGCCGCCCCGCATGGCGCCGCCGGTCGCGGGCCCGAAGCCGCCGATGATGGGAGCGCCGCCGCGCCCGGGCATGGCCCCCGGGGCACAGGCGCCCAAATCCATGTTTGCCCCCATGGTGGAGGAGCAGCCGACGCTCACCGCCCAGATTACGGACAAGGAGCTCGCCTCGGTTTCGCTTGACATCCCCGTGAAGACCACAAAAGGGAACATACTGCTGGACGTGCAGGCAAAGGCGCAGCTGATGATAAAATTCGGCAAGGATTATTCCCGCGCCTACGAGATGATTGACGGCACGAAGGACGTCGTGGACATCGCCCTGGCGCTGAAGCTGCCCATATACAAGATTTACGTCATGCTCGCCTTCCTCCAGGGAATGAAGGCGGTCATGCTCAAGCCAGCCGCCCGCGACGACATACGCAAGAAATACGGGGAGGACGGCTATTCCGTGTATAAGAAATACGGAAGGGAAGGGGTGCTCCTCTACCAGTTGATTGGGAAGGACATGAGCCTGAAGGAGATGGCCGCGCTCACCACCACGGACCCGAGCAAAGTGATAGATATGTTCATGTTCATCCACAAGCTTTTGGGGATAGAACTGCCGATAGATGAGGATGTTCTCCGCGAAAGATTGGGGATAAAGAAAGAGGAAAAGCCCGCCGCCTGACTCGCGGCTACTTTACCTTTGCCAATTTGGCCGATACGGTGGGCGCCGCTTCCACAGGCGTTACTTTCCTGATTATCCTTCCGGATGGTGTCCTGAACCCGGAAGCCACAAAACCGCTATCAGCCCCCACAGGCGTGACCGGCGTGAGCCTACGCCCCGTTTCCGCCTCGCCCCCCAGTGCTTTCCCAGCTTCGGCTTTTACTTTTGGATCCACATCCTGATTGGCCAATAGCCCCTCAAGCGCCTTCACCAACTCCGGCCCGTGCGAGCCGTAGTTCCTGCACATCCTCATTACGCGAATGTAAATGCTGCCGGGGAGTTTCTTTTTCTGCAGCAAACATGCGACCGCCTCCATAGGCTCCGTTGCTTTCTTTTTGCGCTCCTCTGCATCCTTCTCGCCGGGCCCCGTGCATTCAATCCTTTTGATTTCGGCGCGCACCGCCTTCTCAATCTTGTCTATTGAACTGGACAAGGCATCCATCGCAATTATGTGGCTGTCCGTCGGCATCTTATCCTCCCTTGCGAACAGGTCCGCAATGTTCGTGAAGAAGATGGTCCCTGCGCACGCCTTGCAAATCCCGTCCGCAACTCTCCACGGCGTGGAAGGCCTGCCCAGCAGGGCCGCAGCATCCCCTAGGAGGTTGCCTCCGTCCTTTGCGCGCACCTGCGCCGCTTCAATCACCGCATCCTCGGATGCCTTTATCATTTCCGGAGTAAGGCCCTTCCTCTCCCAGAGGTCTGCCGGCTCAAGCGCATAACCGTTGGCGCCGCATTTCTGCATCCCCTCGCGCAGCGCATCCATTACGAATTCCTTCTCCTTCCCTTCCGCCCTTCCGAGCATGTCCGCAAGGAGCCCAAGCTTCCTCTCCCAGCCCAAATCCACGATAAGGGACTTGAAATCCTTCTCAAGGGTTTCCGGCGTCCTGTTCTCCTCGCAGTGGAAAGTGAATCTAATGGCCAGCTTCCACGCTAGCTCATCGCTCCCTAGAATTGGCAAATATTTCTGCGTTATTGCACTATAAGCATCAAAACCCATAATAATATACCTACTGAAACAGTTTAAAAAGCTTTCCACGTCGGCTTATTCAGGAAACCCTGCCCAAGCTTATCCTTTCCACCGCTTCCCAGCCCGCTTCTTTTTCCAGCCCAAGCTTCTTTTCCTTCATTTCCAGCTCCGCAATCAGCTCTTTTTTCCCCATCCCGAACGAAACCGCAATAAGGTCTTTTCCTTTTCTATATCCAATTTCTTCAAATGCCCGCCGTATGTCCTTCTTCCCGGAGAGCCACAGCACGAACTCTATCCCCAAATTCTTGGAAATCGCGGTCCCGTCCCCCAAACTTTTCTTCGCCAGCGCATGCGCCAATTCCAACTCCTCAACCGAGTCAATTTTGCCCGCATCCAGCAATACCACTCTTTTTCCCTTCGCCCTGCGCAGCAATTCCTCCGCGCCAAGCCGGCTTTCCCCTCGGACAACGAGCATACTCTTATAAAATATACGCAGGAATTAAATGTTTACCTACTTTAGGTGAATCTATGGTTTATCAATATCACGAGCCATCAAGGAAAAAGGTCTCCGCCGGTACAGGCGGCAGGAAGCGCAAGTTCCGCGACAGGAAGCTCGCCCACATCGGCGGCGGCTTCACAGCGACAAAAGTAGACGCGGAGGAGGACCGCTACCTCAAGAGGAGCAGGGGCGGAAACGTAAAAGTGAAGGCGAGGAGAATCGGCTTCGTGAACGTTCTCGCGGACGGGAAGACAAAGAAGGCGAAAATCCTTTCTGTGATTGAGAGCCACAACCCGCAGTACGCGAGGCAGAACATAATCACGAAGGGCGCGGTCCTGAACACCGACGCAGGGAAAGTGAGGGTCACCAACCGCGTGGGCCAGGATGGCGTCGTGAATGGGATTTTGGTGAAGTAGATTTTTTATTTTTTTCAATCCTATTTCTTCTCCCCAATTTTCCTATAAGTAGTGCAGCCTTGCAAGCAGGTTCTTGTCCTTCTTCAGGTTCTCTTCCAGCAGTTTCTTGAATAGTTCATCTGGAATCTGGCCCGGTTTTGCCTTTTCTGCCATATTGAATTAATCCCTCAACCTGTTTTTAACCCTTTTTGGCATGCTTTTCGAGCCACGCCTTTATGGAATACCTGTTTTTCTTTGATTCCGCCACCCCTACAAGCAGGTCTATCGTTTCATTTTCTTCAGCACCCAGCACATAGCCGTTTGCTTGCAGAAATACCTGTGTGGTTTCGTATGCGGTTCTTTTGTTGCCGTCAATAAATGGATGGCTGAGAATTAGCCGCTCAAGCAGTATTGATGCTTTCCAAAACAACGCTTCGTTGTCTTCGCCTGTGTATCCCTTAACTCTCTCCAGAGTTGCTTCAAGATTTCCCAAATTCATTTCTCCCTTTTCTTTGCTGAACGCCTCAATTATTTTATTATGAATAAGCACGATCTGTTCTTTTGATGGATAATTAAGCATGAAAGAATTAGCTTATGTGACATTTAATAATTTGCCGCAGCCGTTTTGCCACAAAGCTATTTCTTCTCCTCAATTTTCCTAAAGAGCTGCTCAGGCGTCTCCAGCTTCGCACCCGGCTTCAGCAACTCCTTCCCCGCATCTTCCCATCCCGCCTTCTTTATCCCAAGCGCCTTCTTCATCTTTTCCGATGTGAAAGGCAGGAACGGCTCGCAAAGGATTGCAAGCGCACTCAATCCGCGCGAACTCACATATAGCGTCTGCGCCCTCTTCGCCTCGTTTTTCCAGGGCTCGCGGTCGCTCAGGTATTTGTTGAAGGAAGAGGATAATTCCATGAGCAGCTCCAGCCCGCGCCTCAATTCGTATTTTTCCATCTCAGCAGAAATCTTCCCCGCGTATTCATCAATCTTAGCAAGCTGCGCCTCATCATCCGCATCCAATTTGGCGGAAGGAACTACATTCGCATAAAACTTCTCCAGGAGTTTCTGCGTACGGTAAGCGAAGTTCCCGAAATTAGCAACCAGCTCGTTATTGTTTTTCGCAATTAACTCTTTCTCGGAAAAGTCCCCGTCGCTAAATGTGGGAACCCCTCCAAGCAGGCAGTATCTAATCGGGTCCACCCCGTATTTCGCGACCATCGCCATCGGGTCAATGATGTTCCCCAGCGATTTGCTCATCTTCTGCCCCTCCACGCTTATGTACCCATGCACAAATACCCTCTTCGGCAACGGAAGCCCTGCGGAGAGCAGCATCGCGGGCCAATAGACCGCATGGAACCTGAGAATTCCCTTCCCGATCACGTGCACGTCCGCGGGCCAGAACCTCTTGAATTTCTTCTCATCCGTCCCGAAGCCAACCCCGGTAAGGTAAGTCCCCAAAGCATCAAACCACACATACATTATCTGGGAAGCGTCAGAAGGAACGGGCACGCCCCATCCCTTCGCCCTTTCCACGCTCCTTGAAACGCTGAAGTCCTTCAGCCCCCCGTGCACGAACGCAAGTACTTCGTTCTTCCTCTCAGCAGGGAGCACAAGCAGCTCATCCTTCTCAATCAATTCGGCAAGCTTCTTCTCATACTTTGATAATTTGAAGAAGTAATTCTCCTCTTCCACTTCCACCGGCTTTTTGTTGTGCTCGGGGCACAGCCCATCCGGCAGTTCTCCCTCCTCGTAAAAGGATTCACACCCAACGCAGTAGAGCCCCTTGTATTTCTTCTTGTAAAGGTCCCCCGCCTTCTCCACGCGCCTCCACATCTCCAGCACGCCGGGCACATGCACCTTTTTGTCCGAGGTGCGCACAAAATCAGTATATGAAAGCCCCACGGCATCCGCCATCCCCCTGAACGCGGCGGCGTTCTCCTCGCATAGCTGCGCGGTGCTTATGCCGCGCGCCTCTGCCGCATGCACGTTCTTCAGGCTGTTCTCGTCCGAGCCGGTGACCAGCGCCACGTCGTAGCCGTGCGCCTTCCAGTACCTCCCTATCGCATCCGCCTGTATGAACTCCAGAGCGTGCCCAAGGTGGGGCGCGGCATTCACATAAGGGATTGCCGTGGTCAGGTAGAACTTATCCTTTGATGCTATTTGAATCACCAGAGAATAAGATTAAGCATGAAAAGGAATAAAAACTCCCTATCCCTCGTCCGCAAGCCACGGCATGCTGTCCCTGACATGTGCCCCGCATTCCGCAAGCACGCCTTCGCCCTTCCCCAATTCCATGAGCGAAAGCCTTGCCTCGCCGAATTTCCCGATTCCGTCGCAGGGCATGCGCTTCATTATGGTGCCGAGAGCCCCCGCAGCGTTCAGCGCCACCACGTCATCTTTATCATCAACCAGCGATGCAAGCACCGCCTTCACGTGCCCCTCCGGCTGCCCATGCAGCACGCGGTCCCAGTCAGTATGTGGGTTGCTCTCTGCAATCTTCCTGAAAAGCTGCGCAGCCAATCCCCTGTTCTCCGCCGCCTTGTCCTCCATCTCGCCGAGGAGCGCAGCCGTGGCCATAACGCCCGTCTTCGCTACAGCGCGGAAAGCGGCGCGCATGGAGTCCCCGGGCTCGTACCCAAATAATTTCTGCGCTGCCCTGGCCACCCCGTACCTCTCTCCGGCCAGTGTGATGAGCCCTTTCTTCCTGTGCGGCCTCTCCGCGGCTGGGCTGGGTTTGCCCTGCGCAATCTCATTGCCCATGTGTCTATTAGTGTATGCAAGTGCTTTTAAATCCGCAGCCACCGTTCCACCAAAAACAAAATGAGGGGCGCCGCCTAAACGGCGCCCTTGCCAAAACTCAGCCGCAGTCCCCGGATGCCGCCGCCCCCGCCGTGGACAGCTCCGTGCCGCACGCCCCCGGCGCGCTGTTGAATGCCTCGCACACCTTTGCCTGGTATGCCGCCGGCGTCCTGGAGCCGCTATAGGTGTACTCGTTTATCAGGATGGTCGGCGAGCTCCTCACGCCGTACTGGGTGGTCTTCGCGAGTTCGCCATCCAGTACCTCGAACTTGTTGGCGTCAAATTCCGCAACCACCGCGGTTGCATTCACCCCAGTCTCGTTCGCAACCGTGGCCCAGCAGGTATCAATGTCCGTGAGCGAACATTCCGTGTTGGCCCTGCCCACGTATTCCGCCCACTTCCTCTCCCCGTACATGTTGAAGATTATCTTCTCCCTCACGCCCTGCCAGAGCTCGGCGTTCCCGTGAAGCGAGCAGTATTGCGTGCCGTTGTTCTGCGCGCACTCGCCCCCGCTCGTGTATATGATATACACGGGCTCGAATTCCGCCTTGTCCGCAAGCTGCTCAACCACCGGCACAAGCCCCGCTTCCGCCTGGTTGCCGTACGGGCAGTAGCTCATGACAAACATGAGCACCTCCGGGCTGTCGCTCTTGGGCACCCCTGCCGCCTCCGAGGCAGCTTCCGCGCCCGCCTGCGCCATCAGCGTGCTAATCTCCTCCTCCACCACGCTTATCTCCAGCGCGCCGGACGGGTATATGTATTTGTAATCCCTGGAAACGTAGATTGGCATCTCCTGCCCGCCTAGGTTGTAGTAAAGCTCGACGTAAGAGCCCTTGTCCGCGAACCTCACGTACGTGACGTCCATCTCCTGCCCGGTGCTGAGGAATACGTTGTCCTCCAACAGGGAGGCGATGTTCGCCACCTTCGCCTGGTCAAACACGAACGTGTCGTTCGCCGCGGCGCCCGCACCGGTTGCCGGGGCACCCGCCATTCCCGGGAACACCAGGAACCCTAATATCAGTCCAAGAACAAGCCCGCCCACGCCCCAGAAATAAACAGTGTTATCCGGGCTTGCAGGCACGCCCTCTTTTTTCTTTTCTTCAGCCATCCAGTTCACCTACTAGAAATATCCTTTGTAAATATTTTACGTTATGCAGATTTATATAACTTTCCGAAAGGCACGGCGTCGGGCTCTAGTTCTTCCACCCGCGCTCCCGCATTGCGTCCATAACCCTTTCCTTCGCAATCGCCAGCGCGGCGGCGCGCGTGTCCCCGTCCTTCGCCCTCTCCATCACCAGTTTTGTATTGCTGGTGATTTTCTCAGTGACGACCTCAAACATCTTCTTCTCGTCCCAGCCCATCGTTTCGCAGTAGGATGAGATGACCCCGCCGGCGTTCGCAAGGAAGTCCGGAAGCACCAACACCCCCCTCTTCATGAGCTTCTTCTCCACTTCATAAGCCATGGGGATGTTCGCCGCCTCCGCGACAATCTTCGCCTTCACGCCATCCACGTTCGCGTCCGTAATCACGTTCGGCCTCGCCCCCGGGATAAGGATATCAACGGGCAGCCCGAACAGCTCCGCGGGAGGGAGCACCTTCCCGGCCCCGTGCGCCGTCACCGTCTTTTTCGCCGCCTTCGTCTCCATCAGCGCGTTGTAGTCCAGCCCATTAATATCATATATTACCCCCTTTGAGTCCGAGACCGCCACAACCTTCGCGCCCCACCCCGTAAGGAATTTCATCGCGAACGTGCCCACGTTCCCGAAACCCTCTATCGCCACGGTCATCCCATCCAGCTTCTTGCCCTGGAATTCCACCGCAGTTCTGATGCAGAGCGCAACCCCGTACCCGGTGCTGCCCAGCTCGTGCGGAAGCCCGCCCAGGGAAGCCGGCTTGCCCGTCGCCGCCATCGGCGTCCCCACCTCGTCCGAGAACTCAGCCATCTCCTTCTCCGTCGTGTTCATGTCCGGGCCCGCGATGTACAGCGAGGGGATGAACTGCTTCACCTTGTGCGCGAACGCGCGCATCGCCGCCTCCTTCTGCGGGCTCTTCGGGTCAAACCTGATGCCAGCCTTCGCCCCTCCGAACGGGATGTCCGCGAGCGCGTTCTTCCACGTCATGGCGCGTGCCAGCCCCATCACTTCCTCCGTGGTGACGTCGGGGACCATCCTTATGCCGCCCTTCCCGGCCCCGCGCGCCGTGTTATCTATCACAAGCACGCCCTGCATCCCGGTTTTTGCGTCAAAAACCTCCAAAACATATTCCGGCCCGAACTCGTCCTTCGCTTTCATGCATTTCACCGATTAGGTTTTATGTGCCGGATATTGTCCGCTAAAATTTAAATCCTTTTACTCTGCGCCATGGCGGCACCTGCAAAATCGCCAATCCGCGCCCCAACCCTTATAAATATATCCAATTATGGATATATCCATGTTTTATGTGAAGGGCGGGCGTTCCATGGAGCACTGCCCCCCCGCATCCATGAAGATGGGCACCGCCGGAAGGATGATGATGAAGAAGATGGGCATGCTGTTCGTGCTCTGGCTCGTTAAAAGGAAAAGGATGAAGGCGTACGACGCGATGAAGATGATGAGGGATGGCGGGATGCCCTTCGCGACCGCGAACCGCATCTACCCCCTCTTTTCCCTGATGGAGAAGGAAGGCCTGGTGAAGGGAAAAAAAATACCTGGCGACAGGAGGGGCGGAAAGGAATATTTTATAACCGTAAAGGGAAAGCAGTTGCTGGCACTCTGCAGGGAGCATATGTGCGGCGGCCTGCTTGGCGAATACCTGAGGTATATGGTGAAGTGATGGTAAGGGAGATAATCAAGCTGGAGAGGGTGAGCAAGTTCTACCAGATGGGTGACTCCAGGGTGGACGCCCTCAGGGAGCTCTCGCTCACAATCCACGAGAACGACTACATGAGCGTTTTCGGCCCGAGCGGCTCCGGCAAGAGCACGCTCCTGCACATGATGGGCCTCCTGGACGTCCCATCCAGCGGCAGGGTGCTGGTGGACGGGAAGGACGTGTCCCAGCTGCACGAGAACGCGCTCGCCCGCATCCGCGGAAAGAAGATAGGGTTCATATTCCAGGTCTTCAACCTCGTCCCGTCGCTCAGCGCGCTGGAGAACGTCGCGCTGCCGATGATGATTTACGACGTCCCCAAATATGAGAGGGAGAGGAGGGCGGAGGAGCTGCTCGTATCCCTGGACATGGGCAACCGCATAAACCACCTGCCGGGCGAGCTTTCCGGGGGGCAGCGCCAGCGCGTGGCAATCGCGCGCTCACTCGCCAACAACCCGGAGATAATACTCGCGGACGAGCCCACCGGAAACCTGGACTCCAAGACGGGCGAGGAGGTTGTGAACATATTCAACGAACTGCACAGGGAAGGGAAGACGCTCGTGGTCGTCACGCACGACCCCGACATCGCGCGGAACACGGACGAGGTGGTGCGCATAAGGGACGGCACCATAGTGGAGCACGAGATATCCAAGGAGCATTCCATCCGCGCGAACGGCGGGATGGAGCTCGTGGGCGGGCTGAAATCCAAGGTTAATGAAAAATTGGGAGTACACACAGGAATGAAAAAGAAGGTGAAATGAATGGAAATGAAGCATGCGCTGTTTGCGCTTCTGTTGTTGGGATATGCGTTTGCGGGGCTTTCAATCTCCGATTATACGGTCAGCCCGGAGACGATTGAGCCGGGGGGCGCGGGTTACGCGGTGATTACGCTATCCAACCCCTCCACTACGGATCCGTTGAGCAGGGTAACCGTAACGATATCGTCCGTAGAAGGCCTCGGTGCAGACAGGGGCTTCCTGATCGGGGATCTTGAGCAAAGCTCTTCAACCACCCTTACTGCCCCGTTCCATTCATCGCCCAGCCTCGCGAGCGGGGTGTACACGATTGAAATAAAGGCGAGCGGGTATGCAGACACTTACCTGTATAATCCCGGGACAGGCACATACACCAGGCAAACTGACTATGTGGAGAAAATTGCGTCCATTCCAGTGAAGGTGGTGCGGGCGCCCGTCCTCTCCATTTCGCTGAGCAGCGAGAACCTGGAGGACATCACCGATGAGACCATAACTATTTCCAATTCAGGAGGCGCTGCGTCCAACCTGCGCATGTCCATAACCAGCAGCGGCATCGGCTTCCTCAACACGGACGAGGTCCTGTTCGGGACCGTTGAGAATTCGGCGCAGCAGGCGGTCAGCATAGACGCGCGCGGCGCATCGGACGGCGCGACCAAGCTCTCATTCCTCGTCACCTACCGCGATGAGCTCGGCGAGGAGCACAACGAAACGAAGGAAGTGCCTGTCACAATAAAGAAGGGCGAGGGCGACTTCCGCTTCTCACAGCAGGCGCCCGTGACCACCGGGAGGGACGACACGCTGACCATGCTGGTTACCAACTCCGGGGATCCGGTGCAGGACCTGCAGCTCACCTTCGCCTCATCCTCCGGCGTCGTGCTGCGGGGCCTGAACAAGGTTGAGGTAGGCGACCTCGCAAGGGGCGAATCCAGGGAGATATCCATCCCGCTCGTCGCGAACCTCCAGCCCGGCACCAACAACGTGAACGCATCGCTCACCTGGGTTGAGCAGGGGGAGAACCACGAGGGCTCCATCACGATTCCGCTCAGCGTGAAATCAGATTCCGAAGTGGGCGTGTTCCTTGAGGCGAACCCCACCCCGCTCGTTTCCGGCGGGCAGCACACCCTCTCCGTAACCGTCTCCAACCTCGGCTCCTATTCCATACAGGGGGTCACGGTGGAGTTTGAGAGCGACGCATTGACTTTGCTCACGGTGCAGCCCGAGCAGTACATCGGCGGCCTGGACAAGGACGACTTCTCCAGCGTGCAGTACAAGGTGCAGGTAGGCAATGTGCAGCCCGGAAACTACAACGCCACTGTGGTGGTCAGCTACAAGGACGCGTCCGGCGCCCGCATAACCGAGACCAAGCCCGTGGTGATACACATCGAGCCGACGGCCCAGAGCGGAGACGGCACGGGGACGCTCCTGCTGCTCATCGTGGTGCTGGGCGGCGCGGGCTACTGGTATTTCAGGATGAGGAAGCCAAAGGCCAAGCAATGAGAACGGAGGACATGGTTTCGTATTCACTGCGGAACCTCCAGCACCAGAAGGTGCGCACCTGGCTCACCATCGTCGGGATAGTGGTGGGTGTCGCCGCGGTCATAGTGCTGGTCGGGCTTGCGGACGGCCTCCGTTCCTCCGTGTCCGGCCAGCTTTCTGCATTCGGCCCCAGGACAATAGTGGTCAGCCCGGTTAGCCTTGAAGGGGGGGTTGGCGGCGGCACAGCCGACCTCCGCCCGACGCTCGGCAAGCTTTTTGAGAGGGACGCGGACAAGATTGAAAGGATAGAAGGGGTCCATCTCGCCACAAAGGTCATCATGACCAGCCTGGACATGAAGTTCCGGGACAAGCACATAAGCGCCTCCGCATATGGCGTGGAGCCGGAAGGCTACGCCGAAACCATCAGCATAAAGATAAGCGAGGGAAGGTTCCTCCAGCCCGGGGACAAGCGCGTTGCGGTCATCGGATACGGGATAGCCAACGACAATTTTGGTGATGACAAGATAAGCGTAAACAACATGATTGAACTTGGCGGGCAGAGCTACCGCGTGGTCGGCGTCCTCCAGAAAAGCGGTTCCTCATTCGGCCCGGGCGACAGCTCGGTCTTCGTCTCCTACGAGGATGGGAGGGAACTCGCGGGCGATGCCCTCGCGGAAAGGGAAATCAACGGAATACGCATAATAGTTGACGAGGGATTTGACACGCAGGAGGTCGCGGACAGGATAGAGTTCATCCTCGCTTCCCAGCACAAGGTCCCGCTTGACGACAAGGACTTCACGCTCATAACCCCGAAATTCATAGAGGACCAGGTCAATTCCGTCCTTGGCACGCTCACGCTCTTCCTTGGCGCGGTCTCGGGGATAGCGCTTGTCGTGGGGGGCGTCGGCATATCCAACACCATGTTTGTTAGCGTTATGGAACGCACAAAAGAAATAGGGGTGCTCAAATCCGTTGGCGCGCAGAACTGGCAGATAGAGCGCCTCTTCCTTGTGGAGGCCGCCATGATTGGATTGGTTGGCGGGGTGTTGGGCGTCCTATTCGGCATAATGGTGGTCCTCCTGCTCAGCGTTTTTGGGATAAACGCAACGCCCTCTATCCCAACGGTATTGATTTCATTCATAATAGCAATGAGCGTGGGCATGGCCGGTGGCTTTATCCCGGCCAGAAATGCGGCGAAAATACCTGCGGTGGAAGCGATGAGGAATGATTAGATGGACCTTCTGGAGATAACCAAATACGGAATCAAGAACCTCCGGACAAGGCACCTCCGTTCCACCCTCACAATCGTAGGAATAGTGCTGGGGATCGCAACGATAGTCACCCTCATGTCCATAGGGGAGGGCGTCAGCCGGGAAATAGAGAGCCAGCTGGACGCCTTTGGCACGGACATGATTTTCATAGTCCCATTCAACATGGACAGCCTGGCCAGCTCTTCCTCCATGTCCATGAGCACCTCAGGAAAACTCTACGAGCGGGACATAGATTACATAAAGAAAATCCCAGCGGTCCAGGACACCGCCCGCATGAACTACGGCCGCGCCTCCCTCCGCTTCCGCGAAACGGCCATATCATCTGCTATATACCCCACGGACGCGGCGATGTTCGAGCAGTTCGGGGACTATTACCAGATTGAAGAGGGGAGATACTACCAGGACGGCGACACCAAGGTGCTGGTGCTGGCAAACGACGCCGCCAACCTGATGTTTGACGACCAGAAGATATCCCCGGGCAATGTGATTTATGTGAATGATGAGCCATACCGCGTGGTCGGCGTACTCAAGAGGATAGGCACCGCCCTCAGCCAGCAGGACGATTCATCCATCTTCATGCCCTACGACCAGGGGAAGAAGGTGCTTGCGGACTACCTCGCGCCCGGGGAGGTTTTCTTTATATACATAAAAATCCGCCCGGGCTACGATGCCGAAGAAGTCGCGTACCAGGTGGAGCGGCAGGTCGCCAACGCCCACCGTGTCTCCCTTGACAAGAAGGACTTCTCCGTGATAACTCCGGCATTCATCAAGGAGACCGTGGGCACGGTGCTCGACCTGCTCAACCTCTTCCTTCTCGCGATAGCCGCAGTCTCCGCGTTCGTAGGCGGCATCGGCATCTCCAACACGATGTTCATGAGCGTGCTTGAGCGCAGGCGCGAGATAGGGGTGCTCAAGGCGATAGGCGCCACCCGCAACACCATCCTCCTCATATTCGTGGTTGAGAGCGCGCTCATAGGGGCGGTCGGCGGGCTCATCGGCCTAGCCCTGGGCTACCTCGCGCTTCTTGCGGCAGGCGCATTCGGCGTCCCGTACGTGCTCGGCATCTACCAGGTGTCGTTCGCCCTCTCATTCGCGATTGTGGTCGGGGTGGTTTCTGGCCTTATTCCGGCTCTCAACGCGTCCAAGGTCCCTGCCGTCGAGGCGCTGCACTACGAGTAGCCGATTGTAGAAGGATGTGCTACAAATTTTCTTGTACGGAAGATTTATATAATTTGCACTTGAGGTGTCCCTGCTGATGCCCCGCTTGGGGCATTTCGGTTATCCTGGAAAGGATGTGTCCGTTGTGGCCTCTAGCGGGCGGTCGCCCAAGAATGCGGTGGCTGGACTATAACTCACTGCAGGAAACCCCTGCTTGCTATGCTCTCAATGGCGCGAAGGAGATCACCTCTAAAACGAGCGAATGGGCAAGGAACGATATCCGCATTCGTTTGAGGAACTCTTTCACCGAGTCCAGAAGGCAGAGGCATCGGCATTCGGCAAGGTGAAGTTAATGGCGAAGAAGAAGTCCAGAAGAACGGTTAGAAAATCCCCTAAAAAACTAATCAGGAAAAGAGCACCCCGCAGGAAAAAAGGCGGAAGGGGCCCGAGCGGAAAGAAAAAGGCCTCCAAGGTGCACAAGATACTCAAGTGGCTCAGGCTAAGGAAATAGCCCTATTTCAATACTTTTCCCGTTTTCATAAACCACAAGTATAAATCCAGTTCCCCCTGGCTCATCCTCGCTTTCTTCGCTATACCTGCCAGTGCCGCCTCAATCCCCAGATATTTTTTCTTCCCCAGCGTTTTCGGAATCTCTTTCAGGTAACCGTACCTATGCAGCATTGAAAGTATGTGCCTGTCTATTATCGCCACATCAAAGAATCCCAAGTTCCTCAAAAAGTGGCTCGCCTCCTTCCATCCCAATCCCTTTACATTTTCCACGAGCCATTCCCTCATCTCCTTCTGACTCTTCCCCCCCAGCTCCTTTTTTACTTTTTTCCCCCGCGCCTCCACTATGAATTTCCCGCGCATGTTGTAAAAGCGGTGCCCAAGTTCCTTGAGCCGCGCCACCAATTCTGGATGCGGCAAATTGCAGAACCCCTCAGCCCCCAGCTCGTCCTGTATCCTTATCCCGCCTTGCGCCGTATAATTTGCGGTAAGTATGCAAAAACATAATTCCGAGAACCATCTTCCCTCCCCCCCTTTCCCGGCTTCCGAAAATTCGCGCAGCCTCCGCTCAACCACTTCCCGCACGGCGCTCCCCCGCGCCTTTTCCAATTCCGCAAGCAGCTCTTTTTCCCCCACCGTAAATCCCATTCGTTTTTCGTACCGCACCATTTATGAATATTGCAGGGGTTAATGCACACGGTGATTTTTGTGTCAAAGGCAAAGCTGATAGAATTATTGAACAAGGGGCTTGAGCTGGAGCACCAGGCGGAGGCACAATACCTCAGCCACGCGACGCTTCTCGTTGGCGAGACCGCGGACACGATTGCCGCGCGCCTCACGGAGATAGCGGGCGACGAGCACAAGCACGCGGGCCTGTTCAGGGACTGCCTGGAAATCCTGGATGCCGCGCCCTCCATAAACATGCACGAGGGGCACCCCGCAACCGGAACCAAAAACATCCTGAAGACCAACCTGAAGGACGAGCGCGACGCGGTGGATTTCTACCGCACCATCGTTGCGGAGCTGAACAAGAGCAAGGCGGAGCTTCCCTACGAATACGAGTTCATTGAGCATGCGATAAGGCACATCATAATGGACGAGGAGGAGCACGCGCTTGAGATAAGGACGCTTCTCGGCGAGTAACCGTCATCTGGAAGCTGCCTTCATCGGAAGCACCTGCCCCATCACATCGGGCTTCCTGAATACTTTCCCGGTATTCTTAGCCGGGTTGAAGCCCCCCAATTTTCCTTTTTGCCTTTCCAGGTCGTCACGGTGGGTTATGGGGAAATCGCTGCCGTACAATAATTTGTCCCCCATCGGGTTCTTCTTCTCGCGCCCAAGTGCCCTCTTGAGCCGTTTCCACTTCCCTTCTTCTTCAAGGATAGAATTGACTCTTGAGTACCCGAAATGCGCCCTGTCCCCGAAATAGTAAAACTTCCTTTCGCATTCCCCGTATACGCCCTGAGGCCTGTCGCCGGTCCAGAGGAGCCCGCCCAGGTCCCCGTACACGTGCGGATATCTGCCCACCATCTCCAGGGCGTTGTCAAAGTGCCTCACGTCCACTCCCTTTGCGGCCCACCAGTTGGCCACCGCCATGTCCGGGGTCCCCATGTGCGCAAGCACGATGTTCATCTTTTGGTATCTTTCCGCAACCGGAATCAGCCTCGCCGGGTCTGCTATCACAATGTCATCGTCAACCTGTGTCGTCTGGAAAACCCCGGTGTGCGTGACGAGGACCGCGCCCACCTCGTCCATGAGCGCATACATCTTTACGAGTTCCTTCAAACCAAGGTTTCCGGGGTCAAATCTCTGCGTGAGGGGATGGAACTTCACGACCGGCCTCCATCCGTTCCCAAGCCTCTCGTTCAGCGCGATGACCTCCCCCAGTTTCTCACATAAGAGCGCCATGGCGTCTCCGCGGTTCGGGTTCACGCTCACCGCGCCTATTATCTGCTCCGGGAACGCCTCCATAAGCCGGATCACCTCTTCGTGCGTGGGCGTCGGGGAGCCGGGGTAATCTATCGGAAGCAGTACAAGCCTTTCCCCGCCCTTCTTTGCGAGATACAGCTTGTCCACCACGTGCGGCAGGACGGGGAAGGCCGCAAGTTGCAGCTTCAGCATTATTTCATTAATCGTTTCGTTCCCTTCGTATTCCCTGTGCTCCTCGGTAAATTCCCTGAACGTCTTTCCCCTATAATCATAATTAACCCATGAGGATGAGTCCCGCCCGATGGAGAGGTCAGCCTCGTTCTCCGGCTTTACAAAACGTACGTGCCCGTCCACCTCAACCATGAAGATATATTGCTGGCGACTATTTTTATTCTTTACTCACCCAGCACCTTCGCAATCTCCTTGAGCACAGGCGCAACCTCCTTCGCATCATATGAATAGCTCACATGCACCAGCGGCCTGTGGATGTGCAGCAGCCCCTCCAGGTTCATTGGCGTGCCCGAAACCACATAATCCACTTTCAATTTCTTAATCGTCTCCGCAAGCTCGCGCATCTGCTGGTCCGAGTACCCCATCGCAGGCAATACATTCTTGCAGTGGGGGTATTTCTTATATGTCTCCTTTATGGAGCCAACCGCAAACTTGAAGGGCGAACAATCTTCGCCCCCGCCCTCTTCGCTGCAACCCACCCCGCCCCATAAGGCATTCCCCCATGCGTGACCGTTGGCCCGTCCTCAATAATCGCAACCCTCTTCCCCTTTATCTTCCCATCAATCTTTGGAACGATATCCGCCTTCACTATCTTTGCATTTGGGTTCACTTTCTTCGCATTCTCCTCCACCAATTTAGCACCTTTCCTATTCTGAGAATATTTGCTTATCACAATTATGTCCGCCATGCGGAAATTCACTTCCCCGGGATAATACAAAAGTTCATTCCCGGGGCGCAGCGCATCCGCCACCACCACGAGCAAATCCGGCTTATAGAACGGGAAATCATTGTTCCCGCCGTCCCAGAGGACGTAAGGGTGCTCCTGCTCCGCCCTCCTCAATATCTTTTCATAATCCACTCCAGCCCACACAATGGCGCCGTTCGCGATATGCCCCTCGTACTCCTCCCTCTCCTCTATGGTGCATTTCGCCTTGTCCAACTCCTCCATCCCCTCAAATCGCTGCACCTCCTGCTTTACCAGTTCCCCGTACGGCATCGGGTGCCTTATTATCGCGAGCTTCCGCCCGTATTTTTTTGAAAGCATCTTGGAAAGCGGGCTCTTCCCAGCCCCTGTGCGCGTCGCACACACAGCCACCAGTTTCTTCGTGCTCTTCACCATCGTCTCCCGCGGCCCAAGCAGCACGTAGCTCGCCCCCGCCGCCATGCTCCTGCACGCGAGGTGCATAACCTGCTCGTGCGAAACGTCCGAATAAGAAAAAGCGCACTCGTCCACGCCCTTGCTCCTGATTATCTCCTCCAGCCTGTTCTCGGAATAAATGGGAATCCCGTTCGGATAAAGCACGCCCGCAATCTCGTGCGGATATTTCCTTTCCTCTATCCCCGGAATCTGCGCCGCGGTGAATCCCACCACCTCATAATTAGGATTGCTGCGATAAAACACATTAAAGTTGTGGAAATCCCTTCCCGCCGCCCCGATAATCAGAACTTTCCTTCTCATGCGTGCAATAACCAGAAGAAGGTATAAAAATGCTGGCTAGGCCTTTCCTTTTTCCGGCTATTTCTTTTCCTTCGGCACCCAGTCCGGCGCAAGCCTCCTTGCCCTGATTCTCTCAGGAGTTACGCCGCCGCCCCTCGCCGCCTGGAGCCTCTCCAACATTCTCCTTGCCGCCTCGTCGTGCTTCCTCTGCGCCTCTTCTGCCGTGGGAAGCGCAAGCGGGGTGTCCTCCACGCTCGTTATGCCGCCGAAGCGCCTCGGAGGGGGAATTACTCTCCCAACGGCCCTTTTGCCTTCATCCTGCCCCGTAGCCCCGTACAGAGCGATGCCCCTTACCCCAATAAACCTGAGTTCCGTGAGAATTTCGTTCACCATCATTGCCTCCATCCTCACTTCCCTGTCCTCGTGCTTCACGTCCGTCCTCAGCACCCCGACGTCCCGGGGCCTGAAATACCAGTCCTTGGGCGTTCCCTCCTCCCTCTGCCTGAGCTTCGCCATCCAGTCCGCAAGTATGAGCCTTACCCCCCTCAGCCCGTAAATCTTCCTCTCCTTCTGCTGGCCATATCCGGGATTGCCATTGACCGGAAGCATTTCCGTAGCCGCATTCATTATCTTCCCTTGGCATTCCCGCGGAATGCGGACCCCCTGGTCCACGAGCTTTTCAAGCATCCAATATGCGTTTGCCCTCTGTGCCTCCTGCAGCGCCCTCTTTCCCGGGCCCGCGGTCATGGTGCCGACTATCTTGACCAGGTGGTCCTCCCTGGGCTTAAGCCCGAGGCCGATCATGGTGGTGAATGCGGCCTTCGCCTCCTCCATCAGCATTTTGTTTGAAAGTAGCGACTCGCTGTCCAGCATGTATGCCACTAGGACCCCGAGCGCCCTCGGGTCGCGCAGGAAAAGTTTGTTGTTCTGCAGCAGCTTTGCCTTCTCGCCATCAGGCACATGCGGGTTTTCCAGCACCTGCCTCAGCATGTTCTTGGCCATGAGGCCAAAGAGTTCGTTCGCGCGCACTTCATGTTCCCCTTCCGCAAGCCGCTTCCCGACCATTGAGACCTGCGCATCGCTTCCGGCGGAGCCCTGGTCGTTAAGGTCGTTGTAAGTCCTGAGCGCGGCTTCAAAGACCTCGGACCTGCATCCCGGATCCAGCATGAACTCCACGAGCAGGTCTATCTTTTTTGGCGCCCCCAGGAAATATGCGGCGTCCTCCACCATCGCCTTCTTCATGCCCTCCTGCCCGCCTTCCCCGAACAGGAATTTCCTCAGCCCCGCCAGTTCCCTCTCCTCCTTTATTGATTCTACTTCTTCCTTTACCCCGTGCGCCCTGATTTTGGCGGTTACGCTGCCTTCCTTCACCGCTTTGTCCAGCGCCGCGTTGTCCTCATCGCTGAGCGGGGTTCCATTCCTGAGGATGCGCCCAAGCGTCTCAGAAGCCGTATTGTACAGGTCCATGTTGGTGTTCGCGTCGTCCAGTATCCATCTGAGCAGGAGGCTGGTGCCTCCGGGGGATGAGCCGAAGAACGCGGATTCCCTCAATATGTCCGCCTTCGCCTCAGCCGGCACGTCAGGCTCCGAAAGCATCTCCTGCACATCCGCCAGCATGTCTCCGGGCAGGTTTTCCCGCTCATCGCCCATCTTTATCATGTTATTTATGTGCAGAAAAGTTTTTAAGGGTTAAAAAGTGTGCATTAATGTTTTAAACTCATTCCCACACCATCATACGCGGTCATTATGGCACAGAAAGGACCGAAAGAGGCGGGATTCGGGCCGCATGCGTCGTCCCCGCGCGACTCCGGCGAACGGGCGCCGGGGGTGGTTTCAGGCCCTTGGAGGCGCAGCTTTGATGATTCCATGCGGGCGCGCGTAACCAGCCCCACGAGGATGGGCAACATGCAGCGCCAGATCGGCATGATAGAGGGCATCTCCGGAGCGGACTGCGCTGCCGTGGTTTCGCTTCTTGAGAAAAAATGCAGCGAGAAGGTTTCCCCGCTGGGCGAGGCGGCCACGTGCGCGTTCATCGGCGCGGTGCTTGCGGTTTCCCTCCGGGCGGCGGCATCGGGCAGGTTCGCGGCCGGCGTTTCAAAGCCCATATGCGACGCTGCGGAGAAGCTCGGCAGGCTTGCGGAGCAGCTCAGGGACGGAAAGGCATTCGTTGCGGCATGCTCCGCGGTGGGCGTGATGCCGGACTTCTTCACAACATACAAGTGCGTCAACTACATGCTCGCGGCTTCCGTGGTGCTTAAGGCGGGCATGGTAGCTGTGCAGGCGGCTTTCATCGCGGAAAGAGCAAGGGGCATGGCTCCCGCCGGCGTGGACGAGATGCTGGGAAGGATGCTAGTGCATGTAAACCAGATTGTTGCCGAGGCCGAAGCGGCCAAGGCGAAGGCGGATGCCGCAGCCGGGTTTAAGCCCAAGGCACCCTGATTTTTATTCCCATTCTTCCCATTCAATTCATGGAACTCAGGAAAACCCTTGTGTTCGCGCTTCTTTCCGGATTCGTGTCCGCAGCCCTTTCCATATCCGTACCACTATACCTTGACAGCCAGGGCTACGACCTGCCGGACATAGGGTTCCTGCTCGGCACGGCGGCGCTGCTTTCCGCGCTTCTGGGCGTGGCGCTCGCAGCGCTCAGCGACCACATGGGCCGGCGCATCCTGATTTCCCTGTATTCCGTGGCTTCTGCGGCAGGCACCGCGTTGATGGGCTTCATCCCGGCCCCCGTGGCGTTCATCTCCGGAAGGGCGGTATCCAGCATGGCGGGCGCCAACCAGTGGAACCTCATGCTTGCCCGCGTTTCCGACCTTTCAGGGAAGGAGCACCGCGCCGCAAAGCTGGGGCTCTACATCGCGGCCTTCGCCCTCTCCTATTCTATTTCCCACATAATAGTAGGGGCGATAATAGACGGCTTCGGCTTCCCCGTGGCCTTCGCCGTCACCATCGCCGCGGCGCTCGCATGCGCCGCAACCGCTCTCATTTTCCTAGAGGTCGGCAAGCGCAAGCATCGCGTCCACCTTTCGCTGAACATCCTGAAGACACGGGACGGCAAGCTGAACATGTTCGTTTCCTTCTGCACCGGCTTCACCAGCATCATATCCATGTACGTGCTGTACATATTCCTCGTGCAGCATTTCGGCTTTGACGCCACTTTCGTGGGCCTCTTCATAGCCGTCACCTACATTTTCTGGGCAGTATCCAGCTACCTGTTCGGGCCGCTGATAGATACGAATGGCTTGAAGCGGATGATGCTTGCCGGCGCAGCCATAAACGCATCCGTGTGGTTCGCCGCAATCTATTTCCAGGACCTGCTGCCCTTCCTGCTGCTGATGGCCATGGACAACATCAGCTGGCCGCTTTACGGCATCAGCGCGCAGAAGCTCTCAACAATCCTCCCGGAGCAGGAGAACATGGGCAGGGACGTCTCCATATTCGGGTTCGCGAACATGATGGGCATAATAGCAGCGTCCTTCCTCGGGGGAGTGCTGGCGGAGATGTCATTCGGCTACGTGTTCGCTGCGCGTGCCCTGGCAGTCCTGCTCGGCGCATCAATAGTGTTCTTCCTCATGAAAACAAAGGATTAGCTTCTACTCCCCGCCGAGCGCCTTCTTCAGCCCCTTCAGGATGCCTTCGCTCTTTATCTTGAACTTGCCGAGGTCTATGTGCTTCAGCACGGCCAGGATTTCCGAGCCCCTCTCCATGGCTTTTTTCTCGTCGCCGCTGAACCTCCGGTACAATTCGCTGAGCAGCTCGTGCACGCCCATCTTCGTGTATCCTTCCCTGTGCCATATCTCCGTGAATTCCTGCACCGGGCGGGACTGCAAAAATTGCTTCATGTCCGTCTCAACATTCTCCTTCTTCTCCGGTTCGCCGTATTTCTGCTCCATAAGCATTACCTTTTGTACCCAAGCTTTCTCAACAATTCTTTCCTATCCTTTTTATCCGCTTCGGTCTCCACGCCGAGCGGCCTCCCGCCGTCAATGACGCCCATTATTCCCCTTCCCTTCAGGGTTTCCGCAACCACCGCCTGCACCGGGTTGGAAGTGGCCGCGAACACGCCCACCACCTCGCTCACGGATTTTATCCTGTTCAGCACATTGACCGGGAAGCCGTCCTTCAGGAAGATGATGAATGTGTGCCCAGCCCCGATTTTCTGCGCCTCCTTTTCCGCGTGCCTCCTGAGCGCCTCGTCGTTCCCCTCGCTCCGTATCAATTTTTTTCCCGAAGCCTCGCAGAACGCGAGCCCGAACTTGAGCGTGGGGCTGCTCTCCGCGAGCGCCTCGTACAGGTCCTCCGCCGTTTTTATGAAATGGCTGTGCCCAAGAATTACGTTCGCATCCTTAGGGATTTCCACATCCACGAGCGTGAGCTTCACTTCAGTCATATTCCCACCTTCCTTATGATGCTCGTCGTATTAGCAGAATTCGGCTTCGCGTGCGCCCTCAGCTTCACGACCTTCACGCCTTTCGGCCTGAAGATGGGCTTCTGGTCATATCCATATGCTATTATGTCCGGCTTCACGCGCTCCAGCGTCCTCCCCATCTCCTTCGCGCCCGGAATCGCCAAATCCACCATCCTCAGCGCGCCCACCATGACCGCCCGGTACCCCTGGTTGTGCAGCGGCTTCCTTCCCTTTTTCCTTATGAATTCATCCCGCGCGACCACCGCAATCAATACGTTCCCCAGCTTCGCCGCTTCCGAGAGCGCGAGCACGTGCCCTATATGGATGACGTCAAACACCCCTCCCGTGAGCACGACCTTGAGCTTCCTCCTGCGCTCCTTCGTGAGGAAATACCTTTCCCCCTTTTTTTCCAGCATCCTCTTTTCTCCCGGATAAAGCTTCGCGTAATCCTTTGGGGGAATCCCGTTTTCCCTCACCTGCATGAGGTATAGGTTCCTGATTACGCTCGTCATTTCAAAACCATCCACAATTGCGCGTAATATTTTCCGTCCTTCTCAATCCAGTCCGGAAACCTCGCAATCTTCCTGAAACCAACTTTTTCGTAAAGCTTCAGGGCCGCTTTGTTCGGTTCGGCAACAGTTAAGAAGATATTCTTTGGCCGGAATTTCTCCCTCGCCACGGCGATTGCCCTCCGCATCAGCAGTTCGCCCAGCCCCTTCCCCCGGAATTTCCCTGAAATCGCTATCCCGATGCACACGTTGTTTTCGTTCCTGCCAATCCCCTTTTCCGCGCTGGAGGCGCCTGCGACCTTGCCGCCCCTGACCGCGACCAGGTAAATCATCCTGCCCCTTTTTATTTTTGAAATCACATCCCTCTTCCAAAACTTTTCTTCCTTCATGGTGGATTTCCTTTTGTGCGTGAGCCATGCCCCCTCCTCCATCATGGCATTTATGTATTCAAGGTATTCGCGCACGTGAATCTTTTCGGGGCTGTCCAGAATCTCTACTTCGGTCCCGTCCTTCAGCTTCGCCTTCATGGATAACATCTTGTAATCGTCCGCGGGAACGGTATCGCGTCCCTTATATGGTTAAGCCCAAGCACCCATTTTGTCAGGCGCTCCACGCCCATCCCGAACCCGGAGTGCGGAACGCTCCCATACCTGCGCAAATCCACATACCACTTCATGTCCCCGTTCGGGTCCAGCCCGAATTCCTTCATGCGCATTACCAGTTCGTTGTAGTCCCAAATCCTCTCGCTGCTCCCAATCATTTCGCCGTGCCCTTCCGGTGCCAGAAGGTCAGCAGCCAGCACCCTCCCAGGCATGTCCGGGTCCTCGCGCATATAGAACGCCTTTATCTCCTTAGGGAAGTGGTGCACGAACGCGGGCCGGTCAAGCTCTTTCGTGAGCAGCGCCTCTTCATCCGCGCCAAAATCATCTCCAATCTTCATCTTCCCTCCGAGCTCGTTCACCTTGTCAACAGCATCGTCATAAAGGATGCGAGGGAACGGAGCCTTCACCGATTTCAATTTTTTCGGGTCCCTCTCCAGCTCCTCCAAAAGGTCCGGGTGCTCCTTCACGAACTTCTGCACCACATGGGAAATCATGTCCTCCTGCAGTTTCATGTTGTCTTCCTGGTTGTACCACGCCATCTCCGGCTCAAGGTGCCAGTATTCCGCGAGGTGCCTTATGGTCCTGCTCTTCTCCGCCCTGAACGACGGAGCAAAAGCATACACCTTCCCCAACCCGAAAACCATCACCTCCGCGTACAGCTGCCCGCTTTGCGAAAGGTATGCGGGCTCGCCGAAATAATCCATCGCAAAGAGGGTGCTTCCCCCCTCGCACTGCGATTTCGTAATCACGGGCGGCACAATCTCGTAGAAACCATCCCCGTCCAGGTATTCCCGCAAATAGTTCACCAGGTGGTGCCTTGCCTTCATCGCCGCGACCAGCTTCCTGCTGCGCAGCCACAGGTGCCTCACGTCCAAAAGGAATTCTTCACTAAGGTCTTTGGAAATCGGGAAAGGCTCGCCGCGCGAAACCATGCGGAAATCCTCCACCTGCAATTCCCATCCCCCGGGCGCGCGCTCGTCCTTCTTCACCGTGCCCACGATTTCCGCGGAGCTCTCTATGTAAACCTGCGCCGCTTCGGAGAACGCCTTGTCCCCCACCTTCTCCTTCTTGATTGCACACTGGATCCTTCCGCTCGCATCCCTCAGGATTATGAAATTAAGGTTGCCGCTGCCCCTCTGCCTGTGCACCCAGCCCCTTATGGAGACCTTCTTTCCCTCCATCTCGCCCTTCAAAATCTTCCCTATGTCCACGTACATGTTTTCCACCAGTAATATTACTCAAGCCAGTCCTTCAGCCAGCCGGTGACCGCAAAAGGCGCCTTCTTCAGCGCATCCACATCCTTGCACCCCGTGAGCATCGCGCAAATCCTCATCTGCTGCTTCCATTCCGCGCACATCCCGTCCAATTTCTTGTCGTTGTAGGCGAGCAGGAACGGGCGCGAGGCCCCGGCAGCGGACGCGCCGAGCGTAATCGCCTTCGCGGCATCCACTCCGTTCCTCACCCCGCCGCTCCCCACGACAGGAAGGACGTCCTTGCACATCAGTATCGTGACCGCAGTGGGCAACCCCCACTCCTCAAATCCCGTGGGAGCGCCCCCGCGCTCGTATTCCACCTTGCTCCAGGAGGTCCCGCCCGCCCCCGCAATGTCTATCCATTTGACGCCCACGTCCCTCAATTTGAGCGCCGCCTCCCTTCCGATTCCTGCGCCCGTTTCCTTTACCATCACTGGCACATCCAGCTTTTCGCAAACCTTTTCTATGTTCCTGAGCACGCCCTTGAAGTTCCGGTCGCCTTCCAGCTGCACCATCTCCTGCAGAACGTTCAAATGGATTGCGAGTCCGTCCGCTTCAATTTTGGACACAAGCCCTTCTATCTTTTCCATCGGGTGCTGTGCAAGCTGCGCCGCCCCAATGTTCCCCAATATTGGAATGGAGGGCGCGGCCTTCCTAACCTTGTAGCTCTGCTCGCTGCCGCCCTCCAGCATGGGGCGCTGGCTTCCAAGCCCGAGCGCGAACCCGTGCTTCTCAGCCGCCTCGGCGAGCGCGAGGTTTATTTTCCCGGAGCCGTCCCCGCCCCCGGTCATCGCCGTAATCATGATAGGGAATATCTTCTTCCCGAAGAACTCGCTTTCCAGCTTTATGTCGCCAAAATCCAGTTCCGGAAGCGCGTTGTGCAGGAAGTCCATGCATTCAAACCCGCCTCTCCGGGAGTACTCTATGCACTCCTCCGCGCATATGTCCAGATGGTCCTGCTTCCTGCTTTTTGTGCTCATCATCTCACTTCTTTTTTACGGGTGCGGGGAAAATAACGCTGGCGTACCCCACCACGCTGTCCGTCCCCCCTTCATATGCTCCTGAGTTGGTATAATAAAGGAGTTCCCCTCCCGCGCATTTCATCATTTTGGCGTATTCCACCAGCGCCGCAATCGGGCCGTGGCCGCAGATGCTCCATCCCTTGCTCACGACCCTGTTCTCAAACTCCACGGCGTCCATGCCGGTTATGAAGCTCAGCGCGGCATGGTCCCTCTCGTCCGCCACCCTCGCGGGGATGTAGTGGGAGAAGTCCGAGCTCGCAATCACCACCACCTTTTTCCCGCTTTCCGGAACCGCCTTGTGCAGCGCCTTCCCAAGCCCCTGCGCAATCTCCAATTCCTGCCCCATCATGCATATGGGGACTATTTTCGCCTTCGGGTTCAGGAACTGTATGAAGGGCAATTGCACTTCCACCGAATGCTCGGAGGCGTGCGCCCTCTCGTCAAAGTCCAGGATTTTCAGGTTCTTCTGTATCTCCTTGCCCAGTTCCGTGTCGTTCTTCACGACGCCGAGGGGCGTCTCCCAGTCCTGCAGGGAGAGCGAGAGCAGCGTCCCTGCGCCCGTATGGTTCGGGCCCATTATAACTATTGTATCCGCGTTCCTGATTCCCTTTATGCTCGCATAAGTGGTAGCGGCCGCAACCCCGGAATACTGGTAGCCGGCGTGCGCGCATATCCCTCCCAGCGCGTCCCTCCCCTTCGCGTATTCCTTCGCCTTTAGGAAGAGGTCGGATACAGCATCCCGAAGGCCCTCCTTGTCCCCGGGGTAGAAATGTCCTGCGACAGCGGAAGCTCTCATGGCTGCACTTCTGAGATTAGGTTAAAAAAGGTTGAGTTCAGGGCATGTCACTGGTATCGCACCATGTTTCTGCGTGGTGTTTGACTGCACTTGCGACAACCCTGGCCAGCATGCTGGTGCTTGCCATGTGCTCCCTGGCAACCATTGCAAGCTCATCCGCAGCATCGTAGCTTTTCACATGCAGATGGACAAACTCATGCGCAATGCTGCTGGTCAGCCCCATGAACTCCAGTATTGTTGCAATCTGGTCCGGAGTCATCTCGCAGCATGGGTTTGGCAGCGTCTTCAGCTGTTCCCTTGCTGCCTTCCGTTTTGCCTGCATGCCTTCGGTCTCTCCGCTAGGCGCCTGCCCCCTCCTCGGGCTTTCTTTATTGAGCGGGGCGGCCAGTTCACCGATTACCGCATGCTTTGCCGCATAATCCGCCCTAAAACACCTGTCAGACCACAAACCTTCAAGTTGCCTAAGGCATCTGGCGAATCTTTCCCCCATGTTTCTTCCTTCGCATATCTGGGGCTCTGTTCCGCGTGTGCGGCATGGCCTCCCGCGCACAACATCGTCTTTATCCACCATCTTGCCTGATCCGATAGAAACGCACATGTGTTATTATTAGTGTAAAAAGATTTAAAAATCATCTTTCCTGCTAGTTCGCAAGCGGGTATTTCTTCATGTATATGAATGTCTGGTAAATCAGCAGGAACGGCATCACGACCACGGAGTTGAACAGTAGCGTAAGGTAAATCCCGAACGGGTGCGGCAGGAAGAGGAATATCGCCTCCGAGACCGTAATCCCAAGAAGCCCGATCACGCACCAAAGGAGTATGTCCGGCGCCTTCTTCATGGACATCGCGACCGAAGCCCGGACCGCATGCCAGAGCTTCATCCCGTCTATGACCACCGCGGGCGGCACGAAGAACAGCTCAAATCCCATTATGAGCGTGAGTATGGGCAGCAATATTGAGCGCAATGAGAAATCAAACGTGAGCAGCTGCAGCACGAGCACTATCAAAGCCATGAATGTGTATAATAGGAAAACCGTAACCCCATACGTGCCCATCGCCTTCACGACCTCCCGCCCGACCTTCGTCATGGTCTTCTGGGATTTTATGAGGAGGTTCAGATTTACTATGGAGTCCGCAATCAGGTACATGGCAACAAGATAAGCCAGTATCGTGAATCCGACCTGGAGCAAATCCAGCTCGGGTATGCTTCCCGTGCGCAGGAACACGCCGCCCAGCGCAACGTATGTTGGCGCGGAAACGAGTATGGGAATCAGCAGCGCGACAAAGAACGGTATTGAGAAAAGAAGGACGAACCTGTACCTTTCCTGGAAAAACCTTACCGCATGTTGAAGCGCTTTCATGCCCTCCCCCTTTCCACCCAAATCTTTTAACCTTTCTCCTTTCACTGCTTTTTCCGTTCAGCCCTTCTCCTTGAGCCATTTCTCTATTATCTCCTTCGGATATGCGCCGATGAGCCTGTCCACCTCCTCCCCGTTCTTGAACAATATCAACGTGGGTATGCTCATAACGCCGAACTTCCCCGCAATCTCCTGCGCAGCGCCCGTTTCCACTTTGCAGAACTTCACATTCTTGTTGCTCTCGCTTATCTCCTCAATCACCGGGGCGAGCATCCTGCACGGCCCGCACCACGGCGCCCAGAAATCCACCAGCACGGTGCCCGTCGCAATTTCCGCATCAAAATTCCCAGAGTTCAGTTCTTTTACCGCCATATCCTTCACCCCATAAGTTCCGCCATTATTGCTTTCTGAGCATGCAGGCGGTTCTCCGCCTCGTCAAACACAACGCTCTGCTCCCCGTCTATCACGTCCGCAGCCACTTCCTCGCCGCGGTGCGCGGGCAGGCAGTGCATGAAAATCGCATCATTCTTTGCCTGCGCCATTATGTTCGCATTCACCTGGTAATCCTTAAGCTCGGAGAGCCGCTTCGCCTTCTCGGCATCCTGCCCCATGCTCACCCAGACGTCCGTCATTATGACGTCCGCATCCTTCGCCGCCTTGAGCGCGTCGTGCTCCACTGAGATTTTTCCAATCGCTTCCTTCCTCGCCTTCTCCATCACTTTCTCATTAATAGTGTAATTAGGCAAATTCGGGCAGCATGCGACCACGTCCGCCCCCAATTTTGAGAATCCAATGGCCGTGGAATTGAACATGTTGAAGCCGCAGTCGCCGTAGAACACGACTTTCAATCCCGCGATTTTTCCCTTCTTCTCAATCACGGTCATCATGTCCGCCATGGTCTGGCAGGGATGGTACAAATCCGTGAGCGCATTTATGACCGGCACCTTCGCATATTTAGCAAGCTCCTCAATGTCCGAGTGCTTATACAAGCGCGCCATTATCCCATCAACATACCTGGATAACGTCTGCGCCGTGTCCCCGACGGTTTCGCCCCGCCCCAATTGGGTAGTACTCATGTCCATAAATAGCGCATGCCCGTCCAGCTGCGTCATGCCCACTTCAAATGACACGCGCGTCCTTGTGGATGCCTTCTGGAAAAGCATCGCAAGGGATTTGTTTTTGAGGCTCCTCGTCTCCTGCCCCTTCTTCATCTTTATCGCGAGGTCCAATAAGTATTCTATTTCCGCCTTCCTATAATCCAACAAGGTAAGAAAATGCCTGCCTTTCATGTCCATGCAAATCCCCAGCTGAATTTGTAAAATAAGAATATAAAGGTAGCGTTGCGCACGCAGGACTATCTTCCCGTCACCATCTTCCCATTGCCTGGAAGGTGAGCAGCCATTCGCCTTTTTCGCTGCCCTCTCCCTTGATATACTGGAATTCCCCGCGCAACCCCAGGGATTCCAGGTAGCGGTTGAGGTCCCGGTACTCGTAGCCAATCGCCGCCCCGCCCCCGGTCACATCCTGTCCGGGGACCACGTTGAAACCCGCGAAGAAAGACTGGTCCGGGTACCTTATCTCGGCCATCCCCCCTACCTGGTATGCGCTAAAATTCTGTTCCTCCCGGGTTAAGCTGAATGCACCGGCGGATATTGTCGCACGAATCTGCGCCTCATCCCCCTGGTATGCATAATACGGGGCGACGTTCCACACATAGTCCACGCCCTGCATCCCGCCCCAGGAATAGCTCGCCTGTGCGCCGAACTCGGACCTTCCGCTCCTGCCGCCCAGGACTCCTCCCAGGCCCCATTCCCCCCAGACGCTCCTTGACGCACTCGCCCCGAACTCAAATCCCCACGGGGTGCCCGCGCTGGTTGTCCCGCTGAATTCCATCGTTCCGGAAGCATCCCCCACATAGAAGTTGTTCGGCGCCTGCCCGAAGTTCCCTGAGAGCGTGAATCCCCAGTCCTGGCCGTTCATTTTCCAGGTCAGGCCCCCCGCGCCCCCGTACTCGCCTTCGCCCTCCATGCCGGGCACTCCCCTCACTGCGACGCCCCTTACCCCGAACATGCTGGTGGCCGTTTCCCTCACCACGCTCGCAGCAAACATCAGGTCTGAGGATTCGCGGAGGCTGTCCGCGCCCTGGCCGCTGATTGACCTTATGCGCGCGAGCATCTCCAGGGTGCGCCCGAATGCGAGGAGGTCGTTTGCCTTCTGCGCCGGGTCCGCCTCATTATTGTACTGCTCCCATTCATTCAGGAGCTGCTCCACAATCTGCTGCTGGTTGAACCGTAGCGTCCCCTGCCCGATTGTGTAAGGGGACATGTATTCCCCGCCGATTTGCACGGTCCAGGTTGCTCCGCTGTCCGTTGTGAATATCAATTCCGCGGCCCCTCCCCCGGACACCGGGGCTTCCTGGCCCTCCGGCGCCTGCTGCTGTTCATAGTGCCCCGCCATGCGGAATGTCACGTCCCTCACATGGACCGCGGCGCTCGCCTCAAGCCCTCCCGCCTCGCCCGCTCCCGGCCCGGTCACCTGCGCGTGCGCCTTTATGTACATCTCCCAGTAGCTCGCCTCGTCAATTATCTGCCGTGCCGCGCCGGTTGCGCTGAAGAACCCTCCGGGGTACGAGATTACCCCCAATTGTCCTTCCTCACTTATCATGTAGGAAACGGGGTTCATGTCAAAGCCCGCGCTCGCGGTGACGCGTGTGTTCTGCTTGTTGTAATCCACCACCAGCAGCCCGCCCCCATGCCCCTCGTCATCCGATGCAAGCGCCGCGCCCCTTCCGATAAGCCCAACGGAGAACGCGGGAATCCCCAGGAAACCCAGGTTGAATCCCATGCCCGCAGCGGCGAGTTCGCTGCCCTGCAGGTGCGCATACCTCCCGATGGTGGAGAAAATCTCTTCGGTATTTCCCGCAATCGCGACGCCCGCGAACTCCTCCGGGTCCCCGATTGCGACTGTGGTGCTGAACATGCCCGTGCTGTCATCCCATTTGTACCCCGCCATCCCAATTGGCCCGATGTTGTCCACGAGCGTGTTCGCAAACCTGCCGAGCGCCGCCCTGTCGCCTTCAATATCATATACCCCAACCCTGAACCAGTTGGAGCCCATCCTCAGGTATGCGTTTCCGCGTACGAGCAATCCAGAGCCCGTCCCCTCCTTCTCCTTGTCAACGAAATCAAAAAGCACCGCGTAGTCGTTGTCCTCGCCCAGCCCGTTCAGCCTAGCGAGCACCGCCGCCTCCGTCTCCTCGTTCATCCAGACTCCCTGGCCCATCGCGGCCCCGCTGACGCCGGGCGCGGAGACCTGTGCCCCGCCCATCGCCTCGCCCTGCTCCTCGCCGCTCACCCTCACTTCCGCGGCCTCCCCCCATCCTGCGGTCGGGCCCCTGCTCTCCGCCATCTCCCCAGCGACACCACTTACGCCGGCCCCTCCGCCGCGCACCAGGCCCCCTGCCTCCATCCCTCCGCGCGCAGGCGACCAGATGGCCTCCGGAATCATGGGCGGCAGCCCGAGGTCCACAGCCTGCAGCCGCGAGTAAAGGTCAAATGGCTTGTAGAATGATGCCTGCCCCGTGGGGTTGAAAGTGACATGGAGGTCCCCCGGCGGCTGGAAAAACCTCACTATGTTCTGGTACTCGTTCAGCATGAACCTCCTGAACTCCGTTTCGCTGTAGAGCGCCGCCGGATTCATCGCCCCCATGAGCGCAATCAGCGCCGCCGCGGTGTTGTCCACGTTGCTCCCCAGCCCGAGGCTCGCTGGTATGAGCGCCTCCAGCCGTGTGAATCCGCCCCCTATGTTGAGCTGCTGCGGGAACGACAATGCGGTGAGCTCCAGCGGAAGGTTTGCGAACCTGCTCCCCTCCTCCCCGAACGCCCAGTCCACGTATCCCCTCCACATCCCCTGGAAATTTTCAAAGGGCCCTACGACCGGCAAAGGCGGCTCCACCCCAGTTACAACAGGCACGCGGAAATCCTCGGCTTCCGAATACACCGCGACAAACCTCGCGAGCACCTCAGTCATCGCCCTCGCGCCCGTGGTCGTCTCAAGCACGCTCCTCGGCACCTGCACGTGCAGGTAGCTGTTCACCATGTCCTGTGAGCCGTACATCGCATACGGGGAATTATACCCTGTGAGATGGTCCACCGCGGTGGTCATCGCATCGCACATCCTCAGGAAATCGTCTATGTCCGCGCTCGCCTCCGCTATCACGGGAAGCGCGGAATTGAAAAGGAAGAAAGATGTGCCCGGCGAGATTTCGGAAACGAGGCCGGTGATGCGCCCGATGTACTGCTCCTCGCGGGCCATCCTCTCCTCTTCAGCCATCCTCTGCGTGCGCCTCGGCCCGCCGTGCATATACCTCAGTATCACCTCACTGTTTTCCATGAACGCCTTCTGCCCGAGGAGGTCAAGCTGGGCGAACAGGATGTCCCCTAGCCCGGGCCTCGCCGTCTCGCCGCCCTCCACTTCCTCACCCGGAAGCTGCTGGATGCCGGAGTTGTTCAGGCTGTCAAGCAGCTGCTGCCTGTCCCTGAAGAACGTGCGCGTCCCTATCTTTTCGTATGCCGCGAGCAGGAACTCAAATCCGGAAAGCGAAGCCGCGCTGGTTGGCAGCCCCAGCTCCTCAATTATTACGCCCCTCGGCTCTTGCGCTGCCTCCTCCCCTCCACGCAGCCCCACGAACCTTGTGCCCAGCACCCCGTATTGTATTATGAATTCCGCGAACCTTCCGAAATAATCCTGATTTAGCAGGTAGTACGGCTCGCCCTGCGCCGCGCCCCCCAGCAGCCCGTTCCTCACCCGTTCTATTTCCGCCTTCAGCTCACCGGAGTCCCTCGCCCCGGCAATCCTGCTGAGCGCGGCCCTCACCTCGCTCCGCGCGTTCTCAACGTTGTCCACAAATCTGGAATAATCCGCGCCGGATTCACCGGTGCCGTCAAACTTCGCCATGTGCACGACCATGCCGAGGAACTGTTCCGCCCTGTTTATCATCTCGTCCCTGGCACCGGCATCCATCCCGGACAAATCAATATGGTAAGTCCTCTCCACCAGGTCGGCGATTTGCGCCCGCCTGGACTCCCTCTGCGCCGTGCTCTCGCCTTCCGCAGGGACCAGCGCCCCAATCCGGGCCACGAATGTCCCGAACATCTCGTTCACATTTCCAGGTCCCGCCTCGGGCACCTGGTGCGATGAGAAGACCGCCCCCAGCCAGCTCTCAGGCTCAAACCTCTCGGCGAGGAAATCGTTCGGGTCAAACGCCTGCACAATCACCGCGCGGAATATGTCGTTGAACGTGGACTCCGCAACGTTCAGGACGGCATCAACCAGCTCCTCCCCGTACCTTTCCCTGAGCGTTTCCACGCCATATCCCGGCTCGCGTATCGCTTCCGCAATCTTCCCTATGCGGTCAATCAGGCCCGCCATTTCGCTGAACCGCGTTATCTCCGCCCCGTTCAGCGCATCCAGCCGGTATCCATCTATTATGTCCTTGTACGGCTCGGGAAGCTCTGCCACGAAATCCCGCATGAAACTCCTGAACGCCTCCGGCGCGGCATTCGCATACTCCATGAATATTGAACTGAACCTGCCGTAGATGTCGCCTGCTTCGTCCGGGCCTGCGGTGACGTAACGCCTGAAGAGCCCGGCTGCCTGGGCGGCATCCTCCTGCGCCCGCTGGGGCACGGTCCTGCCCATCCTCTCTGCGATGCTCTGCTTCGCTGCCTCCTCCGGTTCCGCCTCACGCCGTGTAGCCAAACGACCCACCATAACATAACTCCCTGCCGTTTGAGTATTTATATCTTTCGTGCGCGCATGCGCGTTCTGTGGCGCCGCGCCAGCCAGCGCAGCAACCAGCAATGCGCATCTTGCCCACTCCCCGCGCGCCATCCCCACAGCCCCGATGCGCCTTCCCGTTACCGCGCTACGGGCAATCCGCGCCCAATCTTCCGTTCCCATTCCCGCCTGCCGCGCACTGGGCATATCACACACTCTGGGCTTGGAATATGTGCGGCGCATATGCGCATTTTTTGGGCGGACTCATTATAAACTGATGTTCCACCCCCTCACACAATGGAAAGTATTTAATACTCGCATTCCGCGTCTTATATCGGGTTACCTTCGTTAGGTGATATATCTTATGGCAGGCGCAGGCTCAAGGTCCAGGGAAAGGGTTCCGACAATAGATGAATTGAAGGAAAACGGCTACTCAAATGTCATGCAGACGAGGCTTGGCGACAACACTTATCTTATTGCGGTCAAGGATTCGTTGCAGGTTGACCTCACGTCCATGTCCCTTGCAGAGTTGCGCACCTGGGCAATCCAGAACATTGCATCCATCCGCGTGTTTGAGACCAATGCGCGCGGAAGGATTACCAAAGAGCTTAACAGGAGGGACATATCCGAGCTTCCGCTTGCAGAAGAGGCGGCACCCGCTGAAGCGGCGCGTGTAGTGCCCGCCCCGGTGGAAGCGCACCTGCGCCTCGGAAAGGATGCAAACCCCCGCACAAAGCAGATTATCCGCGCACTGGAATCCCGCACCTATGAAGGCATTACATTCCCCGCCGCAGGCGCAAGGGCGGAATTCTTCCAGCAGTTCTCGGACCAGGAGAGGGCGTTCCTCCAGCGCGCGTGGGATTTCGCGGGCACGAAGGAGAGGGAATTGTTCGCCGCGGAACTGAACGCATTCTTCGCAGAGGCAGGCGACGGCAGGATGGGAATGATGACGCTCGCAAAAATCCTGCAGCGGATGGCCTCCGATTACCTTTCGCATCAGGGCGCTTATGCGCAGTCAAGGTTCTTCACTATAGTTGATTTGTATCAATACGCAAGCAGCGGCGAACTGATGGCGGGTGAAAAAACAGTGGGCGGCGCCCGCGAGCACTCAATCGGAGGCATCGCAAGGGCAATGAAGGGCTCGGTGGAAAGGAAATATGACCGCCTTGTGGACGAGCTGAAGGAGGAGAGGCGCACGTCAATAATCAGGCGCCTCCCGGGATTGGAGCAGGTCCCCACCCCTGCAGGAGCAGCGCAGGTTGAAACCGCACCTGTTGAGGCGCAGAGGCAGTTGCCCAGCGCGCTTGACCGGATGTACATGCACTATTCCCAGATTGAGTTTGACCAATATCTCATAAGCAGGCTGCCTGCCAACAGCCCGCAACTCCCGAACATGCAGGCGAGCATGCGCGCACACGAAGACCAGTTCCTTGAGTTCGTGCAGACGTTGCCGCCGGAAGTGCAGGAGGCGGCGAAGTGGAGGATAAGGGCGATAAACGAAAGGAGGGCGGCGGAGCTGAGCGCCCTGGTTCCGGCACAGGTTGCAGCCGCGCCCGCGGAGACGGTTGTTGCTCCCGCAGAAGAGGCGCCGGCAACTGCGGCCGTTGAAGCAGCGCCAGCCGAAGCCGCGCAGGCCGAAGTTTATGATTACGCCAGGATGTACCAGATTGCTGAGAGAATCGGCGTCCTAGTGCCGGTGGAGTACGACCTCGGGGACCCGCGCATATTTGACGTTGGCCTGTTCCCGGACACCGGCGAGGAGGTGCATGGCCTGTATAGGGAGCTGTACGCGCACTTCGCGGATATGGATGCCCTCATCGCAAGCGGCACCCTCACCGCCGAGCAGGCAAAATTCCTGAGGGACACAAAAACCAAGGTCAGCGCCGCACTGCAGGCTGCCGGGGACTAAGTTCATTCTTCCGGCACAAGCACTTCCTGCACCCAGTCCAATCCATTTTCGTCCAGCCGCGCGCCCGTAATCCCGAAGACCTCGTGCTTCATTAGAATAAGATACATCGCAACCGGGTCCTTCCTTGTCCCCGGCTCAAGCCTCATCCAGTCCTCCACCAGCGCGCCGCGCAGCCGCGCATTTTCATCCTCATTCGTGCTCGGGCGGATGAACGCATCCCACGTCTCAAACCCCTTCGCCTCCACGTATGCGCGCACCTGCCCGGAAAAATATTCCTGTGCCTTCTCCCTGTGCGCCAGTTCCACCCGCTCCCGCGGCCCCGCCTGCAGGTACAATTCGTAGAGCAGCTCCGCCCTTTGCCGCATCATGCCGTCGTGCGCCTCAACCAGCTGGAAGGTGCGCTGTTCTATCCGCCCGCTGATTTCCTCAAGGACCTTCTCCTCGCGGCTCACCTGGGCGGGGCCGGCTGCTGCCATGCGCTTGCATAATCGGCGAGAATTTAAATCCTTTTCTTCAGAACGGTTCCCATGCAAACCAATCCAATTGTTTTCGGAATCCTTTTGCTGGCAGCATTCATGCTTTTCGGGTGCGGAAGCCCGCAGGCGCCGGATTACCAGCCGCCATCAGGGCAGCCTGGCTCCCAGCCGCCGGCAAGCGGCAGCCAGCAACCGGCACCCGGTTCCCAGCCCTCATACCCGGACGTGAGCAGGGAGGACGCAATCCCATCCGGCGCGGTGAAGGTCACGGTGGACACGGACATCTATCCGCCAATTTTGCATTCGGATGAATTTGAAACACCCGCGCCGCTCGGCCTTCCAGTTGATACGCTGGGCGCGGAGGATTCTCCTTTCATAATGCCGGACGGGAACACCCTTTACGTGTGGTTCACGCCGGACCCGAACATCCCTGTGGAGCAGCAGCTGTTTGACAACGTCACCGGCATATATGAATATCATAAGGTTGGCGCGGGATGGGGCGAGCCCACCCGCATATGGCTGAATGAGCCGGGCGTGCTCTCCCTGGACGGCTGCCTCTTTGTGCAGGGAAACGTTGCATGGTTCTGCTCCGCGAGGGAAGGATACGAAGGCATGAACCTCTTCACCGCGAGGTATGTGGATGGGAGATGGGCGGACTGGCAGTACGCAGGTGACACGCTCAAGGATTACGAGGCAGGCGAGCTGCACATCTCCGCGGACGGGAACACGATGTACTTCCACTCCGGCCGCGCCGGTGGATTGGGCGGGCTGGACATCTGGAGCACTGAAATGGTTGATGGGCAATGGCAGGAGCCCGTGAATATGGAGATAATGAACTCCCCGGACAACGAGGGATGGCCGTTCATTTCGCAGGACGGGAAGGAATTCTGGTTCACGCGCTTCTACATGGGAAGCCCCGCGCTATACCGCTCCAAGAATGTGGAAGGGAACTGGACCGAGCCGGAATTAATCATCTCCCAGTTCGCGGGCGAACCGACTCTGGATAATGATGGGAACCTCTACTTCACGCACCACTTCTACGAAAACAGCGTGATGATTGAGGCGGACATCTACGTTGCCTACAGGAGATGATTATTCCTTATCTCCTGCAAGCACTTTCACGGCATCCGTAATCTGCTCAATGCTCGGTCTCGGCGGAATGTCAACACCCTTCCTGGCCAGCACATAGCATGAGCATTGTCCGTATATGATGAATATGTCGCCATCCGTCTTCATGTGGATCGTGTTAATGTCCGGTGCGAACAATCCATTTCTCCCGTCCGTGTCTATTATCAGCTGGGTTCCCCTGATTGTGACCTTGGTGATTTCCTTCCTGTTCCGTTCAACTTCCGTTTCGCATAGGACCAGCCGCTCCACAATCGTGCCTCCCACAAAATCGGTTGCGCGCAGCTTTTCCAGCGCGGTCTGCCCCGCAGCCCTTTCAGTTCTCTCCATGCGCACCCCAGCCATCCCCTCGTTCAGGAGCCGTTCCGAATCCGCAAGGGCTTCATCCTTCGTTTCCTTTTTCGGTATCACCGTCCCTTTCGGCGCAACCGCATAGCATCCTATGCACGGGACTTCCAGGTAGAATACGCCCCTCTTCTCGCTGAAGGTGATGATGTCAATAATCGCGCAGAGCAGAGGCACATCCCCGCCCTTCGTCTTTATCCCCAGCCCGCCGTTTCCCAGAAGGACTTTGGCCACCTCCGCGCGGCCCTCTTCCATTGAGAACCTGAATCCATCCGCATATGTCACAAGCGTCCCGCCGATGAGGTTCGCCCTGCAGAACTTATCAGCCAGCTTTATCTGCTCCGCGTTCCGTGGCTTCGCATTCACGGCGGGGAGCACGAACACCGGCTTCCCATCCCTGGTCAGGCCGACAAGCCGCGCTTCCTTTGGTTTTCCGATTGGGTTCATGGCAAAACCTTTGTCATTTATTGCTAGTGCTATCCTTCTTTTTGGCGAGGTCAGCCCTCGCCTGTTCCAGCACTTCTTCAATGTGGGGCCCCTTCTCTATCTTCACCCCCGCGGGCGCTATCATGCAGGGGGGAATGTCCGCCCCGGATATGTGGAACGCACGGCCCCGCTCCTCTATCCTCAATTTCCAGATGTCATCGCATTCCAGCTTCGCCCTTCCCCTCGTTTGCACCCTGAGCTGGGTGCCAATTATTGAAAATGTCCGCACGGTTCCCCTCCTGAATTCAATCCCGTTCCCGACCTCTTCATACTCAACAAGCGTGCCTCCGGCAAAATTTGTATTGCGGAACCTTTCAAGCGTTTCCAGCTGCTCCGCGGTCTTATTGATGGTCCTTCCGCCAATGAGCCGGAACTCGCCGCGCGGATGGCTGCCCATGCTGGCTTGTTCGCCAGCTTCCATCTTGGTTTTTGGAATTGGTGCCATGTCCATACCTATGTTATTATTTATGTATTATAGTGCTTATAAACTTTTTGCTTGCCTCGGAAAAACGCGGGGAGGGCGCTCCCCCCATTTTTACCGGTCATTCTGACCCCCTTCATTTGCTTTCAGCCCCATATATCGGGGCTGAAACCAAACCACTTCACTTTGAGACGCTTTGAACGTGCTCCTCGCGTAGGTTTATTAACAAAAGTTTCATAGTTGATTCACCGGCTAACAGGTATGTTCGCTTAGTGCAAAAGCCTGTTGCAAGGGCGTAAGCGTTCTGACCAATATTTATATTATGCGAGCATGCGAGAATACTCAAGATAAATAGAAAGGAACTGGTAAAACTGGGGTTGCGAAATGCATGATTCGAAAAAAACAGAAATGGTTTTAGACGTAACAGTGCCATATCTGGCGAATATAGTAAAGGCAAGACTTCTTGCAGTCTTCTACGACGATTTTTGTAATTTTACAAACGATAATTATTTAGGCATTGGAACGCAAACTATCGAGCAAACAAGTAATGATATCAAAAATGAAAAAACAAAAAAATTTGGAACGTTTTTATTAAAAGCTATAGATGCAAAAATAAGTGGAATAAACAATAAAAGTGTTATCCATAACTGGTGCCTCGTATTTTATGTCACTTCTCTTGAAGTATTTCTCAAAGATTTGTTTATCGGTATCGTCAACAATGATTCTGAAATAAAGAAGAGGTTGATTGAGTCAGAATCCAAGAAAAAGATTGATTTAATATCAGTTGAAAGCTATGCAAACAAGAAGATTACATTTGGCGAACTAATCGCCCAAGACTATAATTTTCAAAATCTTGATTCGGCAAATGCGGCATATCGGTCTGTTGGAATAGACCTGTATAAGATAATAAATAAAGAATTAGTAATTAATGGAGAAAAAATAAATAGAATCAAGGTCATCTCTGACATATTAAAGATGCGACACAAAATAATCCACGAATCTTTTAATTACGATAAACTTGATCGCAGGAGTACTGAAATATATTTTACTATTCTAAACAATTTAGGTTTTGATATGCTGCGTCATTGTGCTGGAAGAAAAGATATATCTTCTGATTAGAAGTTTATTAGTTTGTAAATTACCGGCAAAGACCTCCAGAAAGCTTTTTAATCAAAGGGCGAGCATCCACAACGGGGAATATTGTGCCCGAAGAAGCAAGACCTTTCGTGAAATGGGCCGGAGGCAAGCGCCAACTTCTTGACGAACTTACAAGAGGACTACCCCACTTTGAGGACTACCACGAGCCATTCTTGGGTGGCGGCGCGCTTTTCTTCAGGCTTGAAGCAAATAATCGGATAAAAAAAGCTCATCTGAACGACTCAAATCCAGAACTAATCAATGCATACTCCGTCATCAGGACTGATGTTTTCGGGTTGATGGCCGAACTTTCATCCACGTACTATGCGAACAATCCGACGGCTTACTACGAAATTCGTGCTTCCAATCCAATTTCAAAAATAAAAAAGGCGGCGCGTTTTATCTACCTAAATAAAACCGCCTTTAATGGCTTATACAGGGTTAATTCCAAAGGTGGCTTCAATGTCCCGTTTGGCAAATATTCCAACCCGAAGATATTGGACAGTGAAAACCTCCTGCGCGTCCACAGGGCGCTGCAAAAGGACGAACTTTATTGCGGCGATTTTACAAACTCCTTGAAACATGCGAAGAGAGGGGATTTGGTCTATTTTGATCCGCCGTATTTCCCAATCTCAAAAACCTCCAATTTCACCAGCTACACAAAGAACAGCTTTTCGGAAAAAGACCAGGAAAGGCTAATGCATGCAGTAAAAGCGCTTGATTCGCGCGGCTGTCATGTTCTTCTTAGCAATTCCTACTCTAATTTCACATCCGACCTTTATGCAGAGTTTGAGCCCGAAGTTGTTTATGCCAGCAGGGCGATTAACTGCAAGGGCGACAAGAGAGGAAAAATAAAGGAGCTAATCGTGAGGAACTGGGAGCCCCAGGTAGCTCAGAGGAAGCTCGTTGAAGAAATAGTCGCATCCTACTGACTTTACATAGTCCAGAACGTCTTTATACTCTTTTTTCTTGAACCAATCGTTTAGCACATATACATATTTCACATTCAGTCCTGTGGATTTCATCAACTTCTTGTACTGTTTCAGCTTGAAATCGCATGTTTGGAGCTTCTCGTCCACCGAGCCGGATACCATCTGGAACTTAATCTCGACTATATACAGCGTTTTGTTGATCAGGACCAGAACAGCATCATCTGGGAGCAGTTTCTTGGAGATGAGTTTTCCTGCCTCAACCCCGACGTCCTTTAGAAGTTTTGAATAGAGTTTGCCTTTCTTGTATAATCGTGCCACATCCTTGCCCTCAAACATGACCGTATCGTCCTTTACTGAATAGCCCGGAATCCCAGAGATTACTGTTGCAAAATCAGTTCTTTTCTCAAAGTGAAGCCCGTGTTTTAACGGCGTTCTGCCGCCCTTTCCACCACGAATCATGAGTGGCTTTCAACCACAAGAAATATATTGGCTTAGGCACATCACTGAATCATGAAGCTGCCAGAGTTAGACCTTTATCAACTATTTCTATGCGCAGTTACCTTGTTTCTATTAGCCTCCCATACATTTTATCCATCTTTTATCTACGTTGATATATACTCAATTATGCTTGTCGTTATATTGCTTGCAATACCACTCCTCCCACAAATAACAAAATTAAAAATCTGGAATTTGGAGTTCGAGCGTAAACTTGAGATGATAGAAAGATCAGTTCAAACAGCAAAACCGTTTTTGCATCACAAACAGAAATTTACAAAACAGAATCTGGAAAGTCTTTCTCTAGACTTACAATCTCTCTTGGAAGAAGATCATACACTAGCTTTAGCAAAATTAAGAATCGAACTAGAAAAGATAATCAGGGTGGCGTATTCGAACTATGCTAGCATGAAGGGGATAAGCATCGATCGACATATTTCAATTAATCGCATGGTTCGTGAATTGGAACTAGGCGTTCCAAAATTAGACAAAAAATTGCTTGCAGGCGTGAAGGATGTTAGTGCAGTTTGCAGTCGTGCGATTCATGGAGAACATGTCAGTCCGGAGCAAGCTCGTAGGATAGTGCGTCTTGGCTTAACAGTTATTGCACTGTTTGGCGGTTTGAATGAAGGTTTAGATGATGCCAGAGGAATCTAATATACCTGAAATCGTTTTTGCACGCGCGCGTTCGGAGAACCGTCCAAACCTTTAAAAACACATACCAGCCTATCTATACCTTATCCCACTTTAGTGGGCGTATTCTCGCCCCGATGGGCGATATGGAAACTTGTTCCTTACAAGTTCGACTCACGCTTCAAGGGTCAAGAAGGGGAAAGAAGATTGAACTAGCTTTTCCTGACAATTCCTTGACAATACAGGTACTCCATATAACTCCAGTTGATCCTGCTGGAGGGTACTGCTATCGGAGTTCGACTAAGCCATGCAAGTCTACTCTTGGACTTCCAAGGGTGGCACACTGCTGAGTAACACGTAGTCAACCTGCCCCAAGGAGGGGGATAACCTCGGGAAACTGAGGCTAACACCACATAGGCCATCTATGCTGGAATGCTTGATGGCCCAAAAGGCCGGTGAATTGGAGCCGGTCCGCCTTGGGATGGGACTGCGGGGGATTATGGTAGTTGGTAGGGTAACGGCCTACCAAGCCGATAATCTCTAGGGGCCATGAGAGTGGTGGCCCCCAGAAGGACACTGAGACAAGGGTCCTAGTCCTACGGGATGCAGCAGGCGCGAAACCTCTGCAATGCGCGAAAGCGTGACAGGGGAACTCCGAGTGGCGGAAACTTTGTTTCCGTCTTTTGCCAAGTGTAAATAGCTTGGAGAATAAGGGTGTGGGTAAGACTGGTGGCAGCCGCCGCGGTAACACCAGCGCCTCGAGTGGTACCCACGAATACTGGGCCTAAAGCGTCCGTAGCCGGCCTGAAAAGTCTCTTGTGAAATAGTGGGGCTCAACTCCACTGCGCGCATGAGATACTGCCGGGCTTGGGAGCGGGGGAGGTAAGGGGTACGCCTAGGGTAGGGGTAAAATCCGTTGAGCCTAGGTGGACCACCAGTGGCGAAGGCGCCTTACCAAAACGCGTCCGACGGTGAGGGACGAAAGCTGGGGGAGCGAACGGGATTAGATACCCCGGTAGTCCCAGCTGTAAATGATGCAGACTGTGGTGTTGCGCCAGATTTAATCTGTCGCAGTGCTGTAGCGTAGGTGTTAAGTCTGCCGCCTGGGGAGTACGACCGCAAGGTTGAAACTTAAAGGAATTGGCGGGGGAGCACCACAAGCCGTGGATGCTACGGTTCAATTGGATACAACGCCGTAAACCTCACCCGGTGCGACGGCAGTATGAAGGCCAGACTGAAGATCTTGCCTGACGAGCCGAGAGGTGTTGCATGGCCATCGTCAGCTCGTGGTGTGAACTGTCCGGTTAAGTCCGGCAACGAGCGAGACCCATGCCCTTAGTTGCTACCTCCACCTCTAGTGGGGGGCACTCTAAGGGGACTGCCCGCGTTAAGTGGGAGGAAGGAGTGGGCGACGGTAGGTCAGTATGGCCCGAATCACCGGGGCTACACGCGGCATACAATGGGTGGAACAATGGGTTGCTACTCCGAGAGGAGGCGCTAATCCCCTAAATCCATCCCTAGTTCGGATCGAGGGTTGCAACTCACCCTCGTGAAGCTGGAATGGCTAGTAATCGCGTGTCACTACCACGCGGTGAATAAGTCCCCGCTCCTTGCACACACCGCCCGTCAAGTCATCCAAATGCGATGTAGGTGAGATTCTGGTTCTTGCCAGGCTCGAACCTATGTTGCGTGAGGAGGGCTAAGTCGTAACAAGGTATCCGTAGGGGAACCTGCGGATAGATCACCTCCAAATTTTCATAAATTTGGACAATTAAATGGAGCAAGGAAGAGGAGTGAAGTTCTCTCTAATTTCCCTTTGACAAACCTTGAAGCGTGCGAATTATTTTTCGCATTAAATACATTACATAATTAATTGCTGCATCCCGCGCAGGAAAACAAAAATAAATTCAAGCCACTGCCCGAAGTATCTTCGTATCCGCAAACTTCTCCGCAGGAAGGCGGACCAGCGGGGACCTTGCATTAAGCTTCTGGCTGAACCTCCTGATCGCCTCATGCGCCGCCTCGTGCAGCTCCCTGTCCACCGGGGGGATTGAGTTTTTGCCATTCCCGTTCATCTCCCCCAGCGGGACAGGCACAATCTCCATCCCAGATTCCTTCACAATGAGCCTTACAATCTTGTCAGCCCTTATCTTCTGCCTCATGCGCAGTATCTCGCCTTCGGTGCCCACCAGGTATAATTTCCTTATCTTGAGGTGCTTCGCGGCATAGAAGAAGCTCACCACCGCGTGCGGCCCGAAAGTGTATGTCTCCCCCACCGCGTCGTGCCCGCTTATGGCGAACACGCTCCCCGGTGCTCCAACCGGAAGGTCGGACTGCCCCGTAGCGACCAGGTACGCGCTGAGTGCCTTCCTTGGATGCAGGACGCTAGGTGAGCATACCGCCATCGCGGTCGGCTCCTGGTTCATCGTCCTTCTCACCCTCTCAGGGTGGCCTTCCGGAAGAATCGCAAGCGTTTCCGAGACCAGCGCGGCCATGTCCTCCAGCGGGCCGTAGAAAGCCGCATGGTTGTCCAGCCGGTAGGCGGCGCCGCTCCCATAATTCAGGACCGCTTCCGTAACGAATATGCTCTGGTGCTCCGGGTTTTCCGGATTTATGAGCGGGCTGAGCTGTGCATCCTGCCTGAATGCAGCCCTCACCTTGGCCGCCTGCTCCCCAACGTGCATCCTGTGGTCGTCCACGGATTTTATGAATCTCATCGGGTTGTACCCGTCAAAGCCGTAGTCATTCCTCAGTATCTCAAGCAGCGCCATCTGGTCCTCCATCTCCGGGCCGCCCTTCCTCATAAGGAAAGCCATCAGCTCCGTCCAGACCTTCCCGGCATGTTCCATGCCGCAGTTTATGCAGGTATTCTCCCTCACGAACTTAAGTTGCTTCCTGAGGTATGCCACCTGCCCCTCGGGGACGCCGGGCGCAAGGTGCGCATGCGCATGGGTGGTCATCCTCATGTTGATGATGAGCGGAATCTCGCCTGGTTCCATGACCTCAAGCCGGGAACATACAGGAAATCCCAGCTCGTATAATGCCTCCTTGTTCTCGTGAAGCTCCCTCTTCAGCGAATAAATCAGGTTCCTTGTCGCGAACGTGCCTGCGGAAAGCACCGAGGTCCTCACTACGATTATGCCCACTTCAGCATACCACTCCGCGATGATGTCCGCAAACAATGATTCAAGCGTGCCCCGGCCCCTTGAGTCCGCGCACCCTGCGTCCATGAGGATAAGTGCCTGACTGTAACCCTGTATCAAACCTGCCATATTTTCACCGGCTGAAATCTTACAATTAATCTAATGCAAAAAGGGTTTAAAAACCCACAATACTTATCCCTTCACCACTCCTAAAGGCCTCAATCTCGCGACAATCCCGCTCAGCCCCGCCTCCTCCACGCTCTTCACCACTTCATCAACGTTCTTGTATGCGTCCGGGGCCTCTTCCGCGAGCGTCCGCCTATCGGTAGCCCGCACGTAAATCCCCTGCCCCCACAAATCCTTCGCAATGTCCTGCCCGCGATGTTTATCTATTGCAGAGTGCCTGCTCATCGTCCTTCCGCTCCCGTGGCAGGTGCTTCCCCACGAGAGTTCAAGAGAGCGTTCCTTCCCGACCAGCACATAGGATGCGGTGCCCATGCTTCCCGGAATAATCACGGGCTGCCCAATATTCCTATATAGCGGAGGAAGTTCTTCCCTCCCCTTGGGAAATGCACGCGTCGCCCCTTTCCTGTGCACCAATAATTTTCTCTTCTTCCCATCAACCAAATGCATTTCCTCTTTAGCTATATTATGCGCCACATCATACACAAGGTCCATTTTTTCTCCGGTACCGGCTCCGAAAACAGAATCAAAGCTTTCTCTCGTCCAATGCATGATAACATGCCTATTCGTAAAAGCATAATTCACCGCACACTTCATCGCCTTCAGATAGTTTTGCGCCTCCTTCTCTTTCAAGGGCGCATAGACCAGCTCCCTGTCCGGCATCGGAAGCCCAAGCCGGTTCGCTGCTCCCATCACGCTCTCAAGGTGGTCGCTGCAAACCTGGTGCCCGAAGCCGCGCGAGCCGCAGTGAATCATGACCGTCACCATCCCCTCATGCAATCCAAAGGATTTCGCGGCCTTCTCATCAAATATTTTCTCCACCACCTGCACTTCCAAGAAATGATTTCCGGCGCCAAGCGTCCCAATCTGCGCCTTCCCCCTTTTTTTCGCAGTAGGCGAAACAACGGAAGGGTCCGCACCGCCCATCCTTCCGTATTCCTCCGTCCTTTCCTTATCCTGCTTCCTTCCGTATCCCTTTTCTATTGCCCAATCTATCCCCTGCACGGAAACCTCATCCAATTCAGCGGGCGTAACCCGAAGCTTCCCCTCGCTCCCTACTCCGGAAGGAACATCCACAAACAGTTTATCGCATATTTCCCGGATTTTTGGGCGCACATCATTAACTTCCAGCGGCGTCGTCAATAATCGAACCCCGCAATTGATATCATAGCCAACCCCGCCGGGCGAAACAATCCCCTCCTCCGCATCAAAGGCAGCCACCCCCCCAATCGGGAACCCGTACCCCTCGTGCCCGTCGGGCATCAGCATCGCGGCTTTTATTATCCCATCCAATTGTGCAACGTTCCCCAATTGCCACAAAGTCCTGTCTTTCTTCATCCCTTCCATCATGGTGGGAGTGGCGAACATCCATCCGGGGACCTTCATCTCCCCTTCCTTCTCCATCTCAAAAATCGCCTTCTCTTTCTGTGAAATTTTCATAAGCATACCGCCTAAATGTTGGCATAAGGGCTTAAAATGCGTTTCTGCGGCCCGGCACTACTCATGGCAGAAGAATTGGCCTAGCAATTCCCTGCAGAGCTCGCGTATTCTCGGGTTTTCGCTTTTCGCCGCGTCCTCCTCAAGTGCGGCCTTTGCGCCGGGGACAATTATGCCAGCCGCCCTCTGAATTCCCCTGTCCCTGCTTTTAGATGCATCCACCAGTGCTGAAAGTGCGAATTCGTCCCTAATCCTTATGAGCGCAAGGGCAGCAGTCCCCTGCTCCATAGCCCCACCATAGAAAAGCATCTCCCTCAGCGGCACGCCAGCTTCCTCGCAGTTTATCCCTTCCTCCGAAAGCTTGCTTATCATAAGCGCCGCACCCGCACCGCGTTCACCGCCCTTAGCTATCATTTCGGATAGCACACGGACGACCGCCTCCCCCTCATTCGCCCTCTTGACAAGTTCGCGGACTGACGCCCCATTAACACCATCCGCCCCCTCCACCAATGCATTTACCTTCTTCCTGGTGAAATAATTCCCAGTGACCCGGTTGAGAAAGCCCGGCTTCTTCATGCCATTCTTTTTGCCATCCTGATGAGGTGTTGCCGCAATTGGCTTTTGCGTTTGCATATGGATTGTTGTGTAGAATTATGCTTTTAAATGCAGGTGTGCGGCACACTGTCAGAATGGTAGCTCGCAAATCGCCCTTTTGACCGCTTCCCTGAAACCGGGGTCGCTTATCTTGTCCGCGGCTGCCTCCGCCCTCGCGGGTTCCGAAAGCTTCGCGTAGGAGAATGCGATTCCAGCGAGCGCCTCCCTCTTCTTCGCGCACTCCGCCTCCTGTTCCACCTTTTCCAGCGCCCTCGCCATCACCGGCAGGGGGTCCTGGCCCGTTTCCTTGTACGCGTGTGCAATGCACAAAAGAAGTTCCGCCGAAAGGAACGGGTTTCCCACCGCGTCCGCGCCTTCGTAGGCCCCCTTCAGGATTGGCTGCGGGTCCCCGCCCACCGCCTCGCATGCGGCTGCGACAAGGAACATCATGCCCATCCTTTCCTTGGGGTTTTCCAGCTTCATCGCTTCCTCCCTGCCCGCCCGCACCAGCGGCTCCACTTCAGCCGCCAGGTTTGCCAACTTGGGTTCCCTTCCGGCAAGCGCATCGCGCTTCCTGCAGGCCGGCCCGGGGGCTGGCTTCTCGCTCACGCCATCCCGGGTTGCGTTGCCCATGCCTCATTCATGTGTATAATTGTGCTTATAAATGTTAATCTAATTTTTGCACTGCCCACCCCATCTTTAAAAATTCTATTTTCCAATCCTTTCCCATGGACAAGAAGAATTCCCACTGGTCGGAACTCATCGCGGACGAGGTGGCGGAGAAAACCTCCCCTCCGTTCGTAATCGCCAGCGGCATAACCACCTCCGGCCCGCTCCACCCCGGAACCCTGTGCGAATTCATGTTTGCGGACGCAATCGCAAAGGAGTTGGAAAAGAAGGGGAAAACGCATTTCATATTCAACGCTGACATCCTGGATGCGTTTGATTCCATCCCGGAGCCGTTCAAGAAATACGAGAAGGAGCTCACCCCGCACCTGGGGAAGCCGCTTGCGCACACCCCGGACCCGATGGGCTGCCACAAATCCTTCGGCGAGCATTTCCTCGCCGAGGCGGCGGACGCGATGCACAAGTTCGGCGCGCACCCCGAAATAATGCCGGCGCAGGAGCTTTATGCAAAAGGGGCGTATGATGAGTATGCAAGGGAATATTCCGAACGAAAGGATGAGGTTAAGGAAATAGTGCGCGCCTCCTCCCAGCGGGAAACGATGCCCGATGACTGGCATCCCATAATGCCCATCTGCGAGAACTGCGGGAAGATAGCCACCACTCGCGTCCTTTCCTATTCCAATGGCGCCTATGAATACTCATGCGACCGGGAAGTGGAATACACGAAGGGCTGCGGGCATAAGGGAAGGGCGAAAATCACCGACCACAAATACAAATTGCTGTTCCGGCTGGACTGGCCCGCGAGGCAGGACTTCCTTGGGGTGCAGATAGAAGGGGGAAGCGTTGACCACCATACAAAGGGCGGGACGATAGCGACGGTTTATGCAATCCACAGGCAATTCTTCAAGAAGAACGGCCCGGTTGTCTTTTACAAATTCGGATTCCTGAAATACAAGGGCAAGAAATATTCCAAGAGCAAGGGAATCGGGCACACGGTCACGGAATTGATGCAGGTGCTTCCTCTTCCAGTGCTGGAATATGCGCTGCTCCGCCCGGATTTGCAGGAGGATAAAGAGTTGGTGCTGGACGAGCAGACGCTGCTCACATTGGTTTCAGATTTTGAGTATTCCGCATCCATAGACACGGAAAAGGAGGTGGAGCGTGCAGACCGCAAAAAGGCTGTTGCATACTCGCTCACGCAGGGAAAGAAATGGAATGCGCCTTTGCAGGACATTCTCGTCACTTATGCATTATACAAGGATTGGGCTGAAGTGGGCAAGAAGCTAAACGATGCAAAAGGCGTTGCCTACATCGCCCCATACGTGGAGCAATGGTTCTCACGCAAATGGATTCCTGACAAATATGTGTTTGAGCTGAAAGGCGCGCCGCATGAGCATGCGCAGCTCGTAAAGGAGTTCGCCTCTTCCCTGAATGAAAAGATGGAAGAGCAGGACATCCAGAATTCCGTATACGAGTTGGCGAAGAAGAACAACGTCCCTCCACCCGAGCTGTTCAAATCCATTTATCTCGCATTAATTTCCAAGCCGCAGGGGCCAAAGCTCGCCCGCTTCATAAAAATATTGGGCGTGAAAAAAGTGAAAGAGCTGGTTGGATAATCACGTAGATTCCGCCTTCTCTTTCGCAGCTTTCTTCTTTCGCGGCGCCGCCTTCTTTCGCGGCTTCTTTTCCTTCTTCTCCGTGCCTTCTTTCGCCTCTTCCGCCGCCTTTTCCTTTTCCGCCTTCTTCTTGCCCCAGTTCGCCTTGCTCTTGCAATTCACCACGAGGCACATTTCATAGGAGCGGCCCTTTCCCCGGATTTTCGCCATCGGCCCGCCGCATTCCGGGCATTTTTTCTCAATCAGCACCGCATATCCCATCTGGGGCAGCGGATATGAGTTCCTGCAATTCGGGTAGCCGGTGCACCCTACGAACTGGCTGCCGGTCTTCATCCTTATGACGCGCAGGGGCTTGCCGCAGAGCGGGCAAATCGCCTTCGCGGTTTCCGCTTCCGTTTGTTTTACTGACGCAAGCAATTCCTTCCCGATCGCATCCTCGTTCCTCCTGAAATCGTCAAGGATTTGCACCAGCATTTCCTTGCCTTCCTCTATGACGATGTCTTTTCCGAGCTTGCCTGCGACCACCGCCTCCATCTCGTCTTCCAACTTCCTGGTGAGCTCCTCGTCAAGTATTTTCGGCGCGAACTTCCCCAGCACCTCCCAAACGCGCATCCCGAACGGAGAAACTTCTATGCTCCTGCCCTCCGCATACCCCCTCTTGAACAGGGTATCCACAATCACGGAGCGCGTCGCCTTCGTACCCAAATGTTTCTTCTCCAATTCGGAGATGATGCTCGCCGGCGAATACCTGTTCGGCGGCTTGGTCTGTTTCTTTTCCTTCTTTTTCTCTTCCACAGGCGTGCTTTCCCCGTTTGCAAAGGGTGCAATCGCCTTCTCCTTGTTCTTGTAGTATGGGTAAAATTCTATCCATCCCTTCTCCATTATGCGCGAGCCGTTCGCGTCAAATCCTTCCCCTCCCGCGCGCGCCTTCACTTTCGTGACCGCAATCTTCGCGGGCGGCGCAAAGCAGGAAAGGAACCTCCTCGCAATCAAATCATACAATTTCTTCTCCTGCTCGCCGAGCTTTCCGGGCTGCATCCCGGTTGGATGGATTGCCGGATGCGCCGGGTCCTCCTTCCTCCCTTCCCTCGGCCTGAACCATTTCTTTTCCAAAAGGATTTTCGCATGCTCCGCATAATTCGGGTTTGCGGACAATTTGTCTATTATGCGCGCAAGCCCGAGTTTCGCAGGCAATTTCTGCGAAGAAGTCCTTGGATATGAAATGAGCGAACCTTCATACAGCGTCTGCGCAAGCGAGAGCGTGAGCGCGGGCGGGAACCCGAACACCCCGTACGCCTCCAATTGCAATGAAGTCAAATCAAAAGGCGGATAAGCCCATGCTTCTATCTCCTTGTTCTCCACATCCTCTATCGTTGCGTTTGCGCCCTTCGCTACCTTCCCATACGCCGCTTCCGCCTTCGCCTCCTCCATGAACCTTCCGGCTTCATGCAGGAATTCCGTGCCCTTCAGCCAGATGCGCACTTCCCAATAATCCTGAGGAATGAATGCCCCTATCTCCTTCTCTCTTTTTGCAAGAATATCCAATGCCGGCCCCTGCACCCTCCCTATGCTCATGGTGCGGAAGCCGCCCGCCTTTTTCAGCGCGGTCATCAGCGCGCGGGACAGATTAATGCCGTAATACCAGTCCAGGACGTGCCGAGCCTCGCCTGCAAATGCATTGTTGAAATCTATGCTGCCCTCCCTGTTCTCAAAGGAGTCCTGCAATTCGGACTGGACGAGGGACGAGAACTTCATCCTCCCCCCGTTCTGCCCTCCGTAGCAGAAGCGATAAACATTATATCCAATCAGCGAACCCTCAATGTCGTAGTCGCATGCAACCGTGACGCGGTCCGCCTTCTTCCCCAGCATGCTGAGGGTTTCCGTATAATCCCTGGTATAGTATGAAAATTTGCTAATCTGGTATGCGGGCTTCCATTCCACGTCAAAAACCGGATAATTCCTGCTTACCTTCTTCTCGGCGAGGTTGAAGAGGTGCCCCACCGCGGGCGCCACCGCGTACTCGTGCCCGTCCTTTTTTATCTCGTAATAGCTGACCTTGCCCTGCCTGCGCTGCACCATCTCCCCGCCGATGGCTTTTGCGATTGTGTAGGCGACCTTGGGCTTCTCCGCGACTATCAGTTCCATAGTTTCCGAGTAAGAATATGAGGTGGTATATAAAACCCGCGCAAGCTCTCTACGCGCACACCCGCGCGCGCACGCGTGCGCGCGAATACTATACTATTACTGTCCACAGCCCTATTGCTGCCCCGCGCCCGTTTCTCCGATTACCTGCTCCTATAACTCGACAGCACGTTGTATTTCGCCCCGTTCCTTCCCAGCACGCTCTCCAGGAGGTGGAATTCCCGCACGTTGAAGTCCCCGAACTTCCATTCTGCATATTTCTTCAGGTAATCGTCCATCACCAGTTTGCGTTTAACGCGCGCCATGGTGAGATGGGGAGTGAATTCCTCCTTCGCGAACATGCCCGCCAGCCTCTCGTTGATTTCCCGTGCCAGCGCCTCCAGCTCCGGGCTCACGCATCCCGCCCACACCACCTTCACGTACTTCTCGTTAGGGAATGCGCCAACCCCGCGCACCTTGACCTTGAAGCCCGTAAACTCAACTTCCCGGAGCACCGCATCCACCCGGTCCAGCATGCGCGGATTGACCTCGCCCAGGAACTTCAGGGTGACGTGCATCTGCGTGAGCGCCACCTTTTTCAGCCCCCCTTCCTCCGGGAGCTCCCTCTGCGCCTGCCCGATGTTCCTCTTTATCTCAAGCGGAATGTCCACAGCTATGAAAAGCCTCATGGACGGATGTCGCGTGTGGATATTAAAAACATTTCGTGGCTATTAATTTCCCTACCCTAAAAGGTGTCAATATGAGCAGAGCAGATTTACACATGCAGGGAAGGCGGGCAGGGCAACCTGCACAGGCGCAATTGCTTCCGGAATGCGGACGGATATCCCAGATGCCTGGGCTCAGGCATAGGGGCGGCATGGCTGGCAGGGACGTTGCGGTCGCGCTTCCGAAGAGCTTGTTGCACAGGTACATTGAAGCAATCCCTCTTGCAAAGAACCACATGCAGGAGGCGCTCCTCCACGAGAGGGCGGCATTGTGCTTCCTGGAGGTGGGCGAGCTGGATGAATCCATCAGCCAGGCGAAGGTGGCGCACTTCCTCTTCAAGGAAATACACCCGGACCAGGCAAGGCAGTTTGAAGACAGGTTCAATAGGCGGCTCCACTCAAGCTTGAAGGGCGCGGTCGCCGTGGAATTTTTCGACCTCTGAACGGGCATCTTTAATAAGGTGCCTTCCCATATTTTTTCATGCCCCTACTCTCACTGGCGAAGGCGTCCGCGGACGAGGCGGAGTCCTACACATCCGATTTTTCCACGCTCACTCTGGAATACGCGCACGGCTGCTTCACGGTCAAGCAGTTTTCCCATGAGAAGGGATATGCGCTGCGCGTTATAAAGGATAATAAACTCGGCTTCTCCTCCTGCAATTCTGATGATGGATTGCAGGGCGCGGTGGATGCGGCACTCCGCTCATCCGCGGCTTCCCCAGAAGTGAAATACTCCTTCCCCCATTCCCAAAAATACCCCTACCTGCGCACCAAGAACTGGGACATAGAAAAGCTGGACGAAAATTTCGCGATGGGGTGCGCGCAGCAGGTGGTGGATGCGATAAGGGAGAAGGCGGAGCCCGCGCGCGTCTCGCTCTCGCTCTATTTCGGGAAGGAGGAGATAGAAAACACAAATGGACTGTCCGCCTCCATGGACGGCAGCAGCTGTTCCGTGTATGCGGAGGCGAAGAAGGGCGACCTCTTCGGCTTCTCCTATTTTTCCTCCAGGCTCCTGCCGAAGGATTTCGGCGCCATAGGCCGGGAGGCCGCAACCATGGCGGCGGAGATGCAGGACGCGAGGGCGCTCCCCACGGGCAAATACACGGTCTGCTTCTCCCCGTACTGCCTCTCGCAGCTCGTGGATTTCCTCCTCTTCCACTTATCTTCGGAAAACGTAAGGCGGGGCGTGTCCGCGCTCTCCAAAAGGAAAGGGGAAAGGGCGTTCAGCGAAAAGCTCACAGTCACGGATTCCCTCGCAGCCCAGGCGTCCGGGGCGTGGCCATTTGACGCCGAGGGCGTTTCCGCAAAAAGCACGGCGCTCATAGAAAAGGGAAAGGTGATGGATTTCCTTTTTGACACATACACCGCTGCGAGGATGGGCGAGGAGAAGGAGGGCAGCTGCTCGCGCCCCAACTATTCAATGCTCCCCACGCCCTCCCAATCCAACATCGTAATAGAGAAGGGGGATTACCCTGCGCACCTCGCCTCGGATTGCCTTTATGTGGAGTCCTTCCACGGGATGCACACCTCAAATACCATAAGCGGGGATTTCGGGGTGCAGGCGGACATCGCTTTCTTCATGCGCGGCAAGGGCGAGAAGTTCCCGGTGACCAACATGCTGCTGACCGGAAACATATTTAACCTGTTTAATTCAATAGCCAACGTGGGCGACGCGCAGGAGACATGGGACGACCTCATCGCCCCGAAGATTTGGTTTTCCGGCGTCCAGCTCGTAGGCCCGAAGTGATTGATGATGAAGAAGTTCAAGACAACGGAAGAGATAGAGGTTCCCTCAAAGCTCATAGACCAGGTCATAGGCCAGGACAAGGCAGTTGAAATCGTGAGGAAGGCGGCGAAGCAGAAGAGGCACGTTCTCCTCATAGGCCCGCCCGGCACCGGGAAGAGCATGCTGGCGCAGGCGATGGCCGAGCTGCTGCCAACCACCGACCTGCAGGACGTCCTCGCGTTTGACAACCCGAACAACGAGAGCGAGCCGCTCATAAAGGCAGTTCCGTCGTTCCCGGACATGGAATACCTCATGAAGCACAGGGAGTACGTCCCCTATTATTCCCCGCAGGAGCTTCCGCTCATAGAGAAATATTCAAGGGAAAAGAAGTCGTCCCTCCTCCCCAAGGCGCTCAGGAATTCCCTGGGCAGGAGGATGTCGCAGGCGTTCCGCTCCTCCGAAAAACAGAAGGACAAGGAGGGCATCTCCCCGCTTTTCGTCCTGCTCGTGCTCGGCATAATAGCGATAATAGTGACGTTCCTGCTGGAAATCCCCGAAGACCAGAAGGGGCTCGTCCTCATGGTCATATTCGGGCTCGCGATTTTCTACGCGCTTTCGTCCGCAGCCTCCGGGCTCTCCAAGAGGATGATGCCACCGGTCGCGCGCCCCAATTTCAGGGTCATAGTGGACAACACCGGAAGGAGCACCTCCCCGTTCGTTGATGCGACGGGCAGCAAGGCGGGCGCCCTTTTGGGCGACGTGAAGCACGACCCGCTCCAGACCGGCGGCCTCGGAACCCCGGCCCATCTCCGCGTGGAGGCGGGAGCAATCCACAAGGCCAACAAGGGAGTTCTATTCATAGACGAAATCGCATCGCTCAAGATGAACTGGCAGGCGGACCTGCTCACCGCGATGCAGGAGAAAAAATACCCGATAACCGGGCAGAGCGAGCTCTCCTCCGGCGCACTCGTCAAAACCGAGCCCGCGCCCTCGGATTTCGTGCTCGTCGCCGCAGGCAACCTTCCGGACCTGCAGCACATCCATCCCGCGCTCCGTTCCAGGATACGGGGCGAAGGATATGAGGTTTATGTGGAGGACTCCATGGACGACACCCCCGCGAACGAGGACAACATAGCGAGGTTTGTCGCGCAGGAGGTTAGGAAGGACGGCAAGATACCTCCGTTCTCTTATGATGCGGTGCAGGAGGTCGTGGAGGAGGCGAGGAGCCTCTCCGGCAGGAGGAAGAAATTCACGCTCAATTTCAGGGAGATAGGCGGGCTTGTGCGCGCGGCGGGCGATTTCGCAAAGGAGGAGGGCGCAAAATTCGTGGAGCCGGAGCACATCCGCAAGGGGCGCTCGGTCGCGAGGCCCATAGAATCCCAGGTGGTCGGGAAGATGGTGGAGCACAAGAAGGAATACCAGGTGTTCCAGACCAAGGGCTTCTCCGTTGGAAAAGTAAATGGGCTTGCGGTGCTGGGCGACGCCTTCTCCGGGCTCGTGCTGCCCATAGTCGCCGAAGTGACGCCATCCTCATCCAAGAGCGGCGGCAAGATAATAGCTACGGGAAAATTGGGCACCATCGCGAAGGAGGCGGTGGAGAACGTTTCCGCAATCATAAAGAAATACACGCAGAAGGACTTGTCCTCAAAAGACATCCACATCCAGTTCCTGCAAACGTATGAGGGCGTGGAGGGGGACTCCGCTTCCATTTCCATCGCAGTCGCCGTCATCTCCGACCTTGAACAAATCCCCGTGGATAATTCGTACGCAATGACCGGCTCGCTTTCAGTCCGGGGCGAAGTGCTCCCGGTCGGCGGCGTCACCGCGAAGGTTGAAGCGGCGCACGAGGCGGGCATAAGCAAGGTCCTGATTCCGACCGCGAACAAGCAGGATGTATACCTAAGGAGCGAGCTGAAGGGGAAGGTGCAGATTTTTGAGGCGTCCAACATACTGGATGTGCTCTCGCTGGTGCTGAAGGATTCCCCGCAGAAAAAGAAGCTGCTCTCGGACATAAAAAAGCAGTTCTCCGTACAGTAATCCGCTGTGGCTAATCCGCAATCCCAACCCTAATACGCCTTCACGAATATGCTCTCTTCAATTGAATAGATGTGCCTGAACGCGAAGCTGAACCTCCTCCCGAGCGGGTTCTGGAGGATTAACTGCTCCTTCCTCGCATCCACGCCTATGACTTTTCCGACGAAATTGCCGTTCTCGTTTATCACTTCCTTGCCCTCCAGCTTCATGGAGAGGATGCTCCCCTTCCTTATCATTCCTATGATCATTATCGCGGTGTAGCCGATTACCAGCCCCACCACTATCGCGAGCAAGAAGTCGCCGAAGCTCACGTACGGCTCATCAAGGTTCAGCACCCACTGCGCCCCTATGCTCAATATCATCGCCGTAAGCAGGAGCGCGATTGCATACAGCGCGTACCTTGTGACGATGAACTTCTTGTTCTCCGTTATTGCATCTATCGTCTTCCCGCCTATCACCAGCAGCGCCATCCAGGGCAGGAGGAACAGCAGGGACTTCAGCACGTATGCAACCGTCTTCCCCCCGTCCAGCCCGAGGTTCGCCGCCTCTGTGTATGCCTCCTGCGCCGCCCACAGCGAGATGAGCAGCAGCGCGAACGCGGAAATATAAGCGAGCCAGCTCGTCTTCTCTATTGAGAAGCGGAATTCCCTCGCTATTGAGAATATGTGCTCCTCTATCCCGAACCCCTTTATGAGCAGGTACAGCCCGATTAGCACGCCGACGGGCTTCCAGCCCAGGTCCAGCAGGCTGGACACCGAGAACAGCAGTATGAGTATCGCAGGAACCCCGAAAATAATCCTCGCATAATACGGGTCCTTGAGCTTCTCCAGCATGACGAAGTACGTCTTTTCCAGTTCCTTCGCCTGCTTCATGACCACGACTTTTACGGCGTCTATCTTGATGCGCGAGCGGATGATGGGCATTATCTCCTCGTCCGATGCGCCGTCCGACACGAAGACGCAGCTCTCCGCCGGTATCTCCGCGAGAATCTTGTTCAGCTGGCCGCTTATCTCCAAATCCGCCTTGTAGCCCAGCTTCTTGTGCCCGGTGAGCGTCACTATTTCAACATTCTTCTTCTCCGCCTTCAGCTGGTCGTACATCCTTATGGCTGAGAATATGGCGTTCGCATCCGTATCTTCCGGGTCCGCGAGCGCGAGCTTCGTCGCGCCCTCCAGGTTCTCCTCCCTCCCGATGAGCGGGCCGCTCACCTTCGCCTTTTCGTAGAGGTCGTTGTCCCTGTCTATGCATAGGACCAGTATGGGCTTTACCATCGTTCTTTTTCTCCCCACCATTCTTTTTAAATCTTCTTGACCTAATCTTTACTTCTACTGAGTGGATTGCATGGAAGAGAAAAAGGTTTTGCTGCCCGGTGACCATGTCGGCCCGGGAGAGGTGTATGCCGAGGGCGCATCCACCTACACGGAGAAGGACGAGGTTTACGCCTCCACGCTGGGCGTGCTTGACGAGCAGGCGAGGGGCCTGAAGACCCGCTTCAGGAAGATACAGATTGAGCGGGGCAGCATCGTCTACGGGATAGTCCTCAGCGTCTTTGAGAATTTCGCCATACTCGGGATAATGCCGGAGAAAAGCCCCGACGGGAAATACGCGGGCATCCCGGACGGCAAGATACTCGTGAAGTTCGCCTCCAAGGAATACACCCGCTCCATGAGGGACGCATTCAAGGTCGGCGACCTCGTGCGCGCGAAGGTGACGGACGTGGACGGCGACACCGCGATGCTCACCACCGCCTACCCCGAATACGGGGTGATAAAGGCGTTCTGCTCGAAGGACAAGACCCCGCTCGTGAAGCAGGGCAGGGACCTGGCGTGCCCGCTCTGCAAGGGGATAGAGAGGCGCAAGCTCGCAACAGATTATAGGTCTTTCGGGAAAATCAACCTCTGAGGTGCTTGATTGGAACTGAAAATAATCTCCTCATCGGACAAGGAACTGGAATTTGAGATAGTGGGCGGCGAATATACGCTGGCCGAGCTCCTCACCTCCCGCCTCAACGACAAGAAGGAAGTGGAGTTCGCGTCCTACCGCGTCGCGCACCCGCTCGTGGCGAACCCGCGCATATACGTGCGCGTCTCCTCGGGAAAGGCGGCGAAGCTGGTTTCCGAGACGCTGGACGAGATAAGGGCAGAGGTCGCGGATTTCAGGGAATCCATCGCAAAGGGCAAGTGAGGCCTCGCGCATGCAAGGGAAGGCGCCGGCCAAGCCCGAATTCCTTTCGGGCCTCCTTGACAAATTCTCCACCGACTGGGTGTACCAGTTCGCGCTCATAGGCATGACGCTCGCGCTGTACGTGCTCACCAAGAATTCCTTTTTCGGCGTCCTGGTATTGCTTGAGCTTCTTTTCATCGTCGCCCTGGAGATAAGGCACGGCGTGAAAAAACACGGATGGAAGGCTGAGCTGAAGGACATCGCCATCTCGCTCGGCGCCATACTATTGCTCTGGTTCGCCGCGATGTTCGTGATGGGGACCCCCGTCCCCCTCAACGCCGTGGTTTCGTGCAGCATGCTCCCAAACATAGAAAGGGGCGACATGGTTTTCGTGCAGGGCGCTGCGCCCATAGGATACGATGTGCAGCTGGCCGGGGCGGAGTTCGCGCAGCTGAACGCCTCTCCAACCGTGCATCTTCCGGACGGCTCCACGCTTGAGCTCAAGGGCTCATTATACACCTATTGCGCACAGTTCCCCACCGGGCAGATGTGCAGGCAGTTCTTCTCGCAACCGGAATCCTTTTACGAAACCCGCGGGCCGTTCCTTTTCCAATACGGCAAATGCACGCGCGAGAACAGGGAGGGCCGCTTCTCCTACCAGACGCCCTGCCTTGAATACGTGGAATTCAACGGAACGAAATACTACACCGACCTTTCCCATGATACCATAGTCTATGCGCCGGCGCAGGGCGACCTATACTCCCTTGCGGGCGACATAATCCACCGCGTATATTTCACCGTGCACGTGGGCGATTCCACCTTCTACCTCACAAAAGGGGACAACAACCCCGTAATGGACATACAGGAATACGGCTATGCGCTTGAGATGGGCAACTCCCCGCCCGGGCAGTTCCAATACAAGGGAAAGATAATCGGGAGGATGCCCTTCATCGGATATTTGAAACTGTTCACGGCGGGCTTCTTCTCCGAAACTGCGAACTGCGATTCAACGCTCGCAATGCCCGTTCGTCAGTGATGCCCGCCACCGCAGGAATTTGCGCCCTGCGCCACCATTACCCGTAATGGACGTCCTTCTCCCTGCGCACCATCATCAAATCGTTTATTTCGGACAAGTATGCGTCCTTGTCCTGCGCGCTCAGGTTGCTCCCCTTCAGCTTGTCCTCCCAGTCCCTCAGGGCGAAGATGAACCTCTCGTTCTTGTCCGCATATTTCGCATACGCGATAAGCACGTCCAGCGCGTAGAAGGATTCGCAGTTCTCCAGCGCCTCCACCGCCGCATTCCGCAGCATCTGGAGCCCCTGCTGCTCCCCGCTCATGTAGAAAGCGAGGTGGCGGGAAATCAGCTTTGCCGCGCCCGTATCCCCTATCTCGCCGAGGAGGAAGAGCAGCTCCACCGTCCCCTCCAGAGAGTTTGTGTAATTGAAAATGGAGCGGTACACGTGCTTCCTCACGTCCATCACTTCCACTTTCTCCCCGAGCACCTTTTTGAAGAAATCAAAGTTCTCCATCGCGCGCATGTTCGCCGCCTTCGCGAGGTGCTCGTGCGTTATGAACAATATGAATTGGCGCACCACGTCGTCGCCCTTGGAATAGGTTTCAATGACCAGCTTTTTCGCCGCCTCCACCTCCACCCTTTTCCTGAGTATCGGGTATGAGTTTATGAGCCCCAGCGCGCCCTCGGCCTCCTTCATGAGGCGCTTCCTCTTCTCAAGCAGCTCCTTGGATACTTTTGGCTGCCCTTCGGCAGCGGGTGCGGCCCGCGCAGGCGACGAATCTTTCCCCGCCTTCCTTGCAGGCGCCTTCTTTTTTGCAGTAGAAGCCCTCTTTTTCATAATCCGCCCTTTCTTCGCGAGCGGTTAAAAAACTAGCACTTCAGCTTTTCCGCTTCACGTGGTGCGCAGACCTTCCCATCCTGCGGAGGGTCGCTCTTCCTCGGCTTCGGCAGCCTGCTCGCCCGCCCCGGCTGCACGATCTCCAGGAAAAGCTGTGAAACCCTGGCCACATGGAGAATTTCCGCGGCCTTCGCAGTGAGCCCATCCGGCTTCACGAACTGCATAACGCCCGCGTGTATGCGCGCCCTCTTCCCCGCGTCAATCCTTTCGGGCACCATGGATTCCACGAGCTCTACGAAGCCCTCCACATTCTCTGGCGTGAATTTCCCCTCCATAAGCATCTCCATCGCCCTTGCAAGGCCCTGGTCCATGCGTTTTGCATCTGGATGCCTGACCATCGCCATGCACAGGGACCATTCCGCATCCGCCCCGAGCTTGCCCCTTGGAATCGCATCAAAGAGCGCAGCCATCGTGCCTGCCCCCTTTTCCGCATCGGTAATCCTGTTTGCGCGCCTGGCAAGCTCCGCCATCTGCTCCGGAGAAAGCTCGCTATTCTTGCAGAGCTCCATCGCCACTAACCATGCCTGCCTGGATATCTCCGGCATCGTATCTTCGGTGAATTCAAGCAGGAGTTCCTCTTGATCATTGTCCAGCCGAAAGCCTGACCGCATGCCTTCAAGAATATTCGCAAGTGCGGGCACCCGCGCCTCGCCTTTTTCGTACCTGCCCACGGTATCAATCCATTCGCCAGCCCTCCTCTTGGAAAGCACCCTTGCCGCAACCACGTTGCCCTTCGCGCCCTCAGCCTGCATCTCAACGTAATCCATCTGCTCGCCGTCCAATTTCCCGTTGTCCAGCATCCACTCCGCCAGCTCCCATGCGAGCGACGCTATCTTTGGCTCGCCGTCCTCCACCATCCTGAGCAGCATGCTGCACTCATCCCTGCCGAGGTGGATGCCCACGCTTATTTTGGAATCCGGCTCCGCGCGCGCGGCCTCCGCCGCATTCCGGAACGCCGCCTCCCTTGCTTCCGGGTCCATCTCAGCGTAGCAGAAATTTATGAGCGAATGCACATCCCGCGCCGCAATAAGGACTTTCACCAACTCGCGCCTCACAGCGGCGCTCCTGCTCTCCGGGAATTTCGCGGCTTCCGCCATCTGTTCATCAAGCAGTTCCTTGTATCCTTCCAGCAGCGACTCATCCTGGGCCATCTTCCCGGCCCATTCCGCCTCCGCCTTTGAGGAGATTTCGCCGAGCTTCGCCCGCTTCTCGGCAATCCTGATTTCCATAGCTTCCGCAGTATCTGAGGCTATCTCCCGGTCCAGCTCATCCTCCACGTCGTCCCAGCCGTCGCCTTCCGCGCCGCTCGCCTCCTTCGGCTTGCTTACGTGAAGCCCCTCCAGCCTGCGCTCCAGTTCTGCAATCTCCTCCTCCAGCGCCAGCTCCGCCGCGCCCTTCTCCCGCGCGGACATGAGATTGTTGATGGCCTTGCCTATGAGGGATACGACTTCCCGCGTGTCCTTGCCGATGTCCTCCAGCCGCCCGAGCGCAAGTGCCTCCTCGGTCCGCAGGTCCGCGGCGCGGCTCTCCGCCGTTTCTTTCAGTTCCCACTCATCGTCGTTCTCAGGGGGCATGGTTGAAAATGCGAAAAGCGCCGCCTCAATCCACGGCTCCTCGAGCTGGGGGTATCTCTGCGCGAGCCCGAACTGCCCGAGTATCAGCCTCTTCCCCTCCGCAATCGTGCGGGGGAACTCGTCCTTCACGCCTATTTTTACCCGATGCCTGGCCGTGGCTATTGCCTGGTACGCATCGCCCCTCTCCTTGAATCCCTTGCCCCAAAGCAGGTGGTCCTTCTGCTCAGCCATCAGTATCGTGCATATTCATGAAGGAGGTTATTTATATATTTTTCCATTTTCAAACACGGCACGTCGTGCCTTTAAAAACCATTTCACCCTAATTTACCATGGTGCGTATCTGGAAATATCATTTGTAACATCCAATCCGGGGAAGTTCTCCGAGGCGGAAAAGATTTTAAACAAATACGGTGTAAATATCATCCACGCTCCACTCCCTTTAGAGGAGAGAAGGAGCGAGTCGGTGGAGGAAATCGCCGAGGGCTGCGCCCTCCGCGCGTTCTCCCTCCTGAGGAAGCCCCTCTTCGTAGAGGATTCCGGGCTTTTTGTCCCGGCGCTGAACGGCTTCCCGGGCACCTATTCCGCGTGGGTTTTGAGGAAAATCGGAAACGAAGGGATTCTTCGCCTTCTCTCCGGAACCAAAGGCCGCTCGGCGGAGTTCAGGTGCGCAGTCGCGTTCACAGAAGGAAAGGAAGTGAGGCTCTTCACGGGTTCCGTGAGGGGAAGGGTCACCGAATCCATCCGCGGCAACGGCGGGTTCGGCTACGACCCGGTATTCGTTCCTGAAGGGGAGGAAAAGACCTTCGCCGAGGCGCCCTCCCTGAAGGATTCCCTCTCGCACCGCACGAGGGCCTTGCAGAAGTTCGGGGAGTTTCTCTCCACAAAGGTGAAATAATGGCAAAATTGCATTCAGGAAAAAAGGGGAAGTCCGGTTCGCACAGGCCGAAGGCCATGGTGAAGCCGGAATGGGTGGCGTACAACGCCGAGGAGATAAAGGACGTAATCCGCAAGCTCGCGAAGGAGGGCGTGCCCGCGACGAAGATAGGGCAGCAGCTCCGCGACGAGTACGGCGTCCCGTCCGCGAGGCCCTTTATCGGGGCGACCGTGGGCCAGTTCCTCAGCTCGGAGAAGCTTGCGCCCAAGTTCCCGGACGACCTGCTCAGCCTCATAAAGAGGGCGGTCGGCATGAGGGGGCACCTCCGCGAGAACACCGCGGATCTCCACAACAAGGTGAAGCTTTCCCATGTGGAGTCCAAGATACACAGGCTCGTTAAGTATTACAGGGAGAAGGGCAGGCTGCCCGCGGGATGGAAGTACGACCCGGAGACGGCCGCGCTGCTGGTAAAGTGATGGTGACTGAATGGCAGTAAGGAAGAAACCCACGGAAAAGCACAAGGAATGGTACAAGGTCCTCGCTCCGGAGAAATACGACTCCAAGGAATTGGGCGAAGTGGTCGCTTCGGACGGGAAGCTCCTCATGAACAGGGTAATCCCGGTCAGCCTCGGGGACCTCACTGGCAAGTTCTCGCAGAGCGCCCTTTACACCACGCTCAACTTCCGCGTGAAGGAAGTGCTGGGGAAGGCGGTGCACACCGAGCTCATAGGGCACTCGCTCGCTCCCTCGTACATGCGCACGTTCATACGCAGGAGGAGGACGGTCCTCCACTCCGTGGTGGATGTGAACACGAAGGACGAGAAGGAAGTGAGGCTCAAGCTCGTAGCGGTCACCCGCGACAAGATAAGCGAGACGCAGAGGACGAACCTCCGCAGGGCGATTGAGGAAGAGGTCCTCGCCGCTTCCAAGGAGTTCTCCTACTACGAGCTCATGGACGAGATAATGTACGGGAGGCTCGCGACGCGCGTGTTCAACAAGGCGAAGGTCGTCACCCCCATGGGCAGGATAGAGTTCCGCAGGAGCGAGCTCAAGGAAACCTTTGAATAGCCATGTACGCGCAGGAAATCTCCTGGGAAGAATTCAAAACGCAGAAGGGAAAGGCCGCGGTGCTCGTGTTCGGGGCGATGGAGCCCCACGGGAAACACCTTCCCCTTTCTGTGGATAACATAATTCCCTGGGAGCTTGCGAAGCGCCTTGAGAAGAAAAAGGACATCCTTCTTTTCCCTCCGGTCAATTTCGGCTATTTGTATTCAATGAAGAAATTCCCCGGCGCAGTAGCCGTCTCGTTTGACAGTTTGAAAAACTACTCAAAAGACATCTTCTCTTCCCTTTTGAAGGAAGGTTTCACCCGCTTTTTTGTAATCATAGGGCACGGCGGCAACACCGCACCAGTGAAGTATGCCCTCCGCGAGCTTTCCGAATCCCATAAATTCCGCGCCTGCCTTGTGGAGTGGTGGATGCTCATAAAAGAGGAGGCGGGGCACGCGGATGAAATAGAAGCTTCCCTCACCCTTGCGGCTGGAGGAGCACTCCGCGCAAAACCTGTGCAGGAGAAATCCAAGGATTATGTTGGCGAAATAATCCCAACTCCGGATGATTTGTTTACTCCATCTGGTTATCACGGCAAGGTTGGCAACATCTCCAAGGAGCGCGGGGAAAAGATGATGGAGGAAATAGTGGATAAGTTCGCAAAGATTTTAGACGCGGATTTGCAACTAGAGAGAAAAGAATGAGGTAATGTTTATGCTTGGCGGAATGGATCCAAAACAAATGGCAAAAATGATGAAGCAGATGGGCATAAATACAAAAGAAATCCCTGCAGATAGAGTAATTATAGAAGGCGCGGAGGAAAAAATCATAATCGAAGAGCCGCAGATTGTGGAAATCATCGCGCAGGGGCAGTCCTCATTCCAGATTTCCGGAAAAGTAAGGAAGGAAGAAAAAGTGAATGAGGAGGACGTCGCCCTCATAATGGAAAAGACGGGCGTCCTCAGGGAAAAGGCGATTGAAGCCCTGAAGAACGCGAAAGGGGATTTGGCCGAAGCGATTCTCGCTTTGCAGGGTTAGGCGTTTCCCGCATCAAACAAAGTGCATTTATATTCTTTTCAATTCCTACATCCTGCATGCAATGGAAAAACGTACTTGCGGTTTTCGCGCTGCTCATTCTTTTTGCTGGATGCATAAGCAGCGAAGATGTGTTCCCCAAGAGCACGGGCTCTTCCGGCTCTTCAGGCACCGGCATGGCCTATCCGGGCGCGCCCTCGCCTGCCTATGAGGAGAGTGCCTATGATTCCTCTTACGGAGGGGAAAGCCGTGTCGTAATCCAGACCGGCTCCTTGTCCCTAAAGGTTCCGGAAGGCACCCTGGAACAAAAGATAACCTCGGTGCGCGGCTTCGTCTCCACGGTGGGCGGCGCCTACACCGGCATTTCCTACTACGAGACGGAATCCGACAAGAACTATTATCTTACGGTAAAAGTCCCCCCAACCAGGTTTGACGAGTTCGTCAACAAGCTCAAGACGATAGGCGAAATAAAGTCCATGGACACCTCCCTGGAGGACGTGACCGAACAATACACCGACATCAATACGCGCATAGGCAACCTGGAGGCGGAACTCGCGCGCCTCAATTCCCTTTACAACAGGTCTGAGAACATCTCGGACATCCTCGCGATAGAAAGGGAGGTCACGCGCGTCCAAACAGACCTTGACTACTACAAGCAGCAAAAACTGGATTTGGAGAGGCGCTCCGCCATGAGCACCATACAGGTGCGCGTGTACGAAGAGAAGCCCGAGGTACAGACCAGCTTCCTGATGCCGCTTGAACAGCTCCTCGCGGTGTTCCTGGGCGCGCTCACCTTTGGCATAATGCTTCTCGCCGGCGCAGTCGGCTTCCTCCTTCCGCTGGCAATAGTGCTTCTGATACTCTGGAAGCTCTGGAAGCATTTCAAGGGGAAGAAGAAATAGCACCTTTCCTTCTCCTTTTTATTTCTTATTTACCTAGCTTCCAGCATGGAAATCATAACTCATACTGACTTGGATCTGCCCCTCATCCACAGGGGCAAGGTTAGGGACGTCTATTCCTTCGGGGAGAACATACTCATGGTCGCCACCGACCGGGTGAGCGCATTTGACGTGGTGTTCAACGAGGGCGTCCCGTACAAGGGCGCGGTCCTCAACTCCCTCTCCGCCTTCTGGTTCAGGAAAACGGAGGAGATTATAGACAACCATATGATTTCCACCGAGATGCCGGAAGGACTTCCCCCTTACCTCAAGGGAAGAAGCATGATTGTGAAAAAAGCCGAGCCATTCAAGATAGAGGCGGTGGTGCGCGGCTATCTCACGGGCTCAGGATTGAAGGATTACCAGAAGGACGGGAAAGTTGGCGGAGTCCAGCTTCCGAAGGGGCTGAAGAACGGCAGCAAACTCCCGGAGCCCCTTTTCTCGCCGTCCACCAAGGCGGCGCAGGGGCACGACCAGAACATAACCTTTGATGATGTGAATAAGATACTGGGGAACGAGGCGGCCTCCTACGTGCGGGACAAGGCAATTGAACTCTATGAATTCGGCCACGAGCATTTGTCCAAGTGCGGCTTCGTGCTCGCGGACACGAAATTTGAATTCGGCTTATTTGAGGATGAAATAATACTCATAGATGAGTGCATGACTCCGGACTCCTCAAGGTACTGGGACAAGATTGAATATGATAATGGGAAATTGGTTTCCTCGGACAAGCAGTACCTGCGGGATTATTTGGAAACATTGGATTGGAACAAGACGCCCCCTCCGCCCCCGATTCCCGCGGACGTCATAAACAACCTGAGCAGGAAATACCTAAATGCCTACGAGCGCATCACGGGGCATAAATTAATATAATACTTCCAATAGGAGTATTATCGTGATATGATGCCCGCAGCAACACAGGCACAGGCGCCGCAACTTTTGCCGGCTGAGAGGAGGATGGAACAGGCAAAATTCCTTTTTGAGCAGTTCGGGATTGGTTTTGATTCGTTGAGCACGCTTCTTTCGGTCCAAAAAATCAACGCCGGAACGCCCATGGAGATAGACCTGGGCAGCAGGTGGTTCAATCCTGCGGACGTTTCCAGGGAAGGGCTGATTGTGTCCTCGCTCATCCAGCAATTCGGCGCTGAGAGGGTGAGGGGCGGGATAGAATCTTTTTGCAACAGCGAGGATGATTTCTACGCGCTTGTCGGCGCGGTTTTCGCTGCCCACTCCGCCTCAACCTTCGGCTCCATAAGCGACAGCACGAACCAATGGCTTTTCGGCTTGAAGGTGGAACGCGATGAAGATGGAAAAATCAAGCTCAATGATGACGGCACACCCAAGATAGAGTGGGACATTCCCGGCAGCAGACTCGCATCCACGCTCCTGCGGGACATGAGGGGCAAGGAGGACTGGCTCACGAAAAATTACGGGCAATTCTCATCCGCCGCAATATTCTATGTCTGGGCGATGCAGAATGGATTTGACGCTGATTTCGTGAACAAGGCGGGAGAGGCCGCATTCAAGGAATTGTGGATTCCCGCTGCGACGGTCGGGCAGTTCCTTGAATACGATAATACGCAGGGTAGCTGGGTGCTCCACGGAAGGGACAGGGCGAAGGGGTGGGACCGCGACACGGTCGGCCTCGCGATGGACGCACTCAGGCGGCTCGGCCCGATGAGCATGGCGCCAACCACTTTCGCGGAGGAGGCGCAGCCGGAGCGGGAGCGCACCCAGTTGGATGAATTCCGCAGCAAGTACGACCGAACCCTCTCCATAAGCGACACACTGGATCGGGTGCTTAGAGAAGGCCGTGGATGGGCAGGGGATTACTCCCGGCTTCTCAGCAACTATGACCTCACCCAGGTAGAAGAGGGCGCGGTCTTCTATGCATGGGCGAGGAAGAACGGCATGAGCGATCAAGAGATAAACGACCTAGGTAGCCCGCAATACAAGGACAACTGGGCGTTGGCAGCGCTCCTAGGGAAGCATCTCAGCCCGAGCAGGGCCAACGCCAGCGAGTACGTGCTCAAGACCGATGAAGCCACCGCATTCAGGGCGGATTTGGACACCTTCAGGGTTTCCCAATCCCCCGTGGTGCGCGTTGCGGAAGGCGAAACCGCGGAAACCGCAACCGGGCTGGCGCAGTTCGCCGCACAGGTCGGCGTCTCCGAAGAGTTCATGGCGCAGGCAGTGGACCTGATAAGGAGGTACGGGACCGCGAGGTTCTCCTTTGACTTCTCGGATGTGGCCGCGGGCACGATAAAAGAGGGGATGCTAAACGGGAAGCACACGCTCAGCTACCGCCCCGAAGTGGCGGATGGTGAGGCGTTCCAATTCACGAATGACGAGCTTGTGGCGGCTGTAAGAAGCGCCGCGGAATCGCAGGGGATAAGGTTCAGGCAGGCCTAGCTCTCCATTTCCCTTTTCAGCGTTTCAACCATCCCGGGCATCTGTTCTTCTATGAATGCCGCAACCCTGGCGGCCCTGATTTCAAGAAGGGCGAGTATGCCCTGGTTTTTGCACATCATCCTCTGGAGCAGGAAGTTGCTCTCCGCGGAAATCAGGCGCGCAAAATAATATTGTTCATCCATATTGACGCTCCTGCCCGTTGCGTTCTCTTCCGGGCAGCCGGCCTCGCAAAGAATTCCGGTTGTTATCGCGCCGAGCAGCATCTTCATGTGCGCCTCGTCCTCCCCGCCCATCGCAATCGCCTCAGCAAGCGCAATCGGCCCGGGCCTGCAATGGAGTTCGCCGCTAACCGCCCACTCCTTAAGCAAGCTGTGTTCCTTTGAGTTCCCGCTATTGCCCAGCCTGGCCACGAGCGTGTCCCTTTTCTTTTTTTCATCCGGGCCAAGGCATTTCTTTTCCATAAGTTTCTTCGCCCTGCGAACGGCTATGCGCATGGAAAGCCGCCTGAAGGCGCCCTTTATCCATTTGAATTTCATCCCGTTTGCTTCAATCATGCGTTCCCACCATTTCCCCGTTTGCCCCTTCCGCGCGCAGCTTCTCAAGCTCGCCGGTCAATCTCTTAACCGCTTCCCTGTAAGCCATTGAGAGCAGAACCGCCTTTGTGGGCACATCCGCAAGGTTATCCGCAATTTTCCTGCCTTCCGGCGTCTTTGTATCCGCATCCAGCGCCTGGTCTGCCCAGAACATGGCCATCCTTAAGCAGCCGGTGTCGCCCATTGCCGCGCACAGGAGCCCGAAATGCTTGCTTGAGACCATTTTGTCCAGGTTGAGGGCTACCTCCATGTCCATTGCCCCCTGCAGCCTCTGCTTGAACATGGAAAGATATACGTTTATCCCTTTGGCATCGGTGCCGTAAAGCATCCTTATTGCAAGCCCTGCCTCCACCGGGTCGGTCTTCTGGAGTCTCGCCAGGTATGTAATAGACACCAGCGCTTCAGTATTGGCCAGGTCGTCCATGAGCGCATGGTTCTTCCTCACCCATCTAATCGCTGCGTTCATGACCTCTATCTGCGAATCATGGGCAGGGAACTTGATTGTCGCTTCCCTCAGAATGGACAGATATCCCCTTATGGTGCTTTCCTTTCTCCCCTTTGCCGCGGCTAGGGCAAGTTCCGGCGGCACGGGCATCCCGATGAGAGTCTTTCTAAGCTCCCGCATGGGGGTGTTCATATATGTATATATGTGTAAGAGTAGTATTTAAACCTACCGGAAAGCCAAAAATTAGCAGCCGCACATGGACCTGAGCATGCCGGCTACCTCCTCGGCATGTATCTCCCTGCCGTTGGCATGCAGGCGGTTCCCGCGCTCCTGCTCAATCCTGACCTGCTCCCACCTGTTTATCTCCTCTTTGACCAGCGGGACGATTTCCGAAGGGTTCTTCTTGCAGGCAACCCTCAGCGCATTGGACGCCCTTATCCACATCTCCCCGTCAGAAGTGCGGCGCACCAGCTTTATCAGCTCCCTTGCCGCCGTGGGGGACGCGATGTCACCCAGGGCGGTTATCGCATTCGCCCTCATGACCGTGCCCATAATCTTATCATCTGCCTCAAGCTTCGCCCTCTCCTCCATCGCCTGCTGCTTGGGCTTTTCCGCCATCCTTATCCTTATGAGCATGTCTATCGGGATATAAACGACCTCGCTGGGCCTCAGGGCAGTCCCATCCGGGAGCCTTTCAATGAGCAGCGCCTCTATTCCGATGAGCTGTTCATTCCTCCTCTCGCAGGCAATCCTCGCCTCCTCGCTCTTCCCGTTGAGCGCTATCTCACCCAGCTTGACCGTTGCCTCAGGGGAAGGGTGCATCCTCGCGGCGTATATGCCCGCGCGCATCTGCCTCCAGTCCCAGCTGCACAGAAGCCCCATTATCCTCTCCTGCCTGCCGGTGCCTTCCGTGCCGCCCAGAATCTTATTTACCGCATCCCGTGCGCCCGTTGCGGTCCTGCTCGCCATGAATTCCTCAAGCGGGGCGCGCTGCTTAGGCTGGGGCGCCGGGGAAACCCCGTTCCCTTTAGTTTGGCATGGTTTCAGCATTCCATTTAGTGCCATTAGAATTACCTATTGTAATTAGTGTATAAAGGTGTATTTAAATGTATCGCTCACCGAATGGGGCGAAAAGAAAAACAGAGAATTAGAAAATAAAACAAAAATGAAAAGAAAATTCACTTCCTCTTGGGCCCGGGCCTCTGGGACTTCCTGCCCCATGCGCGCAGCCCGCGCACCTTCTTCCCGCAGGAAGTCAATCCGCGGAACGCCCTCCCCTTCGGGAGATGCAGCCCCACCTGCGGCATGCTCGTGTCAACGAGTATGACCTCAAAGAACTTCTGGACGCCGTCCTCCCCCACGAAATAGGAGTTCAGGACCTCCATGTTCTTGTAAACGCGGTTCGCCTTATGCTCCGCCATCGCCTGGTGCGAGAGCCCCGGCTGCACGAAGACGTACATGTGCCCCGGGTGCCTTCCCATGCGCACGGTCGGCCTCCTCCTCCTTCCCTTGCCGACGCGCACGCGCACGACCGCATAACCGGCCTTCGCCTTGTAGCCCAGCGTCCTCGCACGCGCGAGGTTGGACGGCCTCTCCACGCGCTCAACCGCGCCGCCGGCCCTCCATTTAATCAGCTTCTGCTTGTAGAATTCCGGCCTCTCCTTCAGTTCCTTCTGATAAGTTTCCCTTATGTATTTGTATGCTCCCATCCTAATCAACCCTCCGTTCAGGCAACATACGCACGGGGCGTAGTATTTACCCTACATCCGAAGTGAAAGTATTTGTGTGCATCCGTTTTAAAAACATTAGCGTATTAAAGCAAATTCTCTATTCAAGCGGTGAATGCATGAAAGCTTCCGGCGAGACGTTCGCAACGACATTGGAGGAAGTGAAGGGCGCGGAAACGAAGGCAGCCTCGCTCCGCGGGGATGCCAAATCAAAGGCAGAGGAAATACTGAAAAACGCGCGCAAGGAAGCCGAGGACGTTAAACTAAAAGGGGAAGAGGAGACCGTGGAAATGGAAAACAGGCTCATTGCGGAAGGAAAAGAGGAGACGGAGAAGGAAGTCGGCAAGATTCTCGCGGAAGCGAAAAAGGACTCGGAAAAAATAAAGGCGAAAAAGGCAGACGCAAAGCTGCTCAAGTCCCTTTGCGATGACGTTTTGACCATCGAGTGATATTGATGCTCCGGCCGTTGAAGATGCAGAAGATACGAGTGGCCGCCGTCAAATCCATAACCAACCAACTCCTCAGCGACCTACACAACCTAGGGATGGTGGAGGTGCGCAAGGTGCCCGCGGGCCCCTTTGCGCAGGGCAGGACCGCCCCGATTTACGACCACATATCCTCGCAGTGGGTAAGGATGCGCACAATAAAATCCATGCTCGGGCTGCGCGGCGGCACTTACAAGGAGATGGACGTGGAGCGGGCGCTCGCAGATGCGGAAAAAATCCAGATTGCGGAGCCGCTCAAGAAGGGCCACGACCGGCTCTCCGCGCTGAACGCGGAGCTGTCCGCGCTTGAGCTCAAGCTCAGGGGAGCGAAGAAGCTCCTCTATTTCGGCAACGTTGATTTCTCCGCGGCGAAATCCAATTATATATGCTTATATGCGGGCACGGTCCCATCCGTTAAAATCGCATCTTTGCGCAAATCCATCCCCGCCTCGTGCGAAGTCAGCGCGCGCGTAGGAAAAACAGAGTCGGTCCTGCTCGCCCTCTGCAAAAACGAGGAAGGCGTCACCTCCGCGGTGGACCTCGTCCTCTCAAGGCACGGCTTCTCCCCGATTAACGTTTCGGATTTCACAACCCCCGCCGCGACCGTTAAGAAAATTGAGGGCGAAATCTCCTCCAAGAGGGCGGAGATTGAGGCGGTGCAGAAGGACATTTCCGCATATTCGTCCAAATACGGCGCGCAGGTCACCACGCTTGAGCGCACGCTCGCGGTCTGGGCCGAGCGCGCACTCGCCACAAAGGATTTCGGCTTCGGCGAGGACGCATTCATACTTGAGGGCTGGGTCAAGGACAAGGAATACGCGGGCCTGGAGTCCCACCTCAAGGCCAAGTTCGGGAACAAGCTGTACGTGGAGAGGATAGGGGGCGAGGGCTCGCCCACTGTGCTTGACAACCCCAGCTCCACAAAACAGTTTCAGTTCCTCGTAGAACTGTTCTCGCTCCCGCAGCCGGACGAGATTGACCCTTCACTCATACTACTCGTGACCGTCCCGATAATGTACGGGCTGATGCTCGGGGACGTCGTATACGGGCTCATCTCGTTCCTGCTCGCAAGCTGGATGATAAGCAAGGTGAAAAAAGGCGGCTTGGGCTACGAGGTCGCGCGCATATGGAAGTTCAGCGCGATAGCGGGCATAATATTCGGAATCATTTTTGACGAGTGGATGGGGCTCTCCAGCTTCCAGTGGATACAGTTCCTGCAGGGATGGGGGCTGCTGGCCGGCATAACCGCCCCGATATACTACGGCTTCAGCAGGATACACAACATGGGCCTGCTGCTCGGCTTCTCAATCATAATGGGAATGCTGCACCTCGCGCTCGGCTTCCTCATCGGCGCCATGAACGAATGGCACCACAACAGGAAGCACGCGTACGGAAAGCTCGCCTGGATTGGATTGGAAATCGGCGGCTTCTTCCTCGTAACCATATTCGTGCTCGCGGTGTTCCCCGCGGGATGGGCGGCGCCCGCGGCCGCGGTATTCTTCGTTTCATTGGCCGTCATACTGTGGGCGGAAGGGATGATGGGCGCGGTGGAGCTTCCGGCCATACTCGGCAATTCCCTCTCATACGCGAGGATTGCCGCAGTCGGAATCGCCGGCGTGGCGCTCGCCGAAGTGATAAACGAATCGTTCCTGCCCGGGCCGGAACAGGGGCTGATGCTCCTAATAGTGCTCCCGGTATTCCTAGTGTTGCATGTTCTCAACGCTGGGCTCGCAATGGTTGAGTCCATCGTCCAGGGCGGAAGGCTGAACCTCGTGGAATTCTACGGAAAATTCTTCCACGGCGGAGGCAAGGCTTTCGCGCCTTTTTCGGTTGAGAAGTTTAAACAATGAGGTGAAATGAATGGCAACTGAAGCAATTGCAGGGGCGTTGGGCGACTTCGGATTGATCGCCTTGGGCGCGGGCTTAGCGATGGGCATCGGAGCCCTCGGCACCGCGTGGGCACAGTCCGCCATCGGTTCCAGCGGAATGGGCGTCATCGCGGAAAAGCCTGAGGAATTCACAAAGGTCCTCATCTGCCTGGCACTTCCGGAGACGATTGTCATCCTCGGTTTCGTGGTAGCGTTCTTCCTAGTCGGAAAAATCCCAGCACCCGGAGCATAGGGCTCCCACAGGGGTGTTGAGATGGGATTGGAGCAGTTAACCGCTACCATCCTGGACGAGGCCAAGAAGGAATCGGCTTCGGCCGTTTCCGCGGCGGAGGCCGAGCGCAGGAAGATGCTCGGCGAGGCGAAAGCCGCCGCGGAGAAGGCGAGGATGGACGCCGAGGCGAAGACCTTGGAGTTCGTGGAGTCCCAGCGCAGGGAACGGATAGCCTGGGCAAGGATCGAGGCCAAGAGGGCCATAAACGAGGCCAGGGAATCCGTGGTGGACGGCGCCATAGACGACGTGTTCGCCGAAATGCGCACGTTCCCCAAGGACAGGGAATACCCGAAGTTCCTGAATGCGCTCGTAGCCCACGGGCTGAAGGAGCTCGGCAACCCCAAGGCCGTGGTGCATGTCCGCAAGGAGGACAGGAAGCACCTGAAGAACGGCAAGCACTCCGTGAAGGACGACCTTGACGAATGGGGCGGGTGCATCGTGGAATCCGAGGGCGGCACCGTGAGGATAGACCTCACCTTCGCCGCACTGCTGGAGCAGAAGAGGGAATCTCTGAGGAAGATGCTTTACGAGGCCCTTTTCAAGCAGGAGGCGCAGGGAACGCGGGATGCGGGAAAGGCAAAACGCGGGAAGGGAGCGGAAGGGAAGGATTGAGGTAGGCATTGATGGGAATCTTCGGCAAGGTGTTTGGCCTTTTTGAGAGCAAGCACCTCATTTACGGCTACGCCAACGCACGCGTGAAATCCAGGAAGGCGAAAAACCTCCAGTGGGAAAACTTTGAGGACTTCTCCAACCAGGGCACCGTGGACGGCGTGATCGCCATGCTGGAGAGGACCTATTACAAGGACGTCCTGGGCCGGACCACCCTTTCAAGCGTCTCAAGGGCGGAGATGGTGGAGCTCGCCGCGGGCATACACTACGCCGAGGTGGTGGGCAAGGTCTGGGAGTTCGCGCCCAACAGGGCGAGGCCAGCGATTGCGGGGCTGATGCGCAAGTGGGACTTCATAAACCTGAAGATGATACTCGCCTCGCGCCGCACCGGCAAGTCCTGGGAGGAGATGCGGCCCTACATAATCCCGGCGGGCACAATCGGCCCGCGCCAGCTGGAGGCCATCGCGCGCGCCGATGGGGAGAAAATTTTCATGGAGGTCAGGCGCACCGACCTAGGAAGGGAGATATTCGGGCAGGCGGGCTCGTCCATAAAGGGCACTGAGCTTGAGCAGATGTTCATACAGTCTGTGCGCAGCGCGCAGGTGCTCAACCAGTTGCAGGTGCTGCTGGACACCGCATACTACAATTACCTTTCCACAGGCATAGACATCCCGGACAAGGACGCGCAGGCGCTCCAGAACATCGTGAGGAAGGAGATAGACGCCCGCAACATCGTCAACATCCTCAGGCTCGCGAAGGCCGGGGTGAAGGGCGAGGAGACAATCCGGAAATACATGATACAGGGCGGCACGATGCGCCATTCCGTGCTGAAATCCCTGCTGGGCATGGAGGACATCCCGGCGGTGCTCCCGCTCATCGCCCACACCCTCCCGGTGAAGGGCGAGGTGAAGACGCTGTTGGATTTGGAGATGGCGTTCAAGCAGGAAATCGCCCGCGAGAAGATAAAGAGGTTCTACACCTCCACGGTCTCGCTCGGAACAATACTGAGCTTCCTCTTCATCAAGGAGGAGGAGATGAACAACCTTAGGCGCGTAGTGCGCGGGATAGACTACAAGCTCTCCCCTGAGGAGATACGCGCCACGCTCGTGGCGTACTAGAGTGATTAGATGGCTGAAAGGATTGCTGTAATCGGGGATTCCCCCCTTGCGACCGGCTTCAGGATGGCCGGCGTTCCGGACGTGTTCGTGGTGGACCGGGGGCAGGCGTTTGAGGACCTGCTCAAGAAGACGATGGACTCCACGGAATACGGGATAGTGATAGTGAACGAGGCGTACATGAAGGGCATAGACTGGAGGCTCAAGAAGAGGATATCCAACATCGCCCATCCGGTCGTGATTGCCGTGCCCGCATTCAGCGGGGAAGTGGAGGAAGGGGAGAGCATAAACGCGCTCATAAAGAGGGCGCTCGGTTTTGACGTTTCAAAGAAATGATGGTGAAGAACATGGCTTCAAAAGGAAGACTCGCAAGGATTTCAGGCCCGGTAGTAGTGGCGAAGGGCCTGGAGGGCGCAAAGCTTTACGATGTGGTGAAGGTCGGCGAACTCGGCCTCTCCGGCGAAATCATCAAGATAGTCGGGGACTCCTGCATCGTGCAGGTGTATGAGGACACGAGCGGCCTAAGGCCAGGGGAGCCGGTGGCCGGGACGGGCGAGCCACTCTCAGTGGAATTGGGCCCCGGAATCCTGAGGAGCATTTACGACGGAATCCAGCGCCCCCTGGACAAAATCCGCGAGAAATCCGGGACATACATCGCGAGGGGGATAGAGGTCCCCGCCCTTGAGAGGAAAACAAAATGGGAGTTCAAGGCGACGAGGAAAAAAGGGGAGAAGGTGGAAGTGGGCGACATCCTCGGAGAGGTAAAAGAAACGGAAGTCATCACGCACAGGGTGCTCTCCCCATATGCGGGAAAGCTCACAGACCTTTCCTCAGGCAAATACACCGTGATAGACGAGATTGGGGAAATTGAAGTGGGCGGAAAAAAGCTTCCACTCAAGCTTTCCCAGAGATGGACGGTGAGGAAGCCCCGCCCGTACAAGGAGAAGCTTCCGCCCGTCGTTCCGCTTTCCACAGGCATGAGAATCATAGACACATTCGCGCCGATTGCGAAGGGAGGCACCGCATGCATCCCTGGGCCGTTCGGCTCCGGAAAAACAGTAACCCAGCAGTCGCTCGCAAAATGGTCCGACGCAGAGATAGTGGTATATATCGGGTGCGGCGAGCGCGGGAACGAGATGACGGAAGTCCTGAACGAATTCCCGAAGCTCATAGACCCTAAATCAGGCAAGCCCTTGATGGAAAGGACGGTGCTCATCGCGAACACCTCCAACATGCCGGTCGCGGCTAGGGAAGCATCCATTTACACAGGGATTACCCTCGCGGAATATTACCGCGACATGGGCTATGGGGTATCGCTGATGGCGGACTCCACCTCAAGGTGGGCAGAGGCCCTCCGTGAGATTTCCGGAAGGCTGGAAGAGATGCCCGGCGAGGAAGGTTACCCCGCATACCTTGCGAGGAAGCTCGCGGAATTCTACGAGCGCGCGGGCAGGGTCAAGACGCTGGGGAGCGACGAGCGCTTCGGTTCCGTCACGATTACGGGCGCAGTTTCGCCTCCAGGTGGAGACATTTCCGAACCGGTTTCGCAGAACACGCTCCGCGTCACGAAGGTGTTCCTCGCATTGGATGCGTCGCTGGCGCACAGGAGGCACTTCCCGGCAATCCACTGGCTGAACTCCTATTCGCTGTACACGAACACGCTGGACCCGTGGTATGAGGAGAACCTCTCCGCGGATTTCCCGGCGATGAGGAATGCCGCGATGGCGCTCCTCCAAAAAGAAGCGGAGCTCCAGGAAGTGGTCCAGCTCGTCGGGCCGGACGCGCTCCCCGAAAAGGAACAGGAAATCCTCATCATAGCCAGGATGCTCAGGGAGGACTACCTCCAGCAGAGCGCATACCACGAGGTGGACGCGTTCTCAAGCATGAAGAAGCAGTACCTGATGCTGAAGAACATCATGCGCTTCCACGAACGTGCTACAGCGGCCGTGGAATTTGGCGTGCAGCTCAAGAGCCTGCTTGGGCTCAAGGTGAGGGAAAGGGTAGGGAGGATGAAGGAAATCCCCGAGGACAAGCACAAGGAGCTCGAGGCGATCTACAAGGAGATAGACTCCGAGTTTGACACGCTCACGAGCAGAAGGTGAATGCCATGAAGGAATACAAGACAGTCACTCAAATCGCGGGCCCGCTCGTTTTCGTAGAGAACGTTTCCGGGGTTGCATACAACGAGCTGGTTGAGATAACCATGCCCAGCGGGGAGAAGCAAAAAGGCCAGGTCCTGGACGTCAGCGAGAACGTCGCGGTGGTGCAGGTTTTCGGTTCCACCTCCGGGCTGAACACGACCAGCACCTCCGTGAAATTCCTTGGCGAGACGATGCGCCTCGGCGTTACCAGCGACATGCTCGGCAGGGTGTTCAGCGGAATCGGCGAGCCGAAGGACAGGAGCCCGAAACCCGTTCCCGAAGACCGATTGGACATAAACGGCGCCGCGATTAATCCGTATTCAAGGCAGGAGCCGAGGGACTTCATCCAAACGGGCGTCTCCACCATTGATGCGATGAACACTCTGGTTAGGGGGCAGAAGCTGCCCATCTTCTCCGCGTCCGGCCTTCCGCACAACCAGCTCGCGGTGCAGATTGCGAGGCAGGCGAAGGTGAAGGGAGGGGAAGAAAAGGAGGACTTCGCCGTCATCTTTGCGGCGGTCGGAATCACGAACGAAGAGGCGTACTTCTTCATGAGGGACTTTGAGAAGACGGGCGCCCTGGAGAGGGCGGTCCTGTTCCTCAACTTGGCAGACGACCCCTCAGTAGAAAGGTTGATTACGCCGAGGTTGGCACTCACGACCGCGGAATATCTCGCCTTTGAGAAGGACATGCACGTGCTGGTCATCATCACGGACATGACCAACTACTGCGAGGCGCTGCGTGAGATTTCCTCAGCAAGGCAGGAGGTCCCCGGAAGAAGGGGCTACCCCGGCTACATGTACACCGACCTCTCCACGATTTACGAGAGGGCGGGGAGGGTGGTGGGCAAGAAAGGAACGGTCACGCAATTCCCAATCCTGACCATGCCCGCGGATGACATTACGCACCCGATTCCTGACCTGACCGGCTACATCACCGAAGGGCAAATCGTCCTGAGCAGGGAACTGCACAGGAAGAACATCTACCCGCCGGTTGACCCGCTTCCCTCCCTTTCCAGGCTGATGAACCTCGGCATTGGAAAGGAAAGGACGAGGGAGGACCACAGGGGCGTCTCTGACCAGCTTTACGCAGGGTACGCGAACGGCAGGGACCTGAGGAGCCTGAGCGCGGTGGTCGGTGAGGAATCCCTCACCGAAGTGGACAGGAAATACCTGAGGTTCGCGGATGAGTTTGAAAAGAAGTTCATCACCCAGGGCCCGTATGAGGACAGGAGCATAGAGCAGACATTGGATTTGGGATGGGACCTGCTTTCCGCACTGCCCGAGGACGAGCTCAAGAGGGTGAAGAAGGAGTTCATAGAGAAGTACGGGAGAAGGAAGAAGCAATAAGGTGAAGATAACCATGGCTGAAAGGGCTAACCCTACGAGAATGGAGCTGCTCAAGACCAAGGCACGCATAAAGCTTGCCAGGAAGGGGCACAAGCTCCTCAAGCAGAAGAGGGACGCCCTTATCATGGAATTCTTCAAAATCCTCGGCAAGGCGCGCGACCTGCGCGGCGAACTGAGCGAGCGCATGAGGCGCGCCTACCGCACCCTCTCCAAGGCCCAGCAGGAGCACTCCACCTTTGAATTGGAAGGGGTGGCTGCCGGCATGGAGAAGGAATTGGGGCTTGAGGTGCATTCCCGCAACATCATGGGCGTGCGCATCCCGGAAATCTCCTCCCGCTTTGAGAAGAAACCGTACCTTGAAAAGGGCTATTCCATCATAGGGACGAGCGCTGCAATAGACGCCGTGGTGGAGGACTTTGAGGAGGCGCTCAAGATAGCGATTACCCTCGCGGAAACAGAGACGGCAATCCGCCGCCTAATCCTGGAAATAGAGAAGACCAAGAGGCGCGTGAATGCCCTTGAGTATGTGCTCCTCCCCAAGATGGAGAAGCAGAAAAATGACATTATGATGCGCCTTGAGGAGGCGGAGAGGGACTCGTTCGTAAGCCTAAAGGTCATAAAAAGGAGATTGGAAAAAGAGGGCGCTTCCTGATGCACAAGCGTTCCCTTCCCAAGAGGGAAGTGCGCGACCTGAATTCCAAATTTTCATTCTTTCAGCTGGACATAAAAGCCACAGTAGAAGTAGTTGAAGACACTAGAGGGACAATTATTCTTCAGGAAGGAGAACCAGTATTGTTATTGCACCAAGATAAGTGGTTCCCGACGCTTCAAACCCTGAACAAGAGCAATACCCTCAAGAAGATAACTGTGGATATGGGGGCCATCCCTTTTGTATGCTCCGGTGCGGACGTGATGCGCCCCGGCATAAAAAACATAGAAGATGGGATTGCGAAGGATGCGCCCGTAGTAGTCATAGATGAGAAATACGGAAAGCTTCTCGCTGTGGGCGTCGCACTATTCGGCTCTGAAGAAATGCAGAAGATGGCAAAAGGGAAAGTAATCAAGAATCTCCATTATGTCGGGGACTGGATTTGGAACTTCAATAAACCCAGCGCAGATTAGCGCGCTCAGCCCTCTGTGGTGTAGTCCTTTCCGGCCGCACCGGGAAAATCTTCTTGTCCTCAAGCCGCCCGCGTATGGCTCCTGCCGACGCGTAGTGAAGGCGCAGCATCAGGTTCGCAAGGCCCACTTTAGCCTCGTTCCCGAGGGAGCCATTCAAGGTATCAAGCAGGAAATCTGCCTGGCCATTCGCTATCCCGGCGAGTATCGGCCTGCCCCTCACCATCCGGCTGGCCTTCTCAGCGGTTTCGCGCGCGGCATCCACGTCGCCGTTTTTCATATGGATTGTAAAATCCACTATCATCAATTTAACTACTGCCGCTTCCGCATGCAGGGACACTTTTGTGGGCGCGTTCATAGGTTATATTGTGGTTAAATATCTTTATATATGTATCGTTGTCATGAAGAAATCCCTTTTAATTCCTTATTCGCCCATTCCTGTGCATGTTCCTCAAAGCCAAGAAGGAGATATCCAAGATAATCGCCGATGCAACCGGGCTCACGCAGGAAGAGGCGTTCTCATCCCTTGAGATGCCGAAGGGAGAGTTCGGCGACCTCGCGTGCAAGGCGGCATTCCTTCTCGCCCCACGTGAAAAAAAGGCACCCGCCCAGATTGCCTCGGAGCTAATCCCAAAGCTGAAGAAGCACAAATTCGTGGAGAAGGCGGAAGCGATGGGCCCGTACATAAATTTCTTCTTTACCGAAAAATTCTATTCCGACGCCCTGAAGGACATAATGAAAAAGGGCAAATCCTACGGAAAGGGAAAGAAAAAAGGGAAGGCGATGGTTGAATTCCCTTCCGTGAATCCGAACAAGCCCTGGCATGCGGGGCACCTCAGGAATGCGATTCTTGGGGATTCAGTTGCCCGCGTGCTTGCGCACTCCGGCTGGAATGTTGAATCCATAGATTACATAGACGACCTCGGATTGCAAGTCGCACAGTCCCTCTGGGGCTACATGCATTTGGGGAACAAGCCCTCGGGAAAATTTGACCACTGGCTCGGCGCGCAGTATGTGGAAGTTTCCAAGCGTATAGAGACTGATGCGAAGTTGCAGGAGGAAACAAGGGGGCTGCTCAAAAAGATGGAAGAAGGAAACAATGAAACCTCCACAACGGCGAGATGGCTCGCCGAGGAATGCGTGAAGGCCCAATACCAGACGGATTTCTCCTATTCCATATTCCACACCGGCCTTATCTTTGAAAGCGACATTGTCCGTACCATTTTTCATGAAGGGCTGGGGATGGTAAAAGAGAATAATGCGATAGTCCTGGAAAAGGAAGGGAAGAATGCGGGCTGCTGGGTTGTAAAATTAGGGGAGAAATTCCAGAAGATGCAGGACCCGGATAAGATACTCATACGTAGTGACGGAACCGCCACCTATACCGGAAAAGACCTCATATTCCAGCTCTGGAAGCTGGGAAAATTGAAGGGAAAGTTCAACTACAAGCCATTCATCAAGCAGCCGAACGGAGAAGAAGCGTTCGCAACCGGCGGCACTGCCCCCAAGTCCTTTGGAAATGCGGACATGGTCGTGAATGTGATTGGTTCCGAGCAGATTTACCCGCAGGAAGTCATAAGGGAGGTTCTCCTGCGCCTGGGTTATTCAGACGAGGCAGCGCGTTACGTCCATCTAGCATATGAGCACGTAACCCTCCCGGATGAGAAATTCTCCGGAAGGGCAGGCACATGGAAGGGCTACACCGCGGACGAACTTCTTGAGGAGTCCGTGCGCAGGGCAAAGGAAAAGATTTCCAAGGATGTTCCAGAAGAAGAGAAGGAAGCAATAGCGCGGGCGGTTGGAGAAGCGGCGATAAGATACTCATTCGTCCGCACCACCCCGGAAAAGAAACTCATCTTCAAATGGGAAGAGGCCCTCTCCTTGGAGGGCAATTCCGGCCCCTACCTCCAATATGCATACGTTAGGGCGAGAAAGATAATGGAAAAAGCTGAAGACAAGCCCTCCATCTCTGCAAAATACAAATTCCAGCCGGAGGAAAAGAAGCTCATCCGGGAATTATGCGCCTTCCCCGAATTGGTTGAAAGGTCCTCATCCGCATTCCGGCCGCACATGCTTGCGGATTATTCCTACATGCTTGCCGAGCTTTTTAGCAAATTCTACAACCTCTGCCCGGTGCTTAAGGCGGAGGAGGATGCGAGAAAATCAAGGCTCGCGGTCGTAAAGTCCTTTGAAACCGTGTTAGGCAACTCCCTCTCGCTTTTGGGGATGCCGCTTCCGGAGAAGATGTAGTCAGTCTTTTATCCACGCAAGAATGGCCTTCGGGTCCCTCTTCAGCCCAAAAATGGCGAAATACTTCAGGATATTATACACATCCCTCTCCAGGTATTCCTCCGCCCTCTTGTGCCCGAGCGCAACCGCCTGCCCCCAGTCTATTATGTAAGGCGGCCCTTCCCACACCATTATGTTGTACTCGCTCAAATCCGCGTGCACGAGCCCCGCCTTATACAGCTTTTTCATATCCTCTAGGATGCTTTCCAAATCCCCTTCCGCAGGCCCCACGGTGCTCATAACCGGATATGCCCTCCCTTCCCTCCCAAGGAATTCCATCACAAGGACATTCTTCTCAAGGGAAAGCGGCCTGGGCGCATGCACGCCCGCCTTTTCGCAAATCTGCAGATTCTTGAACTCCTTCTGCGCAAACGCAAAAACAAAATCCCGCTCCCGCCCCCTGAACTTCTTGAAGCGCGGGTCCCCCTCAAGGTATTCCTTCCTCCGCAAAAAATGAGTGGTCTCTATCTTGTAAATCTTGACCGCGACGCTCTCCCCGGTTGAGGTGGTCGCGAGGAAGACATTCGCCTCCTTGCCGGTGGAAATGGGGTACTCAACGCGCGCAATCGCGCCCTTCTGCATCAATTTCGCAAGCGCAAGCAGGGCAGCCCGGTCAAAAACCTCGCTCTCTATCTTGTTCCTTTCCTTGAGCACAAAATCGTCGCGCGAGGGTTTCTTCCTTGTGGATACCTTGCGAGCCATCTTATACCTTAAGTAGGCCCTTCTTCCTGAGGACCGCGGTTTCCAGGGGCATGTACCTCCACGCTATGTCCGCCTTCTTGTCGCCTTCCACGTCCCAGGGCTTCACTGCCACCGCATCCCCTTCCTTCACCCAGATCCTTTTCTTCATCTTTCCGGGTATGCGGCACATCCTCTCCTTCCCGTCGTTGCAAAGCACCGTCATCCTGCTGCCGCCCATCAGGCCGGTCACGACGCCCAGTATCTCGTCATCCTTCGGGAACCTCACCCTGGTCAGCTGGTCCGGGCCGCCTGCGCCTGCGGGCCTGTACCCGCCGGGCCTGCGCCCGTGCTGGCCTCCATGTCCACGGTATTGAGCAGTCATCTTACAACACCCCTTGCGCCGCATGCCTCGCATACGAGCGTCTTGGCCCTCTGGCCCGGCTCGGACACTATGTGCGTGTCCGGCTTGCCGCACTGCTTGCAAATGACGTGGCCCTGCACGTACTCCTCAAATTTTTTGTTCACCACGTCTGCCCTGAGCTTCCTGTGCAGCACGAGCCTCTCGTTCTCCAGCGTCGCCGGAGTGGCAAACTCCTTGCTGAGGAATTTGGAGACCTCGTCCGGCGCCCTCCTTATCTTGGCGCATGCCGCCTGGAAGTTCTTGAGTATGGTCTTGTTCCCTTCGTTGAAAGAGTCAAGCACGGGGATTTCAAACCTCTCCCCGCTGCCCGCCTTTCCGGGCATTTTTGCATATGCCTCTTCCAAAAGCTCTTCGTAACCCATCAAATCAACACTCTTTTCCTATGACGTCAGGAGCTTATAAATGTTGCCCCTAAGTGCCCTCTTCCCAGCTCGTGAGGTATTTCTTCTGCTCCCCTGTGAGCGCATCTATCTTCACGCCCATCGCGTCCAGCTGGAGGCGCGCTATCTCGTCATCTATCTCCACAGGGAGCGTAATCACCTTGGAAGGGAGCTTTCCCTTGTTCTTCACGAGGTACGCGCACGAGAGCGACTGCCCGGCGAAGGAAGTGGCCATGACTTCGGACGGATGCCCTTCCGCCGCAGCCAGATTCACGAGCCGCCCTTCGGCGCAAACATAAATCTTTTTCCCGTCCAAAGTATATTCGTCAAGGGAGGGCCTCATCTTCCTGTGCTTCGCCGCCTTCCCCAGCGCGTCCAAATCCAGTTCCACGTTGAAGTGCCCGGAGTTTGCGAGCATCGCCCCGTCCCTCATCTTTTTCATGTGCTCCAGCCTGATTACGTGCTTGTCCCCGGTCACGGTGATGAAGATGTCCCCGATTGCGGCCGCTTCCATCACGGGCATAACCCTGTACCCGTCCAGCGTCGCCTGCATCCCCCTGAACGCATCCACCTCGGTGACCACGACATTGGAGCCCATGCCCTTCGCGCGCATCGCCACCCCTTTTCCGCAGTCCCCGTAGCCGCACACGACCACGGTCTTTCCAGCGAAGAGGATGTTGCTTGCCCTGAGTATCCCGTCAATGGTTGATTGCCCGGTCCCATAATAATTGTCCAGCAGATGTTTCGTTTTATTGTCATTCACCGCAATCATCGGATATTTGAGCATGCCGTCCCTCTCCATCGCGCGGAGCCTTATGATTCCGGTGGTGGTTTCCTCGCATCCCCCGATGACGCCCTCCAGCAGCTCTGGCTTTTTGGTATGAATCCAAGTGACCAAATCGCCGCCGTCATCTATGGTGATGTTCGGCTTGTAAGAGAGCACCTTGTCTATGTATCTATAATAATCATCCGTGTTTTCGCCCTTATACGCAAACACCGCAACACCCTCCTTCGCCAGCGCGGCGGCCACGTCGTCCTGCGTGGAGAGAGGGTTGCATCCAGTGATGACGACTTTTGCCCCGCCGGCACGGAGCGACCTGACCAGCACCGCCGTTTCCTTAGTGACATGCAATGCAAGCCCCACCGTAACCCCCGCAAATGTCTTCTCCTTCGCAAAACGTGCGGAGAGCGTCTTCATGATGGGCATGTGCTTCTCCGCCCACTCTATGTTGAGCATTCCCTGCTCGGCGAGGGACATGTCCTTCACTTCATAATCCTTTCCAGAATCCATAATTCCCACCGTAAGAATCCGGAAATATTATGAAAAGAAGGTTTAAAAGAAGGGGCGCGCGGGCCCAAAGCGCGATGGGATTAGGCCCTTGCAACAATCTGGCGGTTTGGCCTTGCGGGCGGCACCGTGTCCGCCATTTCGGCCCTCCTTCTCCTGCGGTAGTCCTCAACCTGCCATGCCCTGGTAAATCCTTTGCCCCTGAGTTCGTCCCTGATTATCTCATCCACTATCGCGCGGTTCACTTCCGGGAACGGGGAGCAGCCGCGGTAGTGCCTCAGTTCCAATCCCCCCTTCCTGGCGAGGATATCAACCGCGGCGAGCCCTGCATCCACCTGGAATTCCTTCCCCAGGCGGTCTTCAAACTGCATCTGCCAGAGCACCTTGTATTCCCCCGCATTTTCCAAATCAAACAGCACGCATTCCCTAGCCATCCTGCGGGTGCCCTTCGTCATTTCCTTGTCTCCCGTGGGGTGCTCGTAGGTCGCCGCTATGTGCATGAGCTTTTTGGTTTCTGATTCCATAAGGAACTAATGTGTGAAAATATTTATAAATGTGTATTATTCCTTCTTCGGATGGCTTTTCCAGTACTCCTTTATGTCATTCACAAAATAAAGCTTCTCCCCGCATTCCGGGCATTTCCCATCCTTAGTAAGTTTGTTCTCCAATACCGAAAACCCGAACCTCCTCACCACCAGCGTTTTGCATTTCGGGCAGTAGGTGCTCTCCGTCTCTTCGTCCTGCCTGTTTCCGGTGTATGCGTAATGCAGGCCCTCCTGCAGCGCAATCTCCCTCGCCCTCCTCAAAATGGACAAATCCGTGGGAGGAGTGTCCATCATGAAATTCGCGGGATAAAACCCGATGAAATGCACCGGTATGCGCGGGTCCAAATCATGCACCCACTTGCACATGGTGCGTATGTCCCCCTCATCGTCGTTCCATCCCGGAATTATCAGGTTTATCAATTCTATATGCATCTTCGCATGCAATTCCTTTATGCTCTGCAGAACGTATTCCAGCACGACGTCCCCGCAGAGCTGCTTATACACCTTATCATGGAAACCCTTCAGGTCAATCCGCGCCGCGTCTATCCTTCCCACCATCTCCCCTATGGCGGCAGAGGTCATGTATCCGTTCGTCACAAAAGTGTTGAACCTCCCGTCCTTATGCAGGAGTTTCGCAGTATCCAGCGCATACTCCATGAAGATGGTCGGCTCGGTATAGGTATAAGCCGCGCCCGGCACATTTTTCTTCTTGCATATTTCCCTAATCTTCGCGGGGGGCAAATCCTCTCCCTGTATTCCCCCGAACGCCTGCGAAATTGACCAATTCTGGCAGAACTGGCACCGGAAATTGCACCCAACAGTTGCAACAGAGAATAATTCCGTCCCTGGCATGAAATGGTAGAAGGGCTTCTTCTCTATGGGGTCCACTTCCGCGGCGATGGCTTTCCCATAAGTGAGCGCGTACAATTTCCCCTTCTGGTTTTCCCTTATCCTGCAGTAGCCCCGCTCCCCCTCCTTAATCCTGCAGAGCCGGTAGCAGAGGTAGCATTGCACCTCCTTCTTCGGCATCCCCTTCCAGAGAATCGCGTCCTTCATGCGCACACATCTCATACGTGCTTATTAGATTTTGCACCGCTCCGCGCGAACATCACAACCCACCACCCAACCCTTATAAACATTATGAAAGAAAGCAGGCGGGGGGTTTTTCATGGGCGAACCAGTTGTTGCTAAACCAGTTCCGGGGATAACCAGGGATGCGCCTAAGGCGAGGAGGCCCGCGAAGCTGACGTTCGGGCAAAGGTTTCTGCTTCTTGCCGGGATAGCCGCAATCGGCGGGGCACCCAGCTACATCTGCATAAGGGGGGTCGCCCCGGAACAGCGCAATGTTGCCAGCCCAACCGCCGTTGTCACGAACGCTCCGGAAACCTCAAGCAGGCAGCTGCGCGGGGCGTGCACGGTGAAGGAAGAACCCAAGTCGCAAATGGCGATCCAGGGCAAGGGAAGGAATGAATAAATGGCAGGTGCCGTGGCAGAAAGGCGGATAAGGCTTGTGGGGGAACAATCCGGCGACAAGCCCCCCTTAAAGCTTGTTTTGAGCGGCAGGGAATCCCCGCAGGAACTTTTCTCAAAGGCACTCTCCACATTCCGTGAGAACGGGATGGGCATGAGGGACATGGTAGCGCGCATGTTCAGGGACGCCTGCGCTGCGGATCTGGACAAAATCGCAAAGTCTATAGAGTGCTTCCCGGGCCCGCACCAGCCCTCGTTCGCGGTGAACCTGATTGTCGTGTATGAATATACCCGGAGCGCGGAATGCGTTGCGAGGATTGCTGAGAAGTGCGCCGCACTGCCCGGTTCTGCCGGCGAATCCGATTATGAGTCGGCGGTTTTCTCGTCCCACATGGCGAGGGTGGCGCTCAACCTTGGCAGGGATGGAGACGAGAAGAGGGTTGCGGATTCAATCTTCCTCCTTCTGGATGTGTTGGAGCACCCCTTATTCAGGGCTTCCGCCGCGAGAAGCTTAGTCATGTTTTCCCAGGTTTCCCTCCGCGTATATACTGCCACGGAGTTTGGCTGCGCACTTGAGGCCTTCCGCACCCTTGCGGACGTTGCGCCGCATGAAATCGGCGATTTTTCCGGCTTCATACGCGATGCAGGGACCATGGACACTATCATAAGGGATGAGTGCGGCAGCAAGGTCACCAAGACCACCCTGGACATCGTTTTAGATGCTTCGCTTGCGCTTGCGATTGCTGCGAGATGCTACCCACAGGACCTGAATGGGATACTGGCGGCTATCCGCAGCAGGAATGTAGCAGCCATCTCCCAGTTCGCTGAAGACATGGTTTACCTGGTCGCAACCGAGACATCTTAAACCTTGGCTTGGATTTGCCATTATGGATTTCCTTTCCGCGGTAATCCTTGGCATAATACAGGGATTGGTTGAATGGCTGCCCATAAGCTCCGAGGCGATGGTCACCCTCTCCGCCAAATTCCTCTTCGGGATGGATTACCAGGAGGCGCTCTCCATATCCGTTTTCCTGCACTGGGGCACCCTCATCGCCGCAGTTGCGTATTTCCGCAAAGAGCTGGTGCAGATGCTCCGCGACATCCTTTCCAAAAATTCAGACAAGGTGCTCCCGTTCTTTCTCATAACTACTACTATTCTCAGCGGCATAATCGCAACCCCGCTCCTCTTCCTCGCCTTTTCGGTGGAGATTCCGGACGGCTTATTCACAATATTCATTGGCGCCTTCCTCTTATCCATCGCCTTCCTCCAAAAAAACCAGAGGGCAGGAAAGGAAACAAAAATAGAAATAAAAAAGGCGATAATCCCCGGATTGGCGCAGGGCTTCTCAGCCCTCCCGGGCATAAGCCGCTCAGGCATAACGCTCGCAACCCTTCTTGCGGAGAAATTCCCGCTGGGGGATGCGCTCCGGCTCAGCTTCCTTATGAGCATCCCGATTGTTTTTGCGGCGGAACTCATGCTTCCCGTAGTGAAGCAGGATTTTGTTTTTACAAACGAGATGCTTGCGGGCGCGGCAGCAGCTGCAATCGCCGGCTTCCTTTCAATAAGCGCGCTCCTGAAATTCGCGGAAAGGGTGAATTTCTCCAAGGCCACGCTCACGCTGGGCGTTGTTGTGCTGGCGGCGGGCCTGCTCATCTACCTCTCATGAAACCCGCACTTGCGTGCATTCGTATTCCACGCACCTGGTTCCAAACATCGCCGCAATCCCGGTGCAGAAGTCGGGGCACTGCTCCTCCACGTTCACATAATTTATGTTGCCGTAGAAGCACTCCCCTGCCGCGTTCTTCCCGCAGGCGCAGTCCGAGTCCTGCATGCACCTCTTTTCCACGGGCACACCGCTTCCCGGCTGCGTGCAACCAGCAAGCAGCAGGAGCGCAGCAACGGCAGCAAAAGCCATTTTCCTTTCCATGCCCATTTCATTTTAGTTCCCCTATTTAATCATTTCTGCACATAAACAATCATGGGTGTGGGAAGTGGAACAGAGGGAGGTTCGTGCATCGGATGCCCGTTCCCCAGCAACGACTTTTTCCCCGCCTTCACGGCTTCGCAAGCCCTCCGCGTCCGAAATCCGCGCGTTCGGCGAATGCGCATGGATGGCTTTTGAGGCGCAGAATGCGAAACGCATGCTGGCATACCGCCTTCATGCCCTCACCAACTCCCCGGCATTCTCCTGGCGCGCCGCATCGGCGCTGCACTCATTGTATCCACCTGGCGAGGAAGGCCGGCTGGTTCTTACCGAGCCGCAGAAAGGCATAATCTCCTCGGCGTCAGAGCTTATGCTCCACGCATTCAACGGCTCCGAAGACGAGGCGTACCGGATTGCACTCGCCGTGGGGCGGCTCTCCAATTGCAGGAAAGACCATGCGGAGAAGTTCATGTATGCGCTTTCCACGGTCGCTGGCGGCAACCCCGCATTCGCGAGGATGGCGCTGGAGGGCTTCCCGGAACGCACCACGGACGCATCGCTCCTCCAGGTTTATGCGCGCACTTTATTCCTTCTTTACGCGAAGGGAGGGGAAAAGCCGGCAATCTCCTTTGCGGAGCTTTTCTCCCACGTGGGGCGGTTCCCCGGCAGCGCACGGCTCATGGCGGATTCACTCGCCTTTTCCCTGGAGAACATGCACATGCCGGACCTTGATGCTTTCATGAAATCCTTCTCCATGGACTGGATGCAGGCGCTCGGTTCCAAGGTGTTCAGGGAAAACCCCCCTGATTAGGAACGCATATAATATTTTCCCCCGAAATGCGTGCATGGCACCCGTGCCGTTCGCGGTGAAATCCGTGGAAGCCCGCGGCAGATTCTGCACGCTCACCGCAACCCCCAAGAAAAAATTCTCATTCAGCGCGGGGCAGTTCGCGAAGGTGAGGGTGGCGCCAGCCTCCCCTGATTTCGTCGTCCTCTCATTCTATTCCGCGGAAGGCGAGAAGGATGTAAAGTTCCTCTTCAACCTGGACGGCGGCGTGGTTAAGATGCGGCTCTCAAAGCTGAAGAAGGGCGAGCTGTTCTACGTTGAAGGCCCCTTCGGGATGTTCATGCTCAGGAATACAAAGGCGCCGAAAGTGTTCTTTGCAAAGAGGATGGGCATAACGCCGCTGTGCTCCATGGTGAGGACGCTCCTGCCCAAAAAATCCCGCCCGCCCATCTACGTCTTCTCTGAAAACATGGAAAGGGAGGAGATACCCATGGAGGCGGATTTGAGGGAATGCGCGAAGGAAAAGGGCGTCTTTCTCCTCATCTCCCTGCTCAACCAGAAGCCCATGAACTGGGACGGAAAACTGGGCGAGTTCGGGGCTGAAGACATAACAAAATTCGTCAAGGATTACGGGAAGGCGGAATATTACATCTGCGGACCGGTGACGTTCGTAAATAGGATGCGCACCATACTGGATGGGCTGCGCGTGCAGGACAAGAACGTATTCTTTGAACAGTGGGGCTAGAAGAAACCCTTTAGCACTTGCCGCCCTGCTGCAGTATTATTTTCATCGGGGGCTTCCTTTCCGGCTTGTTCCTTTCTATCCAGCGCTGCACGCCCGGAAGCTGCCTCGCACCGCAGAGATCCAGCGCTATCCTCACGCGGCAAAGCTCCTCGCCCCCCCTCCTTGCGGCGACCTTCTCCGCGGATATGGCCGCCCTTTCCCTGAGCCACTCCGGTGCGGACACGGTTTCCGCAATCCTCTGAAGTATGAAGACCGACTGGCCCGGCGCATCAATATTGCCCAGGGCGCGCACCGCCGCCTCAACCAATTCCCCATCCGTCTCAACGTGCCTCTCCCAGTTCCTTGCTATCGGGATTATCATGACCGCGGCCTCGGAGCACCTCATCTCGCCCAGGGCCCACAGCACATGCGCCCTGAATTCCGGCTTGTGCTCGTACATCGCCATGAGCGTCTCCACGTCGTCCTCCCTCTTCGGGTTCTCCCTGCCCGTTGCGAGATAACGGGCGTTCTCCTGCGCAATGCGGATTATGAGGCCGAGTTCGCGGCATTCCTCCACCACCGGAGGCGGGCCCTTTCCGTAAATCCCCTCTGCCATATCATCCGGGATGTCAAGGCCCCCGCGAAAGAAACCTCTGCGCGAATCATTTTCACTAGCCATGAACCATATTTCCGCTCTAAAGGATTATAAACCCGTATTTTCTCTCTTTTACACACTCTTAATTATTGCACCACTCCCCCCTCCTCAGTTCGGACGCAGATTTTTAAAGGTGCTCTTCAATTTCCACTCGGTGCAGCCTATGGAAGATGTTCTTTGGTTTGAGCAGCTGGACAGGACTTGCCTCAAGGAGGCGGGAGGCAAGGGCGCGAACCTTGGCGAGATGGCCAAGCACGGATTCCCGGTGCCGCCCGGCTTCGTCGCAACCAGCGGCGCATATTACAAGCATCTGGATTACAACAACCTCCGGGAGCGGATGTCCCAGATACTGGATTCCCTGGACGTGGACGACACCGCGGCCCTTGACAGGGCTGCGAAGCAGATACAGGCGATGGTGATGGACGGGGAAGTGCCCCCGGAAGTGGAGAAGGCGGTACGCAAAAATTACAGGAAAATGTGCGAGATGAGGGGTGAAACGGTTTACGTGGCGGTCAGGAGCTCCGCGACCGCAGAGGACCTGCCCACCGCGTCCTTCGCAGGGCAGCAATCCACATTCCTGAACGTGCACGGGGAAGAGGATGTGGTGAAGGCGGTGAAGGAATGCTGGGCGTCCCTCTTCACCCCGCGCGCCATATTCTACCGCGTGCAGAACAAGTTCGAGCACATGAAGGTCGGGCTAGCCGCGGTCGTGCAGGAGATGGTCCAGAGCGAGAAGGCGGGCGTGATGTTCACCGTGGACCCGATTTCCGAGGACACAGGCGTGATAATGATAGAGGCGGCATACGGGCTGGGCGAGGTCGTCGTCTCAGGCTCGGTCACCCCGGACACCTACCGGGTGAATAAGAAGAACATGAAGATACTCACGAAGGACGTCGCGAAGCAGACCTGGATGCTCGTCAAGCACGGCGAGAAAAATGTAAAGGCGGAGATAAAGGAGGACGCCCAGGAAAAGCAAAAGCTCACGGATGAGCAGATAATCGGCTTCGCAAAGCTTGGAAAGAGGATAGAGGAGCACTATAAGTTCCCGCAGGACATAGAGTGGGCGGTGCATAAGGACGAGCTGTACATTGTGCAGTCCCGCCCCATCACCACGCTGAAGACCGGGAAGCTGGGCGAGGAGAAGAAGCGCCAGGCGATAACGCCACTCCACGAGGGGATGGTTCCCCCGGAGTCATTTGAGATGGCGCACCCCGCAGGAGGGGGGCTGGCTTCCGAGCCTTCCGCCGCACCGGCGCATGGAGGCATGAACATACTTTTGAGGGGGCTCGGGGCCTCCCCGGGGATTGGAGTCGGGAGGGTGAACATGATACCCACCCCGGATGACATACCCAAAATGGAGGAGCGCGCTGTCCTCGTGACGGACATGACCACCCCGGATTTCGTCCCCGCGATGAAGAAGGCGTCCGCAATAGTCACCAATACAGGGGGGATGACCTCGCATGCGGCAATCGTTTCGCGCGAGCTGGGAATCCCCTGCATCGTAGGAAGCAGGAACGCCACCGAGCTGCTCAAGGCAGGGCAGCTGGTCACTGTGGACGGGACGCACGGCATGGTCTATGAGGGCAAGGTTGAGCTTGCGAAGGCGGAGGCCGCACCCGTGGCCGCAGTTGGCGGCGCCGTGCAGGCCGCGGAAGCCGCCCCGATTTGCGGCACCAAGATATACATGAACATCGCGGACCCGGACGCCGCTGAGAAATACGCGCACCTTCCAGCGGATGGTGTGGGGCTCATGCGCGCCGAATTCATCATCGCGGCGATAGGCGAGCACCCCAAGAAGATGATAGCCGAGGGCAGGGAGAAGGAGTACATAGACAAGCTCGCCGAGGACATAAGGAGGATTGCGTCGGCATTCTACCCCCGCCCCGTGGTATACCGCGCAACGGACTTCAAGACGAATGAATACAAGAACCTGAAGGGCGGGGAGCAGTACGAGCCCCGCGAGGAGAACCCCATGATGGGGTACAGGGGTGCCTCCAGGTACATCGCGGAGCCGGACGTATTCAAGATGGAGCTGCGCGCCCTGCAGAAGGTGCGGGACGAATTCGGGATGAAGAACGTGTGGCTGATGATTCCGTTCGTGCGCCGCATCGGCGAACTGCGCGCAATCAAGGACATCATGGCCTCCATAGGGTTCTACCGCACGAGGGATTTCCGCCTCTGGATAATGGTTGAAGTTCCATCCACGGTGTTCCTTATAGAGGACTTCTGCAAGGAGGGGATAGATGGAATCTCCATTGGTTCCAACGACCTCACCCAGCTTATTTTGGGGATAGACCGGGACAACGGGACGCTCGCATCCGCCTTTGATGAGAGGAACGAGGCGGTCCTCCGGGCGGTCAAGCAGGTGGTTGAGACGACCGCGAAGTACGGCGTTTCCTCTTCCCTCTGCGGGCAGGCGCCCTCCGTGTATCCTGATTTCGCGGAGAAGCTCGTTGAGTACGGGATAACCTCCATGTCCGTGAATCCGGACGCGGTTTTGCGCACCCGCAGGATTGTCGCCTCCGCAGAGCAGAAGATAATGCTCAAGAGATTGCGCGAACTCTCCAACGGGAAGAAGGAGGGCGACTCCAGCCCGGTGCAGGACACCCGGAACTGGCAGATCTGAGGTTCCGGTTTCCGGAACCTTCTTTATTTCTTTCTCTCCATTAAATTATCCATATGAAGATACTCCTCCAGTTTCCGGAAGGGCTCAAGCAGCACGCCTTTGAATATGCAGATAAGCTGCGCAAGGAGGGCCACGACGTCTTTATCTCCGGCTCCTCCTGCTACGGCGCATGCGACCTTGCGCTTGACGAGGCGCGCGCAATAGGCGCGGACAAGATAATCCATTACGGGCACGCGGAATTTTTGAAGGAGAAGCCGGAAATCCCGGTGGAGTACGTGGAGTGGAAGGTGGATGTGCCGCAGGAATCCCTCACCGCGCTGCTTCCGCATTTGAAGGGCATAAAGAAGGTCGCCCTTGTCACAACCGTGCAGCACGTGCACCAGTTGCCTGAGATGAAAAAATTCTTTGAGCAAAATGGAATATCCGTCCTTGTGGGCAAGGGATGCTTCGCCAAATACGAGGGGCAGGCGCTCGGCTGCGACGCAACCGCCGCCACCTCCGTGGCAAAGGATGCGGACTGCGTCCTCTTCATAGGCACGGGAAGGTTCCACCCCACCTCCATAATGGCGGGCAAGCCCGTGTATTCATTTGACCCATTCTCCAAATCCTTCACAGACCTCACGCCGGAGATAATCAAGCTGGAGAAAAAGAAGAGGGGCGCAATCGCAAAGGCGCTGGAATGCAATGTTTTTGGAATACTCATAAGCACGAAGCCGGGGCAGTTCTGCCCCCAGGTCGCCGAATGGGCAAAGAAGGAATTGGAAGCAAAAGGGAAGAAGGCATACCTGCTTGTTTCAAATGAGTTGAATCCCGCTGCACTCGGAAATTTCCGAAAAATAGAATGCTACATAAACACCGCGTGCCCGAGGATTTCCGAGGATACGGAGATGTTCGGCAGGCCGGTACTGAACGCGGTGGATTTGAAGGAATTACTTGACCTTATCTGAGCCTAAGCTTCGTGGGCAGGGGAGGCGGTTTGGCAACCCCGCCCAGCTCCGGGGCCGGGGGGACTGCGCTTGCACGCCTCTTATGGACTGCAGCCCCAACCACGCTGTCCGGCTTGTCCAAATCCCCCGCTATGGAAGAGAGCTGGACTTTTCTGCCATACACCTCCAGCGCCTTGGCGAGACGCTCCTTGCCAAGCAAGTTTGAATGCATTAATATTTCCTCAACGAACTCCTTTACCCTCTCAGCTACATGGTAATCCGGGCATTCCACCAGCACCCTCACGTAAGCGGCCATCGCATACGTTTCGGTGAGCCCCATCTCGCAGAACGCGAGCGCTACCGTCTCAAGCGCCGTGCCCCTCTCGCCCTTGCCTGAACATTGCTTCTCCAGCTTCTGGGCAACCGCGTACATATCGGCGGCGGAGCCTTCGTCATGCAGTTGGCCGAGCGCGAATATTGCGTTCTCCACAACCACGGGCTCGTCATTGTCCAGCGCCTTCTTCAATATGGACAGGACCCTTTCACGCTCTTTCTCCTGCATACTCCCCACAAAATCCGAGTTCCTGCCTATTGACTGTGCGCACATTGCCCGCACATATTCGCTGGTGTCAAAATCCTTCCCATCGCGGTCCATCTTGCCGGAGAGGTAGAGCATCGCATCCGCGTTCTGTGAGGCGGCAAGGGCCAGCGCAGCGTGCCCCCGCACAAAATATGTTTCATTCGGCCTATCGTCGTCTTTATCTTTGCGTTCAATCAGTTCCCTGTAAAACCGCTGGCCTTCGGCATCCAGGGCGCAATCGTCGCACATGAGCACAAGCTGCGCGCGCAGCATCGCATCCGCGCCCTCCCAGATTTCGCGCCTGCAATCCCAGTCTCCGGCGGCCCATTTTGTTTTGGCTGCCACCAGCCCCCCGTTTTCCCCTTCCATGCTTCCTAATTTTGTCAAATTATGTTTTTATATGTTCGCTTATGGACTCAAACCCCTTTGCGATTATGCCTTCAATGCCGATTTCCGCGGAAAGCCGTTCCACCTCGGATTTTTTCGCCCTCGTCAAAGGGTTGGAAACCGCCACCAGGGAGCAGCAGTCCTTGTACGGCTTTATTGAAATATCATAAGTGCCGCATTTCTCCGCGAGCGCCACAATCTCCATCTTGTCCAGCGCAATCAACGGGCGGAACACCGGCACGGAAAGCCCGGACTCCGCGGCCCCTATGTTCGCAAGCGTCTGGGAGGCAACCTGCCCGAGCGAATCCCCGCTCACAACCGCCCCATATCCCTTTTCCAGCGCTATTTTTTCCGCAAGCCCGTAGAGATATTTCCTGAACACCACCAGTTCGTATTCCGGCGGGAGCCCGCCCGCCTTAGCATAAAAGTCCGCATAAGAGACGGCATAGAGGCGCGGCTCCCCTCCATATTCCTTAATCTTCTTCACCAGCGCAACTATCTTCGCCCCCTTTTTCGCGTCCCATTTCTCAAAAGAATGCACATGGAGGAAATCCACGAGGCATCCCCTTTTCATCATCATCCATGCCGCGACCGGGGAATCTATCCCTCCGGAAAGCAGGCAGAGCACCCTCCCCGAGCTCCCCACCGGCAGCCCGCCCAGTCCTTTTATCTTCTCAAAATAGACATAGGCGTTCCGCGCTATTATCACACTTACCTTCACGTCCGGGTGCTCCAAATCCACCTTGCACCCGAACTTCTCCACTATGCGCGCGCCTATTTCCGCGCTCAGCTCCTGCGACTTCATCGGGAAGGACTTGTCCACCCTCTTCGTATCCACCGCTATCTTCTTCCCCTTCAATTTCAGTTTCTGCACTATTTTCCATATCTCGTCCGCGCTCTTATTGCACTCGTGCGCAAATGCGAACCACTCAATCCCGAACACCTTCATAAGTGCTTCCCGCACCTTCCTCTCGCTGCCGGAAACCTCAAGGAACACCCTTGATTCCCGCAGTTCAATCCCTTTCAGCATGCCTCCCAGCGCGCGCCTTATGTTCGCGCCGAGCATCCTCTCAAAACTGCCCCTGTTCTTGCCTTTTATCCCTATCTCCCCGTATTGAACCAGCACAAGCATACAACACTTTTCCCCGCGCAACCCTTTTATACTCTCCTCCAGAATCCTTTGCATGGACATCCTCATACAGGATGCGCTCATCCTTACGCAGAATGCAAGGCGGGAAATAATCCGCGGCGACATACTCTTAGAGGATGGAAGAATATCCAAGGTAGCCAAATCCATACGCGCGGGCGCCGAGGAAAAGATGGACGCAAAAGGGAAGCTCGCCTTTCCCGGCCTCGTGAATGCGCACACCCATATCCCGATGAGCCTTTTCCGCGGATATGCGGAAGGGATGCACCTCCATGACTGGCTGGAGAAGAGGATATGGCCGGCGGAGGCGAAGCTCAAGCCGAAGCACATCCGTGCCGGTTCCATGCTCAGCATTCTGGAAATGGTGCGCTCAGGCACCACCTGCTTCAACGAGATGTACATAGCGCACATGGATGAAGTGTGCAAGGCGGTGCTGGAAACCGGAATCCGCGCTTCGGTTGGCCATGGCCTTTTCGACCTCGTAAAGAAGACGGATGCAAAGGATGAACTAAAAAACGGCACCTTGCTTGCGGAAAAATGGTCCGGCAAATCCCCGCTCCTAAAAATCTCCATGGCGCCCCATGCGCCCTACACGTGCTCGGATGAATTAATCCGGCTTGCAAAGGATTATGCCCGGAAGAAAGGCCTTTCTTTCCACATGCACGTTTCCGAAACAAGGAAGGAGGTGTTTGATTCCCTCCAGCAGAACGGGAAGCGCCCCGTGGAATATCTGCATTCTTTGGGCGTCCTTGATTCCAATACCATCCTTGCCCACGGCTCTTGGGTGACAAAAAGGGAATCCACCATCGTTGGCAAAGCGGGCGCATCCATCTCGCACAACCCCGTCGCGAACCTCAAGCTCGCAACCGGGGGCATCTGCCCCCTCCACGAGTACATGGAAGCCGGGGCAAACGTCGCCCTCGGAACCGACGGCACCGCAAGCAACAATTCCCACAACATGCTGGAAACCATGAAATTCGCGCACCTGATGCAGTCCCACCTATACTGGGACCCGCTCCGCGTCTCCATCCAGAATGTATGGGATTCCGCAACGATAAACGGGGCTAAGGCGCTTGGTTTCAATGCAGGAAGCATCGCGCCGGGGAAGGAAGCAGACATAGTGCTCGCGGATTTGCGCTCCACAAACCTTGCGCCGCTGCACGATGCGCGCAATCTCCTTTTCTCCATGCATCCGGGAAACATAACCGACGTGATTGTTGGGGGCAAACCCCTGCTCCAAGAAGGAGAATTCACAGGACTGAACGAACAAAAAATAATTTCAGATGCGCAGGAAGCCGCGGAAGATTTGGTGAGCAGTTGAATGAAAAGGTAACTGAAAAGATGGTGGAGGGCTGGTATTCCTCTTTCCGCAACCCATTTCCATCCAAATCCATCTCCATACGCAATCTGGTAATCTCTGTTGAAAACGGCGTGGTTTCCGCCAAAAACCCGAAGGCGAACGCATTCTCCCTGCTTGAGCGCAAGGATTTCGGCATAGACTGGGAGGTTTCCAAAGATGCGCTGCTCATGCACGCCCCTTCCGGAGATGAGAATTTCATTTACCTCCTGGATTCCGGCTCAAAAAAGGCGGTGCGCCTTGACCTCTATTTTGAAGGGGACTATTTCGGCTTCTATTCCAAGGATTATGCGCTCCCATTCGTACTCTCAAAGGATTTCTGCGCTTCCGCATCCGGGGAAATTCTCCTCATTACGGATTCCGGCAATAGGAAATACGCGCTATTAACCGGGAAAGAGAGGTTCTCTTCCCCCCTCAGGATGAAAAAATGCACTGGATGCGCCGCGTTTCCCGGGGGGAGCGGAATCGCCTGTGATGCGGACAAGATATACGCATTCATGGGCGGCAAGCGTGCGGAAATAGACCTGGATGGGATAACGGAAGAAAAGATGCGCAATCCGGTTTTCGGTTTCGGCAAATCAAAAAATTATTCCTGGGCCGCGGTCAAGGATAAAGACTGGAATTTCTCAATCCTCGTATGCGTGGGCGGAAAGGAATGCTTCTCTTATACGAGGTTCCCGGTGAGCGCATTGAAGGGAAGGGCGCCCATGGACTGAAGCATCTATGGATGAACCCTCGTCCTGTCCCTCGGAAACAGCATGCATTCCCTTATGTTCTCCCGGTTGGCGACCTTCATGGTCAATCTTTCCAGCCCGATGCTCCATCCCGCATGGGGCGGCGCGCCAACCCTGAACGCATCTATGTAGAAATCAAAATTACGGGGATTCATGCCCCTCTTCTCCAATTGCTTCTCAAGCAATTCGGGGATATGTATCCTCTGCGCGCCTGAGGAAATCTCAAGCCCTTTATAGATGAGGTCAAACGCCTTGCACACGTCCTCATTTCCCTCCTTGGGCATGGAGTAGAATGCGCGCACGTTCGTGGGCCACTCATGGATGAGGAACAAGTCCTCCTGCAGGATTTCGCCCAGTTTCTTCTCCGCCTCCTTGCTGAAGTCCTCGCCCCATTCCATCTTCATGTTGTTTTCTCCGAGCAAATCCACCAATTCTGTGTAGGTGTGCCGTGGAACCTCCTTAGGCGCCGAAAATTCCGGGTTGAGGAGCGCAAGCTCGTCCTTCATTTTTTCCACATTCTTGAGTATGTGCAAGGAAACATCGGAAAGAACGTCCATCGCATCCTTGTCGTCAGCGAACCCCATCTCTATATCCATCTGGATTACTTCGTTAAGATGAGTAGTTGTATGATGCTTCTCCGCGCGGAAGACCGGCATGGTCATCATCACCTTGTCCAGCCCCCCAACCACGGCCATCTGCTTGTACAACTGGGGGGATTGCGCAAGGAAAACCTTCTGCTCAAAATACTCAACGGCAAACACTTCCGTTCCGCCCTCGGTCGCAGCCGCAACAATTGAAGTGGGATGTATTTCCATGAACCCGAGCTGCGTGCACCTCTCCCTGAAGCTCCTCGCGATTTCGGATTTTATGCTGAATACCCCTGTAACGTCTTTCTTCCTCAAATCCAGGTAGCGGTAGTTGAGCCTTACGTCCAGCTCGCTCGGCACAAGCCCGGTCGGGTCCACGGGCAGCTTCCTCTCCACAAATGAGAGCAATTCCGCCTTTGAAGGGCTAATCTCCACCCCGTCCGGCGCGATTTTGTTTTCTTTAACCGTTCCGGTTACAGTTACCACATCCTCCTTGTTCCTTTTCAGGACGTTCATTACCTCGTCCGGAACCACGCCCTTCTTCGCGGTCACCTGCACTATGCCTGTGCGGTCCCTTAATTGTATGAAAATGAGCTTGCCCAGGTCCCGTATCTCATGGACCCATCCCGCAACCTGCACTTCCTTGCCCACGCTCTTTTTCGCATCCTTTATGTAATGGGTCCTGAACATCAAAAACACCGTTTTCCAGCCGCGCATCTATTTGGTGAGGGTAATCTCCATCGCCGAAACCTTGCTCTTGGTGCCGTCCTCTGACATGAGCTCCTCAGTCTTAATCAATATGTTCCCGACCTTTGCCTCAGGGACGAAGCGGTTTCGTACTATCTCCGCGACATCCACCGCGCGGGATATGAGCTTGCCCCTCGCCTTTATGACGACGGTCTGGGTTCCGTTGTTGAATTGGGTGACAACGGCGAGCACATAACTCATCACTCCTTTCTTTCCGACATATATAACGTTCTCAGGCCTTTCTTCCCCTTCCATTGTGTTCACCAGTTGCAGTCACTGTGGAAATGCCACGATGGCAAGTCCCCCCGTTAAACATAGAAGAATACTTTTATATTGATTTAGCTCCCGGAAAGCCAGCCATCGCACAGAAATTTATGTTCATAAATGTTAACGCATGTATTTTAAATATAACCCCGTATATACACTTATTATGACTAGAAAGATTAGGATGGGCACTAGCCAGAATCCGGGCGCAGAGTTGAGCGGGAACGTGCCTGCCCACACCTCCAGATGGCGTCTGATGGAAGGGAACAGGGGCAGGGACCCGAAGAGACTGCTGGTTCTTGGCTGCATCAAGTACGGGCCAAAAAAAAGCGCAGGGGAAATCGTTCAATATCTGTCTTCCGAAGGATGCATGGTTGCTACTGATGTCGCGAATGTTTACAGGATTATGAGGCAGATGGTCAGTGCCGACATTATACGCAAGGAGCATGGCAGGAAAATTAGTTTTGTGCTTACAAAACACGGCGAGCACTACTGCCCGGATATGGAAACATTCCAGCGTTTGATGGATGCGTCGAGAACAATCATTGGGATAAAGGAGCACGGTTTCATCCCAAAAACGGAAAAACCGGAAAATGCGGAAAAATCCCTGGCCGAAGCTGCTTCTGATGCCCTGAAAAGAATGGAGGGCGTTGTAAGCGAGGAGATTCTTGCGCCGTTAAGGAGACTAATCAACAGCATTGATAACTGCTGAAAGGAGCAATAGCGAAATCCTACTTCCGGTGCGAATACTTTTAATATCCTTTAGGAGCCTTATTCATCGATATGCCAACAAGAGTAGCCATCTTAGACCGGGAACTTTGTATCCGGGAGAAATGCCCTTACCAATGCGTCAAGGTCTGCCCGCCGAACCGGATGGGCGACGAATGCATCACGGTAGAGGAATCCACGCAGTTCCCGGCAATCGCGGAAACTCTCTGCATCGGCTGCGCGCTGTGCGTGAAAAAGTGCCCGGTGAATTGCATCACTATCATAAACCTCGCAGGAGAGGAGGGAAATCCCATTTACCAATATGGCATAAACCAGTTCCGGCTCTACAACTTTCCGCTCCCCGCGGAAGGCGTATGTGGAATTGTAGGCAAGAACGGCATCGGGAAAACTACTTCCCTCGGAATCCTTTCCGGCAAAATCACCCCTAATTTCGGGGAGTTCAGGGAGCACAAATTGGAGGAAATCATTTCCAGGGTGTCCATCTCCCAGCGCCGCTATTTTGAGGCGGCGGGCGGGAAGCAGAAGGTCAGCATGAAGGTCCAGAACGTGGAGCAGATACGGAAGGCGGCGGCGCGCAGCACAGTGGATTCCCTTCTCTCCAAGATGGATGAGCGGAATGCGAAAGACGGACTAGTGGAGAAGTTCGGGCTCACCCCGATTCTGAAAAGGAAAATCACTCAATTGAGCGGAGGGGAATTGCAAAAGGTCGCCCTTGCTGCCGCACTCCTGAAGGACGCAAACATCTACTATTTGGATGAGCCGAGCAATTACCTGGACATAGAAGAGCGGCTTAAATCCGCACTCATACTCCGGGAATTCGGCGAGGGGAGAAAACTCATGGTGGTGGAGCACGACCTCGCCATTCTTGATTACATGAGCGATTATGTCTTCATATTCTACGGAGAGGAGAACGCATACGGAACCTCCTCAGGAGTGAAGCCCGTGCGCAACGGCATAAACGAATACCTCGCCGGCTACTTGAAGGAGGAGAACATAAAGTTCCGGGAGCGCGAAATCCGGCTCTCGGGCTTCAGCGAGCGGGAGCGCAGGGGAAGGGCAAAGGTCGCATATCCGGAACTTAAGAAGAAACTGGGCGACTTCTCGCTTTCATGCGAAAAGGGCGACATACGCGAAGGAGAAATAGTAGGCATAGTCGGGAAGAACGCGGTGGGCAAGACCACCTTCATCAAATTGCTCGCGGGAGTTGAAAACCCCGATGAGGGCACGGGCCTCCCGTCCCTCAAAATCTCGTACAAGCCCCAATACATAGAGCCGCAGGAGGGCGTGACCGTGGAGGAGATGTTTTCCTCCGACAACATAGATTCATTCATCTCCGAAAAGGCAAGGCGCGAGCTGGGCATAATAAAATTGATGGAGAAGCCCCTCACCTCGTTGAGCGGGGGAGAATTGCAGCGCGTTTCAATAGCATATGCGCTCTCCCAGAAAGCAGATGTATTCCTGTTTGACGAGCCCACCGCGTTCCTTGACATTGAGCAGAGGCTCCGCTTCTCCGACCTCCTGCGCTCCATAATAGGGGAGAGCGAGAAGAGCGCCTTCGTTGTGGACCACGACGTCGTCTTTATGGACTCCGTCGCCAACCGCCTCATAGTATTTGACGGGCAGAGCTCCATCAAAGGGCATGCCTCCTCCCCCTACGACAAGGTGGAGGGCATGAACGCCTTCCTATCCATGGCGAACATCACCATGAGGAGGGACAAGGATTCCAAGCGCCCCAGGATAAACAAGCCGGGAAGCGTACTGGACAGGGAGCAGAGGGAATCCAGGAACTTCTACGCAAGGGAAAATTAGCCGGTTCAATTCCTGCTTATGCTGCTTATGTCCCCGTTGCTGTCCATCTCCACTTCGTAGCCATACGACGCGGACGGGCTCCTCCAGGTTACTGTCCATCCGTCCCCAGCCACAGCCGCCACGGTGGGCACCGCATCCGCGTACCTCTGGATGTAGCCCTGCACCGCGGAGGTGCCTGAGTTCGTGTGCGAGGCGATTATCGCCTCCTCGGGGAACGCAATCACGCATCCCACGCCCTCGCATACCGTGCATCCGGAAACCACGCGTTCGGGCGGGTTGGGCACGAAGTTCTGCTCTGGGTAGAAATATTGGTAATGCGTCCTCTTCGGGCAGGGGGTGGAAAGCCCCTCGCTCGCGCTCGCTTTTATCTCAAAATAGGAGCTGCCGTCCACATTCACCCTGTTTTCCCAGAAGATTATCTGCACGTTATCCGCATTCGGGTTCTTCGCCATCAGGTCCTCAAGCACGTATGCCTCCGCATCGTCCGAGAGCACCTTCGTCTCGTAGAATTTCATGCTTACCGCTATTATGATCGCAGCTACAATGAGTAAGACTATGTAAATTGCCAGCTTCCTTTGCTGCATGACTACCCCATTTCTCTTAGGAAGGAAAACCTTATATACCGATTTAACCCATATTTTACCATGGACATGCAAAAAACCAGGCCGTGGAGGGCGTTGGTTTTCATATCCCTTGTCGGGCTCGTTGCGCTAGTGCTTGCAGAGCTCTTTTTCCTGGATATCGCGGTCCAATACCTGACCAAGGTGCAGATGGAATACTTCTCGCTCGCTTTCACCGCGGTGCTGCTGGTGGATGTCTACCTCTCTTTCCTGAAGGCCTCGGACAAGGTCGCGTTCCTCAAGAAGAACTCACTCAAGATACTAGTCCTCCTTCCGTGGGGCTCAATCTTCCGGGCGTTCTCCTTCCTCAAGCTGGAGGGCGTTTTCGCTGAAATCCCGCTCCTCTCCGACCTCTTCGCGATGGAGAAGACAGGCGCGGTTGCGAAGACCGCGATGATTGCGGAAAAGGCGAGAAAGATTTCGGAACTCTAATTTTCCCTATCCTTTCCAAGCCCGCCCCTGCTCTCTATGGATATGGCGAGCCCCCGCGCCTTCTCAAAGATGGAATTGAACACGGGCACGGTGAATGCCCAGATGCTCTTCCCCCCGCGGCTCTGCTGCGCTATGCGCACCGCATCCGCCTTCCTGCGCACGGTTTTGGAAAAGGGGAGCGCGGTGGAGAAGACGAATGAGAAATCATGGGGCACGCCCGCCTTCCTCATGCCCTCCATCATTTCATGCGGTGCGGTGGTCCTGGAGAATATGTAAAAGGGCATCATCATGGAGGCGGCATGGGCGGCGGTCAGCCCGGCCCTCTCCCACCCGCCGAACGCATAAAAACTGAATAATGTTATGAACAGGACCAATCCGAAGCACGCTAGCGCGAACTCAAAGAGGGGCACCCTGTTCGCAAGCGCCACGAGCACCAGCGCCCCGAGCATGAAGGGCGCATACGCGACGGGCAGCACCGCGGCTGCGAAAACAAGCGCGAGAGCGCCCAAAAACTTCACTATCGGCTGCACGGAATCTTCACCCCGCATTCCGCGACCTTTCCCAATTTGAATATCTCCTTCCCCCCGTAAGCCACCTGCTTCCCCTCGTTGAGCACCAGGTATTTGCCGCCCAGCCTCACAAGGTATTCGGTCTGGTGCTCCACCACAATCATGGATTTGCCCTCCAGCGAGAGCCCCCTCAGTATGTCGTAAATCTCCAGGCTCGCGCGGTGGTCCAGCGAGGACGTGGGCTCGTCCAGGAGGAGAAGTTCCGGCTCCATCGCGAGCACGGAAGCAATCGCCAGCTTCTGCCTCTGCCCCTGGGAAAGCTCAAACGGGTCGTCCTTTGCGCGGCCCTCCAGCCCCACCCTCCTGAGTGCGCCGTCCACCCTTGTTTCCAGCTCGTTTCCGCGGATGCCGAGGTTCTTGAGCCCGAACCCCACTTCCTCCGCGAGCGTGCTGCAGAATACCTGGTCGTTCGGGTTCTGGAAAACTATCCCTATCCTCTTGTCCATGGGGAGGCGCTCGCCGCCCATGAAGCGTATTGCGCCCCCTACTTTCCCGGGCTTGAGCCCCGGTATTATCCCCTTTATCGCATACAGGAGCGTGGTCTTGCCTGAGCCCATCGTGCCCACTATCCCTAAGCATTCGCCCCTCTTCATGCTGAAGGAAACGCCGCCAAGGATCCTCTTTCCTTTCGCGCTCACGGAGAGCGCATCCACCTCAAGCATCATTCGTCACCATATCTCTTTACTAATCCGAATTTGTATGCAAGCACCCACGCGACGATGAACTCAACAGCGCCCTGCACCGCGTTCCAGAAGAATATCACGAACCAGCCCATCCCGGTCCCCAGGAAAGGTATGGGCAGCGAATCCAGGAACCCCATGAACGCCTCCGGCGGAGTCTGGAAGAACACCGGGCCGGCGAAATAAAGGTTCGCCAGCGTCGCGACCGCTCCGCGCACCAGTATCGCGAGCACGAGCGCAAGAGCCGCCACCTTCACATTTGAAAGGTCTATTGCGCCCCCCGCTTTCCCCCTGCTTGCATAGTATGTAAGCCCCAGCAGTAGCCCTATGGGCACCAGCCCCACAAAGTATTCCAGCATCCCTCCTTGGAGAGGGGAATAAATCCATGTGGTGAGGAAGAATAGCGCGAGCAGCAGCACGAGCGTCCCGATTGCCGCATACACGTATTGCTCCGCCCCCTTCGCCTTCCCCACATAATACGGGATGAGCAGCATGGGCAGCGTCGCCCCCACCTTCATCACGGAACCCACAATTCCAGAAGGCGCGGATATGAGTATTATGGCGCCCAGCACCATCAGGGTGAGGAACGCATATTCCGCCCCGAATATGAAGAGCGCAATCATCACGGGCACAGCCGCGAGGTCAATCGTCATCCCGAAGCCGGTGGGCACCCCTATCACTTCATTGGACACCTGGAGTATAAAGGCGAGCGCCGCAAGGAAGGCGCACGCTATCAGCTTGTAAGTCTTCATGTATCCATTACCCCCGTTTCCGGTTTAAAAACTGCTTACCAAAAAATTAGTAATGCTTAGTGCAACCGCAGCCGGTCTATCCTGTACCCCTGGTCCACGGTGCATCTCTCCGGCGCCCTCATCCCCTTCCTCATAATCAGCTCACCGGCGTATGCAATCATAGCCCCATTATCCCGGTTATACTCATCCGGCGCAACGCCGAACTCCACCCCATCCTCCTTGCACATGGAGCGGAGCATTTCCTGCAATCTTTTGTTCTGCGCCACGCCGCCGCACACGATTACCCCTTTCCTGCGAGTGAGGAAGAGCGCCCTCTCCGTAACCTCGCACAGCATCGCGAAAGATGTTTCAAACAATGAGTATGCAACGTCCTTTTTTCCGCTCTTCTTAACCTCTTTAGCCGCCTGCGTGAGCAGCCCGGAAAAGCTGAGGTTCATCCCCTTCACCACGTACGGAAGCGGCACGTATTTGCCGCCTGCGGCAAGCTTCGCAAGCCCCGCGCCGTGCGCATATTCCATCCCTATCCCGCGCCCGAATGAATCAAAGAGGTTCCCGACGCCCATATCCAATGTTTCACCGAGCACGCGGAATTTTCTTTTATGCTCAATCAATAGCTGCGTATTCCCACCGCTCACGTAAAGTATGAGCGGGTTCTTTATCCCAGTAATCCCCTCCGCAATCTTTATGTGCGCGAAAGGATGGTTCACCCCAATCATTTTCTTTCCATATTTGAGCGCAAGATACTTCGCGCCCACAAGCCCCACCTTGAGGCACGCGCCCAGCCCCGGCCCTTCCGAGTATGCAATCGCATCCACATCCTCCATGCGCACGCCGGCTTTCTTCAGGTTCGCCTCAAGCAGCCCCGCGAACTTCTCCGCATGGTGGTCCGCAGCTTTCCTAGGGATTATGCCCTCGTTCTTAGGCTTATATGTATCCCCTATGTTGGAAAGCACCTTTCCCTTATGCACAATTCCCATGCCGAGGGTGTGCGCGGTGCTCTCTATTCCCAGAATCATTTGCTTTACCAGAGATAGTTTCCCCATCATTATATTTTTAAATGTAACAAGAGTAGCCAGCCGCATGAAATCCGTCCTTTATGCCCTGTTTGCCCTGGTTTTTGTATCCACGCTGAGCGCACAATGCGCCAACCTCTCTGACGACACCACATGGGGAACCGAAGTGGTGAATAGTTCAGGGATTCTATACATCAACGGGAGCACAACGCTATGCACGGACACATATTACATACTCAATCAGTTCTTAGTCACGAACCCGGCAATGCAGTTCAATGCTTCCAACATCTACCTGGACTGCGACAATTCCATAATACACGGCACAAACGGCGTCTCCGGGCATGGTGTATTCTCAAACGAGACCTGGCAGAACATCAACATAAGCAACTGCCACATCAGCGACTACGATTCCGGCATAAGGACCATGTCCAACTTCACCATAGTTGCCAACAGCACCGCATACAACAACAGTGACGGCATCTACCTTGACGGCGCAAATGGCAGCCAGGTATACAACATCACCGGCTACGACAACGGCCAGAGCGGCATCTACCTCCTGGGCGTCTCCGGCGCCGTGATTGCGAACAATACCGCCTATAACCAGACATACGGCATATTCGCCGACATGGCGAACTACAACAATTTCATAGGCAACGACCTGAGCGAAGCCGAGGAGGGCATCCAGCTCGGCGGCACTTATAATTCAAACTACAACAACCTCACCAATAACATCGGATTCAACTCAAGCTTTGGCTTCTACCTCTACAACAGCTCCAACAACACGCTCATAAACAACACCGCCCGCAACAACACGAACGGAGGCTTCATAATTGAGGTGTTCTTTGACCAAAACAACTTCACGAACAACACCGCCTACGGGAACATGCAGGGCTTCTACCTCGTCAACTCAAGCCTCAACTATTTCCTCACCAACACCGCATACGATAATGTGTACGGCTTTTTTGCCGTCACAAGGTCCCTGAACAACACCTTCTTCCGAAACACCGCCCAAAACAATACGGATACCGGCTTCGATATCCAGACAAGCGAGGGCAACATCCTTACCAACAATACCGCCTACAACAACATATGGTACGGCTTCAGCCTCGCCAACACAAACCACACCACCCTAACCAACAACACCGCCTACGATTCCATATACGGCTTTAGGATATACTATTCCAACTACACCAGCCTGCAGCGCAATGCCGCATACAACAACACACATGGCTTCTACCTGGAATACGCGAACGGCAGCACGGTGTCCAACAGCACAAGCTACAACAACGCGAACAGGGGCTTCTACCTGACCGGCTCCTCGGACAACAACTTCACGGATTCCGTGGCGTACAACAACACGGGCTTCGCGCTATACCTCGCCAGCAATTCGCTCAACCGCTTTACCAACACGCTGGCGTACAACCAGTCCAGCCTCGCCCTGGTATCGGCGAATTCGCTGAGCAACTTCACGAATCTCACCTTGGGATACAACGCGACCGTGGGAATCATTAGGTACTTGTCCCTCAACGTGAGCACCGGGTTGAACCTTCTGGACGGCATGAATATCTACCTTAGGCCCGACTGGGTTTCGCTCAATGCCGCGGATGCAGGAGCCGCGGATGCGAACGTTTCCGCCAATATAACCATAAACAACAGCGACTGCGCCACGCTGGGCGTGCTAAGGGCGGTGGGTTTCCCCACGTCCAGGGCCACGATACTCACTAACGGCGTACACTACAACACGGTCAAGACGTGCAGCGGGAACCTCGCCACGTTCAACGTTTCAGGATTCTCGGGCTACACCCTGGGCCAGGAAACCACCGTCCTTACGCTGGCGATACCCTCCAATCCCACGGCGGGCGCCTATACAAATGTGACCTGCAACGCGAGCAACTCCGAGATTAACATAACCCTGTACAGGGACGGGGTGGAGGTCGCGAATGGCACTTCTGAAGCAAGCGATTATGCGCTGCTTGCCGCAGGGTCATACATATACCTATGCAACACGAGCGGCACCGAGAACTATTCCAGCGCAGCAACCAGCGGCATGCTGAGGTTCCTGTCCTCCTCCGATGGCTCAACCAGCCCCCTGTCCGTAAGCATAAGCGGGGAGAGGGTGGCAGGGAACACGCTCACGATAACAGTGAGGGACGGCTCCGCCGCGGTTAGCGGGGCGGATGTTAGGGTGCTTTACTGGATTAGTGGCATACTCAATGTGGCAAACCTTGGAAGCACGGATTCCCATGGGGAAGTGGAATTCACCCCGGAAATTGCTGGCGATTACAGGGCTGAGGCAACGAAGAGCGGCTACAGCGGCGGGGAGCTACGGTTCACTGTTGCGGCAGCCGAAGAAGTGATTGAGGAAGGGGTGCCTCAGGCGCCGGAACAGCCGCCGGAACAGCCGCCGGTGCAGCCGCCAACGCAGGAGGAACAGCCCACCGCGCCGGTGCAGCCAGCGGAAGGCCAGCCGGGCACTTCGGGCGCTACCGCAGCCGGATGCGCCACTGATGCGGACTGCGGCCAAGGCAGGGTTTGCAGGAACAGCGAATGCGTCCAGGCGCCGCCGGTGGAGACCACTGTGGCGGGGACCGCCGCAGTTGAGGGCGGAGCCCAGCAGGGGGGCCTGTTGGGGGACATACTAAAAGCAGTCCAGAATTCCTTTATACTAATAGTGCTGCTCCTGGCGCTGCTTTTGCTGCTCTGGTTCTTCTTCTGGAAAAAGAAGGGAAAGCCCCGCGCAGGGAACGAAGAGCTCATAGGGGAAGAAGAGAGGGGGCACAGAAAATAGGCCCCCTTTCCTATTTTTTTAGCCAGCCAGCATCTTGATTATCAAAACAGAAGAGAAGTTGAAAATCGCATGCGCTATGATGCAGGGAAGGAGGTCCTTGCTCCTGCTGAAATAATACGCCAATATCAGCCCGAGGAACGTCGCGCCCAATATCTCTGATACGGAGCCATACGAGGTGTGCGTCAGCCCAAAGAATATGGATGATATGAACACGCCCAGCCAGGGGACCATCAGCGCGCGGAAGAACAACTCTTCCGTGACCGGAACTAGGGTGAAGCTCGCCACGAGCAGGTAGAGGGGCAATTCCGTGACCACGCCCACCGCCTTCTCCCCGTCGTTCAGCCCAAGCAGGTTAAGGATGAGGCCGAAGCCCATTCCCGCAACCATCATCACGATTGCAAGCCCGACGCCCTCCGCAACCCGCCTCCACATCTTCCGCTTCCCCTGCCACCACTCCTCCCTCTTCTTCCAGATGACGTGCAGCGCTATGGTGCCCATCGCCATCTGCAAGTATAGCGTATTGGAATGGGGCAGCGGGAATGCGAGCAGGGATGCGACGCACGCAAGGAGGAACGCTAGCGCATCCGCGTTCCCGTAGAACCTGAACATCAGCACCGCCAGCAGCAGCGTCAGCACCGCCACAAGGGGGAAAAAGAATTCGCCCGGCACGAAGCTCAGGACGAAGAAAATGAAAAAAGCGGAAAACAATGAGAGGAACAGGTTTTTCATGGGCTATTTCTTCTCGTAGTAGCCGCACTTGCCGCAGGACAGCCTGTCCTTGTGGGCCGCAAGCTTCACGCCGGGCCCGCATTTCGGGCAGTGCTTCCCCGGCTTGTATGCCTTGGCCTTCCTTTCCTTCTTCTTTGCCGGTGCCTTTTCAGCCATGCTCATCACTCTTTCTTCTTTGCCGGTGCAGCCTTCTTCTCCTTAGCCACGGCTTCCTTGAACTTGTTCCTTATGAGGGCATAATCCGGCTCAATCTTCATCATGTCCTCCTTCTTCTTGTACACATTCACCCTAGCGGTGACCTTCCTAGCGCCGAAGGATGAATTTGTCCTCTTGAGTATAGTTGTGTCCGGGTTGCAGCCCACGCCCTGTATGATTGCATCCCTCATCTCGGACTTGGACGGCGTCTTGCCGTCAAATTCCACGACCATGTCGTATTCAATCCTGCCCATGAGGGCGTTGTCACGCTTCTTTGCAACACTTGCTTTCATCTTTTCACCTTATCCTCACAATGACGCGCCTTCCCATCGCTTCCATTATCTCAACTTCCTTGCCCGCCTCAATCTGCCCCTGCATCTCCGGCGGAATCTGCATCTCAAAGACCTCGTAGTTGGTCTGTTCCATCACCTGCGCGGTTGTGCCCGAGACGGACATGACCTGCGCATTCTTCCTCTCTATTATGGGGATTTCCACGTCCGAGTCCGCGGTCGTGAGCAGGTTCTTCTTCTGCCCGTCAAATATGCCGATCGCGACAATCCTCAGCTTCGCGGAGCCGTGCTTTCCCGTCTTGGACTTGTCTATGCTCGCTATCCTGCACGGTATGTCGTCTATTAAGAGGTACTTGCCCTCGTGCAGTTCCTTTGCGGAGCCAAAAATCTTCTCGCTCATGATTACACCTGAGAGAATTGTGTTAGGTAGATTTATAACGTTAGGTTTTAAAAACACCGTTATGGCCCCGCGCCTCGTTGATTCGCACTGCCATCTGGACTCGTTCAAGAGGAAGCAGATGGAGGAACTGCCCCAGGACATACTTCCGGTCACATCCGGCTACTCGCACAAATCCAACAAAAAGACTGTGGAAATCGCAAAATCCCTCAAAATCCCCTTCTGCCTCGGGATTGCGCCCCAGACCGCGGTGTTTGACGGGATTGAGAAGCTCCCGGAATGGGAGGAATTCATCCAGGCTCAAAACCCGAACGCAATTGGGGAAATAGGTTTAGACTATCATTGGGGAAAGGAGGAGAAGCATTTTTCGGACGAAGCAGCTCTTTTTGGAAGGATGCTGGACCTTGCGGACGGAATGGGGCTCCCAATCGTCCTGCATACCCGCAAAGCGGAAGACAAGGTTCTGGACGCCTTGGAGAAATACGGATGGAAAAAACCCTTCATGATGCATTTCTTTTCGGGCGAGGCTGAGACCGCGAAGCGCGCGGTGAAGATGGGCGGAATCATTTCCATCCCTCCCCTGCACTCAAAAGACAGAAGAAAAACAATAGAATCCGTTCCCCTTGAAAAACTGGTTTCGGAAACGGATGCCCCCTACATAACAAGGGGGATAGAGGGGGTGCGGGACGCAATCCAATACATCGCGGAAGTGAAGAATATCACTTTTGAAAAGGCGGCGGAAGCGACCGCACGCAATTCAGCAACCTTTTTTAATTTTGACCTCTAATTCCACGTGTATCATCTTCTAGGGTGAGCACTCATGGGACTTTTAGATGGGATTTTTGGGAAAAAACAGCCGCAAATCGCGCTTTTTGTAGATGGGCCGAACATAATCCGGAAGCAATTGAACATAGACCTGAAAGAGATAAAGAAGAAGGTTTCCGAATACGGCAACATCCGCATGGCGCGCATCTACCTTGACCAGTTCGCCTCCGACAAATTGATTGAGGCGATGGTGAACCAGGCGTTTGAGCCCAAGATAACCACGGGCGACGTTGATGTCACCATGGCGGTTGAGGCCACGGAGCAGATAGTAAATCCTGAAATAGACATAATAGCGCTCATGACCAGGGACACGGACTTCATCCCCGCGCTCACGAAGGCGAAGGAGCACGGCAAGAAGACGCTAATAGTCGGGATAGAGCCCGGCTTTTCCGTCGCCCTGCGCAACACCGCGGACATATTGATTATGATAAATGCGGAGGAGGTCTCAAGGGAAAGAAGCAGGCCGGACAGGGGCCCCTACGGGACGCAATACGGGCACAGGGACCAGAGGCAGCAGCAGAGGCCCTACCAGAACAGGGAACCGCCGAGGCAGCAGCCCCCCCAGCAAACGCAACAAAAACCTGCTTCCCCGCCGCCGCAGCAGAAAACCGAGCAACAGAAGCCGCCGGAGCAGAAGCCCCCCAATCCGTAGCAGTGAACTCAAAATGTAATGTAAATTTATAAATTCTTATTCCCTTATTACACTCCTATGGAACAATCTCAGCCAGGTGGAGTTGCCCTGAGGCCCACCCTCAGGCCGCCGGCGGAATCCGCCAGGCGCGGCTATTTGGAGCACATAAACAGGCCTCTCAGGCCCCTAGAAGAAACGATAGCTGGACGCTTGGCATACGGAAACGGGGAAAAGGCATTTTTCGTGGAGGCAGAAAACGTAGGGAGCTGCATAACGCTCAAGGTGACCGAGGCGGTCGGCAGGGAAAGGAGCCCATACAAGCTTCTTTGCAGGCTTGAAGTGGAGGCGGGCGCCATTCGCATCAAGGATATACAGAATATCTATCCGGGCTCCGAGCCGGAACGTAACAGCATGCACGAGCCACCGCTTCCGGAATGGAGGGGGCTCGGGTTCTTCCGGATAATTATGGACCAAACAAAAAGGCTCGCTGCTGAAAAGGGCATCCGCAGGATCACCATAGACCCTGACCATGCGGACCTCACGGAATACTGCGCAAAATTCGGCTTCGCCCAGGACCCCGAACGGGGATTCAGGATGCAGCTCATTTTCTAATTTCCTGCAACACTTGCAGCATATTTCCCTATCACAGGCACTTGTATCTCATTCCCGCCGAACGCCTTTATCGCTAGGTATACGGAATACACGAGGAACCCGATGAACAGCAACATGGTGGGGATCATCATCACGAACATGCCGCTCATGGAGCTTAGCGCAGCCGTCCCCACCTGCTTCCCGGCGAAGAGGTCCGCATAAATTGTCCCGAACGCAAGATAGTATGGAATCATCACTAGCTGTATGAGTATGAAATAGGCAACGTACATCAGGAGCGCCTGCACCGCGTGGAATTTCGCGAACCTCCCGCCCTTCCCGGTTATGAGCACATAAAGCGGCACCAGTACGTTGATGAATGCCACGGGTATGTAGCACAGCCCCGCGAGCGTCTTCGGGTCGATGCCCGTGCCCTGGGGTTTTGCCTGCGTTTCCACATTCTTGCTAGTTTCATCCGCCATCATACCACCCGCATTCAATCAGTATCCGAGCGAGGCAGCCAGAAGCGCAAGCAGCCCCACGAAAAGCCAGAGCAGCGAATACTTCCTCGCATTCCCCAGCACCTTATCATCCTTGGACAATATTATGTAAATCGCAATCCAGAATATGCCCAAATCCGCCAGCCCCAGCAGGATTCCGGAAACCGTGGAGAGCGTGAGCCCCCCAATAAACGGCACCATGCTCAGGGGCACGAATGCAAAGAGAAGGGAAGAAGCCATCGCAAGCGCGTTCGCCCTTCCCACAACCATCGGGAGCGTCCTGGATTTCCTCGCAAGCGCATCCCCCTCCATATCCTCAACGGTCTTTATGATTTCCCGCGCGAGGCCCGCGGCGAATCCCATCGCCGCAATCACCCAAATGGTCATCGTAGGCTCAATCCCGAAAACCACTGCGCCGAATATGAAAGGTATCGCCATCGTCGCCCCTATATACATATTCCCTATGAGCGGAAGGTCCTTCAATTTTAGGTTGTACAGGACCGCGAGCACATTGAACACTATCGCGACCACGAGCGCCATCCAGTTTATCGCGAGCGCCGCCATCGTGGAAATTATGAATGCGCCAGCGGAGAATTTGAGCGCGAAATCCGGGGAGAGCGTCCCATCCACAAGGGGCCTGCCCGCCCTCTTGTTTATCCTGTCCGCCTCCACATCCACGTAATCATTCAACGCGAAGGAGCCCATCTCGCTCAGCGCCGGCACTATGAGCGAAAGGAGGAAAACCAATCCGAGCGGCGGAAATGCGCCCAGCACTATTATTTCCCCTATGATTACCGCGACCGCGAGCATGAGCGCATGCTCTATCCGCACCAGCTTCGCGAACTCGCCAAATTTTATAAACATACAGCCACAATCTAGTTCCTTAGAATTAAAAAATGTGATTATCATGGCTTTGACTTTCATGGAAAGAAATGATGCGTATGCTGATGCGAAAGTATGCATAATACCCGTCCCGTACGAGGCGACCGTCTGCTTCAGGCAGGGGACAAAAAATGGCCCCGCGGCCCTCCTCAGGGCCTCCTACGAAGTGGAGGATTATGACATAGAACTGGAGCGCGAAGTGATTGAGGAAGGTTTCCACGTCATGGAGCCGCTCAAGATAAAGGACGGGGAAACCCCGGAGAACGTTGTGGAGGCAGTTCGCTCCATAGTATCCAAAGTTTATGCGGACAAGAAAATACCGGTAGTTATCGGGGGCGAACATTCCGTTTCCGTGGGCCCGGTCCAAGCTCTGAAGGATGAGGACATTTCCGTCCTCCATCTGGATGCGCATTCCGACCTGCGGAATGAATTTGAGGGCTCCAAATACTCCCATGCGTGCGCCGCGCGCAGGATGCGCGAGCTCGTGGATTCCGTGGCGCAGGTGGGCATAAGGAGCGCCACGAGGGAATGCATAGAATATCTTGATTCAATAGGGAAGAAGGACACGATGTTCTTTGGGCGGGATTATGACATAGACGAAATATTGGAAATCCTCGGCGAAAAAGTCTATATCTCATTAGATATGGATGGCTTTGACTCCTCCCTTGTTCCTGGAGTCGGAACGCCCCAGCCCGGCGGGCTCCTCTGGAGCGACTTCATGGACATCTGCAAGGCGGTCGGGAAGGAAAAGGAAATAATAGGGTTTGATGTGGTGGAATTGGCGCCGATTGCGGACAATCCGGCGAGCGACCTCGTCGCCGCAAAAGCCCTCTACAAGCTGGCGGGTTTTGCATTGTTCCCTGAAGAGCTATAAGTATCTTACCTAAGCAATTCTTCTGGCTCCCCGACCAAGCCAGGATAAAGGCGGGCGCAGTTGCTGAAACCGATTTTCCGCAGGATTGCCAATACGTGCTCTTTCCAATTTGCAGGAATCCTGGAAGCTAAATCAATGCTCTTTCCCAAAGATACTTCCAGTGCTGCTTGGAATACGGCGTTGGGTATCTCACCTGTGTAATATTTTTCATAAAACCTGTCCAATGATATGCCCAGCGGGGCGCACATCAGGGCGAACCCGTATGGCGTGCGTGGAGGGTCCCGCACGTTTCCGTAAATTGCAAGTATTTTCTTCCCCGCCTTTTCTATTTCCCTTTCAAGCTCAGTTTTGAAAATGACCCATTCAGCACTCACCCACCCGCTCTTTATCTGCGTGAGCGTTCTTGCGAGATAATTTCGGTACGTGTATATGCGCGGAAGAGAGGACTCTATCAGCATCTCGGTGTCAAAAAGCGCATGCAGGGTACCGTGAGGGAGCCCGTATTTCCTATCAAGGGCCCCGGATTCAAGGTCAGCAAGCATAAGCTCGCCGGCTTCATGGAGGAGCTCAAACCTTTTATCCCATTCATCGCCCTTTGCGTTGGCTTTTCTCACCATCACTCCCCGGGAAGCAGCTTTTCTGCTCAGCTCTTCAAACGTGTATGTCTGATGACCCATCCTTTCCATAAGGAATCCGAACAGTTCTTCATTCAGGAAAACCCTCGTGCCGTAGTCAACTGATTTTTCCAGCAGTTCCGGATGGTTGACAATAAACTCATCCATCACCCTTATGGTCAGGCCATTCAGCACGTAGCGTATTTCGGCCATTTCATTGAGGTCGCAGTGCCCTTCAAAACCATCCGCCTCGTCCGTAACCAAGCCCTTATACAGCTGCCCCCCTCTTATTTCACCATCGCCTTCCGCCTTTTTCACGCCGAAAACGCGTATGGTTGCGAACTTCTCGTCTATCCGATGCGCAAAGTGCTCCACCACCATCCTAAGCTCCGGATGAGTGTCTATCCCGGAATCATGCTTTTCTCCTGGAGTGCTGGCAGGGCCTTTCCCGTTGCCAGCTATTATTAGGGATAAATTCCTCATTATGGCCCTTCTGAGCGTCATGTGCAGCGCGTACTGCCTAGCGAACTCCTCGGAGCAAGCCAGGGCTGAAAATGCGGTGGAAGGCATCCCCACCCCCAATGCCGCGAAAATTTGCGGGAAATCTTTCGGCGCAACCGTTTCCCCCGCCAGCCAGCCATTTTTTATGTGCCCGATGCTGCGTGAGATGCGATGGGCGGCCAGAACTGCCTGTATCACGGCTGCCACGGCTTCCATACGGTCCACGCATGTTTCTACGGTCGCCCTTGTAATTTGGTCTGCAATATCGCCTTCCACCCCCTTTTTCAGTTCTTTTGAAAAACGCGTGACCGGCTCGGGCCCATCCAAGTCAAAAAGGTGGGGCAGCGTCGCGCGGTAGCGGGGGCTTTGTATAAGGATGGGTTCCACATCTGACTCTAAATCCAGGTCTATTCCTTCCTTTTTGAAGACCGCCATCTCCCCGGGATTCAATTCACAAACAGGTTTTGGTATGTAACGCCCTTTGTATGCCTCGACATAAACCATGGAAGTTGAGGGTATGAGTATGTTTCCTACGCTTGTGCTCACTGATGCGATGAAGGGGGTCCCCTCAAGGGGCTCGCGATGCTTCTTGCGCAGCAGCCGCTTCATCTCCCTTTTGCTCATTTGCCCTGACGCAAGTACGTCTGAAGGGTTGCGATGGATGTGCCCGTTTTTATTTGTCATAATAATATATATTTTACAACACATAGTTTATAAAGGTTAATCGTCCGCCCCTTTGGATGTCAATTTCATCTGCATCCTCACCCCACTCATTGAATTCCGCCCTCACGCATCCTTTTTAAATTGTTTTTCCGAAGGTTTTCCGCTCAATACTACGAGAGGCAGGCGGCATGTTCACGATTTCCGAAATAAAGATGCGGGGCTTCAAATCCTTCAAGAAGGCCGACCTGCAGCTTGTGCCCGGCTTCAACTGCTTAGCGGGCCCAAATGGCTCCGGCAAATCCAATGTTTTGGACTCAATACGCTTCGTGCTCGGCGAGCAGTCCCTCAAGTCCCTCCGCGCAAAAAAGGTGAAGGACCTCATCTGCCAGGACGCCAAGTTCGCGGACGTAGCGCTGTTCATGGGCGAGGGCGGCAAGAAGCACGAGATAAGGCGCGCCATACGGGCGGACGGAAAAGTGATGTACCGCTTGGACGGGAAGCGCGTCACGCGCAATGCAGTAATGGAATTCCTCAAGAAATTCTCCGTTGACGACACGGGCAGGAACATCATCGCACAGGGCCAGGTGCAGCGCATCATCGACATGGGCGGCAAGGAGAGAAGGACGATAATTGATGGAGTTGCAGGCATCTCCGAATTTGAAGATAAGAAAAAAGAGGCCATGGGCGAGCTGGACGTCGTGGACGGAAGGATGCGCGAGGCGAACCTCGTGCTAGGAGAAAGGGAGGCGTTCCTCCGCGACCTGGAGAAGGAGAAGAACCGCGCGTTATCATATACATCTTCCCGCGACCGCCTGAAGCAGGTAAAGGCGACAATGATTCATATGGAGCTCGGCTCCAACACCTCCAGAGTGGAAAGGATAAACGAGAAGCTCTCCACCATGGAGGAAAAGGGCACCGGGCTGAAGAAAGAAATGGATTCCGCGGACGCGGAGCTTGCGGAGCTGGAGAAGGGCCGCGCAGGAGTGCTTGAGGAGATAGGGAAGAAGCGGAAGCGCGAGGAGCTTTTCAGGGAAATGGAAGATGCGCGTGCGGAATTGGGCTCGCACACCCAGGCGCTTTCGGACGGCGCGGACAACCGCTCGCACATAGTGAATGACATTTCATCCGTTTCAAAAGAAATTGAAGAAGAAGAGAAGGAGATACGTTCAATAGAATCAAAGGCCGCCCCGCTCAAGAAGGAAGTGGAGGCGCTTGAAAAAAAGAGGGTGAGCTATTCCGAAGACGCCGCCGTTTCCGCGGTGCGCACACAGCTCTCTTCTTTGGAGAAGGACGCGGCAAGGGTGCGCGAGGAGCGCATCCAGCTTGAGGGGGAGATAAGCCGCCTCTCTTCCCTTGCGGAAGAAAAGAAGCGCATAGCCGATGCGTACATGGAAGGCGGAACCGAGGAGGCGAAATCCGAAAAATCCCTTTCCGTTCTCACCTCAAGGCGCACCGAAGCGGTGCAGATGATTGACCGCCTCTTCCAGAAGGAGAAGGATTTGAACGAAGAGAGCGCAGAACTGGACAGGAGCCTGCTGGATGCGCGCGAAAAGCTGGCGGTCCTGCGCGTGCAGTCCTCGCCCGTCGCCATGAACCCGGCGCTCCGCTTCCTCGCGGAATTGAAGGGAAAAGTGCATGGGATGCACGGAACGGTCGCGGAGCTCATAGAGTTTGAACCCAAGTTCGCAGAGGCGGTGGATGCCTCGGCGGGGCAGCGCCTTCTCTATATGGTCGTTGACGATTCCTCCGTAGCCGTGGAATGCATAAAGCAACTAAAGGCCGCCGGCGTTGGAAGGGCAACGTTCATTCCGCTCAAGGAGATACGCACCACCGAATCCTTCGCAGATGGGAAGGGCGGCATGGGGCTCCTGATAGATTCCCTCCGTTTCAAGCCGGAGCACAGGAAGGCAGTGGAATTCCTCTTCGGCTCAACAATCCTCGTTTCCAATTCCACAGAGGCGCGCAAGATAGGGATAGGGAACGCGAGGATGGTGACGCTTGAGGGCGAGCTGTTTGAGCGCTCCGGCGTAATAACCGGAGGGAAGACCAGAGGAGGGATTGCGGTTTCCGCGCAGCTCTCCAAGGCGGAAAAGGAGGCGGACGCGCTGCGCGAGCGCAAGAACGGCATACTCTCAGACCTGAAGGCGCTGCGCGAGGAGATGTCAACCCTGCGCAAGGAGAAATCCGAGCTGGACGTGGAAATAAGGAAATGCGAATTGGAGGCGGAGAGCGCGAAGAGGGCGGAGGCCGAATCCAAAAAGAGGAGGAAGATAGCGGATGATGCGGCTAAGGAAATAGAAAGCCTGCACAAGTCCGTTTCCCATTCCCGCGAGAAGCTCGCGGCTTACGATTCAAGAATAAAGGAAATAGAGAAAAGGATTTCCGCAAAATCCGAAGAGCTCGTGCAGGCGGAAAAGAAAAGCTCCGAGGCGATGCGCAGCGTGGAGAAGGAGCAGCAGGACCTCACGAAATCATTCTCTTCAAAGAAGGCGGAGCTGGATTCCATGCTCAGGGAGGCGGAGATGCGCTCCAGGAGCATAAAGGAGAGGAACGAGCGGATTAAAACGCTCAAGTCCGGGCTCTCCGCCCTGCAGAAAAAGCTTGACGGCCATTCCAAGCGTGCGGACGAATTGAAATCTTCCATTTCTTCCTTGGAAAAGCGGATTGGCGAATCAAACAAGGCGCTGGAGGGCCTTTTGCAGAAGTCCAGGGAATTTGAGGAGCGCCTCCAGGATATAGGCAAGAGAAAAGGCACCGTGGCAGCGGAGCTGGCCAAGCTGGACAAACAGCGCTACCAATTTGACGTGGAACTCGCCTCCCTAAACACGCGCATCGCGGACCTGAAGGCGGAACTGGGCTCTTATGAGGGCGTGCAGCCATTGGAAGAGAAGGACAAGGAGAAACTGGTGGAGGGGATGCGCAGCCTGGAGCAGCAGCTCAGCGAGCTCGGCGATGTGAATCTCGCGGCGCCGGAGCAGTTTGAGCGCAAGTCCGCGGAGATTTCTGAGATGAAGGAGAAAATAGAAAAATTGCGCGTTGAGCGGAATGCGATAATAGACATGGTCAATTCCATTGAGGAGAGGAAGAAAACCGCATTCTTTGAGGCCTTCAACGCCGTGAATGAGAATTTCAAGGAGATGTTCAAGCACATAAACCTCGGGGAGGGCTACCTCCACCTGGACAATCCCGCCGAGCTGTTCAACAGCGGGATGCAGATTCGCGTGAAGAGGAACAACCGCGAGAGCTCCCTGGACGCGTTCTCAGGAGGCGAAAAAACCCTCCTCGCCCTCATGTTCATATTTGCATTGCAGTTTTACAAGCCCTCGCCCTTCTACATACTGGACGAGGTGGACCAGTCGCTGGACAAGGCGAACGCACAGCAGCTTGCGAAGCTCCTGCGCACCATATCATCGCAGTCCCAGTTCATAGTGGTCACGCACGACGATTCAATAATGGGCATGGCCGAGGCGATACTTGGGGTGTCGCGCGTGGACGGGGTGTCAAGAATAGTGGGAGTGAAAATGCCCGGGGCCGCCTAGGCCTATTCCGCTATCCGGATGCTGTTTATCACTTCTATTGTCTCTCCGAGCACGCTCGCGTTCATTATGGCCGGCACTTCACCCTCCAGGCCAGGCAAATAATCCAGCTCATAACTCTGCTCGTATAGGTTGTAGCCGCCGATTTCCTCCGGCAGCGCCAATATATAAGAAGACTTCTCCTCGTGCGGGAACCCGAACCCGGGGTCCGCTTCCGACCTTATCACCAGGGAAGAATCATAGTAAGTGACGTTCCCGAAATCCTGCGCAATCCTCTCCTTGTCCGCAAAATCCTGCTTCACAGTTATGGACCTCTCGCTTATGGTCTCCACATAATCATATTTCTTAGCCAGCATCTCCTGGGGCGTTAGCGGCCCTGCAAGCAGTATGTTGTCATTCCTCACAAATTCCACATTCCCCGCGCCGAATTGCGCCGTGAGGTTCGCAATGTCCAGGTTCCTGCCCTCCCAGGGCACCGCATAATAGAATGTCCTTCCGGAGCCGTTCTCAATGGTAGCGTTGAACCCCAGGTCCATGAACTCCGCGATGGGGACAGCGTTGCCCACCCCGTCCAGCATCCCGTTGGTCGCCTGCACGCTCATGCGCATCATTATCCTTCCGCCCACCCGGCTGACCGGCTCCATTATGTAGTCGAACCTGTTCCCCGAAACGCCGCGCGTGCTTCCATTGGCGAGTGTGATCTCAAAATACGCCGGCGTTGATACGGATGCGAGGGTATAAGTAAGGACGCCCATCCTCCTGAGCTTTTCATACACTTCGGGGGCTTTCCTGGAATCCGAAAGGGAAACCACGCTCCTCTCGCCATCGTCAAGTATTTCGTCCACCCCGTCCATGGCAGCGACGGATTCCTTGAGGCTGGCGTTCAGCCCGCCGTCCACGTAAAGGTACGGCCTGTAATCCACCACTGTCATGCTGACCACGGCCACGCCTGAGTAGGTGTCGGCCTGCTGGCCCCCGGTGCCGGTGGAGGCGGCCCTGTTTCCGAACGCGAAGGTCTCAAGGATGAACATGAGGCATACGAGGACAATCAGCGCCTGGAAGGCGACCTTCTTCGTGTTGTCGTCAAATTTAAGAGCCATTTGGACTTGGGGGGAATCGCACCCCCGGCCTCTCGCATGCCAAGCGAGCGCTCTGCTGCTGAGCTACAAGCCCTAGAGAAAACGCGGGGAGAGCGCTCCCCCCATTTTCTTCTATCTTTCAGCCCCCCTCCCACTTCACTGGAGGGACCCTTTGCCCGTCTCCTTACGCACTATTTTCAGGACGGGGAAATGTAGATGACGCTGTCCCCCCTGAGGAGGACCGTGCCCATTCCCTTCTTCACTTCGTCGTTCACGAGCATTTCCGCCTTGTCCAGCACGATGTTCATGTGGACGTCGTATGCCGCCATTGTGCCCCTGAAGGCAACCCCGCCCTTAAGCCCGATAACCACCGTGTTGTTCAAAGCCGCGTTCAAAACATCAAAAGGCCTTCTCTCAGTCATCAAATACACCTTGTTGTTCAGAATTGGACGAAACCATTTATATCTATTTCGGCGGTGGAGGCATCTCCAACTCGTCGTATAGCTCGCCCACCACCTCCTCTATTATGTCCTCGGTGGTGACCACGCCCAGCACCTTCCCGGTCTCGCTCCGCACTATCGCTATGTGCTGCCGCTTCTCCTGCAGCTCCCGGAACAGGTCGTCTATCCTCTTTTTCTCCATCACGAATTTTATGGAGCGCTTCATTTTTTTGAGGGGCCTCGCCGTGTCGCCCCGCAGCACGTAGTCCAAAAGGTCCTTTATGTACACCTTGCCGGTTATGTTGTCCAGGTCCCCCTGGTATATGGGTATCCTGGCGTGCGTCTTCTTCAGCCGCCCCATTTCATCTATCAGGTCCTTGATGGTCGCCTCCTCGGGCATCGCGAACATCTTGTTGCGCGGCACCATCACGTCCCTTGCCGTCTTGTGCCCGAACTGGAACACGTTGGCGGCGAAGTCCCTCTCAATCTTGCTGACCGTGCCCTCCTTCGCGCCCAAATCCACAAGCGCGAGCAGCTCGCTCTCGGTTATCCTTGGATATTTGGACGCGAGCGCAAACCTCTCCCTCGCAAGGACGCTTATGCCCTTGAGCACCCATACCGCCGGATACAGCAAAATCCTCAGGTGATACAGCACCCATGAGAACTTCAGCATGAAACGCTCTGCCATCCCGACCACCATTATCTTTGGCAGTATGTCCCCGAAGGTGAGCAATACGAATGTCATCACGCCGGTCGCTATCGCGACGCCCGCGTCCCCGAAGAGCTGCAGCGAAACCTGGGTGGCGACCGATGCGGCGGCCACATTCACGAAATTAGTCCCTATTATTATCGCGGTGAGCGCGGAGTCCTGGTGCTCCTTGAGGAATTTCAGCCTTTCAGAGGATTTGCTTTTCTCCATCTCCCAGATGGCGTGCACCCTCGCCTTGGACAGGCTGACCAGCGCAATCTCCGAAGCCGCGAAGAACGCCGAGAGAAGCACAAGAAAGGCGGTTATGAGTAAATCTAGCTCCAATCCCATCGCATTCACTTCTTTCCCAAGGGTTTAAACACTTTTCCCGAGGGCACAACGATGCCCCCTTTCCCTCCCAGTACCCTTCCCTTGCCGCACAGAAACATCCAAACGGAAATCGCGCAGGCGCACGCATCCAGCTCGTCCTGCGTCCCCCCTCCTTCCAGCGCAAAGCCAAGTTCCTTAATCCATTTTCTTATTTTTGCCTTGTCCTTCCTCGGAACCCCTAAAATATCATAAGCAGCGCCCGGATAGGTTTCCTCCACGCGCACCCCTCCCCTTCTAATCCTCCGCGCAAGCGCCATCCCCCTTTCCGTGAGCATCCTCATCGGCCCTATGGTGATGGGGAAGAATCGTATCCCCATTTCCCTCAATTCCAAATCGCATTTACGAAAATGAGCGCCGTTCCTGTCAGAGATTTTCTTCCTTCCGGGGGGAAGCGAGAGCGGCGCGTCCATCCCCACGATTTCCGGCTTCCCCTTCCGCAGTTCCTCCATTATCTCCGCATCAGTATGCAGCACCTTTGTCCGCATCCTCTTCCCAGCAATTATGCAGAAGCCCGTATTCCCCCTTTCGCTTCCCGCGAGGTCTATTCCCGCAATTTTCATCAAACCCATCCCACCGCAAAAGTTCTTATTGCTTTTCTGAGCACCATCCGCATGGCAAAGGAAAATGGGAAATGCAGCATCCTGCGCATGGCGGGAATTGCCGTGCTTTTGGCGGCAATCTCGTTTGTGTTCAGGATGGCGGAAGCGGTGCTCACGATGGATTATTACCTTGACCCCGCATATTTCGGCGTCTGGAGCAAGCTCATGATGCCGGTTGCGGGCCCGCCCCCGATTGAGTTCTCCCTCACCTCGCTCGCCTTTGCGTTCGTAACCGCATTCATCTTCACGTGGTTCTTCCACTACCTGAAGCCGGTCCTCGCAAACGGCAGCTGGATAAGGAAGGGCGCATGCTTCGGGCTCATCCTATTCTTCATCTGCACGGTTCCGTCAACGCTGGCGCTGATATTGATAATTAACCTGCCCATCACCCTGCTTCTCGCCTGGGCATTCACAGGGCTCGTGATAAGTGTAATATACGGGCTCGTGCTCGCGAAGCTCTGCTGATTACAATTTTTTCGTTATTTCTTCCAGCCGCTTCAGCGACTGCGCCGGCTTTTCAACGGTGTTCAGGACATAGATGGGCATCCTTGAAAGCATGTCCTTGAAGAACGCCGCACGCACGTCCCTTTTGGTGCGGTCCCTCACCAGCTGGTGCGGGTTGCAGAAATCGTTCTTCTGGAGGAATGCGAGCGCCTCGCCAACCTTTATCTCTCGGAAGGGGGGCTTCCCCGGCTCCCTCGTCAAAATCACCGCGGCGCGCATCACGGAATTCTCCTTTATCTTCTCCTCACCGAAGAGCATCTTAACGTCCGCGACCGCCCTCTCCTTGTTGTCATACTTCAACGGCACCTTCGCGAATATTCCCTTGTATTCCTTCCAGTCCTCCTCTATGTTCGCGCGTATGTATGAGTTTTTTTCCGAAGAAAACACGTTGACGTCCGCACCCACCCTAACAAAAAACCAGTCATCCGTAAGGAAGGAAGCCTTCCTGTCCAATAATAATCCATAAGTGAGCGTCGTCTTTCCGCTTCCAGAAGGCCCTATTATCCCTATGCCTCTCCCGCCGAAATCCACGTAGCTCCCGTGCACGGAATACCTCCTGTGCTCTGAGGAGAAATCTTCCAAAAACTCCGCCACCAGCGCCAGCGCGACGCTCTTCACCCACCCGTAATAATCGCATCCCTTTATGATGACTGTCTTGGAGCTCCACTCATAGAGCACTTCCAGCCTTTCCCCGGAGACCGCAATCACCCTCCCGTGCGGCCTTATCTCATCCATCATGGGATTGAAGCTCTCGCACCACATCCTGTAGAAATCCTCGTTGTCCGTGAATAATTTGATGCAGGTGCCGTATATGTCCGCCTTCTTCTCAAAGAGGGGGCGCGCATACAGCTTCTCAACCTCCTTTTCCTTTTCCTCCGGAGTAATGAGCTTGACTTCGTACATAGAAAAACATTCAACACATTCGTATATAACAGTTGTGCTGCACGGCGCAATCCGCGTCTTTTCCTGACCGGTATCAGGCAAGCCCGTTCCTTATGAAGTCAACGCCCCATGCGATGGTTATGATGCCCATCATGGTGGAGAGCACCTTTATCCCGGTCCTCCCCAGCCTGTCATGTATGGAGGCAGCGAACCAGAGGACCAGCCACATCGCAATAAGCGCGGCGAGCCCGGCAATCGCCGTGGTTTCCTTGCCGAATTTGTCCGCAAGCAGGATGGACGTGGCAATGACCGCGGGCCCGGTTATGAGCGGCGTCCCGATGACGACCGCTATCGCGCTCTTGTCATTGTCCTCGTGCTCCTTGGGGAAGGTCAGGCCGAGCGCCATCTGCACCCCCAGGAGAATCAGTATTATGCCGCCCGCCACCTCAAAGCTGCCCATTGAAACGCTGAGGACTGTGAGTATGCCGTTGCCTATGAATATGAAGAGGAATAGCGGAATCGCCGCCACGATGACCGCCTGCGTCGCTATCTTCCTGCATTCCTCCCTAGGAATCCCCTTCGTGAGCGAGAAGAACGCCGCCAGCGAGAGCAGCGGGTCCATAATCACATAAAGCAGTATGAATGCCTGCACGAACTCAAGGAGCATGCGGCAGTATTCGGGGAAAGGGATTTTAAATTAACTGGGATAGCTCTTAGCGTGGTTGATATGAAGAATGCCCAAATCCTATTTGGTTTGCTTTTGGTTTCCCTTTTGGTCCTCGGATGCGCGGGCCCCGCCCCTCCTGTGGAGCAGCCCTCCGCACCGAACGTTTCCGCACCGGTTTCGCAGCCTCCCGTTGCAGTGCCCAACACGACCGTGGTGCAGCCTGCGCCGTTCAACCCCATAAAACTTGTCTATGTCCTTCCGGCGGACGTTTATGGGGGGGAGCAATACACGCTCACGCTCTGGCTTGAAAGGAAGATGGACTGCGGCGGGCGCGAGGCGCTCGTGGGCGTCCAGAGCCTTGCCATTGGCGGGGATACCGCATGGTCAAAGGTTATCGTTTATACGGATAATGGCGAGACCGCGGTCAGCGAATGGGCGCAGGCATCCAGCCTGGCTTTTGACGACCTGCAGCCGGCAGCAAGCGATTTTGACTTCTACCTTACGCTTAACGACATATTCGCGCGTGCGGGAGAGAATTTCATGACGGACCAGTCCCGGAACTCCACCACCCCGACCATACTCAAGAACGTGGTGATGGGCTCAGGCCTGAGCAACTATTCCGTTTTCAGGACCGGGAACAGCTTCACGAACAAGGCGCTGCCCTGCACCGAGTTCAGCCTGGTGGAGAGGGGGACGAGCGTGGATGGGACCTACGCAGTTTGCGTTGCAGACACAAGCGCCAACGTTCCACTGCCATTCGTGGTTTCGGCGGATTTCATTGGTGAGGGCGGGCCGCACTGGTCGCTCACCTCCTTTTCGCACGAGCAATCCGGCGTCGTGTCCCTTCCCCAGTGCTTTGAGCCGGTCCGCTGCGCATATGTGGCCGGCCCGACATCGGCACAGGCCTCCGCATGCGAAGGCTCGGGCGGGAGCATGGAAGCCATCCGCGACGGGAGGAACTGTATAACGGGGTATGAGTGCTGGACGCTTTCCGACTGGGCCCTGGACGGCCTCAGGGGCATGCAGAACCCGAGCTGCCCCGACCCATCGGCCGTGGTTGTCACTGCCGCAGTTGATTGCATGTCACAGGGCCTGGGTTCCGGCCTGGAGTATAACCAGAACGGATGCATCATCGCGATAAGCGGCTGCGAGTAGGTTCAGAACACGCCCTTTCCGCGCGCGTAGAGGAAAGCCCAGGAGAACACGAGCAGTGCCGCAGCGGCTATCCCCGCCTCCAGGAACGGGAACGCGGGGCCGTCCTGCTGCGCCAGGGCAGCCTCCATTGCAGGGGATTCCCCTTCTTCGCCGCTTCCTGGCGGTGCCGCAGCCACGCGGGGCGCCTCCCCGGCGGCGTTTTCCTCAGAAGCAAAAGAGCTATCCTCAGCCGTTTCCATCGCCCCAAGCCCCTGCGCCGCATATTGCGGCTGGAGCGCATAAAACAGGTTGAATATCGCCGCGCCTGCCGCTATTATGCCCAGCCCCAATACGATAAGCACCTTCAATTCGTGGGGCTGCACTATGCTCCTTCCCCTCCGGGTGAGCTCGTAATATTTCCACTTCCTCCCCTCGTCCACCTGCTGCGCAAGCTCGGAATCCACGAGCACATCCAGATGCTCTTTTGTGGTGGATGGGGAAAGCCCGAGCTCGTGCGACAGCTCGGTGAGAGTCTTCCTCCTTTTGAGGAGGGACTTGAGTATCTTGACCCTGGTCTGGCCGGCGAGCGCCTCAAAGCTCTTCCTGTCCAGCCTTATGGATTCATCCATGTGGGGATAGGCGCTTCCGGCATTTATATTCTTTTCCGGTTTTCTTCGGGAACTCCCGAATCAGCACACGTCGCCGTACTCCTCCAGGAAGATGAGCGCCTCCAGGTTGTCGTACGCATACGCGTCCCCCTCCTGGGTTATGGAGCCGTACAGCGGCGATGCCGCATCATCCACGAAATAGTCCAGCACCTTGTCCCGCAGCTTCGCCGCGGAATCGCACCTGTCCAGCCTTACCGCGAGCAGCCCCATCGTCGCGTACGTGCCAGGGTCCTCCTGCTTGTTCCCCACGCCGTTGTGCGGGATTAGGTACCCGTTGCTTATGAGGTCCTCCTGGTTCAATTCGTTGGATATCTTGGAGAAGGTTATCACAGCCGGCTCAAAGGCGTTCAGGTCCGCGAACGCCATTGCGGACCGCAGGGAATCCACGGTCCTCGCGACGCTGTTCCCCGCCCCGTAGTCGCACGAGGGGTTCGCCACATTGAACTCCGGCCAGAAGAATCCGCTTTCAGTGCATCCGAGCACGTGCGACCTCGTCCTCTCGGTGATTCCAACCCACGCCTGGTCGTCCAGCTTGAACTTCTCCATCACCGACCATTCCGGGTCCGCGCTCCTCATCCTAGTAGCAGGGGATATGCCGCTTCCCGACCAGTAGGATTCCTTCACCAGCACCTGGGTGAAGACGCTGTTGGCGGCAAGCGAGGCGCCAATCCTCTCCGCCGTGTTGGAATACTCCGTGCCGCCCCACTTTTCGTGCGCCGCGAAAAGCGCCTTCGCTATCCTGAGGTTGTCCCCGGTTGATGAGTAATATAAGTTGTCCTTCTTTTTCGGGCTCTTCTGGGAATCCAGCGCAGCGTAAGCCAAACCATAATCCGCGTCCAGGAACTTCCCGGTGAAAAATGCGTATTCCTCCGCAAAAAGCTCCTCGTCGTTGGTTTCCAGCGCATAATCCATTATCATCCATACGGATTGCGAGGAATAGGACGTGGAATTGAGGGAATTCCTCACGCCACCGTCGGCATCCATGAGCTTGCTCATCACGAACCACCTGATGAGCTCCTGCCTGTCGGCGGTCTGGGGCGGCGGCTCCTGCGCTTGCGGCTCCCCGTTTCCTGTTGCCGGCTCCACATTTCCGCCCGATGGCTGTCCGACCCCGGTTACGGGACCACCTGCCCCTCCCGGCGCGCTTCCTGCAGGCTGCCCGCCGCCGGTTCCAGGCAGCGACGGCATCGTGCACCCGAAAAGCAAAACCCCAAAAACAAGAAGCGCGATTATCTTTTTCATGCATGGATAAGAGTAAGAAGAAATAAAAACTCGCCTTCACTCCCAAAAACGCGGGGGAAGCGTCCCCCCCATTTTTAGGGTTCATTCTGACCCCCCTCCACTTCACTTTAACACGCTTTGCACGTTTCCTTACGCAATAATATCACAACTTCTCAGAATGCCTTGGTTTACTTGCTCCTTTGGATTAGCAAACCGATAGGCTCCACAATTTCACTTGTGCCCCAGGCTATTTCTGTTTTGATGCCTTCCGTTTTCAATATATCTACAACCGTTTTGCACCACGCGAGCACAGTCTTTATGCGTATGGCATGGCGGGTCAAGAGCCCGTCAAGCACTTCATGAAAAACTGGGGCTTTTTCGTCCGGCCCATACAGTTCTTTGCACTCTTTATCAAACTCGCGCTTGAGAATTTGCATGACTTTTTCAGGCAGCCCACTCCCCAAATATCCATCAAGGCACAGTTCGAGTTCGGGGGATTTAATAATCGGAAGCCTATGGTCATCCCATCCTATTTCAGCCCTGCCGCCAGGAGCAATCGCCTGGACGATGTTGTTTAGCGCATGATGGGGGAAAAGAACGTATTCCAATGCACGGTTGGAAACAATGAGGTCAAAATACCCCCTAAATTCAGCCGGCATGTACTCTGCCGCCAGCATGTGATAATAATCAACCTCAAAACGCGGCTCATCAAAGGGATTCAATGCGTGGGTTTCCACCCGGTTGCCCATTTTCTCCTTCAGCTCATGAAGCATCTGCGCGTCGGCCGAGCCGACATCCAATACACGGATTGTTTTCCCTTTCCGTGCATGGAGCTCTCTCGCGTGCTGAAGGACGTTCATATTATATTCTTGCAGTCCGCGTGAGCCGTAACCCCTCAGCATAGAACCCGCATATTCTGTACAAAATGCTCCCGTGCCACTTCGGTAACTCACCAAATAATTAACCGGCCCTCCGGAGAGCAGTCCTATTGTTTCATCCCGGGTTGGGCATTTTCCATTTCTACTAAACAGACTCGGAACTATCTTTGTATCGCCGGAAAGCAATCTGTTTGTTACTCGGACGTATCTCGAATACGCCTCCGAAACACATTTCTTCATGTACGCTCTGAGCACGTCTTTGTCTTTATGGCTCATGGAGACCAGGGGTGCGAAATCGAATAAATGCTTGGATGCCCGTTCGGCGACCCGTTTATCTGCCTTTACGCGCGCAACCCAGCTATCCTCTAGCTTCTGGAGAATGCCAGCGCGCAACGGCATGCCTTTGACAGGAGAATACGCTTTCTGTCGTGTTCTGGACATTCCATGGCCTGCTGTGATAGGCTCGCTTCTTATCATAAATATCTGGACTATATTACACTTTTATCCTTTAAATACCTTTCTTTACCACATGTTCAGAGTGGATTTATTATTTCTGTTTTCGCTTTCTGCGCATGCTACCCCGCGTTTCTTCTCTTTGCCCTCCAGCCCATACATCTGCATCGCTTCGCGATGTCTGGCGAAGTCCTGCCGAACTTCACCATCGGGCTGTCGGCCAAACGCCCTCACGGGGATTTGAACCCCGGTTCCGAGCTCCGGAGGCTCGCGTCCTATCCAGGCTAGACTATGAGGGCTTCCATTATCTACTATTCTTACATATTTTTAATCTCTATTCCACACATAATATTGTTATGCAAAGAGGCAAGCCGTTTTTCGTTCCCCAGCCAGGGCATAAAGAGGATGTAAAAAAGAAAAAGAAGCAGAACAAGCCCAAGAGGAGGCTGAATGAGGAGTATATCGCTAGCATGAACAAGCCGCTCGCGGAGCCGCCGGCACGGGAGGTTAAAGTCAGGCCTCCGAAACCTGTCCCTTCCAAGCCACTTAGGCATCGGGTGCTGGACCGCGCGGTCAAGGAAGTGATGGGCACCGGAAGGCTGAAGCAGCAGGAGAGGCACCACGTGGAGATAATCGTGGGGGAGTTGGCGGAAGGCCTGCGAAATATCCAGTCCCACGACGTTGGTTCTAAACGGGAGGAGGTGTTCCGCCGCCTCGTTGAGATATCGCTTTACTACCCCGACCCCTTGCGGGTGCTCGGCTGGTTTATTGATACATACACGGCAATCGCACGGATGGATAAAGCAGAAAGGGATGGAAAGGTATTCCCCGTCGGTCCGGAATCGGAGGCGGACGCGAAAAAAATGATAGATGCCTACTCAAGATTTACCAACGATGGCCTGCTCTATCTGCTCTTGATGTGGGTCCAAAGGGAGAACACAAAGGGCATAAGCAAGTTCCCGATACAATCGGTCTGCATCTCATTGGAAATGCTGAAGAGGGTTACTGGCGAGTCGCAGGGCGAAACGCACTGGGGCAAGATACCTGATTCGCCTTATTTCCGCGCCTAGATGTATGCTATTTCGTCTTCGCCTTCCCGCCTATGCAGAAGTATCCGCCGGTGAGTTTTTTCGTGGAATACACGGGGCATTGCATGCATATGCACCCATACCTCTCAAGCGTGCAGCTCGCCTTCCCTTCAAAGCAGAAGAACTGTTCCTTCGCGTTCCTTGTGCATTCCGCGTAGCTGGGGCAGTTCTTGCATATGCAGCTGTTCCTGAGGTTCCCTATCGTGTCCTTTGGAGGCCTAAGCATAATCGCACCTGCCTTACACTAGGAATGTAATGTTTAAATAGAATGAGGGTGGCCCCCTTATGGGCGGCAAACATCTGATAAAATAAAAAATAAAATTAAAGAATTTCTTTCTCCTTAGTTGCCTAAAGATCAGAATTTCCTGTGCTTCTTGAAGCAGTCCCTGCAGTAGATGGGCCTGCCCTCAGTCGGCTTAAAGGGAACCTTGCACGGCTGCCCGCAATCGGAACAAACTGCGTCAAAAAATTCCCTGTCTCCTCTATCTCCTCTATTATCCATTTTTTCACTCTTTTTTTTATTTTCTTCCCGCAAAGCAGGGACGCATTTCTGCCTCTCCCTCTACAGGATGTTATTATTACAGTCCCCCCAGTATTTAAATTTATGCCTAGGCCCTTTCCGCAGGCTGGAAAGAGGAAAAAATGAAAAAATAAGTGAGAAATCACTGCGTTATCTCGAAGACAACGCTGGAGGAGACAGTGAGCGTAAGCTGCCCTGGCGAGAAGCTCGTGCTTCCGTCATAGGACGCTTCAGCCGCCCCCACCATGTTCCTCACCGGCTGCGGGTAGTAATAGCTGTTTATGCTGGCCGCCGTCACTTTGCCGACCTGCACGCCCAGCCCCGCCGCCATCCTCCCGGCCTTCGCCTTCGCATCCACCATCGCTTCCGAAGCAAGCTCGTCCTCTATGGTTTTCTGCGTCGCATCCTTCAGCGTGAAAGACACGGAATCCACCCGGTTGGAGCCGGCAGTCACGGACGCGTCCACGAGCGTTCCCGCGGAATCAAGGTTCGTGCTCTCCACCGTAAGCATGTGCGTGGTCTTGTACCCGACTATCTCCTGCACCCACTGCGCCTCCCAATCGGCACATTCGGGGTTCGCGACCGGGCAGACCTTCCTGCTCGTGGTCACCGGAGTAACGCCGTATTCGGAGGTCTGGATGTTGCTCTCCAGCACGCCGTTGGCCATCAGCGCAGCCTTTACGGCATTAATCTTCGCCGCGTTGGAGGACTGCGATTCTGCAGCGGCCACTTCCTGCGTCTCCACGCCCAGTGAAATCCTCAGCAGGTCCGGGGAAACCTTCCTCATCGCCACCCCGTCCGCATAAAGCAGGTCCTGCTCAGGGCTCGTCAGAAAGTCGCCCGAAACCTGGATCGGCTTTGGATTCACAAGCGAGAAAACCAGCGCCCCAACGAGGATTACCCCTAGGAAAAAGAGCGTCAGCTTCATCCCATCATCGCAACACATTCCGTGGCATTCATCTTTTGCCATGCTCATCACCTGGTATTGGCTCACCAGCCAGCTATATAAAACCTGCCCATTATCTTCGGTTCATTCCGGCCATGGGCGCCGGGGGTTTTCCTTATACAATAAAAAGCGGGCCCCTCTCAGCTCCAGTGTGGCGAAAAGGATGCCGTATTTCTCGTTTGACATCGCGTCCCCCCGCGAATCATAAAGCCGGTATCTGCCGTCGCTGGCCATGACCATGACGTACTCAATTCTGGTTGATTCTTCCTGCGTCCCCTTGCAGGACACTATGCTCTCCGCGAATTTTCGTATGTCCGCCTCCGTTTTGATGAGTTCCGCATTTGTGAGCAACCATGTGACCTTCTCTTTTGCATCTTGTTCAGCGGTTCTTGCTGGCTGCCGGGCGGGCATATTGGCCGCAGGGGCATCTACCGGAGGGGTGTTCCTAAGGGCATTTCTTTGCGCATGCGAGGGCACCGGGGGAGTCCTCACAACCCGAAGGCCGGATCTTACAGGAGGGAGGCCTACTTTAGTAGGTTGATCGCTGGGCAGTTTGCCGGACATGTTCATAATGTTGCAGAAAAGTGTTTTTAAACTACACCTAAAACCAATTCCGGCATGCGTTCCGCCCACCTGCGGAATTTATATTTTTCACCCTGTTTTATGTGCCGTGGTATAATGGGATTCCTTGACGGGAAGCATGCGGTCATAACCGGGGGCGGAAGGGGCATAGGGAAGGCAATCGCGCTTGAGATTGCCAGGAACGGCGCGGACGTTCTTATCTCCGGCCTGAACCGGGAGGAGCTGGAGGGCGCCGCGGCGGAAATCGCTTCCCTCGGGAAGAAGGCGCTCATCGTGCTTTCCGACGTCACCAAAGATGCGGACCGCAAGCGCATCATCGCATCCGCGGCAAAGGGGTTCGGCAGGATAGACATCCTGGTGAACAATGCAGGGGTGGCATTCGTGAATGATTTCTTTCTCGGAAAAAAGGAGACGGACCAGACCATCGCGGTCAATCTTGCAGGCACCATCCACCTCACGCGCGAAGCCGTTCCGCTCATGAGGAAGCAGAAATCCGGCATCATCATAAACATCTCCTCCGTCGCGGGAAAGCACGGCTATCCGGAGCTTCCTGTCTATTGCGCGACTAAATTCGGCATAATAGGGTTCACCGAGGCAATCGCTCAGGCGCTGGAAAAGGACGGCATCCTGGCCTATGCAATCTGCCCCACGTCAACGCAGACGAAAATGTGGGAGCAAATAGCCGGGAAGGAACGGGCGGCGCACGTGCCAGCGGACGTGGCGCTTGAGATAATTGATTTGCTCAAAAATACCGGAAAAATCCGCACCGGCACCGCAATAGACGTCCGCAAGCACGTATGAACCCGTCAGCGGGTGAATTCCCATATCTCCGCCTGCATCTCCTCAACCGTCTTTCCGTAGGATTCGTAGCCCCTCCATTCCCCTTCGGAAAACTGGTACAGGTCGTTCTCCGCTATTATGAGGATTATGTCCTCCACCCCGGTGCCGCAGAACTCGTCTCCCCAGCATAAGTTGTAATTGTCTCCGATTTTTCCCAGGTATTGCCCGGTCTGCGGCTCAAACGTATCCGCACCGTCCAATGTGCTTAAGCCGTCCACGCCGCCCACTTCGTTCCCCACCGCAACCACGCAGTGGCCCTGGAACTGCGAGCCCTGGAAACCCGTCACGAAGCATATCACGTATGGGGTGAGGTTCTGGATGTTGCCGAGGGGCTTCGCTTCCCCGTTCACATACCAGACGCTGTCCGCGTCCTCGTAAATGACATACCTCCCATCCCCGTATTTCCACGCCTCCATCCCAACATCCCGCCCCGTTTCCCTGAACGTGTTTATGAGCGCCTTGAGAAGGAGGGAATAATCCTCGCAGTCCCCGCCCCCGTTCTTTTTCATTTCAGCGAGCGAGTACAGCCGGTCCGGCGTCTCGTCCTTGTACCTGAACGGCATTTCCCTCTCCATGATGAAGATTGCGCATCCGAGGTTGAGAACGCCATCGTTCTCGCAGCCCGACCTCACCTTGCTGGATATGTGGTCCATTGAAACCGGAAATGCAGCGTTGCCCTTGAACCACTGTATGGATGAGTTGATTGATTCGCTCAGCTCGCTGATTTCCACCCCGAGCTGCTCAAACTCCGCGACCGTGCTCTCCAGCTCCTCCTGCGTCGCCTCAAGCTCGCCCTGCGTCCTGTTCAGCGCGGTGTTGGCCCGCGCGAGTTCGCTCCGCGTAAAATTGAGAGTATCCCTAGTGTCGCCCAACTCCTCCTGCGTTATGAGGAGGTTCACCTCTGCGACCTGCAATTCCCCTTCCAGCCGCTCCACGTTACGGTTCGCAAGCTGGAGGTCCACAGTCGTCCGCCCCAGTTCGCTTTGCGTGGAGGCGAGCCGGGATTCCAGCCCCTGGTTCAGGTTGAACAAAACCACTGTCGCAACCATGAACACGAAGCAGGCGAAGGCCCAGATATATTTGGATTGCATCCGCAAACCCTTCTCCTGCAAGGATTAAAAAGCCCGTTTTTAACCTTTTTCGCGCAAAATATATTCATGGTAAGGGGTAAATGGGAAGAAGCATTTGCTGATGAGAGATGGGAGCGGATGAATCGGGCTGGCTCAAATGTGACTAAGACCCACCCTACCAATCCTAGTGATGAGTACCTGGCTTACATAGATGAGCTGGGGCGGGAGTCCAGAGCGTTTTGGCGCCGCATCCATACGGAAGTCCTAGTGTACAGGCTTGCGTTGTTCGGAGTAAGCGCCGCCGCCTTGTTCGGGCTCGCCATGTTGCTGTTTGGTTGCGCGGATGGCCGGCCAAAAACCCAGGATGCGCCTGCACAAGCCATTTCGAAAAAAGTGAGCGCACAAACGCCAGACCGTATCCCTCCAAAGAAAAATGCATACGAAGAACCAAAGTGGAACTGGAAGCGCAGCAATGCCATCCAGCCCAAGCCGGCGTCGCGTGTGCAGCCGCACGAAAGAATATGGGCAGCCAGGCGCCATTAATAATTTTGCGTGAAATTACCAATCCATGCCAGTGAAGAAATTCATAAGCGACAGGGCCGCGTTCATCTCAAGGCAGATGGATGTCGTGGGCAGCAAAATCACCATAAGCCCGAGGAACATCGGGTGCAGCGTCGGCGGAAAGGTTTCGGCGATAATAATCCTTGAGCTGAAGAAGCCCGTCCGCGCCCGTTCCCTTTCCGCACGCCTCTATTGCGTTGAGCAGAAGAAAGTGGAGAGCACGAGGGAGATGGCGAGGGACGATTATAGGATGGACAGAGAACTGGGCGTGCAGCGTTCCACCCACCTGCGCACCACCACGTCCGTCATGGAAACTGTCGCCTACGCGGAAACAAAGGAGGTTTCCGGGGAAAAGGAATACAAGAGCGGAAGATACGAAGTGGAATTTTCCATCCCTTCGTCCGCCCCGGGCTCCCAGCCGTGGAGCGGCGGCCGCAAGGTCACGTGGAGGATGGAGGCAAAGCTGGACATCCCCATGTCCATGGACGTTTCCTCAAGTGCTGAGATTGAGGTCTGCTAGTGTGGTAAAAAGGTTTAAATAGTGTGTTATATAGTATATTATCATGGTTATAGCGACAGCAGCCACAGCGCCAGCCCACAAACCCGCAAAAACGGGAAAGCCGGCGCCCTTCGCGCATCGCGAAACCCAGATAAGCTCCTTTTCATTTGAAAAGCGCGTCGCCGCCCTCTCCTTCGCGGCGCAGGTTTTCAGCGCAGTGCCGTGCGAAACCGTGCCTCGCGTAGAAGTCCTCTACTCCCTGCCCAAGGACGTTCCCCTCGCAGAGGAATTGAAAAATGAAACGAATCCGGAGGAGTCGTTCAAGCGGAACGGCCCGGTCTCGTGGCAGCACAAAGGAGTCATTTATTTCAACGGATGGCAGATGGCTACGGACGATAAGAGGCGTGCGTCCGCCCTCGCCCACGAGATGGCGCACATCCTTCTCGCGGTGCACATTGGCATACATGGCCAGGTAATCCACGACGAGCAGGCATACATGTGCGCCACGGAAGGAATCGCAACCTTCGCGGAAATTGAAAGCCGCCGGGCCTCCGGAATCCCGTGGAAAGGTTTCCCGGAAGGCACTAAGGAGGAATATATTCTCGGATTAGCGTTCTTCAATTCAATACGCGAGGCGGTTGGCACAGAGGGCGCCTTCCACTTGATTGCTTCCAACCTTCCAAGAAGCATGGACGAGATAAGGAATCCGCAGAAGTACATAGAACGCGTTGCTTCAGAGCATGCCGCACAAGCAGTCGCTTAGTTTTCAAAATTCATTTCCTGAACAAACCCTGCACGTTTATCCTCGTAATCGCTATGTTCCCGTTCTTCAGAACTTCGTAAAAGTCCGTCCCGTCCTCCACTGGCCGTTCTCCGCCTCCCAGCCAATAGTAAGGGTGCCCGTACGGGTCCTTCCTTTTCTCAACCATGATTTTGTATCGCCTCCTCTGCACCTTGTTGGTGAAAACAATCTTTGCATCATCCAGTTTCTCAGGCGAGGGCATATTCACTATGAAGAAGCTCCACTCTTTTAGTTGCGGCTCTATTTCCTTCCACGCGCGCGCCATCGCCGCCTTTATCTTTTCCGGCTGCCCCCAATTTTCTTTTTTCATCCACCCCATCCTTTCCTTTACCTGGAGCGAAAAAGCCACCGCAGGCGTGTCATAGGTCGCCGCCTGCCAGCACGCCCCTATCGTTCCCGAGCCGAAGAGCGGCCCTATGCCCGCATTATCCCCCCAATTTATCCCGGAAAATATCACATCCGGCTTCTGGAATTCATCGCAGGAAATCGCAAATCCCGCGCAGTCCGCGGGCGTCCCGCTCAAGGTATAAATATCTTTTTCCACTTCGTACAATCTCATCGGCTTGTGCAATGTCATTGAGGTGGAAACCGCGCTCCTCTGCCTGTTCGGTATTATCGCATACGCATTCCCCAGCCCCTTCGCGAAATCCAGCAATATGCGTACCCCTTCCGTGTATCCGTCGTCGTTCGTGATTGCGATTGTTTTCATGAGCGGCACCCTGATTAGATTTCCACCGCTAGTATATTATGCTTTACCTTCGCCCTTCCAGAAATGATTTTTGGAAATTCCTAAATTCTTCCGGAATTCCTATTTCTTTTTCTCCTTTTGGAACTGCACGTATGAATACCAGAACAGGTATATCACCACCGCAAGAATCCCCGCAATCATTATGTAGAACGAGGTGCTCCCGAGGAACACGCTCAATGTCAGGATTATCCCCATCATTATGAACAGCTTCCCGCCCACCTTGTGCGTCTTGTCCCAGACCTTGTCGCTGCTCATCGTCCAGGGCGTCCTTATGCCCACGAACCAATTCCTTTTTGCCTTCGGGAGCAGGTATCCAAGGTAAATGAAGAGGAGCCCCACTGCCACAGGCACGGTGAGCGACGGGCTTATTTGTATCCCTATGTTCCAGAGCATCGTCTGCAAGAAGATGAGGAGGAAGAATGCAAGTATCACCACCACCATCTCCTCGTATGCGTCCCGGAATTTCTCTATGTTTGCCTTCAGGGGGTCTATCCTCGGGATTATGTAGAAGAGGAGCACGAGGGAGAGCATCATCCCCGGAAACAGGAACACGCCCCATCCCTTTTCCATGTATCCGTCAACCTGGCCGTTCATGTTCCAGTGGGTTGCGAGCTGGTCCGGAAGCTGCGGATAAAAATAGCCGGCCATCAGCACGGATGCCAGCGCCATCATGAGCATTAGCCACTCCTTTCTCCTGTAGGACATGGTCTGTGTATGGATTCAGGATGTTTAAATTTGTTCTTATTCCGGTTTTTTAAATTGTAAATCCTATCGGATTTCCAATAGCGGACAAAGTTTCTGAACTTTGTCCTGGAAAATAGATTTGGAAATTCCTGAAATGTTTTGGATTGCGGCTTTACCGGCAAACAACCCCGGAAAGATTTAAGAACGCGGAATCGGATTTCTTTCCATGGAAGACGTCCATCCTGACTTGGATTGTAATACATGCAATACATTTAAAAATTGTAATACATGTAATACTAACATGACAGTTTATACGATTCGGGACCTGGATGATAAAACCAGGGCTGCCATTCAGGCCTATGCGCAGGAACATGACGTTAACGTAGCAGAGGCCGTCAGAGAGCTCATATTCTTCGGCCTACAGCACATAAAGCACACAAAAAAGGAAAAGAAGTATTCCAGCATATTTGAGGTCCAGAAACGGATAAGCTTCAGGGGCGGGAAGAACCTCTCCCAGGAGATAGATGACGTACTCTACGGAGGTTGAGCCCATGATAGTCCTGGACACCTCCCTGATTATTTCTTTTTTTGATGAAGAGGACGTGCTTCACCAAAAAGCGGTCAAGGCCTTTGAGGAATTTGAAAATGGGGGCGACCAGCTCCTTCTCACAGATTACGTGCTGAACGAAGCGGTGAGCGTGACTCTGAGAAAGGGAGGTTTGGAGAAATCCAAAGAACTTTTGGAATTTCTATTAGAATACAAGAACATGGAACTTTTTCATGTTGATGCGGATGGATTCAAAGAAGTCATAAAAGTTTTCAGGGAACAAAAAGACAATCTGAGTTTTATTGACTGCTCCCTGCTCTGGCTGGCCCATGCTTACGGGTTCAGGGTGGAGACTTTTGACAAAAATCTCCTTTCCGAGCTGGAGAAAATAACTGAGACGCGGCGTTCACGTCGATAATTTTTCTCCATTCCTATTCTTTGGCCTATTTTTCTTTGCTAACCCTACCTCCACGCGGGAAAAGTAGCGCCGAAAATCTATGGGAAATTCCAGAAATATCTTGCAATCTGGAATGAGTTACCAGTACGGTATACCAAAATGTATGCCAGTTACTGTGCTGGTAAACCGGAGGGGGAGGGAGTATATTGATTTTGACATACTGGTTTCGCGTAGCGGTATTGAGCAGGAAAAGCGGATGGGGCAATGGGGATTGGACGGGAAAGAGTGCCTGAAAGATAAGAATTGGGGCGGAAAGATAGGGGAGGAGTATACTGTGTAGATGTGAAAAGTATGATAGTTTACTTATATGGTAAATTAGAACACATTTTTTATGATGGTCCTAAAAACCATGGCACCAACAAATACGAGATACGAATTAAATAGAGTTCTATCAACAATCCCAAAACTACTAAGTCCGATCAGTACCAAGATAGCGATATAGTACCATGCCATTGAACGAATTGCACAAACAGCTAATGCCCCCTTATCCATGGGGCTAAAAAATCGGGTTGATAACGAGGCTTGTAAAAATGTTAGAATAAAATAAGGGAATGAATATACCAAACTGAATATCAACATTGGTACCCAATCTGAGTTCAAAAAAGACATATTGAAGATAACAAAATTCGTCAAACCTGGAATAGTTATTGCTAATAGAGCTACACTATGAGGAAATAAGTCTTCTAGATCCGGAATGAGTTTTTTATCCTTTTCCTCTCTAAGCTCTACGGCTGGAAACGAGTTTGTTATCTTAGGGGTTTCATAATCCGGAGTATCTTCAAAGCCTATTGCACTTGATTCTTTTCTTCTCCTCCGGGTAGGCATTCTATCACGATTTTTTAATTATCCCTAGTGATATTGCTGAAAATTGCATCATATACCCGCACTTCCCACAAATAGCGGCAATCGTCGGTACGTACGGTCCTCCGAACATTACTTGTCCGGGTTTATCCTGTAAAAAATGATTGAAATACCCCTCAACCGCCATAAAATTGTCAGAACCGCAAACGGGACATCGATTCAACTTAACTTTATCTCTTAAAGCTTTAAGTATTTCTTCTTTTTGTTCTTCATTAAGTGACATTTACACACCTCCCCTGTTTGGATTTTATACCTAAAGCATATTTAAGCATGTTGGCTTTTCTATCACAATAGGCTATTCTGATGCGGTTGGCGTGGAGAGGGGGCTGAAACAGCTTGTTTCTCCTAGAACTCAACTAGAAATTCTAAAACTATTTTTTCCTAAGAGCGAAGAGAGGGCTTTAATTACTTTTCACTAAATATAAATCGGGAATATTCTTATGCCATTAAATTTTGCAGCAGGTGTTCTTGGTAAAAGAAAGGAAGAACTCCTGGTGGGCATTAAACAGGAAGGTACCTACTCTGAGGTTTTACATATTAATGGCCAAATCAGTAAAGATTTGGCTACGTTACTTTATGAGTTTCTTAATAACAATACTTACCCCCCTGATTCTCGTGTTTTGGTAAGTATTAATTCTGCCGGGGGCGATCCTGATGCTACGTACCAGATTTATAAGCTCCTAAAATCACAATTCACTAAAGTAGATTTTGCCGTACCTCGGTTTGCTAAAAGTGCTGCAACACTGTTGGCTCTTAGCGGTGACAATCTGCTGATGTCGCGTGTTGGTGAACTCGGTCCTTTAGACATTCAGTTAGAAGTTAGTTCCGGATTTTGGATCTCTGGTAACAGCGTTAGAGACAGTATTAATATGATAAATGAGTTGTACTCTGAAAATCCCGAAGTTGCTAAGGAATGGTTAAAGCAATTAAACCCAATTGTATTCTCTGAGTTGGATAGAAAAAATGAGATTACTGAAGAATATGCTAATAAAATGTGGAACCTGCCAGATAAAAAGAAAGCAATTAAAGCATTGGTAGAGAAGTACCCTCATCATGGGTATGTAATAGACATTGATGAAGTTCAAGAACTTGGCTTTAAAGTCGAAAAATTAGAAGGCAACAAAAAAATATGCGATAGTCTGATGGAAATAGTCAGAATCGATAATGCTTTGGCTCAATTAGGCAAAATATCAAAAATATATGAGATGCATAAGGACGACGAGAGTGAACCAAATGAATAGAAAAATGGTAGGCATGAGTGATCTAAGCAAACGGTTGCTTAGAGAAATATCTAAAGATTTTGGCCCTAGCATTCCCGGAGTGTCCATATCGAATAAGCCAAAAAAGAAGAATCGCGTCTTTTTGTACAATCCCTAATCATTTTAAGTCGTCATATGCCGACTTAAAGTCCTCCAAAGCGGCTTCAAGGTTCTCTGTAATCTCTTGAGCAATAACTTCTGGTTCAGGCAGGTTTTCAGACTCCTCTAAACTCTCGTCTTTCAACCAGAAGATATCTAGATTTGCCTTGTCTCTTTTCATTAGTTCATCGTAGCTAAATACCTTGAATCTCTCATTTTCCTTTCTCTCAAACCTATTTGTTGTGTTATAACACTTAATAAAATCCAACAAATCTTCGTATTTTAGCGAATTTGTCTTTAACGTAAAATGCTTATTCGTTCTCATATCATATATCCAAAGCTTCTTTGTCCATGGAGTTTCACTTGCAACTTTCCTCTCGAAGAATAGAACATTTGCCTTAACGCCTTGGGCGTAGAATACTCCTGTTGGCAGTCTCAAAAGAGTATGAACATCGCATTCGTGAAGTAGTTTTCTTCTTATTGTTTCTCCTGCTCCACCCTCGAACAAAACATTGTCTGGGACTACTATGGCAGCTTTTCCATTTATTTTGAGAAGAGATTTGACGTGCTGAAGAAAATTCATTTGCTTGTTGGAGGTAGTGGACCAGAAATCCTCCCGTTCATAAGTCAAAGACTCTTTACTCGTTTCTCCTTCCCCTCCAACTATTGTTACACTGCTCTTTTTCCCGAATGGAGGATTGGTAAGCACCATATCAAAATGCTCACTTGGCATCGAGATTAGGCTATCTGTCACGGTAATTGGGCTTTCTTCACCATTTATGCCGTGGAGGTAGAGATTCATCACACAGAGCCTAGCCGTCGCATCAACAATCTCCCAACCTTTGAAAGTCTTATGCTTCAAAAATAACTTCTGCTGTTTATCAAGTTGGTAATTCTTTGAGATATAGTCATGGGCAGCTAGAAAAAATCCTCCGGTGCCACAAGCCGGATCACATATGGTCATTCCAGACTCTGGTCGCATGACATCTACAATTGCTCTGATTAATTGCCTAGGAGTGAAATATTGGCCGGCACCACCTTTGACATCTTCTGCATTCTTTTGCAAAAGACCCTCATAGATATCACCCTTGATATCAATATCCATGCCTAGCCACGTCTCAGAGTTTATCATCTCAATAAGACGCTTCATCTTGGCAGGATCTTGAATTTTGTTCTGTGCCTTTCTGAAAATGACACCTAAAAGTCCCTTTTCTTTACCAAGGCTTTCTAGAACATGCCGATAATGCACTTCCAAGGCGTCTCCTTCCTTCTTTTGAAGACTCTGCCAATCCAAGCCCTTGGGGAGTTCTGAGGCTTTATTGAATGGAGGCTTTGTCTGCTCATCCGCCATTTTTAGGAATAACAGATAGGTAAGTTGCTCTACATAATCACCATAACTTACCCCATCATCTCTCAGAACATCGCAATAATTCCATAATCTTTGGACAATTGTAGCGGATTCGTTAGCCATATCTTCACCTTTTACGTCCCTTTCTTTCTATTTCATTCTTTGCTTTTTCAGCCTTTATTCTTTCTAGAAGTTTATTGGCTGGTTCATCAGATGGGTCTTGTGATGCGAGCCTTCCCTCAAAGGCTTTTCTAAGAATGGTTTGGCGCATCCGTTCGGCCTGCTTTAAGCTCTGGTCGATGATTTTTTCAGTTTCGTCTGCAACTGAGAGACGAAGTTCAATTTCTTTGATTACATTGCGTTGCTCAGTTATTGAAGGTAATCCTATTTGGATATAATAAACATCCTCTCGCCTAAGTCCTGGAATGGCAGTAGACTTATCTAATCTGCCTAAGTTCAGGCTTTTTAGTAAATAAAATAAGAATTTAATGTCCATTTCCGGATAGTCTGAGATATAATAGGTTGTATCAATAGGCCAACATGGCCCAGACGATAGATATACAGTACCTACTGCGCCCTTTCTTCCTACTACCAAACAAGAATTTGTAAGAAGAGATTCTGTATGGGAGCCAACAATACCGCTAGATCCATAGACCGGAATGTTTCCTTGCGTATCTCGTTTTTCTTCTTGCAAGGCCTTTCCATATTCTAGAGAAATGAGGTCACCTAAGCGTATGCGTACCCAACCCCCAGGTAAATTTAGTAAATTTGAAGTTTCAGAAACAGGCAATTCTTTGTATTTTTTCCCCAACTTCTGTTTTCGTTCTTCTTTAATCCGTTCAAGCAACTTCGAAGCATCTTCAAGTTCATCTTTATGGTTTTTGCGCCATTTCTCAGTTAATTTGCCTTCAAAAGCAGCCTTTAGTACGGCTTGGCGATAGCGTTTCAACTCTGTCTTTGCGTTCTCCAAAGATTCTACTCCATTATCGATGTCTGAAAAAAGTTCTTCTATTTTGTTTATTATGCGTTGCTGCTCAGGTAATGGAGGTAAAAGAAATTCAACGGACCTTAGCTGTTTCCCGTTTATAGCTTCGAATGTTGTCCCAGTTCCCAACCTAGCAATATCATTTTCTGAAGAACGTAATAGATACAATAAAAATCTTGAAGAGATGCCACCCAAAGGACGTATTGCTGCCAAACCTCGTCCGATGCATGATTTTTCTGGGCATATATTAGTAGGCCCAACCGGGGCGCGAACAGATATTAATACGTCTCCTTTCTCCGCGATTTTCTTGGGAATGGAACACCATGTTACCGCGATTGGGTACATCGCACTGAATTCAGTTTTACCTTGATAGAACGGCAACCCATCTTTATTTTTATTATAAGTAATTGACGGCGGTGATTGACCCTGGGTAATATCACTAAATTCTTCGAGTTTAACTTGTATCCATCCTTTTGGCAACTCCGGCAATTTTTCTTCATTCATGCCACAAGCGCCTCATTAAGTTCAGCCAGAATCTTATCCGTATCCCTCCCGAAGACTTGATAGAACTTCACTGCACCCCCTTGTTCGTAGAATGGTGCTAACCCGAAATCATCAATAGTTATCTCTAGAGAGGTAGCTATATGGTCCTTTATCATTGTAAGCCATTCCATTTGCTGAGGTGTGAATTGTTGCCCGGCTTTTTCATGTTTTCCAATCCACTCTTTGAAGCGATGCTCTACTTCTTCTGAGTACGGCTCCAGAACTTCTCTCTCGCCTACTGCAAAACGAACAAGAGAGATTATATCTGTCAAAAGCTTTGTTGGACCGGCCCCGCGAACTTTGGACTTTTCCAGTTTCTTATACGCCTTCCAAACGCTCACAGGGCTGAGGCTATAGGGAGATTTGGAGAGTGCTTGGGCAAGCTGCTGAACCTGCTCATAAGTAACGTGTCTTCTGGAGTACGGCTTACTATAAAGAATTTGCAAGGCAGTTAGCTCATCCTTATTCTCTTCAATAAAACGCTTGAAGGTAGCAATTGTACTCTTAGCAGTGGTATCGTCATAGCCTGTTGAAACAAGCCTATCCTGGCTTACCGTGTCTATAATTTGCTCGCTTCTATTCCTCGCTTCAATTAAAGCATTCCTCAAAGATGGACTATCAAAGGGCGCACAAGCAGTTTTAGTCAGTTCATCGGAAGCTTTTCTAACCTGTTGTTCATTTGGTTCGGCAGTCTTAAACAGCTCCTTGGCTTTTTCTACCTTCTTATCTGGATCTATGGCATCCATTATCTGGTTGATTATTTGTTTCATGCTTTGCTTGGCTTTGCCCTCAATTTCCTTCCTCTCACCTTCATCCAATTCCCTATCTAGTCTGGCAAGTCGTCCGGCTAAGGAAGAAAGCGTATCTTTATCTTTATTGCCAAGAGCCACGGATAAAAGCAATTTGTAAAAAGGAACGGTCTTTTTCTTCTCTAATGACCTGGAATCCGTCTTATCTGTTTCGCATACTCCCACTGCATCAACTATCACAAAATGAGTTTTGTGCAAAGCATCCGGAGTTACGGCTCTCAAATCAGTATCTGAAACGGTTCTCGTACCCCTCCCCTTCATCTGTTCGAAATATGTCCTTGACCGCACTTCTCTCATAAAAACAAGGCATTCTAATGGGCGTATATCCGTCCCCGTGGATATCATATCAACCGTAACTGCTATCCGTGGATTGTATGAATTTCTAAAACTGGCAATCAAATCCTCCGCTTTTTCGCCAGTCGTCTTATAAGTAATTTTCTTACAGAAATCATTGCCTTTTCCGAATTCCTCACGAGCTATTTGGACTATATCTTCGGCATGAGAGTCATCCTTTGCAAAAATAAGTGTTTTTGGAACTTCCGTCCGCCCGGGGAAGATATCAGTAAATAACAGGTCCTTGAAAGTTTTGATGACTGTGCGAATTTGGTCTGGGGCGACAACCGCCCGGTCTAATTGTGATGGCGAGTACTCTAAACCTTCATCCAACTGTTGCCATTTAACCCTTCTAGAAAGCTTATCACGAACATCAATATAGTAACCTGCGTCTACTTTACTTCCTTTGGTAGTTATCTCGGTTCTTATCTTATAAATGTCATAACCAACGTTTATTCCGTCGGCAACAGCTCGGTCGTGACCGTACTCAGTTACGAGATTTTGTTTAAAGAAGCCCAGGGTTTGTTTCGCAGGAGTGGCGGTAAGACCAATATCAAAAGCATCAAAATAGTCTAATACCTGCCTCCAAACATTGTATATTGAGCGATGACATTCGTCTATTATTACTACGTCAAACATCTCAATTGGAACTGAAGAATTATAGACAACGTCTTTGGGTCTTCCAAACAATTCAGGATTATCAAATAATGATGCTTCTTCCAATTCTGGTTCAATCTCCTTCCCGCTCAATATCGAATAAAGCCTCTGAATGGTAGTGATACAAACATTACTAACCGGATCTATATTACTGGTTGTGAGATGTTGAACATTATACAAATCAGTAAATTTTCTTCCGTCATCCGGAGTAACAAACTGCATAAATTCTTTCTTTGCCTGCCTGCCAAGATTGCTTCTGTCCACTAAGAAAAGAACTCTCCTTGCCTTTCCAAATTTTATGAGTCGGTATATTGAATTTACTGCAGTGTAAGTCTTTCCGCTTCCAGAAGCCATTTGTATTAAGGCTCTCGGTTTGCCGCTAGCAAGCGATTTTTCAAGATTTGTGATAGCCTCAACCTGGCAGGGCCTAAGACCTTCTTTTATCAACGGAGGCAGTTTTTTCAGTCTGGCCCTTAAAGTTGTGTCATCATTGGCCCATTCCAAAAGAGTCTCTGGTCTATGAAAGGCAAAAACTTGTCTGGACCGGGCGTCTGGATCACGTTTGTCCCGAAAAAAAGTCTCTACACCAGTACTTTCATACGCAAATGGTAATGGCTCATGAACCTGGGGTAGATTTTTAGGAACTCCGGCGATGTATTTTTCGGTTTGCTCAGCCACGCCACTAAGCGTAGTTCCTTCAGGTTTGGCCTCCAAAACGCCGACCGCCTTTCGGTCTACAAAAAGCAGGTAATCCGTAGGTCCGGTCTTAAGTGGAAACTCCCTTACGGCGACACCAAAAGAAGCCCCTAAATCCATCTCTTTTAGATCTTGCACTTTCCAGCCTGCCAGCTCTAGCAGTTCATCAATTTTTTGTCTCGCTTCTTCCTCGGGTTTCATCGTACAATCCTCAGTTTTATTGTGAATAATGTCAAAGATAATTAATAAATAGCTATACCTGCGCTCAGAAGATAACTAGCTCATTAAAACACCCATTTCAGCCAAGCTGGCATAATTTTCTGTGTTTTTTCCAATTATTATGTGGTCCAGTAATCTTAAGCCGACCAAATTACAGGCGTTGAGAATTTCGGTTGTTATTGAAATATCATCTTCTGAAGGCGTTGGGTCACCAGAGGGATGATTATGTACCAGTATCAAGCCACATGCACTCCGTTGAATAGCTTCACGAATTACTTCACTTGTTTTGATAATTATTCTCGCAGAATTTCCCTTGTAAAGTTCTATATTCGATATCGGCCTATTCTTAATGTCTACCAGAACGACGTTGAAATACTCTTTTTTTGCATTTTGAAGGTATGGTGTATGAAATTTGGTTACATACTGGATGATATCTTTTGCTGTTTTAATCCTCTTAAAATCCCCGGCCTCTTCTCTCAGAAGCCTCTTTCCAACTTCTAGTGCAGCCTTTACCTGGGCGGCTTTGGCTAGCCCAATGCCTCCGATGCTTTGTAACTCAGAAACAGAAGCCACATCTAAGGCTCTAAGGCTGCCAAAATGGTTCAAAAGGCGCCTGGCAAGGTCCTCAGCGTTATATCCTTTTCCACCAGTCCTGAGTAGGATGGCCAGTAATTTAGCGGAATTAAGGTGTTCTGGGCCGTTTTTGACCAGTAATTCGCGAGGTCTCTCTTCCTCAACCCATTCCCTTATCGGAGTATTTGGCATTGAAACACATTAAAGAAAGGTCTTGTGGCGTATAAATAGGTTTCTGGGGGGGATTGCCAGTAATATCGCCAAAACAGAGTTTCAGTCCGTTTATTCCTTCACACGCTTGGATGATATTCTTGTTGCCTCCTTGAGTGTAGAACTTGTAAATAGTGTGTCTATCATACACCATAATCTTCCGTTAGACCAAATTACTCCGTTTGGCACTTCTTTTCTTGGTTGAAAACTTTCTCCCAGCCACAAAAGATAATGGTTTTTGATCTTACCCTTTTTAATTTCTGAAATGAATTCATTTACATCTGCTACAGCTTCGTATCTTTCTACGTGGTGTATAGATTGAAGCTTGCCATCATATCTAAAAGCAATATAATTGGGTGGAATCTTTGGCCAATTCTTTCCTTGTGGATAAAAATATTTTCCCTTTTTGTACACTATGTCTTTCCAGGCAATTTTGCTCCAACTAGGAGTGTCATCTCTTAACGATACCACATATACCCAATTTGATTCTTTGTTTTCCATAACAACAACCTCCGTTAGATAAGTCTTAAGTTCATTAAATAAATGTTTTTCCATGTGAGGTACTTCGGCATAAATCTTCTCAATAAGCTTTATTATATCCCTCCAAGCTAGTGATTTGATAGGTATTCCATACAAAGAATCTCTAAACTGCTGTTTGACATATTCTTCACTACAGTCGCTTAGTACGATAAACATCCTTCTTGGGTTCTTGAACCCACCGAATCGAGATATGTACTTCTTTAATTGATCTGTCGAAGGTAAATTCCATCCTTTTTTGGCTTCGATTAGGAAGAAAAACTGATTGTTGATAACTATTTCAACATCCGTAAATCCAGAGTCTTTGCCTGCTTCTTGTAGTTTTATTACTACATTGTTAAACCTAATCTTTTTCTGATAAACGTGTTCGATTATAGCTTTCAATAGTTTTGGAGATTTTGCTATGACATACGCAAGACTAAAACTTAGATCATTTTCATCTGTTCCTAGAAGTTGAAAGATACTTTTTACCTCTTCCTGATGGATGAATATGCTTGATTGGGCGCGATTGGCCATAGCACCCATTCGTTCATTATTGTTTTAAGCTTATTGCACATGGCGACAAATAATTTACTTATTATCTTAAGCCTCACGCCCATTTTCATAAAATGATGGTTTCGGATAGTTATATTTATCCGCATCTATGTCGAAAAAGATGAAAGCACCAAATTTGTATCTAAATCTTCCGGCCATATCGGTCATTCCCTTGATCCTCTCGCCATCGCCACCTTCGTGATCAGGATTTTTAGCTGTTTTAATTTCGATAACTAAGAGATTTTCCGATGTACCTCTTAGATGAATGATTATATCCGGTCTAATGTTTGTAAAACCAAACTTCTTCACTAATGCCATGTCTCGGTTGTATTCGCAATCAACATGCCATTCAGGAAATTCGGATTGTAAATATTCGGCCAGTTTATGTGATATGCTCCATTCTCCAACTTCGTACTTAAATAAAAGTAAGTCGTTCTTCAAAAGCAACCATATCGCACGATTCACTTTTTCTTTAATATCCTGCAGTTCGTATTTCACATGAAGTCTCTGATAAGAATATTTATTTAAACTAGATTGATGATATGATAAAATGGGATTGACAATACAACAAAAGAGCTTATATGTGATAATTTATAACGCAACACAAATCTCACGGTCGCTAGGCAAAACTTTCTCAAAAGATAAAGACAAATTAACGAACTTTAAGATTGAAATGTTCAGACTAATAAAAAGATTAATTTCTCTTATGGAAGATGATAAACTAGAAGAAAAGGACATACTCGGTGCGATGGAGGAATTAGAGGCGAAGTTTGCTGTTTCTTTTGGTCAGGCACAAAAACCAATTAATGTGATACTCAAATACCACTTCTATCTTAATAAGATTAATAATGAACGAATTAGAAGGCTACTCAATTGTCCCATAGATAAGGTCGTTCTCAATCGTCTAAATAAATTAGGTGTTCTCAAAGAGTTAGAATTGGACAAGGAAGGTTTAACTGGTATAAATCGCGACTACTATGATAAGCTACAGGGGGCAATTGAAAAGAAATCTTCAGTCCGAATTGATTTTGATAAGATATGGGATGAAGAAATTTTAAAAAGGAATAAACTGTTAGAGATTATCTAGGTAAACGCGCAGGTTAAACCTCGCGTTTGAAACAATTATTTAAGATTGATTTTTAATCGTTCTATGAACTGCTGAAATTCTGGATCCTTTTCTTGTGCCCCTACCCATCTGATACTACAAAACCAGTCCTTCATTCGCGGAGAACAATGTTTACAATTAAGGCAATTATCTTCTTTAAAACGGGTGAAAATATCATCCAATGACTCCCCCAGGCATGGTTTCCCATATTTGCACCAAATAACTTTTGTTCCCAAGGAAGGAATTGCTAAAGATCTTCCAAGAGGGCTCGTACTTAGATATTTTATATGTAGATTATCACAGAATCTAAAATAGTTAGATGGATCTAGATCATTCAAAGCCACCTCGATAGAAGTTGTTATCGCGTCGTTGGTATTAAAGTCGACTAATCTTAGTTCAATAAAAGCATTTCTCATCTGCTGTTTATACTCTTCAGTGCTAAGATTCCCATCATCAATATTATCATGCTCATAAGGATCAGGTTTCTCCTTCATCGTCTTAAGAAGCCTTAGATTATTCTCAAGAGAAAGAGTGTCCCCATCGATTCTATTAAAAGAAATCAATTCATTCATATACTCAATGGCTTTTCCGTGATTCAAAGAACAATAATAATAATTGGCTAAACTTCTGATAACGATCTTAGCCAAATCAACATCTTTTTGTTTAGCGTAGTCTGCAATACGTTTCATCTGTAGAATTAGAGCATCATCGCTAATCTCTTTAATAATACCTTTATCGAATTGAGCAATATTTAGTATATGGAGTGATCTTATACTTAGTAATGTTGGTAAACAATTAAGGTATACATAAATGTAATTATTTTCCAATAAATATTCCAAGGACGCATTTATCTCTTTTATGATAACCGATTCCATTTTGATTAATTTTTGCAATTCCTCTTCGCAAAAAAAGGAAAGCAATTGTTCTTGCTGCATTTTTCCTATATTTTTTACTAATAGCAATGCCGTTATCCTATTAAGGAGCACCAATATTAATGCCTCACCTCGCCTTATTAATAAATATTTTGCTAGATCTAATCTCTTTAGAGCTTCGGCTAATTTAATTCCTTCATTGCAAAAGTTAAAAAATTTCTCATTCTGCTCTGAAACAGCAATATTCAAAGTTCCAATGATTGAAATAATGGCAGTTAATTTGCCTATATCGTCTTCTGGCGCTTTATACGCATCATACATAGACTGTCTTGCTTTTTCGATATCACCGCTCTGGTGAGCTTTGTATGCTTGCAATAATGAAGCAACTTTATAATCTTCAAGAGATTTCTTCTTATGCTGACTCAACGTGGAAAGGTCCTCTCTAACGTCGATACCTTCTCCGATACCTAGACTCAGGATATTATGCCGCAATATCCTACTGCGGCAGGACATTAAGTTTTTTTTAAGAAAATTTAAATCGCTCAATTTATTAGTAAGTTTTATTCGCTTACTTTTTTTACGTCTCCAATCAGAATCCTCTTTAGAAAGAACATCCCAGATATATGGCTGCGCTAATTCCCAATAAAATATTTTATTACTCGAATCTTCTTTTATCAATACAACCGGAAGATCAGAACCGACATATAATTCTAAATCTTCTCTTCTCAAATCCATTAACATGGCTTCGTTTGAATTGATGGTGGCCTTTAGTTGGATGTAAAAACTTTCAGAAGAAACATTCTGCGTTTTTGAATCACATCTCTCCGAAATTCGAACCTCAAAATCATAACCATAATCCTTGTTGAGCTGATTTACAATCCATTCGCTAAGTGCTTCTTTTAATCTAGCTTCTGAAGCATCTTGCAGAACTTGTTTCTTAGACCGTCTTTTTGGCACAATATGCATTCTTCATGGAATATAAAATACTATTCTCGCGTCCCGCGCCCCTATTCTTTTCTTTTTCTAAACCCCGAACTGCTGCGTATCAACCCACTTCGCCTTCACCAAAGCCCACCAGTACCGCCCGAAAGCCAAATAAAACTCGTTGATTATATCCCCGTAGGTTACACTCCCGTCGTATGGAAGAGCGAATGTAACCGAAGACGATGTGATCTAATGAATAAAGATGAAATTATAGCTAGGGTGTATATCGTAAAATATGATACTGGTTTCGCGCCTAATCCAAAAGGCGAATTCATAACATTAGCATGCTGCAAACCGAAAATAAGAAAATTTGCTAAAAAAGGTAGCTGGGTGATAGGACTAAAAAGCAGAAGTAAATCTAATAACCCAAAACAAGAGAATCGTTTGATTTACGCGATGAAAGTAAAAGAAAATCCAACATTTGACGAGTATTACAAAGACAAGAGATTTGAATACAAAAAGTTTTATTTAGATCCTGACGGGGACAATATTTATCATACAGACGACCATGGCAAATTTAAGCAGAATTATAATGACCATCATGATGAGACCGACAAGGAAAATGATCGCCGCGGCGAGCGCGTTCTGATTTCGGATTATGCAACTTCTTACTATTTTGGCACTAAAAATGCAGTTTTAATACCTAATCGATTCGAAAAAATGTTGCCTCTCATACACTCTAGAATGCACAAAAATATAGTAGATGATGAAGAAAAAAAATTATTTTCAGATTTTTTGGACTGGCTAGAAAAAGAATACAAATCAGGTAATTATTCCGAAACAGTAAAGATGAAAAAATGCCAACTATGCTAACCTTCTACGGAGGCACCAACGAAATCTGATTACCGGCATCCAACCCCCAGAATCTTTTTATAGGCCAGCCAGGGGATTCCGGTGGGTGTGAGCATGGCCAAAAAAGAAAGAAAGGTGGAAGCCGGAGAAACTGTTTATACAGTTCTAAGGTACGTGGATAAGGAAGCCGTGTGCCTGGACCTTTATGCGGTCAGGGACAACCGGCTCGTGGAGTTCGTCTACCTGCTGGGAAAAGAGCAGGATGATGCGTTCTGGAATGAATTCTGGTACGACCAGGAAAAGAAGGGCTACTGGACCAGTGGCACGGACATAACTGGAAGGGGATTAGTGAAGGAAATATCAAACGTGCTATTTGGGGACATGGATGCGCTGGAGCATAAAACGATTTAATACAAACTTCATTCCTTAAACAACTTTGATTCAATTTTTATTATCTTACTAGAATTGACTGAGAATTTTTTGGCATCTTGTATCATTTCTACATAGTCCCCATATTTGATTACTCGCCCAGATAAAACTTCGCCACTATCTAAAAACAATCTAACTACTGGATAGTGAGCGCCTCCAAATCCAAAAGCAAGTGCAATGAACGTCATTATGAAAAATGTGAGAAATGTCGATACATAAAAAACTAAACCCCCGATTTCATAAAATTTGAATTCAATCAAAATAGTTATAAAAGCAAATAGGAATAGTAAAAAGTTATTCCCAAAGATTTCAATGGGCCAGACATAATTTGCCTTAAAGCTTAATTCTGAGTAATCAAAGCCGGCTAGATCTTTGAAGTCTTTCTCGGCATCTTTTACTAATTTGCCCATCCGAGAATTATCTTTCTTTATTTTCTGTATACCCTCGGCAAGTTTTATTTTATAATACTCAACCAAACCTGTTCTTCTTATGAAGGCATTTGCTCTAAAATTTGATGTTAAAGCACCTAGGATAACAGCTTGCAGAATAAACGGAAACACATAGAATGGAAGAACCTGGAAAATTACGGAGACCGCCCAGAAGTTTTTGGCATAGTCTGCAATGACTAGGGGGACGAATACGTATACAGCAAAAAAGAACAGGCCTTCGAAATAATACCCCTCTTTATCGTATTTTTCTATCTTAACATCACTCACGCATTTGCCCAAATATAGAAAAATCGCACTTAATGCGGCTAGAATAACCGGTATATCTAGGTTAAATGTTAGTTCAACCATTTTTGCACTCCGCGGGGCATATCGCATAAAAGCTATTTAAGGTTAATTACTATTTCTGCACATGACAACAACTGCGCTCGGTAGAAAAATTAAAGAATTACTGATAACTATGAGGGACATAGTAGAAAAAAAGATCGCAAATAAAGAGATAAAATATTTTTATGAAAATTATTATGCTTACTGCGTAGATGACTTTGAATATAATATAGGCGGTAGAGCATCTTATGATAGAACGGGGAAAAAAATTAAGAAGAAACAATGGAAGTTCTCGCATACCGATTTGTTTGGTATAATACGCAAATCTGAGATTTATAATGACGTGTTAACGATGTCTGGCATAAACAAGACAAAACTAGATGCGATGATGATGAAGATTATTTATTTCCATTTATATGGAAACGGTCTCAATGATAAGAATATCAAAAATACCGTAAATCAAATTGTCAAATATATAAATGATGAACCAGTGAAGTGCCGTTGTAGTACATACCTTCAGGGAATAACGCTAGAATCCGATTCTTTTAATATAAAACCTGGCATAACATTGAGGAGAACTAAAAAAGAAGATTTTGAAGAACAAATGCCTGAAGAACTCCAGCAAGATTTGTATGCTTGTGGCGTGTTATTGTGGTCTCCAAGTTTAGAAGATGCTACAGCCATCATTGATTTGACTGCTCTAGTACGACCTTCGCAAACGGATGCATCTCTGCAAAAAGAAGCTTACAAAATTATTGATATTTTGAGATTATTCCGAATTGGATCGATATCCCATATAAAAACGTCATTTCGCAGAGATTATATCATACCAAACCTTGGTGGAGGAACTCTTTCGTCATCAGTTATGCCTCCCTCAAAGATTTGTACTTTGGCAACAAGCGATGAAAAACGATTCAAGAAATTTTTCATGCACTTTTACCGTAAAATGCCTTATGATGGATTTAAGATAAGCAGCAAAGAACACATTCAAATAGCTTATTCGCGATATTTGGATGGTTTACTGCCCGGCTATTACGAGAAAAGAATGGCGGACATGATGGCAGGTTTGGAAGCTCTGCTTTTATCTCCGGGTGAACAACAGGAAATAGCATTCCGTTTAAGACTCAGAGCAAGTAAAATCATGCATTGCATTGGATTTGATGCTAGTACTGTTAAAAAAGACATAAATGAGGCTTATAGCATAAGAAGTATATTCGCTCACGGGGGACGTATTAGCCAGAAACATATGCAAGAACTAGATAAGAAATACAAGGATAAAGGAAAAAATTTATTTGACGAAATAGCGAATTACCTAAGGATCATATTGGTGTTGAGTATTATTATTGATAAAAATAAGACGGACTTTGTTAAAATGATTGATGACTCATTTATTGAAGAAAAAAATAAAAATGAGTTAAGAAAAAATATTTTGAGTAATAAGACATACCTGCCCATCCAATAAAAGTTTATCTTTAAAAAATATCATCAATTTTACTTTTGCCCACTCCCTTTACTAAAGCTAATTGGGCGATACTTCTTGACCATAGGTCTATTTGAGCAATGTCGGTAGGTAATAAATACGGAACTACACCTGCATGAACGGTCGAAGAACGAGCTTTATAGATAGACTTGGCAAATTTCATTACCCTACCTTTTACCCTAGTTGTACTACGCGAATATAAAAGATGTATAATGCCAGTTGCGAAGTGTTCTTGTTTATTAGTCCTACTTTCGATCTGCATGATAGTTTCTAAACTTATGATGCACTTAAGCAACTTCATCGGATTAGATTGTTCGATTACTGCATCTCCCGCCCATTTAATAGCTAACAATATAGCTTCGTCAAATTTTGTTAGTTTCCCCTTAGAAAGTAGCGTTTTGAATGATGTTAAATGTGGCTGAATTCTAGCCAACATTCTTGAATCAATATTATAGCTATTGATATCCTGGTTATGCCACGAGTAAGACGGCAAAATTTGGTTTCCAGCAACAACTATCGTGTTTAGATTAACGATCATTAATTTTTTATGAGGGAGGTAAATCACATTAACATTATTGAAAAGACGTAAAAATGATAATGTAAGTTCTGCTAAATCAAAGGCATTTCGTCTTGCCTTATCAGCATCCACAGCAAAGGTAGTGACCTCTGCAAGTGTCCAAGTTCTTTTGTCGTCACCGAATTGTTCTGAGAATTGCGTATAGATAAAATCCTTAATCTCATCGTCAATTTCAGAGTAGCCCATTGAAAAAAATTCTTCTTTAGACACAAATGGGATAAGTCTAATACTGCCTAAGTCAATTTGTTCGGCTATGCGAAGGTTACCTATTGGGATTAAAACCCTGAATTTTTTATGTGTTAAACTCATTTCAGCGAAAATTTTTGTTGTTTCTCTAAGTGGATCGGAATTGTTATGAAGAATGTTAAGAATAGACAGCTGTACTAGGTCAGTAATTTTTTCTCTGGATATCAGTTTTCTAGTTCTTTTAGCTCTTTTTTGTAATATATCAATTAACATAACAAGTTGTCCAGAACAGCTTTTCGAAAAAAATATATATTTGTCTTGAAACATAAACATATTGAGAAGATCTCCCCCGAATGGATCTCTGATCTTGCATCTAGATTTAATGAACTTCAATAACTTAATAACCTTCTCTTTTTCTTTTACCATAATATCACTACTACGGTCCCGGCATTCCATAATTGCGTATCATATCTAACAAAGGTATGCCGAAATACTCTAATGTGGGTACTACGATATAAAAAATGATTAAAAGAATCACAATCCATTTCATCACTGCTATCGCGATATCAGTGCTATGATACACTATTTTTTCTTCTAGAGTTTTATCCCCAGCAATTAGTTTTTCATAGTCGTACACATTATCTGTGGATAGTACTAAATCTCTAGGCGCAAGTACATCAAAATTCAGGACTAGATTGTCAGTATATCTTAGGAATTTGGTTTGAATATGCTCTTTGGTCGCTGAATCATAAAATTCATAATTATTAATCAATTTTTTATTAGACGCAATAACCCCTGAAGGAATTTTTCTTTTGCTTTTGAAAGATAACAGAGTATAAACGCATTTTAATATCTCGTGCATTTTTTCAATATCCAATTTTTCTTTCTTAAGTTCTGAATACTCAACGCGAATTTTTCGGTCTATTCTACTAATATAAGAAACGGCTGTGCTTTTGGTTAGTACTCCTAGACCAAGATAACAAAGAGCCAATATTGCCAATAGTATAATAGAACAGTTACTTGGATTAGATTTTATTATATATGCAATAGCGGACATTAAAAATAAGACAAAACAGGTAATTGCATATATTACCGGTCCCGTTCTTGCATCTTCTTCATATCGTTCAGTTGTTTCTCTGTGAAATTTTATTTTGGTACTTAATTGAACATTTGCGATAAAACTATAGATAAAACCGTAAGCACCTATCACCACTAAGAAGAATACTTCTATTGAATTTGGTAGTATAAGCCCAGTTGTTTCGAGCATTATCTTTTGGAATAAATAAAAAATGCCATAAACTACAATCAAAATAAGTAGCCCTATCCTTTCCCCACCTTCACGATTTAGTATTTTTCTATATATAGTTAATACGTTTTCCTGGTTGCTCTTACCCTTTGATTCTTTCACAATAACCCCATTGTTTTTCTAGAGCAATAATTATAATCCTGCTTCCTGATAGTCCCGCATGACGCTTTCATTCACATTCTACGGAGGGGCTGGAGAAATAGGCGGAAACAAGATACTGCTAGAAGAAAAAGGCGCGAAGGTATATCTCGATTTTGGTGAAGAGTTTAACTTTGGGGAGGAATACTTCTGGGAATACCTCCAGCCGAGGAGCGTAAATGGATTGGAGGTGTATTTTGAGTTCGGGATGATGCCGCAGGTCCCGAAGCTGTATTCCAGGAGGATGCTGGAGAGGACGAAGCTGAAATACCAGAAGCCGGACGTGGACGGCGTCATAATATCCCACATCCATTCCGACCACACGGGCCACCTCCCCTTCCTGGACGAGGCGATACCCATATACATGGGCCACGGCACGCACAAATTGGCGGAGATATACCATAAGCTCTACCCCTCCTTCTTCACCCTGGGCGGGCACGAAAGCATGAGGCACTTCAGGTCCGGGGAGAGGTTCGGGATAAAGCATTTGGAGATAGAGCCGGTGCACGTGGAGCACTCGGCCCCGGGCGCATACGGCTTCATAATCGGCACGGAAAGGGGGAACATCGCCTATACGGGCGACTTCAGGATGCACGGGCCGAGGAAGGACATGAGCGAGGAGTTCGTGAGGAAGGCGGCGGACGCGCAGCCGGTGGCGCTCCTCTGCGAGGGGACGAGGATGGAGACGGAAGAGGGGGCGCACAACTATACGGAGGAGGAGGTGGGGAAGAAGGTCTCGGAAATCATCTCCAAATCCAGGGGGATGGTGTTCGGGTACTTCTCAATGAGCAACGTGGACAGGTTCATGAGCTTCTACAGGGCGGCGAAGGAAAACGGGAGGAGGTTGGCGATAGGGACGAGGCTCGCGTACCTCATAAGGGAGATGAGGGAGAAGGTGCCGGCGCTGCCGGACGTGGCGAAGGACAGGAACATAGCGGTGTATTTCCGGCTGAACAAGAGCTGCAAATTCTGCGAGAAGGACTATTACCCCTGGGAGAGGGAGTTCATGGGGAATATGGCCACTTATGAGGAGATGGCGAAGAATCCGAAGGAGTATGTATTGCATTTGAACTTCAACCAATTGATAGAATTGGTCTATCTGCAGCCAAAGGATGCGGATTTCATTTATTCTTCTTCTGAGCACTTCCTGGAGGGGGAGGGGAATGAGGAGGAAAAGAGGCGCTGGGAGGCCTGGATGGGCCATTTTGGCATCAAATTCCACAAGGCGCACTGCTCCGGGCACGCGTCAAAAGAGGACTTGCAGAGGATTATAGAGAAGATTAACCCGGAAATACTGATTCCTGTGCATACATCCAAACCTGAGGAGTTCAGGAAGTTCCATAAGAATGTGAAAATGCCGGAGAAAGGGAAGGGGATGAAGATTTAGCATAGTTATATAAACCTATATAATGTATATACTTATATGACGAAAGCGGTTGCGGAAGTGCTCCATTACCCCCGGCTGGATACGGTCATTATGGTGGAGGAGGCGATAAAGAACGCGCCGGATTACCCCACCAAGGCGAAGCTGATGAGGATTCTTCCCAAGAAGATAATGTACCAGACGCTACTTGTGATACTGGATTACCTGCAAACCTCAAACAAGATACTCATCGACAAAAGAGACGGAAAGATAGTGTGGGTTTGGAATCCGAAAGGTGTAGAAGAAATACGCCGGAAAGGGCTTATCATAAGATGATTACTGGCATTAGTGGCGGAGAGGCCTGAATTCTTTTATAAAGCCGGAAACTTATGAAATTTTGATGCATAGGAAAATTGAGGTCGGTTTTGCAGACCAGGGCATTTCGGATGCATTTGATGCGCTTAAGCACGGGAAGGGGGCGGAGCAGGAATTATACGAATCGCTCAACAAAGCTTTTGATGAGCTCAAAATGGACCCTTTATGCGGAATAAAAGTGCCAAGAAAATTATGGCCAAAAGAATATGTGAAAAAATACGGGATAGACAATCTCTGGAAATACAATCTGCCACGGGGCTGGAGAATGACGTATACGCTGCGGATGGAAGAAGTGTGCATACTCGCGGTAGCGCTTGAATGGATGGACCACAAGGATTACGAGAGGAGGTTTGGATACAGGGGCTGACTCTCCGCCAGGCCCTCCAGAAAAGATTATAAAAGAGAAAAATGGAGAATGATGAATATGCGGCTGGCTTTTGCATTGATTATGCTGGGGGCGCTTGTGCTGGCGGGATGTGCGCAGCAGGATGGGCAGGCAGGGGTTCCTGCATCTGCCACACCACAACCTCCGGCAGGCCCGGAGCCGGGGGAAGGCGCGGGAGCAGCAGCCCAGCAAAATGATTCCCCGGTTGTGGCTGCGCCGGAGGGCGGCTCCCCGAAAATCGCCTCGTGGCTGGCGAAAAAAGATGAGATAATCGCAAGCGGAAAGCCTTACAGCCTGGTGATGGCCGGATGGTTCACCCCGGAAGAGGCGGCGGCCATCAGGTCGCAGAATCCTGACACAATCCTGCTCGCGGGGCTTTCGGCGAACTGGGTGTATGAGGAGGAGGGGTGGATGGGGTTCCTGAACGCCATCGCCAATTACGGAAGCGCGGAGCCGGTGGAGATAACGGAGGATATGTACCTGCGGAAGCCGGACGGGGGAAGGTGCGCGTTCGGATGGGCTTCGGACGAGTGGGGGCACGCGGAGATATATGCGATGGACCCAAGAAGCCGGGAATGGGCCGGGATGATAAGCAATTTTTACAAAAACGCATATGGCCAGCCACAGCATGACGGGATAATAGTGGACATGGTCACGGAGGCATCATGGTGCCCGGATGCGATAAGCGATGCGGAGTGGGTTGGAGCCACGAAATCCCTCATGGATGGGATACGGGCGCAGGATGCGCAGGGGAAAATCGCGATATTCAATGCGGGCAGGGACATTTCGCAGATTGATGAATACGCGGAATACATGGACGGGTACGTGATGGAGAATTTCCTGGGGGAATGGGGGGCGGATTACAGGGCCGGGCTGGAGGCCGCGGAAGGCGATTATATCGTTGTCTATGCCGCGGATACAGATGACACCGGGGTGAAGAACCTCACGAGGATGAGGCTCGGGCTCACCCTGAGCATGCTCAATGACAATACATATTTTGCGTATGATTTCGGCCCGCGCGACCACGGGCAGGCATGGTGGTTCCCTGAATACGATGCGGACCTTGGGGCTCCCCTGGGCGCCTATTATGAGAAAGATGGGGCGTACTGGAGGGAATTTGAGAGGGGCATTGTGGTGAGCTCCCCGTATGCGGATGTGAATGTGGGCTTCTCAGGGGAATATTCGGACATCTCCAGCGGGAGTAGAGGAGTGGAGTTCGTGGTGGAGGCGGGGGACGGAAGGATTTTTGAGAAGGTGGAGTGAAACAGGGCATCATGATTTGAAAAAACTTATCTTTGCCTGTGGTGGCCCCTGTGCCATTGCTTCTTTGGGCGCTTGTTGCTGTGCCTCCTGCCGCCGTGCCCAAATCCCGGGCCATAAGCCGGGCCTTGCCCGGAACCTTCATGCCCGGAGCCGTGGCTTGAGCCCCCGTGAGAAGAACCCCCGTGCCCGGAACCCACGTGTTCCGAACCCTCGTGCCAGGAATGCTCGCGTCCCGGATTTCCATAATTGGAACGCCTGTGCTGCTGCCCCTGTTGGCGGGGCGGGGGCGCATCGTGCGATACGAATGTAATCACTTTTCCTTCGGCGCCCATCCTCCCTGTGCGGCCGGCCCTGTGCATATGGGTTAACTTGTCCTCAGCCTCATCGTAGTTTATGATAAGCCCGACATCATCTATATGCAGCCCGCGGGAGGCGACATTTGTCGCCACCAAAACCCGAACCTCGTTTATCTTGAACCTTTCAATCATGCGCGTCCTTTTCGGCTGTTCCATGTCCCCATGGAGCATTCCCACGTGGGGAATGTTGGCCTCCTCCAGCTTGCGCTTCAATTTCATCACGCCTCTCCGCGTGCGTGCAAATACAAGAGTCTTTATGCCGGGGTGGAGCTGGAGCGCTTCCAGCAATTTGGGAACCTTCTGCACATGAGGGACGTCAATCCGCTCCTCTTTTATGCTTGAGACGGTCCTCATCTCCCCGACTTCAATCAATTCCGAATTGGGAATATACCTGGATGCAATCTGCTTTATCTCCGCATCAACGGTGGCGGAAAAGAGAAGCGTGAGGCGGTCGGAGGGCAGATTGTCCAGTATGCCGAAGACCTCCTTCCTGAAGCCGATGTCAAGCATGTGGTCCGCCTCATCCAGGACAACGGCGTTGAATTTGGACAAATAAACGGTGCCGCGGTTGCACAGGTCTACGAGACGACCGGGGGTGGCAACTAAAATATCATAACTCTTCTGGAGGTCCCTTATCTGGAATATCAATTTCTGCCCGCCGAATGCTGCGCGCACGTTCAGCCCGTGGGGAAGCCCCAGCTTGCGCAATTCCTCGCAAACCTGGAGCGCAAGCTCGCGCGTGGGCACGAGGACGAGCGCCTTGGAAGTGGTTTTGGCGGCAATCCTCTCAATCAAACCTATTCCGAAGGCTGCTGTTTTGCCCGTTCCGGTCTGGCTGCGCACGATGAGGTTTTTCCCCTCGATTATCTTGGGAATCGCCTTCACCTGCACTTCCGTGGGCTCCTCATACCCCAAATCGGCTATGGATTTCAGGGTTTTAGCTGAAAGCTTCAAATCTGCAAATTTCATCTTAATCACTTTTTTTGGAAACCGTTTATCTAAAACCACGGCAGTTCTTTAACCCATTGCTTGCGCGAAGGATTTGAAAGCCGGTTGCTTAGAGCAAGGGTTTTCTTTTCTTTATGTTATTTAATTGTGTTTAAACCTGTTTAAAAGAGTATGGTATGCGCCATTCCCGGCATCTAGGCCCGTCCCTTTTCCGCTTCATATTGGCAGGGGGTGGGGTTTGCAGGAATCTCTTTTGAATCAATTGTGATTTTGGATATCCTTCCGCGCGGGTACAAGCCAACTGGGCCGAGCATGAACATCGCGCTGTCCGGCTGCGCATTCTCTTCCATGTCCTTCAGGGTTGCGGGGCGTATCTTCTCCACTTCCGGGCTCTCGCCCACGATATAAACGCAACTGAAGTCGGGAAGCTCGCGCCTCAATATGCGTGCGGCCTCCTCGCGGGGTATCTGAACGAGTATGTCGCTGTTTGACAGGAGCTCATTGACGCCCTTTTCATCCGCCCACATCACCCTTATGAAGAATTCCGTGTGCTCTATGGACAGGCTCGCGCCATTCACGGAAGTCAGCTCAAGCTCTTCCTTTTTGCATTTGTTCCCGCGGGGGGTAAGTCCATCATGCTCAGAGACTTTTGCGGAATAGAGCGCCAGCCCTTCCCGTGAGGACCGCGGGCGGGAATAGTGCGGCTCAGGGCCTATTTTGTGTTGGGAAGTGACGGGCATGCCCCTCTTTCTGAGGGCATCCGCCTCCAGAGGAAGCACGTTGAGATGCCTGACGAAAGAAGGTGCGTACTCACGCGATGGATTTCTTGGATCCACGAGCTTTGCCATGGTAATAATGTGTTAGAAAGGGTTTATAAATGCTAGTAAAAGGTTTATCCCCGCCCGTATCTGCCGCGCAATTCCGCCTGCCCAAGGATGTGCCCCTGCATCGCGGCATCCAATTGTTCTTTTGTGGAACCGGCGGAAAGGTTGAGCATGGAATCCAACGCATAAACCGTAAAACGGTAATTGTGCGCGGGGCCCGGGGGAGGGCAAGGGCCGCCATATCCGCTCCTTCCAAAATTGTTCTTTCCTGAGGTTCCGGGGGAAGCCCCTTCTGCGATGGAGGTGGTTCCGGCTGGAATATTCCATAAAACCCAATGCACGAATTTTCCTGAGGGAGAATCAGGGTCGTCCAAAACAAGTGCAAATGACTTCGTCCCGTTGGGCGCGGCGCTTATCCTGAGCGCGGGGCTCACATCCTGTCCATCACATCCATATTTTAGAGGAATATTCCCTCCATTTGCAAACGCGGGGCTTTCCAGTTTCATTTCGCTCACCTCAAAAGGGATTTCCTGCTGCGCACATCCCACTAAAAGAAAGAAGAAAAGCAACAGCGGAACCCCTTTCATCGGCTCGGCATTGGCAGGCAGAATTTTAATATTGCACGCCTACTTCCGGGACGGGAACTGCTTTCCTCCCGCCTTGGGTTTCTCAGGCTTCTCCTCTTCCTCTTCACGTGCCTGCGCAGCCCCGGGCCTGCCCCCAACGCGCCTCTCCACCTCGCGCTGGATGTGTTCCTCCCTCTCTTTGTGCATCTCGGCAGCCGTTTCCATGGTATGCTTCCCATAGAACAAGCCGCTGAGGAACATCAGGACGGAGATGAGAAGGAGCGTAAGCGGAAGGCCGAGGTAGAGCATCGGCAGGATGCTCGTGGCTATCTGATCCCTTATCTCGTTGAAGCCCTGCGGGACATAAAGGCCGCAGGTGTTGATGCTCTCCACGCTGTTGGCCGAGAAAAAGGAAATCAGCAGGTTGCCCACGTAGCCCAGATAGGTCAGTGCGTAGTAAAGGCCGCCTACCAGCACAACCACAGCCAGAATCCCCAATGCAAGTGCAAGTATCTTGTTTTTCATATGCATCCCCAGAACCGGTCAGCTTTAACATTTATAAAATATGCTGGGAGGCCAAGAATAAAAATGAAAAAAGAAGGATTCACTCTGGCTCGGTTGCGCCCGTGGCGCATTTCCACTCAACGCTCGCGGTCTGGGAGTTCACGTTTATCACGCAATGGGGCGTGCAGTCCTCCACAGGCAGCGTCGGGTCTATGCCGAACCACCATGTCCCGGTGTTGGTGTCGCATGTGTATGCGGCGCCGTTTATCGTGCCGAGGCTCCTGCATACTATGCTGTCCCTGGTCGCGATGTTGAACGCGCGGGACTTGCTCAGGCTCTTGTTCGTGGCCGCGGAAAAGCATGCGTCCCCGCCTGCATTCACCGGAGGCAGCCCGGGCAGCACATACGTCCCCATCTCAAGGCCGGTACAGCGGTAATTCACTTCTGCCATGCCGGAGTTCACATTGACCACGCATGCGGGTGAGCAGCCTTCCCTCGGAATGGTTGTGTCAAGCCCTATCCACCAGGTGCCCGAGTTCTCGTTGCACGCAACGTCAGCCCTGTCAAGCGTCCCTTCGTTCATGCACCCGCTTGCCTCGGCCGCAACATATGCCTCGCCAAGGGTCATGCTGACGCCGAACCCGGAATAGGAGCACTCCTGGCTCTCATCGGGCATTATGAGCCCGGTGCACATCCAGTTGATTTCCGCGGTGCGCGTGTCCTCGCTGACCACGCACGCCGGGGAGCATCCCTGTCGCACTATGTCCGTCCCGAACCACCACGTCTTGGAGTTCTCGTTGTACGTGGCAGCCGCGGCTGTCAGCGCACCCTCGTCCATGCACGGGCTGGACTCCGCGATTGCGCGGGCCTGCGCCTCGGTCAGTGCGGGGCACGGGGTTTCCCATGACCTCACGCACTCCTGCCTGGACTCGCACCAGGTGTACCCAGCGGAGGGGATGCAGCCATGCGCGTCCCTGTCGCTTCCCGGCGGCTGGGACTGGTTCTCCGAAGGAGCCGCTGCTGGCGGCTGTTCCTGCTGGGCGCACCCTGCTAGGACCAGGAGCGCGGCCAACCCAAATGCAAATAGGATCTGTTTCATGGTACCACGCGGGGAATAAGAAGGATGAAATATAAAAAAGGAGCGGATGGTTCAAAACGCAGGCAACCGGGCCTCAAAGCCCGGCCTCGCCCCTGAGCTTCTCCGCCATGTTTGTTTTCTCCCAGGTGAATTCCGGCTCCGTGCGGCCGAAATGCCCGTAGCACGCCGTCTTTTTGTAGATGGGGCGGAGCAAATCCAGGTTGGCAATCATGTCCGCGGGCTTGAAGGAGAAATTATCCACTATCAGCTTCTCTATTTTCTCCACCGGGATTTTTGCCGTGCCCCTCGTGTCCACGAACACGGAGAGGGGCTTCGCAACCCCTATCACATATGAGATTTGCACTTCACAAATATCCGCAAGCCCTGCGGCGACAACGTTCTTTGCAACCCAGCGGGCGGTGTAGGCGCCGGAGCGGTCCACCTTGGAAGGGTCCTTCCCGGAGAAGCAGCCGCCGCCGTGGTGGCCCCTTCCGCCATATGTATCCACTATGATTTTGCGGCCGGTCACCCCGGTGTCCGCAGTCGGGCCCCCAAGGACGAATTTCCCGGTGCCGTTCACGTGCACCACGGTGTTCGCATCAAAATAATCTCCGCAAACGGGCTTGACCACGTGCTCAACCACGTCTTTCTTTATCTTGTCCAGCGTAACGTTTTCGTCGTGCTGGGTGGCGACGACAACAGTATGGGCGCGGGAGGGCTTGTGGTCCTTATACTCTATTGTGACCTGCGTCTTCCCGTCCGGGCGCAAATAAGGAATAGTGCCATCCTTGCGCACTTCCGCCAATCTGCGTGCCAACTTATGCGATAACATTATAGGAAGGGGCATCAGCTCCGGCGTTTCCCTGTTCGCATATCCGAACATTATGCCCTGGTCCCCCGCGCCCTGCTCGTGCCCTGCGCTCGCATTTACGCCCTGGGCGATGTCCGGGGACTGGGATGTTATGGAGGCGAGGACGCCGCACGTTCGGTAGTCAAAAAGGTATTCGGGCTTTGTGTAGCCGATGTCCTTTATCGTGTCCCGCACCACCTTCTGGAATTCCACGTATCCAGCGGTGGTTATTTCGCCCATCACAATCATGAGGCCGGCCGTGGCAGCGGTCTCCACCGCGACGCGGGACTTCCTGTCCTGCTTAAGCAGCTCATCAAGGACCGCGTCCGAGACCTGGTCGCACATCTTGTCCGGGTGCCCCTCGGTAACCGACTCCGATGTGAACAAATAATTCTTGCTGGACATCTAAATCACGGAAATGCTACCAATTCCGGGTATAAATAGGTTTCTGAAAGCATTATTCCTATAAGAATAAAAGGCAAATATAAAATGAATCACTTGCGGCCGGTGGCCTTGATGATGTGCCAGCCGAACTGCGTCTTCACGGGCTTGGAGAGCTCCCCGTCCTTGAGGGAGAAGGCGGCGTCCTCAAACTCCTTGACCATCTGCCCCTTGCCGAAGAAGCCCAGGTCCCCGCCGTTCTTGCCGCTCGGGCATGAGGAATACCTCTTCGCCATCTCGGAGAAATCCTTGCCCTTCTTTATCTCCTCAATGATGCGGTTTGCCTCGCGCTCGTTGGAAACGAGGATGTGGCTCGCGCGGACCATCATTCCGAAGAACCTTCCTCTTCCTCTGCGAATTTCTTTATGGCGTCAAAGTTCTCCACTATGAGGCGCGCCTTGCCCTTCCCGAAGCTGAACGGATACTTGTCCTCATCGGTCCTTTTAAGGATAATCAGCCTGTTCCCCTTGTATTCCCCATATTCCACTATAGACATAACATCACTGAAAGACTAGTGTAATTGATAATCCTTTAATAGCGATGCTTCCAATCACTTTCCGGTGATTGATTGGGATTCGTCCATGAATTCAAGGACTTTCTGACAGAGTATAAGGTAATCGGGCTTGCAATCGCCTTCATCATGGGCGCGGCAATCACCGATTTGGTCAAGTCGCTGGTGAACAACGTGATAATGCCGGTGCTGACCTTCTTCATCCCGGGAGGCGCGTGGCAGGCGGCGACGTTCTCGCTGGGCGCCATTGTAATAAGCTGGGGTGCGTTCCTCGGTGCGCTCATAAACTTCATCATCATCGCGATCGTGGTGTTCATGATTGCGAAGGCGGTGCTGAAGGAGGAGAAAGTAACAAAGAAATGAGGATGGTCTAATGGAAGGCAGGATGAAATGCAAGTGCGGGAATGAAATTGTCATTGCCGGAGGGACCGGCGCCGAGGAATACAGCCTTAAGGCGAAGGGCGGGGAGCTGGAGAAGGGGCAGGGGTTCCTGCGCGTCACCTGCGGGAAGTGCGGCAAGGAAGTGGGAAAGATAAACCTCTACAAGCAGGTGGAGAAGAAGGATTAAACGGGTTGTTTATCTATTGTTCAGACCTCTGCGCCAAGGCACATCCACTGCGCCTCCACGCTGCCGTTCTGCTTTATGACGCAGACGCCGTTGCAGTGGCCCTTGAGGCGTATCCACCATACCCCGTCCTCCTGGTTGTATCCGTAATCATTCGTGAGGTTCGCACTCTGGGTGCATTCGCTGTTGAGCGCCAGCTCGTACGCACGGTCAAAGCCCATGGGCTGGGACGCACATCCCGCAAGCACCAGGAAAGACGCCAGGCAGAACGCAAAGATTGCAGCTTTCATGTTCTCACGCGCATCTATTTCCATGCGGATTTAATAACCTCATTGTTTCTTCCCGAGCGTGTTCATGCCCAGAAGGGAATAGAGCGTGCAGGTGCCCATCAACCCGGTAAAGAGCAGGATTGCGGCCACTATTATCCCTAGATAAATGAGGGGCGGGGTGAGCGCGGTGAATGAATAGTAAAGGAGCGCGAGCCCTAGCACAAACCTTATTGCCCTGTCAACCGTGCCTACATTCTTTTGCATGGAACCACGGAAGCAATACGAACGATAAGATAAAAAAGAAGGCGGGCGGAAGGGAAGCGATGGGGCTGCTTGGAAGGCTGAGGGGTGTGCTGTTCTATGCAGGGATACCCTTGCTGATACCTGCAAGTTATGGGTATTATCTGGGGGAAGGGATATGGCAGGTGCTCTTCCTCACCGCGCTCATAATGATGCTTCCGGAAATCCCGCAGCTGGTTGCGGGCGGCTTCCGCTCCATAACCGGGCTCTTCAAGGGGATTTCCCATTGGATACTCAGGAGGGGCGAAACGGCCTGGGGCGCCGGAGTGATGCTGGAGGAAATGGGAAAGAAGCTGGATGAGCTCACGCTGGGCGAGGCGCTTGCGCTCACGTCCCTTGCGTGGATAGTGATTCCCGCGATAGGGGCGATTCCCTACATGCATGCGGGGCTGGCGCCCGTGGATGCGTTCTTTGAGAGCATGAGCGGATGGACATCCACGGGGCTGAGCGTGGTGGACGAGCCGGAAAATCTCCCGCAGAGCCTTCTCCTGTTCCGCTCCATAACCCAGTGGGTGGGCGGATTGGGGATAATAATCCTGATGCTGGCGGTGCTGAGGGGGAGGGAGGCGAGGACGCTGCTCAAAGCCGAGGGGAGGGAGACGCTGGGCGCTAGCATATCCAAGACCGTGCGCACATACTGGAAGATTTACCTGGTGCTCAGCATCCTAGGGCTGGCGCTCCTCTACGCACTCGGGATGGGCCCGTTCAATTCCATGAACCTGATGATGTCCGGGATAAGCAACGGCGGATTCTTCCCCTTCTCCCATTACGATTTCACGGATGCGCAGAAGTTCGCGCTGGCCGGGCTCATGTTTGCGGGGGCCACCAGCTTCGTGTTTTTTGACCGGGTGAGCCGGGGGCGCATATTCTCTGCGCTGAAGGATGAGGAGCTCATCCTGTACGTGCTGCTCACGGCCGTTGCGATTGCGCTGATTGCCTATGTGGGGCAGGAGGACATATACAACAGCATCCTCAACAGCGTGTCGGCGATAGCGTGCGGAGGGTTTGCGATAGGCGACGTCGCGGTGATGCACGAGTTTTCCAAATACATGATAATACTTCTCATGATTTGCGGGGGGATGTACGGGAGCACCACGGGTGCGGTCAAGCTGTGGAGGATACTGGTGGTCGGTAAATCCGTTTCGCACAGGATACGGCAGGCCTTCCTCCCCGCGGGCGCGGTGCAGGCGGTGAAGGCGAACGGGGTTGCGGTCGGGACCGAGGCGGTCATTGAGAGCGCGGTGTTCATATTCGCATACATGGCATTGCTGCTCTTCGGTGCCGGGGTGTTCATAGCCGCCGGGGACGGGATGGTGGATTCCCTCTTCATAACCGCATCCTCAATGGGCAATGTGGGGCTTTCCACATTTACAATATCCGTGATTCCGGCCGCCCACAAGGCATTTTTAATATTGCTGATGTATCTTGGAAGGATAGAGATATTCCCGAGCCTCGCGCTGGCGAGGTACGTGGTCGGGCTGGTGAAAAGGTGAACTCATGAAGGCTGTGATATTCGGCGCAGGAAGGGTAGGCAGGGCTTTGCTAAACATTCTTGAGAGGCAAAGGCACGCAATAACGGTGGTGGAGGAGAACAAGGACATCTGCGAGGAGATTGCGGCGGAGAGCAACGCGACCGTGATAAACGGGGACGCGACCACGCCCGAACTGCTGGACGATATCAAGGTCGGCACCATGGACCACGTGTTCGCGGTGACCGGGAACGAGGAGACCAACTTCCTGGCCGCGGTCTATTCCAAGCAGGCCGGCGCGAGGAATGTCATCTCCAGGGTGAGCGAGGCAAAGCACTCCCTGCTCCTGCAGAGGCTCGGGGTGGAGACGGTGATTTCGGAATTCACGCTTGCGCGCGACCTTGCGAACAGGGTTTCCAGCCCCACGATATTCAAGCTGCTCAACCCGATTGAAAGCAACGTGGAGCTTGCCGAGAAGGGGGTGGACGGGGGGATGGCCGGGAAGATGGTTGCTGACGTGAACAGGCACCAAAAATACAACATTGTCGCGATATTCCACGAGGGCAAGTTCCGCGTGCCCGGCGCCGATGCCTTGCTTGAGGAAGGGATGAAACTGATAATCATAAGGGAAAAGTGAAGGCGCACCTCATTAAAATTCAAAAATTTTCCTCAAACCCTTAAGGGATAGGCAATTTAGGATGTCCTTCTTTCCGCACCAGCCCTTCCTCGCGTTGGATACCCCGAATTCCATGTAGCGGAGCTGGGAGGGTGCGTGGGAATCCGTCCCCAAGGTGAATCTTGCCTTTCCTTTTGCGGAAATGAGATGCAGGAAATCCAGGTCTATCCTTTCCGGCTGGCAGTTTATCTCAAGGAAGGTGCCCGTCCTTTTCGCGGCATCCACCACTTCCCCGAAATCCATCGCGACGGGCTGGCGGGAGCTGATCAGCCGCCCGGTTGGATGGGGGATTATGTCCACGTGCTCGTTCTCCATCGCGGAAATTATGCGCTTAGTCATCATTGCGGAGGGCTGGGAAAAGTTGGAATGCACGGATGCGAGCACCATGTCCAGGTCCTTGAGGATGGAATTTGGAAGGTCTATTTTCCCATTCTTGAGAATGTTGGTTTCCACGCCTTTCAAGAGGGTTATGCCTTCTAATTTCTTGTTCAATTTGTCTATTTCCGCCATCTGCTTGCGCAGCCTTTTTTCGTCCAGTCCATTCACGATGCGGACTTCTGGCCCCCCATGGTCGGAAATTAGCAAATACTCATAGCCAAGGGATTTTGCGGATTTCGCAAGCACCTCCAAAGAGCCGGAGCCGTCGCCGCTCCATTCCGAATGGCAGTGCAGGTCGCCGCGCACATCTCCGGGCTCAACGAGGTGGGGAAGCTTTCCTTCCTGCGCCGCGTTTATTTCGCCCATGTTCTCGCGGAGTTCAGGAGGGATGTAATCCATCCCCAATTTCTTGTAGATGTCGGCCTCGGTCTTTGAAGCCGCAATCCTGTTGCCGGAAAATAATCCATATTCACTCAACTTCATCTTCCTGGAAATCGCAATCTTGCGCAGCTCCACATTATGGTCTTTTGAACCCGTGAAATACATCATTGCTGAGCCGAACTCCTCTTCGGAAAATACGCGCAGGTCCACCTGCAGGCCGGAAGAGAGCCGTATGGAGGATTTCTTCTGCCCTTTTGAGATAATGGATGAGTCCTTGTACATTGAGGTGAAGAAATCCATTATCTTTTCCGGATAAGTGGAGACGGCAAGGAGGTCCACGTCTCCGACGGTTTCCTTCCTCCTGCGGAAGGAGCCGACCACCTCCAATCTGCGGAGCTCCTTCAGGGTGCGCAATTTTGCTGTCAGTTCGTCAACGATGGGCACCGCACGCGCAAGGAGCATCCTCTCCCCGCTCGCCTTTGCGAGCCCAAGCCCGGAAATTATTTTTTCCTCGCTCTTCGCACCGAAGCCTTCAATGCCCCGTATCTTATGCTCTTTCGCCGCCTTCTCCAAGTCCTCTAAATTGCGGACTCCAAGCTCCTTGTATAATTTCATTGCTTTCTTGGGGCCGAGCCCTTCCACCTTTCCCAGCGCCTCCAGGTCGATGGGGAATTCCTTCTTGAGCTTTTCATAATATTGCAATTTCCCGGTCTTTATGAGCTCCTCAATCTTAGTGGAGATGTGTTCGCCAACTCCTGGGATTTCGCGGAGCGCATCCAGCCCGCCCTTCTTGTAAATCTCCTCTATTCCCTCGGATAATTCCTCAACCGAGCGTGCGGCGCGCCTGTACGCACGGGGCTTGAACTGCACCTCCTGCAGCTCCAGCATGTCCGCAATCTCGTAAAGGATGCGGGCGATTTCAAAATTGGACATGATGCCCCACCTGCTTGCAACAGCCCAATTTTGAAAGTTGTGACCGAATGAGACACACCACACCCGCTTGCAGCGGGGTCTCTTCGGTCACATTGATTTCCAGGTTCTTCACGTGGATGGATGGGGAGGGAAGGTTAAAATAGATTGGTGCCGGAAGCGAAGGCATGAAAAATGCAATAATCTTGATTTCATTTGCGCTATTGATTTTTGCGGGGTGCGCACAGCGGGGGGACGGAGGGCAGGTGGGCCTTCCGGGAAGCACAGGCAGCACGCCTGGAACCGTAAGCGGGGAACCCGAAACAGGTGGGGAGCCGGAAACCGGGAATGGTGGGGGAACCGCCGAGCCCGCAGCCCCTCCGGAGGAGGAGATAAATGACTCCGCCCTGGAGATGGGGCAGTGGAACCTTACCACTGAAAGTGTGGATATTGTGAATGAGGACGGGCAGAATGCCACGGAAAAGGATTATTCAGGCATAAGATTTGGTGATTATACCCTCTTGCTTGAGGATTTGGCGCCTCAGGGCAACGAATACTGCGCCCTTGTGCGGATTGTGGGCATAGAAGGGGAGAACATAACGGAGTACGACCAGGCGCAGATATGCCCCGGGGACAGCTATTATTGGGTTTCCCCCGAGGACCACCAGTACAGGATTTTTGTGGTGGAGACCGCCGCGGGCTATTCGCAGGGGAAAATCTGGGCGAACATAATAATTTACGGATAATAAGATGAATAGATGCCGAAAGGCCCTTCCGATTTAGGCGAAAAAGCCTTTCAGCGACAAGCATTTGGAGGTAATGCTCGGCAAACCCTCCAATTTTATTTGCAGGGTTGCATTCTTATTACTGCGTTAGGGTTTATAAATATACATGTTTAGCCACTTACTTAGACTTTGCCACGAAGTAGGCCGCCGCAGCGAAGAGCGCGGAGAGCATGTTCGCGGCCGCGGGAAACACGGAATTGGAGAGGTACGCATCAAAGCCCAGAATCAATGCGCCCAGCGCGTAAAGGGAGATAAAACCGATGTGGAAGCCGTTGGGCTTCCCCTTCTTTGAAACGAATGCGGAGTATGCCTGGATTATCCAGGCGAGCACTATGAAGCCCAGTCCCACGGTCACGAGCTGTTCTACCATGGTTGAGCATCGGTGGAGGGATATATAATAATATCAGACGACCCTCTTCTCGTCATCGCCCGAAGGCTCGGAAATACCTCTTATCATCACGTGAGAATAGTACGCTGCGGCGATTAATAAACTTATCATAAAACGTTGCGTAAGGAGTGCGGGCCAAGGGTTGCAAAGCGAAGTGGAGGGGGATCAGAATGAACCCTTAAAATGAGGGGGACGCCTCCCCCGCGTTTTAGGGAGAAATACCTCTTGTCATCACGTATGTAGGTTAGCGCGCTGCTGGTTAATAAATCTTTAGAGGGGCGGCAGGGGCAGATGCCATTCAAAGCATTTCGGAGAATGCGAGGGAAACGAACTCCGGCTTCTCTATCCCCAGCTTTTTCAGGAGCGCCTTCGTCTCCAGAAAACTTCCTTCTATAATGAGGAAGTCGCCGAGGACCGGAAGGGAGTGTATGCTTACTTTGGAATCCCCATATTGGTAGGAGCGCACCCTTTTCTCAAGCACCTGCACCACCCCGAACTTTTCCGAGAGCTCCTTTTCCCTCTTTTCCGCATTCTTGAGCGCCTTCACCTGCTTCTTCAGCCCAAATCCCTGCCCCTCCCTGCACAATTTTATGAGGAAGGAGGCTCCCCTTGTGCGCTTTATCTTCAGGAAGCAGTTCGCCGGCTGAAGGAAATAGGTGTCCTTTTCCTCCCATGTGCCGAGGAATTTGGCGCCAATGAGCTTGAGCCGGTTCTGTATCACGGACGGCTGGAAAATCCTCACTTTTACCTGTTGCATTTTGTGCCTCTCATTTTTTCCTGTTAATCCACCAGTGCATGGAATAGGCGCCCGCGGCGAACGTAAGCGCCCCGAACGCCATGGCCTCGGGAATCACCCACCATGGCAGCGGCAGTTCTCCGGACGCGGATGGCTGCCTTTCCCCAACCACGCCTGGAAGGGGTGTCCCGTCCGTGCCTGCGGCTGGAGTTCCCTGGATTGAGATGCACGAGCCGCCCTCACATCCAAAGCCGGGCGCGCAGTCCGCATTAATGGTGCATTCTGGCTGCGTGCCGGAAACCGGGGGCTGGGAACCACCGGATGGCTGCTGGCTGCCGGGTTCGGCTCCGGAAACGGGCGGCTGGATGATGGGTGCCTGCCCGGGCGTTTCCACGCATTCGTTCCCGGCGCATGCGAAGCCCGCGGAACATTCGGAATCAGAGCAGCATTCATACGCGTCGCACTCGTGGTTGGAGACGATGCCGCAGGCGCATTCCACCGGGGCGCACACGCCCATCCCGCAGTATTCGGAAAGGGCACAGTCCGCATTTGTTTTGCACGCAAGCGTTGCGGTTTCCTCCTGCGGGCAGGTGGTGTATGCGAAGGCCAGTGGATTATCATAAGTGTAGCCGGAAAGCTCAAAGTATGCGTTGTATGTTCCATTAATGGAGGCGTTGAAGGTGATGGAGCCATCTGCATCCGTGGTTCCCTCGCCTATTTGCCCTGCGTTCGGCTCCCTGAGGACGATGCGCACATCCACCCCCTCAAGCGGCTCGCCTCCGTCTGATGCGGATATTATGATTAAATTGCCCGGGCACGCCCTTTCCCATCCCACGTCCATATCCTCATCACCGGGGGAAGGGGGGGCAGATGAAGGCGCGCTGGCCGTGAAGGTTACGTTTGAGGAATTCACGTTGCCCGCGGTGTCGTTTGCGAACAGCTCAAGGAAATGCACTCCGTTCCCGGGGCTTACGCTTGAATTCAGGCAGCCTGGGAGTGGGACGGCAGCGGAGCCGTCCAGCTCGTACCAGCATGAATCCAGATTAACTTCGGAAACAGTATAATTGAGGCCTATTGGGATGGAACGGTAGACTATACTTAGCGGGGCCTGAATGCTTATTGACGGAAGGATGGTGTCCAAGTTGAACAGCCCGCTTAAGCCGGTGGAGCACTGGCCGAGGACATCGCACGCCTCCACCGCTATCATGTATTCGCCATCCGCAACGCCGACGGGGTCCCACAGGTAGCTGAGGTTGGCGGAGTTGTTCGCGATTATCGTGCTGTTGAACGTATCGTCCGAATTGTATAGCGAAATGTTGTAGAAGCTTATTTCGTAGCCGTTGGGCGAGACGGCGGCTGTGTAATTTATGGATATGCTGGAGTTATAAGCGGCGTCCTCGGCGGGGGAATAAACCATCGGAGGGTCGGGGAGCAGGCCGGCAAGCTCTATGAGGTCGTAGCGTTCCGCGGAGCAGTTCCCGCTCCCGTCCCCGGAGCTGTTTGCGCACGCATAATAGCGGAACGTTTCCGAGCCGTCGTACTGGTGGAGGTGCGCATCCACGGTTCCGGAAAGGTTGCTCCATGCCACGCCCCCGTTCGTGGTGAATTGTATTGCATCATTGCGCGATACGTTTGTGATATAATAGACGTTCCACGAATTCACCCCAAGCCGCCCCCTCAGCAGGAAGTAGGATATGGGCGTCACCTTCGCGCCGCCAGCGCCCCCGACATTGCCGGATGTCGTATTTATCGTGAACGGGATGACATGGTGCTTGCTGTATGCGCTGTGCGTGTGGTTGAACGGCTCGGTCCTCGCGAGGTCGTATATCAGGACGCAATTGTTGTTCGTCGCGGGGTTGCCCGTGGCGTAGGACGAGTTGCAGTAATACACCCTCAACGTGTTGCTTGCCGTGGTCTGGTTGTCCGCATAAATCTCAAAGAAGGAATAGTTCTTGGCATTTGAAACATTCAGGAGTTGCACCTTCACATATTCGTCCCCCTCGTCCAAATCGTAGACGGACTTGGGCGTATTGGTCATGTTGTCCTCGTCAAAATTGTAAGTTGCCGGATAGACCTCGTCGTTCTGCAGCAGGAACTGCCAGATCTCGGAGGAGTTGCTTATGTTGGCGTCCCCGTTTATGGTCCATCCCGAGCGCGGAGTCCCATTCACATATATGGAAGTATCCAAGGTTGAGGAGTTCGTCTTGTAATTTAGCCCGACTGAGGATGGATTTATGCCCAGGGGGTCGGTAATATTGTAGGTTATGTTTAGGGGGGCGTTGAACACGTTAAACGTGTCTATGTCGGTTGGAGTCTGGTTTACGAAATGTATTGCCGGCACGGCCATCGCATGAGGCAGGAGGGACGAAAAGAGGAGGAGCACAGCTATGGATAAGGATGCACCTGCCCTTCCGCAACGGAAACCCACCATACGCCCAAGGTTCCGAAATAACCTTATTAAAGGTTCTCTATAAGATGAGGACGTTAGGGGGAATCAAAATGTTCATCACCGTGATATCCGACAGTGCGGAGAAGAGGAAGGAGATTTGCAAGGCGCTCGGAAAAGAAACAGGGCAGGACGACATCAGCTTCTATTCCATAAATTACGGGGGGAAGATAAAGACGATAATAGAGCCCACGCTTTATCCTGCGAAGGTGCAGCCCCTTGTGTATAGTATATATGCGGCGGACCTGGTCGTGCTTGCCGTGGATGCGCTGAACCAGTTCGTGGGGGAGATAATTGTCGCGCTGGAGGCTGCGAAGAAGGAGCGCGGGGTTTTGATTAGCTCAGTTCCGCTGCCTGTGAAGGGGACGGTGCTGGAAAAGTATGAGAAGTTCGCGACTTTTGAGGAGGCAAGGGAAAAGATATTGAATGCGGATGTGGAGGCGAGCGGCGAGAGCGAGCTGTTCGCGCTCGTGGACAAGGCCTTCACGGTGAAGAGCGTGGGAAGCGTCGCCCTCGGACTGGTCAAGGAGGGCGGAATGAAGAAGCATGATAAGCTTCTATTCTTCCCCGGAAAGAAGAATGTGGAAGTGAAGAGCATCCAGCTCAATGATAAGGATGCGGAGGAGTGCGGGGAGGGCTCGCGCTTCGGCATTTCCTACAAGGGGGATGAAATAGAAAGGGGGCAGCTCATGAGCTTCCGCGCGGAGAACAAGGTGGATGCCTCGGTCATAGGGCGGTTTGAGAAGAGCCCGTTCTTCAAGGACGACCTCAACAGGAAAGTGCACGCGTGCCTTAATTTCCAATTCCTTGAGTGCAGGGTTTCGGACGCGGAATTGAAATGCGATACTCCGCTCTCTTTCCGGAGCCATGACAGGATAATTGTGCTTGACCCGAGCAACCAGAAATTGAGGGTTGTGGGAGCGTTCGTGGCGCAGTGAATAATCAGAGGCGCCTGCTTTTCAGAACATTCACGCCGGAGCAATTGGGGCACACGAGCTTCCCTGCGAACATCTCGTGCGTGTTCCTGAGATAAGGGAAATTGCGGAGCGGGTCCGGCCTGTTGCCCGCGCTGACGGAATGCCCGCATTCCGGGCAGCATGCCGCGTACCTCTTCACGGGCCTCATGCGCCTATTTCCGCAAAAAGGAATTAAAAGGGAACGCGCGCCCGCGTTCGGAAAGCGGCAAAAGGCACGAGAGCGGCTAATTTCATTTAAAAGTGTTTTCGTTTAAAGAAGAACGCTTTTGATTTTGGGTGGGTGTTCTGATGGTCGAGAAGGTAAGGAAGAGGGATGGGTCGGTTGTTCCTTTTGATGCGAACAAGGTTGAGGGTGCGATCTGGAAGTCCGCGGTTTCCGTGGGCGGCAAGGACAAGGAGAAGGCCTCCGCAATCGCCAAAAAAGTCGTGAAGGAGATAGAGAAGAAATTTGACGGAAAAATACCTTCCGTGGAAGACGTGCAGGACATAGTGGAGAAGGTGCTCATAGAAGAGGGGCATGCCGCGACCGCGAAGGCATACATACTTTACAGGCAGAGGAAGGCGCTCCAGCGCGACATGAAAAAAATCCTGGGCGTGCAGGACGACCTCAAGCTCTCCATGAACTCCATCCAGGTGCTGCAGAGGAGGTACCTCATAAAGGACGAGCTGGGCAGCGTGAAGGAGACGCCGAGCCAGCTGTTCAGGAGGGTGGCCAGGTATATCGCCTCCGGGGAGGCGAGGTTTGACGGCGACGACGAAACGGTAAAATTTTATGAGAATGCATTCTACGAGATAATGACAAACTTTGAGTTCCTGCCCAACTCCCCGACGCTCATGAACGCGGGTACGAACATAGGGCAGCTATCCGCATGCTTCATCCTTGGGATTGGGGATTCGCTGGAAGACATATTTGATTCAATCAAATACTCGGCGCTCATACACCAGAGCGGCGGGGGGACGGGATTCTGCTTCTCGCACCTGCGCCCTAAAGGGGATTTCGTCAAATCCACGGCGGGAGTCGCCTCCGGCCCGATTTCCTTCATGACCGTGTTTGACCATGCGACGAATGTGATTAAGCAGGGCGGCAAAAGGAGGGGCGCGAACATGGGCGTGCTGCACGTGTGGCACCCGGATATAGAGGACTTCATCAGCGTGAAGCAGACGCCGGGGGTGCTGGAGAACTTCAACATCAGCGTGGGCGTGGACGACGCGTTCATGAAGGCGGTGGAGCACGACGAGGAATATGCGCTCGTGAACCCGCGCACGAAGGAGCCGGCACGCAGGATAAACGCCAAGGGGCTGTTCAAGCTCATCGCATACAGCGCATGGAAGTCCGCGGAGCCCGGAGTCCTTTTCATGGACACGATAAACAGGGCGAACCCCACCCCGAAATACATAATAAACGCTACGAACCCATGCGGCGAGGTCCCGATGCCCGACTTTGAAGCGTGCAACCTTGGCAGCATAAACCTTTCCAAATTTGTGGAATTGGATTGGAGCAAGGGAGACTGGAAGAAGAAGGTTAATTGGGACAGGCTCAGGCACGTGGTGCGCCTTGCGCTGCAGTTCCTGGACAACGTCGTGGAATTGAACAACTACCCATTGCCGCAGATAAGGGAGATGAGCTTAAGGCACAGGAGGGTGGGGCTCGGAGTGATGGGCTTCTCCAGGATGCTCTTCAAGATAGGGCTGAAATACGACAGTCCAAAGGGGCTTGAGGCGGGCGAAGAGATAATGAAATTCATAACCACCGAGGCGCGCAAGATGAGCCACGAGCTGGGCAGGGCGAGGGGCTCGTTCCCCGAGTTCGCTAACAGCACGTGGGCGAAGGAGTACGACGCGATGAGGAACGCCACGGTCACGTCCATCGCGCCGACGGGGACAATCTCCATGATTGCGGAGACCTCCAGCGGCATAGAGCCCGCGTTCGCGCTTGCGTACATAAAGAACGTGATGGACGGGACCAAGCTTTTCTATTCGGACGACGTGTTCGAGCAGGTGCTGAAAGTCAGGGGATTGTACAGCGCGGAGATAATGAAAAAGATAATCACCAGGGGCAGCCTGAAGGAAATAGAGGAAATCCCGCAGGACATTAAGGATATATTTGTTATCTCATATGATATATCCACGGAGGGGCACATAAAGATGCAGGCCGCGTTCCAGAAATGGACCGACCTGGCGGTCAGCAAGACCATCAACATGCCCTCTACCGCGTCCGTGGAGGACGTGGAGAACGCATACATGCTTGCGTGGAAGCTCGGGTGCAAGGGAGTGACGGTCTATAGGGACAAGAGCAGGAGCGAGCAGGTGCTGAGCGTTCCGGCGGAGGGCGGCGAGAGCCGCGAGAACAAGGAGGCGTAAGCGAAATAGGGGTTGGAAGTTATGAAGACGACACTGAGCATCATAAAGGCGGATGTGGGGAGCTATTGCGGGCACCAACTGTGCCACCCGGCGATAATGGACATAGCGCGCGAGATGCTGGGCAAGGCGAAGAAGAACGGGAAGATAATAGATTATTATGTGGCGAACTGCGGCGACGACCTTGACCTCATCATGACGAGCGACAAGGGGGTAGATAACAAGGAAGTGCACTCGCTCGCGTGGGACGTCTTTATGGAGGGGACGAAGAAGGCGAAGTCCCTCAAATTGTACGGCGCTGGGCAGGACATGCTCTCCGACGCCTTTTCGGGCAACGTGAAGGGCATGGGGCCAGGAAGCGCGGAGATGGAATTTGTAGAGAGGGGCGCGGAGCCGGTGATGTGCTTCCTCATGGACAAGACCGAGCCGGGCGCGTTCAATTTGCCCATTTTCAGGATGTTCGGCGACCCCTTCTCAACTGCGGGATTGGTGGTTGACCCGAACATGCAGGGCGGCTTCACGTTTGAGGTTTATGACGTGATTGGGCACAAGAAAGTGATGATGAAGAGCCCGGAGGAACTCTATAGCCTGCTTGCGCTCATAGGCGCGAAAAGCAGGTATGTAATCAAGAGGGTCTATCCCGGCCCGGGGAACAAGGTTCCGGAAACAGAGGCAGCAGCGGTCGTGAGCACGGACAAGCTGCACCAGATTGCCGGGGAATACGTGGGCAAGGACGACCCGGTCGCGATAGTGCGGGGGCAGAGTGGGCTTCCGGCAGTGGGCGAGATAGTGGAGCCGTTCGCGTTCCCCCATCTGGTTTCCGGATGGATGAGGGGCTCCCACAACGGGCCGATAATGCCCGTGGGCATGAAGGACGCCATCTGTACGAGGTTTGACGGCCCGCCGCGCGTGGTGGCTCTGGGCTTCCAGCTCAACAACGGGCAGCTGGTAGGGCCGGTTGATGCATTCGCGGACATCGCATTCGACCATGCGAGGCGGAAGGCGCTCAAGGTTGCGGATTACATGAGGAGGCACGGGCCGTTTGAACCGCACCGCCTCAGCCCCGAGGACATGGAATACACCACGCTCCCGAAGGTGCTGAAGAAACTGGAGAGCAGGTTCCAGAATATCTGAAGGGCCCCGCTCCTCCCTTTTTATACTTTTTCTTTCCTTTAGTATGCATGGCGGCCAACGAGAAGGTGTTCTGGTATTCATTGCTTGCAAGCTTCATCGTCATACTGATGCTTGGGTTCGCAAACCCCGCGATGTTCGCGCAGGGCTCAAACGAGACCGTTTATCTGATTAAAATCAAGTCCTTCGGCTTCGTGCCGACGTTCATGGTCGTGAATTCAGGCAGCACCGTGACCTGGACCAACCAGGCGGGGGCCTCGCAAATCCTTAGCATGGAGGGCACCTTCGGCCAGCAGGAGCTCGGGCCGGGCATGAACTGGAGCTACAAGTTCAACCGGCCGGGAGTGTATGAATACAGGACCACGGAGTTCGTGGGGATACTCGTCGTGGACTGAAAGCCGCCCGGATCCTGCTTTTATCCGCCTGCAGCACGGAAAGCAAATCTTAATAACATTATTGCAGTAAAGAGGGGCGGGTGAGGAAATGGCAGGAATCTCGGTAATGCTTGGAGTCAAGGACATGAGGAAATCCGTGGAATTCTACGAGAACATGCTCGGCTTCTCGGCAAAGCTGGTGATGCCGAACAAGGAATTCCCGAAATATGCGAACTTCAGCAGGTTCGGCGCGGTCTTCATGCTGCAGCCCCTCGGGAACATGAGGGACGGGCTCATAGAGAATTTCAGGTTCGCGAAGGAGACCGAGCCCGGGGTGGGCGCGGTCCATTATGTGGAATTCCCCCAATACGAGGACATGGATGCGTATTATGCGGAACTTAAGGGCAGGGGCGTGGCAATAGTCAAGGACATCACCGACAGGTCGTGGGGCGCGAAGGACTTCATGGTCGCGGACCCGGACGGCCACCTGATTTCATTCACCAGGCCGGATGCTGATGGCGCCAGGTGCTTCTCGTGCGGGATGCCCATTCCGCACCCGCAGGACCACGCAATCGGGAATCCGGGCATACCTTATTGCGTACATTGCACGGACGAAAAGGGGTCGCTCAAGCCCTTTGAGCTCGTCCTGGGGGGCAGCAAGAAGCTGCTCATCTCCCAAGGGACCCCGGAGACCGAGGCAGAGGCGAAGGCAAGGGAATACCTTATCCGGATGCCTGCCTGGAAGGAGCACTGACTGCTGCGGTTTTCAGTCCGGTGCCCTGATCTAATCCATTGCTCTAGTTGTAAAACTGCAAAAGTAAAGAAAAATTAAAAATAAGGGGGGAAACCCTGCTCAGGGTTTCCTCACGAAGAGCCACCATACGACGGCGGCACCAAGGATTACCGCGACCACCACAAGCGCCCAGGGCGTGCCAGCCGTCTCGGTGGTGGACGATGGCATGCTTATTGTTCCCGCCCCCGCAGGGACTTCGGTCTCCCTCGGCTGCTGCACGCAGTTATAGTTCGTGCATGCGTAGCCCACGCCGCAATCCCCGTCCGCGCAGCAGTTGAAGCCAACCCATGCGTGGTTCACGTACTCGCCGCAGGCGCCCGCCTGGACGATTACGCAGCTCCCTCCGCTGCACGCCTCGTTGTAGGCGCAGTCAGCATCAGCCGTGCATCCTCCCGCGGGCTGTCCGGTCCCTGTGGGGGTTTCCGGAGCAGGTTCGGGTTCCTCCTCAACTTCAATCACGCATATTCCTGCCGTGCACACCCTCCCCACGGCGCAGTCCGCATCGGAAATGCACACGGGGGCTGTTGCCGCCGCGGAAACTATGAACCTTGCCTCCTCCTCGCTATAGCCGGTTTTTGTCGCGGTTGCCTTGTACGAGCCGGCAAAGGCAGGTGTGAAAGTCACTTCACCTTGGGAGTTCGTGTTCCCGATGTCCTCCACCTGGAGGATGCCGTTCAGCCAATAGAACACCTTCACGTTCGCGCCGCTCAACGGGGTGGTGCCGGCCATCACGGTCAATGTGACGTCCCCGCCGACCGCCGTGTCGCCGCTTACTGCCATGTCCATCGTGCTGCTTCCGCCGGTGGACGGTATGGCCCCGGACGCGGTGTATCCGGAGAAGGAGTACACCCGGAAGGAAGCCACGTTGCCCGTGCAGGCCTGCGTAGTCGGCGTAAATACGTCACCCCCGGTTATTATCTCGTCCTGTGTCTGCGGGAAGCCGCTCATGTTGTAATAACGCAGTGCCGAGCAGCTGTTCTTCGGCCGGATATATGCGGTTGCCGAGACATTGAGCGCGGAAACATTTGCGTCGCTGATGTTCATGGACACGAACCCCCGGTCCAGGAGAAGATTATCCGTGTCCGCGACCGTGGTTACGTTTATGTAGATGGTTTCGTAAAGGAGGCCGTAGGAGTTATCATATCCCAACCAAAGGTCCGTGGCGTTTATGGACGAGTTTTCATCCGAGGTGATGTACGCGCCGCAGCCCCACATCCGGAAGTTGTCCAATGACACGTTGCCCGGGGAAACGTCCAGGCACGAGACGGAATTATCGTACGAGGTTGCATCCGAAATCGTGGCATTCCCATAGTCGTCAAACTCGTAGCCGAAAAGGTTGCCGTAAGAGACGGTGCCGACCAGGGTGGCGTTGGTTGAATTGTCTATAAGGAATCCCATGATTGCACCGGAAACGGTATCAGAGGTTACCGTGTTATTGGCGCTCTCGTCCGCGATGGCGTAACCTACGAGATGCGTGCCGGTGACCGTATTGCCCGAAAAGTCGGAGTTGGACGTAGTTTCCACGAACATGCCGACGCCCACAATTGAAACGGCGTGCAGGGAGTTTCCGGTGATATTGCCCCCGGTGGAATTGTAGAGGTACACCTGCCAGGCCGAGTTGTCCGTAAGCACGTTGGAATCAAGCGTCATGTTCGTAGAGGTCATGACCCAGAATCCCAGCGAGTTGTTTATCAGGTTGTTCCCGGTCGCGGTAAAGCCGTTGGACCAGTCCACTATGATGGCGACCGTGTTGTTGTGCATGGTGTTGGTGGTGGCACTTGCGGACGAGCTGTTGTAGAGGTCCACGGCGGCATATGCGCTCAGGTGGTTGTAGATGATATTGCTGTCCATCCCCACGGGGCCGGAGTCAAATATCAGCACGCCGCTTGCCGCGTTGTCATGGACGCGGTTGTTGCTGAAAACCGCATCGGCGGAGGTCAGCCCCACCGCGGTCAGGTTCGTGCTCTCGTTGAATATGTTCCCGTATATGTACAGGGCGGAGGACTGGTAATCCAGCAGCCCGACGCCGTTCGTGGTGAAGCCGTTGTCCGTGACGTTCGTCAGGTTCGTCGTGTCCATGTGAAGGCCGTTCTCGTTGGTGTCAAAGCTGTTGTTGTCAATCCTGCCGAAGGCACTGGAAGTGAGGTACAGGGCAGCCGCGCTTACGTTTCCGTTGCCGTAGAAGGAGTTGCCCTGTATGTTTGAGCTGTTGCTGTATGCCAGCCTGGCGCCGTATGCGAGATTGTCCGCCACGGCGTTTCCGGTCAGGACCAGGGAATATGCGCTTATCACCGACACGCCGTCCGTCTGGTTGGCGACCATGTTGTCCGTGACCACTATCCCGATGCTGTCTGTGAGCAGGCTGACGGCCAGGGAAAGGCCGGTGCCGTTGTTGCTGTTGATGATGTTTCCGTCAAAGGTGACGTTCTCAAGGTCCACGGCCCCGACGCCCACCGGCACACCGGTCCCCGCCGCGCGGTTCACGTTGTCGCTTATGTTGTTCATGCTGAACAGGCCGTTGGTGACCTCGGCGAGCAGCATGCCTCCGAACCCTGTTGTGCTCGCGTCGTAGCCGTTGCCCTCAAGGAGGTTGTTATCAAAAAGGATGTCATTGCAATAGAGAATGGCTACGCCGTACCCATGGGAGCTGGTGGAGAACTGGTTGTCCCTCACCTCGTTGCCCGTTATCTCCGTGTTGTTGACCTTAGTGAGGGAGAGGCCGGTGCCGTTGTTGTTCGCGAGTACGTTGTTCCGCACCTCGCCGCCAGTGGAGTTGTGAAGGGCGATGCCCGCTGCGGTCGCGTAGGTATCGGAATAATTAAAGCTCCAGTTGACCGTGTTGTCCAGCAGGTCCACATTACTGTTCCACCCGTAGGCGGTTACGTTGACGAATATGCCGCCCATCCACGGCCGGAGGATGGTGTTGTTGCTGAACTCCGTGTTCAGCAGGTCGTAGCCCTCCACGCCGTAGGTGCCGCAGGATGTGAGGTTGTTGTGCTGCACCTCCAGGTTGTCCTGCGTGTCCAGCGTGATGCAGGTTCTGTTATCTGAGTTAAAAACGTTGTATGTTGCGGAGCTGTGGTTGTTCTCGGACATGAGCAGTCCATAGGTGTTGTTTGTGAAGGTGTTGCCCGAGGCTTCCGCATAATTCCCCTCCAGGGCGAGCCCCTGGAAGTTCCTTTCAAAAGTGCTGTCCGTCACGGACGCATTCTCGCCTGCCACGTAGATGCCGTAGAGGCTGCTGTTGTGGAACAGGCTGTTCTGCACCGTGAGCCCGTCCACGCCGTTCGTGATGCCTTCAATCCCATAAGTGAAATTGTAAATCCCGCAGTTCTGTATGGTTATGTTGTGCAGCCCCGTATTGTTTATGTAGAATGCGTTGAGCGAAGCGTTCCCGGTGATGTTGTAAAGGGTGCCGGTGACGTTGCAGTCAATCAGCAGGTTGGAAACGGAGATGTTCACGCAGTTGCTGCCCACGCTCCCGTTCAGGTCGCTCGTCGGCCTGTATGTGCCGGACGCCGATATCTCGGCATCGCACTGCAGCGAAACGGCGAAAGAAAGCCCGGCCAAAACAATCAGAACAAGGAAAACGCCCGAATATTTCATGTGCAAAAATACAAAGATAAAATTTATAAAGAGGAATGTGGTTGATTTGGCAAGAGGGGATGACATGAAAATCTTGATTGCTTTGTTGGCTTTGGGAATTTTGCTGTTCGGCTGTGCACAGCAGCCGGAAACCGCGGCACCTGGGACCGGGGGCGCCACTGGCGGAAGCGGCGGCGCAGGCGGAAGCACCGGGGGCAGCGGAGGGCAGGTCGTTGATGTCGGCGAAACTACCGGCGGAACGGGAGGCGGAAGCACCGGCTCCGGGGAAACCGGCGGCGGGGAAACCGGAACAGGCGGCAGCGGAGGCGGAATCATAGGGGTTGAGACGCCCGCCAGCGAGGGCGACGTTACCGTTTACATAAGGGATTTCCAGTTCGTGCCGGAAACCGTGACCGTGAAGCAGGGGAGCACCGTCTTCTGGGTTAACGAGGACAACGTGCCGCACGCGGTCAGGATGATTGGCGTGATAGACTCGCCTTACCTCGCGAAGGACGGCGCGCCTTTCTGGCACACCTTCACCGAGAGGCCGGGAACCTACGAGTATTCCTGCAGCATACACCTGTCCATGCACGGGACAGTGATTGTGACGGAATGAGAAGATGGCAATTCCGCTAGGCTATGTACCGGCGTTCGGGTTCCCGATTGTATTCTGGACGGGCATCCTCGCCGGGCTTTTCATTTTTGCCGCGGGGACGGTGATGACACTCACTTTCCACACCAAATATAAATTCCCGGTTGATGTGCACCACAAGCTCGCATTCATCGGGCTTGCGCTGGCTATTATACATATAATATTGGGGCTTTCCATTTACGTGTTCCCAATCTACGTTTAATCCGCACCTATTTCTTCTTTTCCCCGGCGTCCACCTGGTCAGCCCATTGGGAGAGCCGCAGCTCGCTCCTCGCAATCGCAGCATCGGACTCAAAACCCGCCTCCTCAAGAATTTGCGCGGCGTCCTCAATCTTTCCGGCCCCCTGCGCCATATTTGCGATGCGCTTCGCGCACAACGCCCATCCCGGCTCACCGGTCGCCTTGTACAATGCGATTATGACGCGGGCCGCCTTCAGGATGTTGCTTTCCCCTTCCGCGCCCTTGGCATCCTCCGGCGCCGTGAGAAGTATTCTTGCCATCCTCAACGCCGCGGTCTGCCTCCCGGCCTCCGCGTATTTTACGCCAGCGTTGGCTAAGTCGCATATTTCCGCATATGCCATGGCCATGCCCCATTCCCTGGTGCGGCGTATCGCCTCGGCAAAGCCGTATTTCGGCTTGGGGCATCCGCCGAGCATTTCCGCCACGGCTGCGGCTGAAATATGTCTGGATTTCATGGTAGGTCACCTGTAATATTATATGTGGCAAAACAAATAAAAATGAGTTAGTGCCTCAGCTTGAGCCAGCGCGCCACTTCCTCCTTTTTCTGCACGCACTGCGCGCAGAACGCATGCGTCATCCCGTCCACGTCGGTACGCTTGGAGGCCTCGCTATGCACGATTCCGGCATCGCACAATGCGCATTTTTCCTGCCCTTCAAACATAACGCCACCTGTTATGTATGATATGCAAGAGGGAATAAAAAGGGCGTGCAATGCGTGCCTAATCCTTCGTCCCGAGCTTCCTCGCCACTTCTTCGGCATTGCCCGCGCAGCGCTCGCAGAATGAGTAAGCCACTCCATCCAGCCCGGTCCTCCTCTTCACGGCGCAGTCGGACAGGTCCTTCCTGCACAGCGCGCAATTCTCTTTCAGATGCAACATTCAAACGCCTCTTCCAGTTTTCCGCATCCGGCAACCGGCACCCGGTTCCCGGCAATCCTTTGCGGAACAGCTCCACACATAGAAGAAAGCAAATAAAAAGGTGGAGGAATGAAGGTATTTGGAACGGGGATGCTATGGCGGGAAAAATTGCTGGTGGGGCAGGAAGCGGTGCGCCTTCTTATTCTCCATCCGACATAAGCCGCCTGGAAAAATCCGCGCTGGACCGGGCGAACAAGGCGGTCTCCGCGATAGAGAACGCAATCGCATTGTGGGAGGCGTCCCCGCAGAAGCCGCAGGACATAGGGCTCAGGGTGGGGCGGCTCGTGCATTTCTACGGAGAAATAACCAAGTGGGAGAGGAAGATGCTGAAATCCGCGGGAAGGAAGCGTGACATGTTGGCGAGGATAGCTCTCCTCCGGGAGTTCAGCGACATCTGCCACGCGTCGGCATAGGGGAATGGAAACATGGCAAGGCCAGCACAGCGGGGGAGGGAAGAGGTTCCTGAGGCCCAGCGTGCGGAGGAGGCGGCAAACGAATTCCTGAGGCAGGGCGCAGAGCAGCACGCGCCCGTATCCCCGCAGGTGCTGGGGCAGCTGGAGAGCGCGGAGGAAACATTGCGCTCCGCGCTGCTCGTCGCGGGGGAAATAGACCGGACATTAGGGCTCTCTCCGGAGCAGGCGGGCTCGCGGCTCGGGGAATATATGGAAAGGATGCGCGGCGCGCTGGAAGAATTCGCGCAGGCGCAGGTAGGGGGCGTGGAGGGAAGGTTCGGCCAGCCCGCGCAGCAGATTCTTGGGGAACTGGAAAACGCGGAGAGGATGCTCGCGGGCGGGGATTCCTCCGGGGCGCAGGCCGCTTTTGACAATGCGCAGATGCACCTTGAGCAGCTCGCAGAGGTTGTGTCCCGCGCAAGGGGGCTTTTCGCCTCAGGCGCGCCGCCTGCGATTGCGGACGCGATGGATTCCGCCGCCTCGTTCTTCATGCAGGGGGACGCGATGCGCGCAAGGATTCTTTTGGACGCCGCGGACGCGTTCCTCCGCAACAGGGATTTCCTTCTCAGCTCGGTTGGCGATTATTACCTTTCCACACTCTCGGATTTCGCGGGCGCAGTTGCGGATGCGCGTGAAGGCGTGGAGCACGAGGCCGCCGCTGCGGGGCTTGCGGGCTTTGAGGCGAATTTGAAGGAGGATTGGGGAAGGATTTCCGGCATAATAGCGGAATGCACGGTGCTCATGGAAAGCGGGCCTGGGAGAGCTTCGGAGGAGGGGAGCGCAAAATGGCTCGCGGGGAAGGCGATGGACGCGCTCCGTGAAGGGAATGTGGAAGTGGCCGCGCTCGCATACTCGCTTGCGCGCATGGAGGCGGATGCGAAGGGGCTGGACAGAAGGAAGGGCGCGGAGGATTATATAGATAATTATGCTGATGCGCTGCGCGCCGTGAAGGAGGGTGCGGAGCCGGAGGAGCTTGTGCGGCTTGCCTCGGATGTGCACGGAGGGGCGCTGCGGATTGAGGCGGAGAAGCTTGCGGCAGGGTATTCTGCACGCGAGGGGGCCTCAGCCGCGGAGAATGAGAGGAGGGAACGTATTTCAGCCGCCGCGGATATTGTGGCGATGAGGGTTTCTGAAGGGGATTTGCAGGGGGCGGAGCGCCTCCTTTACATGGCAACGCAGTACGCGAAGGCGCTGGATTCCACTCCCCATGCATGGAGGACCGGGCTGGAGAACTCGCTTGAGATGGAGAATGCGATTGATGCGGAGAGGATAAGCGGCACGGACTCGCTCGCCCAATTCGGGGGGGCGCTGTTGCTCCAGGATGCGGCTACGCAGGCGTCCGCGCTTCGGGCATCATTGGCTGGGGCAGGATGGGGCGAAGCGGTTGCGCACCAAACTGAAATGGTTTTCGGTGCGCTGCGCTCAGTGGAGGCACTGGCAGCCGAAGGGAAGGGTGAGGAGGCCGCCGCGCTGCTCGCGCTCTCCGCGCTATATGTGAATGCGGTGGGAAGCATTGCCCGGAGAGATGCGGGGTCGAAGATAACCTCGCTGGATGCGCGGTTTGATTCGTCGCAGATGGAGGATGCGCTTCTTGGTTTTGCGGAACCGGGTGCGGACCTGGATTCCCTCTCTTCGCTTTTCGTACAGGGCTATTCCGCCAGCGAGCGGCTCGCGGTGGAGATGCAGGCCGAGGCGCTGTACGCACTTACGGAAGGGCGCTCGCTGGGGAGGGACACCGTGGGGAAGGCGCTGGAGATTGCACAGCAGCGCGCCTCGCAGGGCGACCTTGAGGGCGCGCGCCTGCTGATGGGATACGTGGAGGATTATTACGGGATCGCAGGGGCGGTGGAAACCGGCAGGATGCTGGAAAATGGAAACCCGGAACTGGAAACCGTGGAAGCGGGCTGGAGGTATTCGCAATTCTCCGGCGAGAATACGCCCATCCCCGGCTACGCTTCAGGGATGCAGGACATGCTGGATTGCATGAGGTGGGAAATCGCAATTACCGAGGGAAGAAGGGAGGACACCTCCGAATCCCACCGCGAGGCTCAGGGGATTTTCCTGCGCGGGGCCCAGAGGATTGCGGACACCGGGCGGCTGATGTCCGCATTTTCCGAATACAAGGATTTGTATTTCAGCGAGCAGCCGGACGTTTCCAGCGTGGAATTCCGTACCGGCGTGCATGCGATGCGCCTGCGGGAGGCCGGGGGGATTCCATCCGCCGCGGTGGAGGCGCCAGTTGCAACCGTGGAGGTTTCCGCAGCCGGGCCGTCCATACGGTTCGCGGACGTGCGCGCATACGATTTGGCGCACCATGGGGAGGACGAGGCGCTGAGGGGAAGCCCCACGCTGGAGCAGCTGCTCGCGAACTGCGAGGCCGCCGCGCTAAGCGGGAACGTGGATGCATACAATGAGGCAAAGGGTGCGCTGGAGGAACAATTCGGGCTGGTTGCCGAACGCCTCGTAAGGGCCAGGAACATAGAGAATTCAATTGCGCAGCTTAACCTCGCAGGGGAGGGGCTTGGAAGCATAATCAAATCATATTATGATTCGCTGGAGGGAAGCGAACTAACGGACGCGGAAAAGGAAACCGTGAGGCATTCGGCGCAGCAGAAGGCAATGGAGCTGGACGGGAGGAGGCAGGAGCTCTCGCTCCGCCTCGGCGGGATGCTCTACTCGCTGGACGACTACCTGGATGCGTCCTCTGCCGCGCTCTCCGATTATGCGGAATTCCTGAAGGATTTCAAGGTGGAGAGGGACAACGCCGCCGCGATAATGACCGGCGCTTCCTTCCTCACCGCGCAGATGCAGGAGCTGGAAAATTATGCGAAGACGCTCACGCCCACCGCAGCGCCGCCGCAGGCGCGGGAGGCGCTCTCCCAATCAAGGGAATTCCTGGAGGACGCGCTGAAGGCGCTGGTGCAGGGCAACCTTCCGCTCGCGCAGAGGGCGTACGCGGCCTCGGTCGGGCACAGGATTCTGGCGATGGAGGGCTATATGCTCGGCGGGAGCGGCGAGGTCTCCGCTTCCGAGCAGGAGCGCGGCTTCACGCAGGGGGAATGGGGGGAGTTCTCGGATTATTTCAAATTGCAGAAGGATGCGTTCGCGCTTGCGATTTCCTCCCCGGACCAGAGGGGCGAGATAGAGTGGAGGCAGAAGGCAACCGGGCTGGTGGAGCTCGCGGTGTTCGGCATACCTATGCATGAATTGAGCCAGTCGCTCGCTGATTTCAATTCTTCGCAGAGGGAGGTGCTCGGGCTTGTTTCCGAGCTTGCGAAGCCGGAGAACTCGCTATTCGTGGGGCAGAACCTGTCCGATGCGGAGCGGATGATAGAGGAGATGCAGGGGCGCGTGGAGGACAATAGGTTCTGGTTCCATGCAGGGATTACCGCGGGCGGCACGGTTGTGGGCTTCATCCCCGTGGTCGGGCCGACGCTCACCACCATAATATTCACAAGCACGGCGATAGATTCTGTGGTCACGGAATACGAGGCGACGGGCCAGGTCTCTGCGCAGAACTGGTGGAACCTCGGGCTCATGATTGGCACGGGCATGCTCGGGGCCGCATCGCAGATGCTCCGCACCGCGCAGATGGAGGCGATGGAAATCGGGGCGCTCGCAAGCGCGCGCAGCATAGGGCGCGTTGCGACAGGTGTCAATATTGCGAGCCTTGGGGTTGGCGGGTATTTCATGGTGGATATGAGCATCGCCGCCTCGGAACAGTTCGCTGCAGGAAATGCACGCGAGGCCGTCATTAGTTTAGGGATGGCGCTCATGCCCGCGGTGCACCTAGGGAGCGCCGCTGGGGGTTTTGTTGCCGCGCGCGAGATGCGGGCAGAACAGAGGGCTGCACGCGAGCAGGCGGCCCGCATGGCTGTCGCATCCGCGCTTGAGCTCATAGAAAGAAGGCGGCCCGCGGAGATAAGTATCAGGGAGGTTACGCGGGCCCTGGAGGAGAGGGTCCGGCCCCCTGCGCGGGAAGAGGCGGCAACACGCGAAGCCGGGGCTGGAGCGGCTGCCGCGCGCACCGTGGAAACCGAAGGCAGGGCGCCAGGCGCAGAAGCCGCCCTCGCCACAGGAACAGCGAATACCGGCACCGCATACAGGATGCAACAGGGCCGCGCAGGCGCGCACATGGACGTGGAACAGATTGATTCAACGCTGCGCAGAATGGTGACCACCAGCACAACCACGGAGGAGAGGGCTGCGGCGCTGGACTCTTTCGCGAGGCTTTCCCCGGAGGAGCAGGCGCTTTTCATCTCAGGGCTCCACGAGGAGAGGAGGAATGCTGAGATAGCCTACCTCACCGAATTCGCGGCGCTCAACTCGGAAGTGGGCCGTGCAATCGAAAGCGCATATGCCGGGCAACTTGGGAAATATGCCGACGTGGGGCCCGGCGTGCTCAGCGACATATACATACAGGCGGGCTCCCTCCAGCAGGCGAGGCAGTACCTCGCCCAAGCGCTTGGGATAGAGCTCGTGCCGTACAGCAGAATGCTCGTAAACGAGTACGTGGGCTTCAGGACGCTCGCGGATGACGGCTTCCTTTTCGGCATGCTCACCTCCGGGGACATGCTTGGCGCAATAAGGGAGATGCATCCCGGCGGCAGGGTGACATCCATAGAATTCATAACTGCCTCGGTGGGCGCATAGAGGATAAGGGTGGAAGGGCCGGACGGGGTTGCGCACGACGTTTACGCGAAGAGGCAGGAGCTCATGCCAGACCACAGAGCAGATGCCGAAAGCAACAGGTCCGGGATACCTGCGCCCCCAGTGATAACCACCAGGATGGGCGGGGAGTCGCTCCAGTACATGCAGCCGGACGGCACGCTGTCCGCGTACGGGATAATGGATGACATACTGGAGTACCACGGGGTGCTGCCCATGGCCGGCAGGAACGTGGAGGTGCGGGCGATAGGGGGCAGCAGCGTGAGGGACTTTGAATTCAGCCCGGAATTCACAGAAATGCTGGCCACGGATCCGCAGAGGTTCTGGGAGGAATACGGGTTCGCGATGGCCGGCTCGTATTTCATGGGCGTCGGAGACAGGCATGCGCGCAACGTGTTCCTGCTCAAGCTGGAGCTCGTAAACCCGTCTGCGGGGGACCTTGCGGCGCTCGGATATGAACTCAGGACGGGGCCCGCAGGGGAGAGGCGGCTTGTGCAGGCCTCCGAATTCCCCGCCCGACACCTGGAGATGGACGCCGAAGGGAGGATAACCATGACCTCCTTCGCCAACATAGACATAGACTCGGCGGGTTCGTACCTCGCCAGCCGGAGGCCGGACGGCAGCTTTGACTTCTCTGCCATGAATGAAGACTATGGAAAGGATGCCGTGCACAAATTCTTCGTGAGGCTCACCAGGAATGTGAACATACACGAGGCGGCGCTTGCGGCCTCGGAGGGAAGGGAACCGCAGTTCGTTGCCGTGGAAGATGTAGTGCGGCAGGCATTCGGGCAGCCGGGCAGAGGGCCGCTTTTCAACGGAATACTTCAATGGTTCACGGAATTCGGGAGGGAAAGCGAGTATGTTGATGCGCTTGCAGCCATGTTCGGCGAGAGTGCGGGTCAGCACGCAGGCCTGGGCATCCCCATGCTGGAGCCGGAGATGGCAAGGTTCAGGGAGAACGGCTACTCATACCGCCCCGAACCGATGAATGGGGACCCGATTACGCTGATAGAATTCTCCGATGGCAGGCAGGTGATGCGGCCGAGGTATGAATATGCTGCATCCTACCCGGAAGAATTCAATGGCGTGTTCCCGCAGGGCAGGAAGGTCTATGTGGCGCCCGTGCCTGCGGATTTCCCTGGCGCGGTTGGATTCGGGGCAAATACTGCGTTCGCAGTATTCGGGTCCGCGGCAGAAATTCCCCCGGAGCTTGCCGGAAGCGCGGTGGAGGCAATAAGGTTCGGAAGCGCGATAAGGGCGGGCGTTGGCTTCGGGGAAATCACCGGCCAGTCCACGACTGAATGCGGGCAGCTGCCGGCGCTGCAATCTCTCGCTGAGGGTGGCGGCCCCGCAATGGTAAGAAGCTGGATCAGGATAGGAGAACTCATAATCAGGACGGAACGCGAGGAGCGCACGCTTGCGGAAGCCGCGGCTTCGGATGGCGACACATCTGCCCTGGACACTTATACTTCGGAAAGGTACCCGCCTGGCGCGGCAACGCAGCCGCGGCCTAGGGAACAGGCACCGCGTGCAGAAGAAGAATCGCCATCTTCATCAGAAGAAGCCACTAGGGAAGAGGCAACGCGGGAAGAAGCAACGAGGCCCGAAATCTAAGTGCCATGGGGCAAAAAGGAATTTGTGGTTCAATGCACCGTTTCAAGCCTTGCCATGGAGGAATGGCCGGTTTCACGGTCGCATACTGCGATGAGGCCGTTTCCCGCCGCGGCACTGGCCCCCGCCCGCCTCAGCGCCACTTCAATCGCAGTCTTTATGACCGCCCAGCCCTGCCTGCCGTCCCCTCTGTATTCCTGCACGATTCCCCGCACCACTATCCTGCGCCTGGCGTCAAAAAGCAGGAAGTGCGTCGCGCTGGCGCTGTCATAAACCATGAAGCCGTATTCCATCCCGGTGGAGAAGGACTTGCCGCCAGCCCTGAGGCCCTGGAAAATGGCGCCCATATCCGTGTTATCCGTACTGCAGTATTGCAAATATGGCCCGGGCAGGTAGAATAACTTATCCGGGACGCCAAGGAGGCGCTCCAGGTCCGCGTCCCATCCTGTGCCCATTGATTTGAGGAAATTGATTGCTTCGGAAGCAGGCACCTCTTTAGGATTTGGGATAGTTTTGTCCTGCGGGGGTGTGCGGGCCTCCATCAACTTACGGTATGCCTCGGTCTTGTAATAAGGAACGCTCTTGCCGCCGTTCCCATTCTTGGGGTCGGAATTGTGGTTTCCTGCAGCAGCGTTCGGGCCCATCCTTATCATGGTGTTAATTCCGCATGAAAAGTATTAAAACCCGCCACACCAACAGTTACGCATGAAGCTCCCATCCTCATTGGGGAAGATGAAGGCGGGCTCGCTCCCGCGCTCATTCTACGGCGAGCTGGAGGAATTCTTCTCTTCTTTGAAGCCGGGCACCACGATAACGGGCAGAACCAGTTTGCTCACGATATGCAGGCGCCTGCAGGACGCGAAAACGGGGAAGGTCTCCGCGAAGCGGCTGAAGGACGCGGAGAGGATGATAAAAGCGCTATGCGCGGCCGCGGAAATAAGGGGGCTGCAATACGGGAAGGTGGCGCAGCGGGAGGCTCCGGCACCGGGCAGCCGCATTGCACCTGAAAGGCATCCCATTCCCGAGGGAATTGTAAAAGCCGGGCCCGCCTCCGTGCCGAGGGAAATCCTTGAGCAGAGGAAGAGGGTTGCGGACGCCGCGGAGAAGGCGGGAATACTTCCCCCGGACCTTGATTACAGGAATACAGACCTGAGGCACATGGCAAAACGGCTGGGGCTGGAAAAATGAGCAGGATGCGCGTGGAGGGATACGACGTCGTGGTGGTGTCCGAGGGCGGAATCTTTACCGCTTACGTGCCCAAGCTTCCTGGATGCGCGGCCCGCTGCAAGGCGGAGGAAAGGGAACACCTCGCCTTCCTTGTCGCGAGGGCGATAGCAAATCATCTAATCTCCGCAATAGTGTCCAGGCAGGAGAGGGAACTGCTGCCTCCTGCGATGAGGCGGGATGAGAAACTCAACATTGAGCCGCCGAAGGAAGAGGAACCATAACCCCGCGCAAACCCTTTTATTCCTTATTTACCAATCTGGCTGCAGGTGGAATGAATGTCTGAAACCTTAGTGATAGAAGAGGCGCTGGTGAAGGAAATCCTCCAGATGAAGGACGTAATCCCCGCGGTTGAGACCGCATTCAGGGAGAGGGGGCACGGCAACGTGGAGATGCCGCCGAAGATGTACATAATGTACCCGACCGGGGATTTGAGGGTGATGCCAGCATATTTGAAAAATCTTAAGCAGAGCGGGCTGAAGGCGGTTACCGTTTTTCCGAATAATCCTAAGGAGAAGAACATCCCGACAGTTCTTGCGACCGTAATCCTGGTGGATGTGGACAGCGGTGTGCCGCTCGCGGTGATGGGCGGCTCATGGCTCACCGCGATGAGGACGGGCGCGGCGGGCGCAATCGCGACCAAGCACCTCGCGAAAAAGGGCGCGAAGAACATCGCGTTCGTAGGGACCGGGATGCAGGCGCACACCCAGCTGATGGCGCACAAGGAGGTCATGAAGATAGAGAAGGTCTATGCGGTGGATGCGAACGCGGCGAGCGCGGAAAAATTCGTGGAGTTCGCGAAATCGCTGGGGTTCCAGGCGGAGGTTGCGAACGGTGCGAAGGCGTGCGCGGATTCGGATGTGCTCATCACCACCACGCCGGTGCACCAGCCGATAGTGAAGAAGGAGTGGATACACCCCGGGATGCACATAAACGCAATCGGGGCGGACGCGCCTGGAAAGGAGGAGCTGGAACCGGAAATCCTCACGCAGGCAAAGGTCGTAATAGACGACTGGGAGCAGGCGTCCCACTCCGGCGAGATAAACGTCCCTGTTTCAAAGAAGATGATTTCCAGGGAAAACATCGCCGCGGAGCTCGGGGATATCGTTGCTGGGAAGAAAACCGCCCGCACAAGCGACGCGGATGTTACAGTATTTGACTCCACCGGGCTTGGGATTCAGGACATCGTCACTGCAACAATAGTGTTGGAAAAGGCGAAGGCGCAGAACAAGGGGATTAAAGTAAAACTGGCGACGCTCTAGGCGCTCAGCTTTTCCGCCTTTGAGATGCCTTGCGCAAGCATGGAGTGGCCGGGGTAAAGGCTGGCACTCTCTGCCAGCACCTGCTCCGCGCCAGCAACGCACCCCAGCATGAAATGGGGATGCCTGCCGGAATTCACATCGCTTGCGATATCCCTCAGTTTTATTAGGGGCACCTGCAGCACGAACAGGTGGCATTCGCGGCCGTTGCCGCATGCGGGCGCGTAGCATTCCGAAACCTGGTCCTTGGAGGCCTTCAGCCCGAGCTGCGAAATGGATATGCGTCGCAGCGATTCAAGCGGATTTTCCCCATCCTCCACTATCCCAGACGGGCCCAGCGCCTTTCCGCCCTGCTTTTTGTAGAGCAGGAGGAATTTGGGCTTCCCTGAATCATAGGACATCACTACGAGAGAGCAGGCGGGAAGGGCCATCTCCCGGGCGAGGGTGAGAGATTCCATCTGCCTCTGCTTCCTTGCGAGGATTTGCAAGAAGGACGACCGGGCGTTCCTGAGCCGCAGCTCCTCCAGGATTGGCCTTTCGGTGCTGGTCGGTTTTGGTTCCGGCATATGGAAGATGATTTGTGTTAAAAAGTTTATAAAACAGTGCATTATGGTGCAGGATTAGTGCACTGGGAGAAGCTCAACTTGCACAAGCGGGCTGCCGCTTTCGCGCGATGACGCAGCCGCCAGGAAAACGCCGATGCTTGTTATGCTAATATATGCCTGCTTGGAATGGATGAGCATGCCCATGACGGCATTTGGCACGCGGTAATCCCCTAAGAGTGCCCTTATCTTCTCCTCCGAGGCGGCCATCATGGTCGCGTCCGGTCTGCCGCGCTTCACTGCGTCCGTATCCGGCACTTCGCCGTACCAGCCGAGGTCCTCCAGGAATATGCGCACTTCGCCCCTTTCCGATATCTTTGCAATCACATCAACCCTCCCATCCCGTGCAAGCAGGATTCTATCGCCAACAATCTGTAATTGCAGCAACGGGTCGGCAGCGGCAATCGCGTTAAGGGCGTTGCATATCCTCAGCATCAGCGCATTTGATACTCCGGTCACACGCACAAGCACCCCGTCCGGAGCCGGCTTCGGGCCTGAGGATGCCTGCGTGGTTGGGATTGGTGTCGGCGTGTTATTCTTTGCCCTTGCCGCAGGAGTGGGCGGCGGACGCGCGGCCTGCTTATAGCCAGCAGGAGGGGGCGGCGGGCCCCTGCGTGCGCCATTATCATCAGCCATACGGCAATAATATGGGAAAGAGTGTTTTTAACTGTTTAGTCCACAAGCGTGCAAATCGCCTTCTCGCCCTTGAGGAGTTTCTCTATCCGCTCCGGGTGCAAGGCATTGGCGATGTAGGCCGGCTTCCCGATTTTGAGCAGCTCCTCCAGCTTGCCGCGCATCCCGCCGGTCACGTCGGCGGTTTCCGCGCCCTTCACGTGGGTGAATATTCTTTGGATATTTCCCTGGTTTATTTCCGGGACGATTTTTCCGTCCGCCATTATCCCATCAATATTTGTGCCGAGGATTACCCTCTCCGCTTCCTTCCCAAAATATGAAACCAATTGGTCGCCGGAGCAGACCGCCCCCCCCTTTTTTTCGTCAAGCATCATGTCCCCGTGCAGCACCGGAAGGAAGCCGAAGGAAAGGAGGGAGAAAACTACTCCGGAATTGAGTTCGCTTATCCTTCCGTTGGATAATTTCCCGATGGAGGCGGGGGGCACTGCAACCGCAGGAACGCCGTTCTCCAGCAACGCATCCACCACCGCCTGGGAAAGCCGCGTGCATGCGGCATGCGTGAGCGCCATCCCTTCCTTCTGGGCGTCGGTCCGCACGCCTGCATCCAACTTGTATTTGAGCACCAGGGGGTGCCCGAAGGAGCCCGCGCCATGGATCAGGATGAAGTCGCGGATTCCGCCCTTCCACGCACCTCCGAGCATCCGCGCCAGCGCATCTATGTTCTTCTGGTCCAGCTCCATGTACCCGTTCTTTTTTGTGAGCACGGAACCGCCCAGTTTCAGGACCTGCATAAGAAGAATACATAAGGGAAGGTTAAAAAAGAAGGGCTAACGAATTCAATTATGCGCATAGTGGTCGCGATAAGCGGCGCCTCGGGCACCACGTATGGGGTGCGGCTTGTGGAGGCGCTGAAAAGGCTCGGGCACACCGTTTTCGTAGTGATAAGCGGGCCCGCCAGGAAAGTCGCAAAATATGAGGGCGTGAAATTGCCCAAAGCAGATTTTAAGGAGAGCGAGATTGATGCCCCGTTTGCATCCGGCTCCAATTCGCCGGATGTGATGATTATTGCACCCTGCTCTTTGAAGACGCTGGGGAATGTGGCGAACGGCACGGGGAGCGGATTGATTGACCGTGCCGCTGAAGTAATGCTCAAGGAGAGGAAAAAACTCATATTATTGGTTCGGGAGACGCCCCTTTCGCTCGTTGCGATTGAGAATATGGCGAAGGCATCGCTCGCTGGCGCCATAATAATGCCCGCGGCCCCCGGCTTTTATGCAAAACATAAGGACGTTTCACAATTAGTTGATTTTATGGTCGGGAAGGTGCTGGACCAGGCGGGAGTGAAACATAACCTGTACAAAAGATGGAGAGGGAAGTGATATTATGAAAGGTTCTTTTCGCGATTTTGTAAAGGAATTGGAGGAGAAAAAGCAGCTTCTGCGCCTTAAGAAGAAGGTCTCCAAGAACCTTGAGCTTGCGGCGGTCATGAAAGCCAAGGAGGATACGCCTATATTTGCGCCGGAAGTCGGCGGTGCGGAATTCTCCGCGGTTGGGAATGTGTTTGCGACGAGGGAATTGGTTGCACAGTACCTTGGGTGTAGGGTGGATGAGATAACACGTAAATTGGCCGATGCAATCAACCATCCATCAAAGCCAAAATCCGCAAAAACATCGCCCGCGCTTGAAACCACTGTTTCCTCTCTGGATAAACTTCCCATTCCTTACCATACCGAGAAGGATGGCGGGCCTTACATCTGCTCCGGAATAGTGATTGCGAAGGACAAGGAATACGGAACCAACTGCTCCTTCCATCGGATGATGCAATTGAATGGGGATAGGATGGTTTTGCGCATACTTCCCAGGCATCTGGACGCATTCCTGGAAAGGGCTGGGGGGGCGCTGGATGTGGCGGTCATTATCGGTTCTCCAATAAATGTGATGCTTGCTTCCGCCGTATCCACCAAGATTGGGACGAATGAATTGGAAATAGCAAATTCCCTTGCGCCATTTGAGACCGTGAAATTGGAAAACGGAATAGAGGTGCCTGCGGATGTGGAATTCATCTTTGAGGCGAGGATTACGAAGGAATTGGTGAACGAGGGGCCGTTTGTTGATTTGACGGACACTTACGACATTGTGCGCAGGCAGCACGTAATGGAAGTGAAGAAAATACATGCGAGAAAAGATGCGCTCTTCCATGTATTGCTTCCAGGGGGGATGGAACATAAGGTCCTGATGGGGATGCCGCGCGAGCCCACGATATTTAATGAAGTAAATAAGGTCGTGGAGTGCAAGGGAGTGAGCATCACTCCGGGCGGGTGCTCGTGGCTGCATGGAGTTGTTGCCATTCATAAAAAGAGTGAGGAGGATGGAAAAAAGGCGATAGAAGCGGCATTCAAGGGGCACGCGTCCATGAAGCACGTTGTGGTTGTGGATGACGACGTGGATATTCACAAAATGGAGGAAGTGGAGTGGGCAATTGCCACCCGCTTCCAGGGGGACCGCGGACTAGTAGTAAAGCCGCATGAGAAGGGCTCTTCTTTGGACCCGTCCGCAAATCCGGATACAAGAGAAACCACCAAGGTTGGAGTGGACGCTACCGCCCCCCTGAAAAACAGGGCGGCGTTCAACAGGGCGAAATATAAAAAGGTAAAAATAGAGGACTACCTTTAGTCGGCATTAGACGTAGATAGTTATTTATACTCCCCAAGGGGATATCTGCTTATGGAGCCCGAACTCACCAAAAAAGAGAGATGCATGCTCAACGGCGAGTGCGGGCCAGGCAAGCAGCAGGCGATGGAGATACTTGTTGCGCTTGCTAAGATTTACGGCGCAAAGAATATGGTTCCAGTTACTTCTGCGCAAATATCCGGAGTTTCCTACAAAACAATAGGGGATGCGGGATTGGAATACCTGGAAGACCTCGCATCTAGGAATACTAAAGTTGAAGTTCCTGCTTACCTAAATCCAATTGGGATGGACTCCCAGGGCTGGGAGGAGATGAAGGTCCCGAAGGCATTTGCGGAGAAGCAGCTCAAGATTCTGAACGCATACACCTCCATGGGCATAAGGCCCACCTGCACATGCACGCCTTATCTTATCGGAGTGAGGCCGAAGGTTGGCGAGCACATTGCGTGGGCGGAAAGCTCCGCTGTGGTGTTCTCAAATTCCGTGCTGGGGGCGCGCACGAACAGGGAAGGGGGGCCTTCCGCGCTTTATGCAGCTATATGCGGGGTTACGCCCAATTACGGAATGCACCTAGACGAGAACAGGATTGCGGACCTCGTGGTGGATGTGAAGGTCGCGCTGCCGGACAGGAGTGATTTTGGCGTGCTTGGAGCAATTGCCGGGGGAATTGCGCGCGGAAGGGTGGTCGCATTCAAGGGCATAAAGAAGGCGGATGAGGATAAATTGAAATACCTGGGTGCCGCGATGGCCGCATTCGGCTCAAACTCATTATTTTTCATAAAGGGGATTACTCCAGAATGGAAGGTGCGCAGCGGGGCTGAGGAGATAACAGTGGATGATGCGGAGATGGGGCGCATGAGGAAAACCCTGGACGAGTGCCCCGAGGAAGATATAATTACTACTGGCTGCCCGCACGCATCCCTCGCGGAAATAAAGGAGATTGCGGGGATGGTGCGCGGCAAGGAATTGAAGAAACCGCTCTGGGTCTGCGTCTCGCGGGCGGTGAAGGAGATTGCGGCGAAGCAGGGGCTTGTGAAGATTATTGAAAAGGCCGGCGGAAAATTGGTCGCGGACACATGCATGGTTGTTTCGCCCATGGAAGAGATGGGCTACAAGAGCACGGGCGTGAATTCCGCAAAGGCGGTGAAATACCTGCCCACGATGTGCCAGCAGAAGGTGCATTTCGCGAAATTGAGGGATTTGCTGGAATTCAAAGGCGCGGCGGAGAAAGGGGGCAAGAGAAAATGATTGTAAAGGGTAGGATTATTTCCGGCGGGCATGCGAAGGGCCCCGTACTGGTCACGATGGACCCCATCTCCTTCCTCGGGAGCGTGGACCCCAAGACCGGAATAGTGATTGAGAGCGGGCACTCCCTACAAGGGAAGAGCATCTCTGGAAGGGTGCTTGTGTTCCCGCGGGGGAAGGGCTCCACCGTCGGCTCGTACGTGATATTGCAATTGAAGAAGAACGGGGTTGCCCCGCTTGCGATAATCAACTTGGAAGCGGAAACCATAATCGCGGTGGGCGCAATCATCTCCAAAATCCCCATGCTGGACATGCTGGAAAAGGATCCGTATGAGATATTCAAGAACGGCATGATGGTTGAAGTGGATGCGGTGAAGGGGGAGGTAAGGTTCTGAATGTACCATTACAGGAAGGGCGCCGGCGCCGAGAGGGAACTCATAAAGATGTTCTCGGACCGCGGCTTCATGGTGGTGCGCGCGGCGGGGAGCGGCGTGAATTCCCTTTCCCCGGATTTGCTCGCGTTCAAGAGCTCCGCGCACTATGCGATTGAGAGCAAGGCATGGGAGAATGATCGCCTCGCGATAAAGAGGGATCAGTTCGAAAATCTGAAGAAATGGACGGAGACGGCGGGGATTACGACTTTTATCGCATGGAGGAGGAACAGGGAGAGATGGGTGTTCATTCCCCTTTCCGTGTTTAAGGAGGCGAAAGAGAGCTACACAATCGGATGGGAGGATGCGAAACTGATTGGAAGGGACATCTCCGACCTCTAATTGCAAACCTTGGTGGTAGGATCGCCCAGAAGCGTCATTCTCTCAACGAAATACCGGGCAAATTCGTACTTGTCATCCTGTGAATTCCATACTTCCTGGCTAACCGTAAGTTCATAATTGTCTATCAAGGCGCTCACAAATGCCTCGCCCAGGCGTTTGTTTCTGCAGTTTTCAAAGAAAGCAGGGACGAATTCGTAATCAAACCCGTATCCCCCATTTCTTGTCGCCCCTATGGCAGCTACCGCCCCGTTTTCCCCGACAACCATCTCTTCGGAGATGCTCCTTTGGGAGGATGCGTAATTCACAGTGTCGCATCCGCCAGAAAATAAAATGGTCGGTTTAATCTTATTATCCAGATAGCCGATGTCGCCTATTGTGAAGACAGGGTGCAGGCTAAATGCTGATCCATGGCCGTAAAAGATTGAGAATTTGCTTCCGGAGTTAATCTGGCTTGCGATGGACAGGGCATCAGCAGAATTCAACATTTTTACACGGTAGCCTTCATCGCTAATCCTATCGCCATGCGCCTCGGCATAAGCATCGTACTCTGCGGAATAACCGAACAAAAATACGTCCGTAGGCCCGCGGTAGGATTCGTAATAATTGAGCTTCTCCAGCCAGCGGTTTGCTTCATCCGGATTCTGGACGGGAATCCTGCCGACAAAGAGGGTTGGCAGATCACTTTGTGGCAGAGCATAGGGCAAATCTGTGGGCGTCTCCAAAGTCCTAATTGGATTTTCGCTGTAAAAAGCAGGGATAAACGCCTGGTCCCCAAATAACAGGACATACTCCAGCCTCGGATGGCTACTGCGGTAATCATCCAGCCACGCAACTATCTCGTACTGGTCCCCGAAGTCTGAAACATCCTTAATCACAGTTTCGATTCCCTCCGCTTCCCTTTTCTTGGCAATGGCGGATGCAGGTTCGATAAATTCCCTTGGAGCGAGTATCAAAAACTCTGCGCCAGATATATCCGTTAGAAATTTTGTGACGCATTCATTTTCAATACAGACATGCTCCTCGTCGCATTGGGGATTGCTATAAAGGCATCCCTGTTTTGCGACACAGGCATTCGCAACACAATTATAGCTTTCTCCGCATGGGGGATTTTGGTACTCACAACCTGATTTTGGGGCGCATCTGTTATCTATGCAATCGTATCCTTGTGCGCATTCGGGAGTTTGATATGTGCAGCCAATCCCATATTCTATTGAGGCGTTCTGCTGTCCCTGCGATGTAGAATCCGGCACCTGCAAAGGCCGTGTCTCCTCAGGCTGGGTGCACCCATAAAGCAGGATCAGCAATGCCATAAGTGGCATGATTTTATCCATATGCATATGAACGGACTTCGGATATTTAACTCTAATGCTTTTTGAGAATCTCTTCAGCTATTATTTTCCCGCCCTCCTTGCTGAGATGCCTATTATCGTTCCCGCACATCGGGTCAAGGATGCATTTGGGGCAGCCCTTTTCGCAGGAGCACTTTTCCAATCTATCTAATGCCATTCTAGTGACGGATTCAAATTTCCCATAAACTATGTGGGTAATTCCGTTTCCATCCGGCACCCCATCATATACGTACATCCTTCCGGTGGGATAAGAGATGCCCCCGATTTCCTTGGGGTCCGCGCCCGTGATTGCGGGCATCATGGAAATGGAAACATGCTCAAAGGCGTGCAAGCCGTCACCGAAATTGGGAATTATGGGCACCAAATCGTCCGCATCCAGCCAGATTGCGAATGTATCAAACTCATAAATGTACGGCGTCTCAAAGTGGTGCTCGCCCAACTTCGTGCTGGAATACGCATCCTTTATCGCAAATCCATAGACCGTGTCTACGATGTGGACTTTTCCAAAGGATAATGGATGCCCGAGGCAATCCCTTGTTTCTATTTGTTCTACTACTTCTGCTTCCTTAGTCCGTAATGCATGCGTGTATTCTTCCACTTTCCTTCCAAGCGGCTCAACAGTCGCAATTTTATTTTCCAAATCTAATTTCTGGGACATGAATGCCCTTCCGCCATGCAGATAGATGGCGCCCTCAAACAGTTCGCTTATCGCCATGTGGGAGTCCCGCTCGCCGATGAATTTATCGCGGGAGGAATCATAGATGCGCACGGACTCGCCTATGCTGCGTATGTTCATGGTGCGGACCCGCTTCGCCCCTTCTTTTGTTATGCTGATGAGCGAGCCCCATTTTTTCACAAGCTCTTCCTCCTCCAAAGAAGCGAGGATTGGCGTAAGGGTTTCATCTATTTCCTCCGGGGAATACATCATGTCCTTCGCCGCGGACAAGATGTGCATCCTCCTTATCTTCTCATTCTTCGGATTCACAAAACAGTTTTCCGGGTCCCCATATAGATACTGGTCGGGATTTTCCACATAATACTGGTCAAGGGGGTTTTCCTTAGCAACGAATACTCCGTATGCCTGCTGGCCCTTCCTTCCTGAGCGCCCCAATCTTTGTTTTACCCTGGTTACAGTGCCGGGAAAGCCCGCGAGTATGACGACGTCCGTGTCCCCGATGTCCATCCCCAGTTCCAATGCGGACGTGCTGGCGAGAAATCTAATCTTCCCTTCCTTGAACCTCTTTTCCACGCCCCTCCTTTCCTCCTGGGAAAGCCCGGAGCGATAAACGCCCAAATCAAGGTTCATCCCATCCGCGATGATTCCCATCCTTTCCACGGTGGAATGCGAGTTACCGAAGATGAGCGCCTTCTTCCCTATCTCCTGTGCGACCTTGAGAGAAGCAACGAGATAGCTGTCCTCCGGATTAATTATGAAATGGTGGAATTCGGAGCGGGGGGAAGAAGTGCCCTCCACCAATTCAAATTTTTCGCCCACCAATTCTTCCGCAAATTCCTTTGCATTTCCCACCGTTGCGGATGTGGCGATGAATTGGATATCCCTATGGTACCTCTTGCGCATGAGGCGCTTGAGGCGCCAAAGGATGTTGTATACGTGAGAACCAAGCACCCCGCTATATATGTGGATTTCATCCAGCACCACATATTTCAGTTTTTCAAAATATGAGGTAAAGAGGCGGTTGTGCAACAAAATGAAGTGGAGCATGTCCACATTGGAGATGAGTATCTGCGGGGGATTTGCGCGTATTTTCTCCCTTGAGTTCTGGGAAGTGTCTCCGTCGTAGGTCTCGGTGCGCACCCCGTAGATGCTGAATTCGCGCAAACGGTCAAGCTGGTCCCGCGCGAGCGCCTTGGTCGGATAAAGGAGGAGGGTGTTTTCCCCTTTCAGCGCCCCCTCCACCGCGGGCACAATGAATACCTCGCTCTTCCCTCCTGCGGTGGGCGCAACCACCACGACATTCTTCCCTTTCTTCACCAATTCTATCCCCTTTGCCTGGTGCTCGTACAATTTCTTTATGCCCCTGCCCCCAAACACCCCTTTTATGAACGGCTGTAGGGAGTGGTCCGAGAAAACGGGCCTGCGCGCGGGCTCCACGCGCTCAATCGGCGAAAAATCCTCCAGCATCTGCTCAACTTAATTCGGAACCCGGCTCCTTGCCGAGCGTTTTTATTATCCTTGCCATCTCGTCCGCGTTCTTATCCACAATCTTCCTCGCGGAACCCGTGTTTATCCTCTCGCGGTAGAAATGGTACTCATACACCGCCTTCTTGATTCCTTCCTCTATCCCTAATTTATTTATCCAGAAAGGCAGCATCCGGGTGAGAAAACCCTGCGGGGTGAGTATGAAAAGCTTGTCCGAATCCCAGAGCACCGCGCCCTCCCTGCTCCGGTTCCTGTTTTCCTTGTCGTGGAAATGAATTGCCTCCGCGACCGCATCCGCGAATGCGCCCTTTATCCCTATGGAAAGGAGGAATTCCCTCGCCTTGCATGCGCCCGTGGTCCCGTGGTCGCCCGGCTCCGCCTTGCAGATGTCGTGGAGAAGCGCGGCAACCTCGCACACATCCCTGTCCGCGCCTTCCTTTTCCGCGAAGAATACTGCGGTGCGCGCAACATGCTCAAGGTGGTCGAACCCGTGGTGCGGGTCGTTCTTCTCCACGCATCTTTTGGAGAAAGCGGTTATCTTTTCCCTCTGTTCCCTGGTGAGCATTTTGCACCTCAGCAGGAGAATACGAAGCGCAGCGGCTTTTTGGAATCCAGCCTGCAGAACCCGTATCTCTCGAATTGGACTATTTCCCCTTCCTTGAGCGAATGGACGGATTTCTCGCAAAGTCCCGTGTCTATGCCCATGCTGGAGGGATTGTATTCCCCTGAGGCGGTGAGGAGGTCGCCTGGCCTGAGCACCTCGCACTGGAGCCCGCCGGAAACCCACTGGATTTTCTTTCCCTTCATTATCTCCTCGCCGGCATATGAGGCGGAGATTTCCTTCCCCTTCTTCTCAATTTTCACATTATAGAGGTCCTTGAGGCGTATGGTTTCCCCGATTTCAAGGGATTCCGCATCAGAGGCGCTTATCCACGCCTCGTTTTCCGCTTCCATTTCCCGCAGCTTCTTTTTCTTGCCGCCCTTTATCTTAATCTTCACCGGATTGGAGACGAAGAAGTAATGGGGCGCCACCGGGTCCAGGATTTTCCTGTTTTCCGAGAGGAGTTTCTCCCACGATGGCTCGCTCTCCACCTTTGAGAAGCCGAACGAGAGGACGAATGTGCGGATTGCGGCGGGAAGAATGCCCCTCCTGCGCAGCGCCATCAGCGTGGGCAGGCGCGGGTCGTCCCATCCGCTCACCTTTCCATCCTTTACGAGGGGCGTAATCAGCCTCTTGCTAATGGGAGCATTCCTTATGGAGAGCCGGGAGAACTCCATGAGCACCGGCTCGCGCATGCTGAATTCCCTGAGTATGGCGTAGTAAAGTTCGTTCCTTAGCTCATACTCCTTTGTGCGGAATGCGTGCGTCACTCCTTCAAGGGAATCCAGGATGGGCGCCCCGAAATCATAAGAGGGCCACACGCGGTATTTGGTCCCCTGCCGATAATGCGGGGATTCTATTATCCTCATAAGGGTTGGGTCCCTCATCACCGTATTCAGGGCGGAAAGGTCGCCCTTGTACCTCACTATTGCTTCCCCCCCGCCATACTCTCCTTTGAGCATGGAATTGAAGCGGGAGAGGTTTTCCTCCGGGGAAAGCTTCCTGCATGCGCAGGGCCTCGCCTGTTCCCTTCCCTTGCTTACATCTTCTGCCTTGCACGTGCATACGTACGCCTTTCCGTTCTCCATCAGCGTTTTCGCATACTCGTAGAATGTGGGCATGTAATCGGAAGTGTAGGTTTCCTTGGGCAAGGGGATGCCCAGCCAAGACAATCCATCTTTTATCGCATCCACGTATTCCGCGGACTCCTTTTCAGGGTTTGTGTCGTCAAAGCGAAGGAGCATCTTCCCCCCGTACTGCTTCGCGACCTCGTAGTCTATGAATGCTGCCTTCGCGTGCCCTATGTGCGGGTAACCGGAGGGCTCCGGTGGGAACCTTGTTACAACCGTCCCCTGCATCGCGCCCGGGATTTCAAATCCGGATTTCTCTTCCTTCTTTTCCTCCTTGGGAAGCTTTGAGAACTCCTTTTCCAATTTCTCTTTCTGGAGCGCATTTATTTCCTTACAAACCTCTGTGATTGCCTTCATGAGGGATTTCATGTCCTTCTTGGATTCGGGAAATTCGTTTATCACTTTACCTACAATGTTCCCAGGATTTGCCTTCCCGTACTCATGGGCGTTGCGGACTGCGTGCTTTCTAATGGATGAGTCTAAAGAATTCATGGGGAGATTAGGGTGGGTAATAATTAAGAAACTACGGGAGATAGGATATTATGCTGCTTCTGGTTGCCGGCATACTTTTAGGCATGCTTGCCGGGCTGGTCCCCGGGCTGCACTCAAACACCATAGCTTCCGCGCTCACAGGCATGGGCATTTCCGGGCAGGATGCGGCTGTGCTCATAATCTCCATGTTCGGGGCGCACATAATGTTCTCTTTTGTTCCCTCTATCTTCTTGGGAATTCCGGACGAGGCGGTTGCGGTTTCCGCGCTCCCTGGGCAGCGGATGGCGAAGGATGGAAAGGGGGTGGATGCGCTGAGGATAATGTGCGGCTCCGCGCTGATTGCGGTCATTTTGGCTGTGGCGCTGCTTCCGCTCTCGGAGGCGCTTTACCCAGTTGTTTTCTCATTAATTAGCCCGTATGTGCCGCACATTTTGATATTGCTATCGTTGGTGCTTGTTCTTAGGAGCAAGAATCCGCTGATGTTTGCAGCTGTATTCATTCTTTCTGGAATTCTTGGCGGTGCTGCCCTTGGATTCGGGATGGAGGACCCCTTCCTCCCGCTTTTTGGGGGCATGTTCGCGGTTGCGGGAATGCTCTTCTGGGGCAAGGGGGCGCTCCCTCAGCAGAAGGAGGGCGTACTGGATTTGGGCTTTTTGAAATTTGCGGGGTTGGGGGTGGTGCTGGGATGGTTCGCGGACCTTCTTCCGGGAATCGGCTCCCCTGCGCAAGTGGCATCTTTTGCATCCATAGTCGTGCCTTTCGCAACCCCAACGTATCTTGCATTGGTATCGTCTATTGGGATGAGCGAGGCGGTGTTCGCATTCGCCACGTCCAGTTCGCTGGGAAAAGCAAGGGTAGGGGCGCTTGCGCAAGCTGCCTCGCAGGTGGATGTGCAGGCAAACATGGTGATGCTGCTTTCCGCATTCGTGGTTGCGGTCGCGGTTTCCGCCGTGATTATCTATCTGGCGAGGAAATGGATTGGAAGGATTGCGGAACTGGATTTCTCCATTTTGAATAAGATGCTTATTGCTTACATAATACTGCTCACATTCCTGGTGGATGGGATTCCGGGAATCGTGGTGCTCGCGCCCTCGATTGCGGTTGGAGTGGGATGCATCAGACTGGATGTGGAGAGGACGGGGGTGATGGGCGCGATAATAGTGCCCACGATAATTTTGCTGCTTACATGAATAGGGTAAAGTAGAAAAGAAAAATAAGAAAAATAAAAAAGAAAGGAAAAAGGAATTCAGCCGAAGAGGGACGCGAGGCCTTCCGCCGCCTGCTCTTCCTTCTTCTCTGCGCTTTCCTCTTCCTTCTTCTCCTCTTTCTTTGCCGCGCCGGCTGCCGGGGCTGCCGCCGCAGGGGCCGCAGCTGCGAAGGACACGTTCTTCAAGAGGTCCTCAAAGTTCACGCCCTTCACCGCATCCGCCAGCACCTTGCACTTGGCCTCGTCGGCCTCGGCGCCTACGGACTTCAGGACCGAGGCGATGTGCGCCGCGGTCACTTCCTTCCCAGAGCCATGCAGGAGAAGCACGGCATGCAAATACGGGTCTATTTTTGTCATATCATTTCACCTTCATTTCTTCCCCAAGCCTTCAAGAGCCAACCCCTGCCTCGTGGCAAGGGTGAGAAGCTGCTCCATTGACTCGGTTGAGTATAAACCGCCGTTTATCCCGGCGCTCCTCCCCTGCGTGTACGCATCCACCAGGAGCATCTCTATGCTCTGCGGGGAAGGGTACTTCGCATTCACTGAGAGGTTCATCGCATCCACGAGCGAGGAAACGAATTCCGTGGAGAGCGAGGCTGCGGAGATGTCCAGCAGGTCCGGGGCATACACAAATTCCCCGTCGTATGCGAGAAGGACGTTCATCCCGACCTCAAAGGGCTTTATGCCCAGTGTCTGGAGCGCCTTCGCCTTCAGCAGGGTTATCTCCTCGCCTTTCTTCACCACCGTGGAATCCTTATTGACCGCTATTTTTCCGGCTTTAATCTGCACATTCACTCCCGCCGTCTTCAGTTCGGAAAGCGCGGGGCCCGCCGGAAGGTCCGTTTCTCCCGCAGGGACGATTATGTCCGCGGGTGAAATCTGGCCCGGCTTTGCCGCGACCTGCAGCTTGTTGCCCCTCACGATCTGGTTGAGGTCGTACGGGGAAAGGCTGGTGAGCACGAGCGCAGCAGGCACATTCATCCTTTCGGAGAGCGCCGCCGGCTTTCCCGCGCCGTCCAATGCGCGCTTAAGGACAGTGGATTTCGCCACCCTCACGTGCCCGTGTTTCCCTTCCCTCAGCTTCTTCCTCATGGACTGGAGGAGCTTGTCCGGAAGGTTCCTCAGGTCTATGATTACCAAGTTCGGGTAGGATTTCAGTTCTTTCTGGATTTCGGCGGCCTGCGCCTTCTTTTTCGTTATCGCCGCCCTTTCTTTAGTTTCAGCCATGATGAACACCTTACAGGACAACCTTCACGGGCTTGCCCATCGTGAGCTTGACATAAATGTCCTTCACGTTCGGCTGCCCCACCTTCTTGGTGACCGCTTCAAAGACCGCGTCTATGTTCTCCAGTATTTTCGCCGGTTCCATCTGCTCGCTTCCTACGAGCACGTGCGCGACCGGGAGGTATTTGCCTTTTGAGATTATCCTCACCGACCTCTTTGTCCTCTCTATTGAATCCTTCATGTTGCCTATTAGCGGCTTCGGGATTTTGCCCCTCGGGCCGAGGTACTGGCCGATTGATTTGGCGACGTTACCCATCTGGTTGGGCTGCGCCAGGAAAACGGACTTGTTCGTGAGCGCCTTGAGCTTCGCGAGGTCCGCGCCGAGCACGGGAAGCTCCGTTGGCAGGATTGTGCCGTCCGCCCCGGACCTTTTCGCCTCCGCGCAGAAGTTTTCGTCGCCGATTACGACGACCGAGGGCTCCTTGCCCCCCTTTCCGTTGGGGAGCGGGATGTCCAGGTTCAGCCTCTGCTCGGGCTTTGTGAAGTCCACGCCGCGGAAGTTCATGACGAATTCCACGGACTGGACGAACTTTTTCTTTCCCTTGTCTTCCAGCGCCTTGCTTATGGCGTCTAAGAGCTTCTTCTTGTCCATAGATACACACCCTCCTGCTGAAAGCAGTACGTGCGGGTAGAAATCGTATTGCGACTCTACGAAGATAATGTTGGGAGGAAATGTTTTTAAATCACTGCCCTGCGCCCGCTTCCCGGGCAAGTTTATCCCGTACATCCTCCGGCAGCCAGCGCGAGTAGGTTTGTATGAACGTCTTCCCCTCCAGCCACTCATTAGGATGGACCGCTTTCATAGTTATATCTTCATGCCATCTTTTCGCCGCACGCGCGAACGCGTCGCGGGATTCGGGGAATATCATCGCCATCTTTCCCAACGCGTTGAGGGCGGCAAAGCTCTTTTCCGGGTCCGCGGGGCAGTGCATGTCCTCCAGGACTGCGACCTTCACCGGAATGGGAAACCTTGCGGCTGCATGCGCGAACATGATGTTTGCAACCATGACGTCCTGCCCCCCGTTGCTGCCGGACCTCACAACACCTTTCCTGTCCGTGCGCAGGTGCCTTTCGAACGCGCTTATCCTGGCGGCGGCAACCCTCGCACTCACGGTGGTTTTATGTGTCATGGAAGTATTATTCATGGAAGTTGTTTAAAATGTTTTCTTGTCAGGGAAGATAAAAACAAGAAAAAGGAAAGGGGGCTTTTGCACCCCCTTGTCTAACCTAAATCTACTTCCTGAAGAAGAGGAAGTATACGACCGCGCCCGCAAGGACGATTGTCGTCCCCACGAAAACTATGCCGAGGTCGCCGAGCCCTCCGGTCGTGGCTGGCTGGGCAGGCTGCTCCGGCTGCACCGGCTGCTCCGCCTGGCAGAATGCCGTGCCCGCGGACTCTACGCAATCGTTGTGCGTCGGGCACTGCAAAAGCAATTGCCACTGGCCACCAGTGCACGTATACACATTATTGGAGACGCAGTTGCGCTGGCCGTCCGTGCATACCGGAGTTGCCACGCAGGCACCGTTGTCGCAGGTGTGGCCCGCCCCGCAGCTTATGGGGTCAGAGAGGTGCCCGTTTGAGCATTCCCTGTACGAGGTCGCATCCACGCATGCGGTCGTCCCCTCCCCGCATTCGGCGCATTGGGAGTTGAGGCATCCCTGCGCGCATTGGAGATAATCCGCATATACATCATTGTCGCCGCACTGCTGAACCATGTTCGCATTGGTTGGCGAGCATCTCTTTATGCCCGGGGTGGCGCACTGGTCCCCGGTCGGCGCATGGCAGGAGCCGCCCGTGCATACCTCCCCGCTCGGGCAGGTTGTGAAGCTGCCCCACTGGCCGTCGCTGTTGCAGGTCTGGTAGTGGGTGGAATCCGTGCACTGTTTGCTTCCCGTGCCGCACTGCACGCACATCCCGTAGGCGCAGCCGCTTGAGCAGTACAGGTAGTCTTTCCAGTAGCCGCCGCTGCAGCGCTGGAGCTCATACATGCTGCCCGTGGAGCAGCGAGACTGGCCGCTAATCTGGCACGCGCCGTGCGAGCTCTGCACGCAGTCCCCGCTGTCGCAGAGGTAGCCGCTGCCGCAGCTCCTCTTGGGGCCCCATTCGCCGTCCGAGTCACAGGTCTGGTAATGGGTGTCGTCGTAGCACTGGGTGTCCCCACGGCGGCAGTCCTTGCACGCGCCGTTGCTGCACCCGTAGCTGCAGTGGCGCCAGTTAGCCCACTGGCCCTGCTGGTTGCACTGTTGTATTTCATTTCCATCTGTTGGAGAGCAGCGCTTTTCCTGGTAGGAACACTGCGGGACCGGAGTGCATGTGCCTCCGGAACAAGTCTGCCCCGAACCGCAGTATTGCGTCGGGTTCCAGATCGCATGGTCGCCGCAGACATGGTAGCTTGTGCTGTCCAGGCACTCGGAGGTGCCGGGCTGGCAGCCGAGGCGCGTCTCGCACGTGCCGTCTATGCACTCCTGGTCCGTGCCGCAGTACTGGGTTTCGCCCCACACCGCGTACTCCGTGCATTCATGGTAACTCGTGCTGTCCACGCACTCCGAGTTCCCCGGGTTGCATCCCAGCTGCGCGAAGGCAGGCGAGAGCAACATCCCAAATATCAAGAATAAGCCAATCAGGTATCTCATAATTTTCCCCGGGAAGGGAATGGAAGATAAGATATATAAGGATTAGGAATTTGGGAAGACGAAAGGGAAAGAGTTTAATTAACGACTGGAGCGTACTAATTGCCAAACCGTGATTTACATGGTTTGGGGTTTTTGGGATTTCGTTTTAGTCGGAAGCGTGGGTGAGCTTGAGGTTTTTGGGCTCCTTTTTGCTTCCGAGCGATGGTGAAGTTCCGCAGAACTTCGCCAGACATCGCCGCAGCGATGCGGAAGCGAGGATACCCAAAGGCAGAGCGAAAGCGAGGCGTTATGCCTCGCTGGAGCGAGAAAAAAGGAGAGCAGGGGTGGCGGAGCCTGGAAAACGCGCGGGGCTTAGAACCCCGTGGCCTAGCGCCTACGCAGGTTCAAATCCTGCCCCCTGCAACTTTTTATATATTCATTAGCCCAAATCCAAATACGGAAAATACATCGTTGCTGCGATATTCCTCATCTTCGGGATTTACCTCCTGCCGAGGGCAAATCCGAATATTGCGTGACACCAGGAACCTACGGGCGCAGGGTGTGCATTAATTTTACTTTGTGTTACTAATCTTTTTTAACATTCTTACACAAATATACACTTATGAAAGCCAGAAAAATATTCTTCGAACAGCACCTGGAAGCAATCGGCCAGTGCGGCATGAACAACGGGAAAAGGTCCCGCCTCGCCTATACCAAGGACGAGAACATGGCATTCATACGCGCCGGGAACCTTATGGTTGCCGCCGGGATGCGCACCAGCCGGGATGCTTTTGGAAACCTCTACGGCATGGTGGGGCCGCGCGGAAGGAAGGTGATGAGCGGCTCCCACCTGGATTCGGTTGAGGACGCGGGGAAATTTGACGGGGTCGCGGGGGTGCTGGCTGCGATAGAAGCCGTGAGGATGGTTTCGGAATCCGGCGCAAGGCTCAGGAAGCCGCTTATGGCAGTCGCCTGGAGGGGCGAGGAATCCGTGAGGTTCGGAAAGACCTACCTGGGTTCCGGTGCCGCATTCGGCAGATGCACCGAAAAATTGCTTGCACGCATGGAGGTCAAGGCGTTTGAGGGTGGGGAAAGGATGACGCTGCGGCAGGCGATGCGGCTCTGCGGTGCGAACCCCTCCTGCCTTAGGGCGCACCTGAGGCCTGAGTGGATAAACTCATACATAGAGCTGCATGTGGAACAGGGCAGAATATTGGAAAGCGAAGGGAAGAGGGTTGGCATAGTCACAAGCATAGCGGGGAACAGAAGGTTCCAGATAAAACTGCATGGGCTCGGCCTGCACACCGGCGCGGCAAGGATGATGGACCGCGTGGGCAACGGGGATGAGCAGGGGGCGGACGCCAGCTTTGCGATGGCGAGGATGATACTGTGGCTGAGGGAACTGGCGAACGAGCTCAATACCCGCCAGAGGATGGATGCGCTGAGCGACGTGCGCATGGCATGCCCTGTCATAATCCAGAATGGAGGCGGGCTGACCACGACCATGCAGGATATCGTGATGAAATTCGATTTCAGGTCGGTGGACAGGAGGCTGCTGGAGCTAGCCAAGTCGGATTTCGTGAGGGACGCGAAAGAAATATGCAGGAGCGAAGGCATATCATGCGAATTGGAAGACATCGCGGGCGAGGACCCGTTCATGCTCTCCGAAGGAATGGCAGAACGGATAGGGGACGCGTGCAGGGATATGTGCGTGGATGCAAGAATCATGCCCAGCGGAGCGGGGCACGACGCAAAGGTGCCGGCCAGCTTGGGAGTGGAAACAGGGATGATATTCGTGCCCTCCAAGAAGGGGATAAGCCACAATCCGTTGGAGGACACAGATTTGGATGACCTCGTGCTGGGGACGGAAGTGCTCGCGGAAACGATGCGCAGGCTGGCAGAGGGGAAGTGAGCGGCGGACTCCCCCACAAACCCTTATAAATCTCATAAATGAAACGGGCGCATGCGCGAGGCACACGTGATTTCCTTCTTCTCCGGAATAACGCCCACGCTGAATTTCTGGGAGGGCGGGGTGCTCTGCAACGAGGAGATGAGGGGATTCTGGAGCGTCTCCCGCTCCTGGGAGAAGGCGTGCATCGGCTATGCGGACATGGAGGGAAGGAAGCCCTGCCCGCACGGCGAAAGAGGAATGATGCAGTGCCCCCTCTGCGCGTACAAGGACATCGCGAGGGTGCACACGCGCCTGGATTTTACCGGATATGAGGAGGTGGCCGAGCAGTTCTTGAACAGGCCCTATTCCATTTACCTTGTTTCATTCGGGGATTTGGTGAAATGCGGCGTCACGAAAAGGGAAAGGGTGCGCGAGAGGGTGAAGGAGCAGGGCGCGGATTATTTTGTGGAAATCATGCGCCTGGAAAACGGGAAGGATGCGTATGAGATGGAGGCGCTGCTCCAGCATGAGTACGGGTTCCGAAATGCGATAAGGAACGACATGAAATTGAAATTATTGGGGAAGGAGAACAAGGAACCTGTGGAAAAGGCGCTCGGATTATTGAAGGAGAGCGTGGCGTTCGGCGAATTCGTCTGCGACGGGGCGAAGGTTGAGAAACTGGATTATAACATTCCATCTTCTTTTGAAATTGTGGAGGAGATAGAGGGGAAGATAATCGGCGCGAAGGGGCAGCTGCTCTTCTTTGAGAACGGGAGCCCGAAAGTGGTTAATATGAAAAAGATGGGCGGGGAAATAACCGGCATCGGATAGGAACGGCGCCTGCCGGAGAGCAAAGAAATTTAAAATTGAACTTCCATTCCAGTGCAGGGTAATTTGAATGAATAATCCATCCACGCGCATTTTGGTAGCTTTTGGGTTTGTGATGCTCCTGCTTTTTGCGGGCTGCACCGCTCCGGGGGGGACGGGAACCCAGGGCGGTGGAACGGCAACCTGCAGGGATTCGGACGGTGGCAGGGACACCTTTGCCCCGGGCACGGTTTCCTTAGGCAACGTTAACCGCTCCGACTCCTGCATTGACACTTATACGGTAAAGGAATACTTCTGCGAGGATAACATCATGGGCGTTTCCGAGCTTCCCTGCGGAACCGGATACTCCTGCACAAATGGCGCATGCGCCGCGGTCCCATGCACGGACAGCGACGGCGGGGAAGTGGCCGAGACCAAGGGGACGGCGAGCTCTGGGGCAACGTCCAGTACGGACGCCTGCGCCGGGGAGACCTCGGTTACTGAATATTATTGCTCGGATGGCAGGATACTCTCAAATACGGTAAGCTGCGGCGCGGGGAAACACTGCGTTGACGGGGCATGCGCCGCATACACCTGCACGGATTCGGACGGAGGGCAGGAGGCCGGGGAAGCCGGCACAACCTCCATAGGGGACAACAGGAAAGAAGATGCGTGCAGCAGCGACGCAAGGAGGGTGACCGAATACTACTGCGACACGTCCGGGAGCATAAGGAACACCAGCATTTCCTGCGAAAGTGATGAAACATGCAGGGAGGGCGCGTGCGTTGTGGCCGCTTGCACCGATTCCGACGGGGGCCAGACAAAGGGAACGGCCGGCACCACCACCCTGGGGGCGACTTCCCGCTCGGACACCTGCCCCAGCGACACCCATGTCATGGAGTACTACTGTGGAGGTGGGGACATATTATACACCACCATTTCGTGCGGCAGCGGATACATCTGCGACGAGGGCGCCTGCATTGAGATAGAGTGCATTGGCGACGACCAGAACCTGGATGAGGACGTGCTTAACTGGTTCAGGTTCAAGACCGCCAGCTCCCTCACCATCTATGAGGGGGAAAAGATAATGGTGGAAGACAACAATTATGTCGGGCTGGACAGCGTGAGCGGTTCGGATGGCGCGGAGACCGTGACCTTCACCGTTTACAACCGGGATGGGGACGACGTTGGCAGCTGCGACCTGGACAACGGGGAGGAAACGAACGACCTCTGCGGCGAGGGTATCGGGCTGGAGGTCACCGATGCGAACATAACCGAGGGATATGCGAGGTTGCGGGGCGAAATCGCCTACCTGCAGATTTACACGCAGGACGGGACCATAACCACCTACACCGGCCTGGGATGCACCAAGGAGGATGAGTACGACATAGATGTTGAATCCTCTGCGTTCTACCCGAGGATGGTCGCGGCAACGGTCAAGATGCTGGGGGCCTCTTATAAGGTGGTCGCGTTTACCAACGAGACCGTCACGATAGAGATAGACGGGGACGATGAGGTAATCGGGGACGGCGACGTTGTGGAGATAGACAACACGGACTATGCGTTCTCGCTGGACTTCTCCGACTACGGCCTGGTTGGATGGGTAATTGAGCAGTCCTGATTAGGATTGGCGGGCTGGACGCGGCCCGCCCCTTTTCCGTCGCCCATTTCCTTTTTCATTTCCTTCAGCCTCAGGAACCTGAGCGCCGCATAGGCGGCAATCAGGGCGGCCGCAGCTGCGGCCGCGGCAATCCCCCCGTCCCGCACATAAGTAAACGAATCCATATCGGATTCAAGGATGGATATGAACGCGTCGCTCTTTTTCAGTTCCCATATGGTTTGCCTCGCCATCCGGCCTTCTGCCCAATCCAGGAACGCATCTACCCTGGTGGAAGCGTAGCCCGGCTGGGCGGTTGAGCGTGATTCCGCCTTCTCGCGCACCTGCAGCTCCGATTGAAGGCCGTTGTTGCATTCAATCTCGTCGTTGAGCTTCTTCATCCTGGCGAGATAAGAGATGAGGGAGGTGGCCCCGCCCACAGCTACGGGGAATGCCATGGCGGCCTTCTTGCGCCTCTCCATGGAATCAAGCATGCGCACTGGGCGCGGAGGCGGCTCGCCGATGCAAAAATACCGTTGGTGCACGTATATGAATATAAGTGGTAAAAAATTAAAAGCTATATGAACTCGTCCATCGCCTCTTCAAGCCCCGCCTGCTTCAGGTCATGCTTAACGAGCGGCGTTTTGAGCTGCGGAAGCCCGGATTCGTACGTCGGCTTGTTCTCCTTGTAGAAGAGCCCGATCGGAATTTTCTCATAATTCGTCTTCCAGTCCTCGTTCGCCTTCTCCATCGCCTTCTCATGGCTGGACGCGTCGTGCCCCTGCTCCTCCAACTTGTAGCACCTCTGCTGCCAGTACTGGTAGGTGTTTATCTTGTTGAAGGTCACGCAGGGCTGCAATACGTCTATGAGGGCGAAACCCTTGTGCTTTATGCCCCCGGCGATTAGGGTGGAGAGGTGCTTCATGTCACCTGCGAATCCCCTCGCAACGTAGGTCGCGCCCATGGTGAGCGCGAGCGGGAGCGGATGCACGGGGTCCTCAAGGTTTCCGTAAGGCGTGCTCTTGGTCTTCACGCCCCTCTGGCTCGTTGGCGCGGTCTGCCCGGTCGTGAGCCCATAGACCTGGTTGTCATGGACTATGTAGGTAAGGTCGTAGTTCCTCCTCATTATGTGGATGAAGTGGCCCATCCCTATGCCGTAGCCGTCGCCGTCGCCGCCCACGCCTATGACGTTCAATTCGTGGTTTGCAAGCTTTATGCCGGAAGCCGGGGGAAGCACCCTCCCGTGCAGGCTTTCAAAGCCGTATGAGCGCACGTAATGGGGCATCTTGCCCGAGCACCCCACTCCGGATACGATTACCGTATTATGCGGCTCCGCGCCCACTTCCACGAGCGCATTTTTTATCGCCATGTTGATTGCGAAATCCCCGCATCCCGGGCACCACTGCGGCTTTTCCTTCACGTTGAAATCCTCCAGAGTAGCCATTCATTTCACCTCGGAATAAAGCGCGGGGTTGTAATATTCATATTCTCCCCTGTCCACGACGCGTATTACCTTCCTCCTGAACTTGTCCGCCTTCGCCTTTTCCACCGCGTCCGCGACCTCGTCCGGGAAGAATTGCTTGCCGTCATATTTGAGCGCCAGCACGTTCGGGCGGAAGGAAAGGAATTCCTTCAGCATCCCCGCGAACTGCGCCGTGGAGTTGTTTTCTATCATCACGGTGTTCTTCGCGGATTTTAGGAGCGTGCGTATCTTCTTCGGAAGCGGGTACAAATAAGAGAAGTGGATTACATTTGCGTGTATGCCCTTCGCCTCCAATAGGGGGAGCGCATCCAATGCGGGGAGCATCTGAGAACCCCAGCAGATGATGGAAATGGGCGCGTCCTTCTTCCCGTAGATTTTGGGGAGGGGAATCTCCTTCTCCAGGAGCTTCTGCTTCCTTGCGCGCTTATCCACCATGTCCACGCGGTTCTCAAAATTCTCGCATGAGAACGAGTCTTCCCTGTGCTCGTACGAGGTGGCGACGTGCATTCCGTTCGGGGTGCCGGGGAACGCACGCGGGGAGATTCCGCTCCTCGTGAGCTTGTACCTCGCGAACCTCTCCATGGGCTTGAGTGCCTTGGGCTTGGAGGCGATTTCGCCCCTTTCTATTTTTACCTTTCCTGGCTCAAACTTCTGCGTGGAGAAGTGGGATTCGGAAAGGAACTTGTCCGACATCACTATTACGGGGAGCTGGTATTTCTCCGCGAAATTGAACGCCTCTGCGCCGAGGTAGAACTCCTCCTCTACTGTTCCGGGCGCAAGGATTACGCGCAGGAATTCCCCCTGGGAAGCGTGCAGCGCGAAGCGCAAATCCCCCTGCTCGGTCCATGTGGGCAGGCAGGTGGAGGGGCCGGGCCTCTGCGCCAAGAAGACGACCACGGGCGTCTCGGAAAGTGCGGAGAGCCCGAGGGATTCCGCCATGAGGGAGAAGCCGCCGCCGGAGGTGGAGGTGCCCGCGCGCACCCCGGCGTATGCCGCGCCTATCGCGTATTCCACCGCCGCGATTTCATCTTCCGTCTGCTTGACTACTATGTTGAAGTCCCGCTCCTTTTCCGCGAGATAATGGAGGACGGAGGAGGCGGGCGTCATCGGGTAGGCGGCGAACATCTTCACCCCTCCCGCGACCGCGCCCAGGGCGAACGCCTCGTTGCCACCGATGACTATTCTCTTGCCGTCGCTCTTCATGGGCCTGAACTTTATGGCGAAATTCCCCTTGAAATTGTTCTTCACATAGTCAAAGCCGGCTTTTGCGGCCTTGATGTTCAAATCCACTATCTCCCTGGATTTGCGGGAGAACTCCTTGTCAAGGAGCTTGAAGAAGTCGTCCATCGGGTAATCTATGAGGGCGAGGGAGATGCCGACCGTTATGGTGTTGGCCATCTTCGGGTCAAGCCCGTTCTGCTCTATCACCTGCTTGAGCGGAACAGGGAATATGGAGACGCCTTCGGGCATCTTTATGCCCGCCGCGTCTATCTCCGAATCATAGATGAGGACGCCGCCCTTGTTCATGAAGTCCCTGTGGAAGATTATGCCGTCCCGGTTCAGCGCGACCACTACGTCATTTTTCTTTACGGGCGAATGTATCTCCTTGTCGCTGACCCTTATCTGGTAGGTGTTGTGCCCGCCGCGTATGAGGGAGGGGTACTCGGGGTATCCGATAACATGATACCCGCCCCTGACGAAAACCTTCGCGAGCGTCCTTCCGGTGACCATGGAGCCCGCTCCTGCCTCTGCGCCTATAATCCAGGTGAATTCCATATTATCGCCTAAACGGGAGAAGTAGTATTAGAAGGAATATAAATTTATCTAACAAAACTCCGGCATTTGCCGTATTCTGATGGTTTGAAACGACCGCGCAGGCCTGCGCGGCGTAGGTGCCGAATGGCCACTGTGGCCTTCGGCACTCGCTTCGAACCATCATCAGCGGATGGGCTCGTATTTGGAATGGCTCTTGCCCGTGAAATGGTACTTGAAGAAATTGCTCCCGTGGTAGAGGAGGTATTTGGGGTAGCCCCATTCCCTCACCCTGCGCATGGAGATGAAGACCGGGGCGTCCTTCACGAACTTGAACTTCCCGTATTTCCTCGCCTTCTTTATGAGATAAGTGTCCTCTGCCGTGACCATGTCGGTGTCAAAGCCGCCTATCTTCCGGAATATGTCCGCCCTTATCGCCATGTTGTCCGCGACCACGTAAGGGATTCCCAGCTTGGACAGGCCAGTCGCGGCGGGGGTGAGGAGCCCATTTGCGAAGGCATGCTCAAGGAGGTTTCCGTCCTTCGGGATTACCGGCCCCCCGGATGCGATGCAATTGCCCCTGCGTATCGGCTCAACCAGCTTCGCGAGCCACCCCGGCTTCACGTGCACGTCCGCGGACGAGCTTACGATTATCCTTCCGCGCGCCTCCATGAAGCCCTTCTGCCTTCCCGCGGCTATGGTGCGCTTCGGCTCAAAGACCACCCGCGCCCCCATTTCCATTGCGATTTTTGCCGTGGAATCGGTGGAATTGCCGTCCGACACTATCACTTCGTAATCAAAATCCGCCTTCTGGGAAAAAAGCCCTTCCAGCGCCCTGCGTATGTATTTCTGCTCGTTGTAGGTGGGCACCACTATGGAAACCTCTGGCTTCACGACCATCAAATCACAATCAGTTGCGCACTTTAAATAAGTTATTATGCGGGCTTCATCTTCCCCTGGAGGTACGCCATACCCTCTTCTGCGCTGGTTGCAAGCGCCTCAAACAGCTCCAGCGGCTCAAAGAGGGTAGCCTTCCCGTCCATCTTGCTCCGCATCCTCGCCTCGCCCATGTCGCGCATGGACAATTTCTTTTCGCGCATCTCCCTTATCGCCTTCAGGTCTGCGCGGAAGGTGTGCTCGTTCAGGTGGTTGTCCAGGAAGAGGCGGCCGTCCCCCGCAACCACCACGTCGGACGCGCGGATGCCCCTTTCCAAAGTCCCTTTGAGGATTATGCGTATGATTGCATCCGGATTTTCCCTGCGCAGGCGTGTGGAGAGTTCCGCCGCCCTCGCCTGCACCTCGTTCAGCTTTGCATCCCTGAACTCCAGTTCCTCCAAAAGGAATTTCCTGCAGGGGATTGGAATGAACTCGTGCTTCTTCGCATTAGTATCATAGAGATAATAGCCGCGTGGGTTCGTTTCTTCCTTAGTGAGCTGGGTGATTACGGTGGAGCCGGGGATGAGGAAGCCCGGCACTTCCTTCCTTGCGTGGATGTGTCCGTTGAGCACCAAATCAAAGCCGAGCCGCCCCACGTCGTCTATGCTGAGGAGGTTTTCCCCGAAGACGAATTCGGAAACGGACTGGTGGAGCATGAGGATTGAGAAATGCGCTGGGGGGATTTGGATTTTTTCCTTCAATCTTTCCAAACCTGTTTTCGCCAAATCGTCCGGGACGTTCCCCATGCCCGCGATGAATATCTTTTCTCCGTTTTTTTCAAAAATTGCCGAAGAAAAATTGAGGTGGTTTATTGCGCCCGCCTTTTCCAGCAATCCCACGGGATTCAAGGCGCCCTTGCTCCTGCGCTCATGGTTTCCGTGGATTGCATATATAGGTTTCTTTATGGAGCGGAAGAAGGAGATGGTGCGCCCCAGGATTTGGAGGGAGGGGACGCGCGTGTCGTAGAGGTCGCCCAGGAACAGGATTACATCGGCTTTTTCATCCGCATCCCGGAAAGCCGCTTCCGCCTGCGTGAAGCTGTCCTCGTAGAATCTTGGATAACCCACGTGCGTGTCTGCGATGACTGCTATTTTCACGCATTAGATTAGGCGGGAAAGGAATTAGAGGGTTTGGGAAGGAGGGAATAAATGCCTATTCCCAATCAGAGGAGCGCGATTACCCTGTCTATTGCCCCTTCAACCGAACCCATGGATTTCTGCGAAATCCTTCCGCGCAGGATTCCTTCCAGCACCACGCTCAGCATGCCTTCCTGGGCCACCCTTGTGGATAAGCCCTGGTCGCTCATGAATTGCTGGAAGTCATACTTGGGGTTTATGCCGGGCAGGTAGTGAACCACCGGCCTGCCGCATATCTTCGCAGTAATCAACGGATTGTTGAACGTGCCCACCACCAGGTCGGCTGCATGCAGCAGCTGCTCCATCGTATAATCGTTTTGCGGCTCGCTACCCCTCGCACTAACCGGGTTGTGCAGGACCTTCCTTATGCCGGGTGTCTCGCAATTGAAGGCGCCCGCGGCATCCTGGTTCCTGAACGGGTGCGGCCGGACTATCACGTTTATCGCCATGCCGGTTGTGCGCGCAAGCTCATCAACCGCCCTCAGGAAGGATTGGAGCACGCTTGTTTCCGTAAAGCCCATATCCGGGTAATCGGACATGGAATCGCTCATGAACACGACTATTTTGCCGGACTTGCCCAAAGGCGAGAAGACCGGCTTCGCGAGGAGGGCTTCCCTCGTAGCCGGGGAAAGCCTTGCGAACTCTGCCGCGACCTTCTCAAAGTAGGGATTGCCCGTAACCCTCAGCGTTTCGGGCTGGAAGCCCAGCCCAAGCATGATTTTCTCCTGGTAAGCGTCCAGGACGGTGATTATGCGCGGTGTCCTTGCGAGCGGGGCGGCTATTGCTGATAACGGCGTGGGGGAAGATACATCAAGGTCGCTGAACCTCTGGACCTCGTTTCCCCATGTGTCCATTACTGCAACGGTCTTTGCCCCAGCCTCCCTTCCGGCCTGCCAAAGGAGTTGCTCAAGGGTGCGCGGGTGGTCCTTGTCCTGCACCTGGGTCCCGGTCAGGATTGCAGTGGGCTTGTATCTTGCCACGATTTCCCTGCATCCTTTTATGGAAACTGCTGCAAGCACATCTGCTGCCTTGAAATCGCGGGCGTTTTTCTCCGCCGCGCCATGAAGCAGGACTCTGCATTGGATGCCCTTGTCCGAGAGGCGGTTCGCAACCGGTGCGACTGCCTCGGCGCCGCCGTTCATTGAAGCTGCAATCAGAATTCTTTTGTTGGCCATGGGTAATTGATGGTAGGAAATGTTTATAAATGGGTTACTCCCACCATTGCCCTATGAAATATATTTTGGAATCGTCTTCCGAAAAGATGGGCGAGTGGCAGAGGAAGCCGGGCGGGAAATAATCGGGGGTGATGTCACGGTTTCCCGCCCCGTCCGAATTTATCATGTATATATGGTATTTACCTTCCTCACCGATTGCCGCAACCACATAAACCAATTCATTTCCCGAATGGGACCAGCTCGCCAGGCCCTGCGAATAGCCCGTATCTGTGAGGCGGGTTTCGCCGCTCCCGTCCGCGTTTATTATGAAAAGATTGTAGGAGCCGTGGGTTGTGTTCGGATTTTCAAGGCGCTCGAAAACTATTTTCGTTCCGTCCGCATTGAGGCGCGGGTCGTAGTCCCCTATGGGGAGGTTTGCGGTCCCCCACGTTCCTGCATTTGCCGGATTGGTTATCTGGATGGGAGAAGTTCCGTCCGCATATATTGCCCATATCTTGAAGCCGGAAGTGAAAACTATCTTATTTCCCGCCCAATCCACGTCAGCATCGTGGGTGCCGGAATCATGGAGCAAATCCGGGTTGGAGCCATCTGCGGCCATAACATAAAGGTCAAGGTCGCTTCCCCTAAAGGAAAGGAAAACGATTTCTGTGCCGTCCGGGGACCATGCGGGGTACAAATCCCAGTAGGGATTGGAGGTGATTCTCTGGAGGTTTGTGCCGTCCGAATTTATGGTGAATATTTCGGAATTTTCGTTTGCGTTTCCACCAGTTTTCTTGGCGAAGACAAACCGGTTCCCGGCTGGATTGAGCCGAAGCGCCGAGGAGTACATCTCCTCATCAGTGCTGTAGATGAGCTGCACATCTTCCGTAGCCAAATCTAGGGAATAGATGCCCCATTCCCCTTCGTGCGGGACTGTTTGCGCCGGGGGCTGTGGAGGTGCGGATGCTGGCGGCTGTGGCTGGGAAGATGGAATGGAAGCGGGCGGGCTGGATGCAGGTGGCTGGCCGGTGCAGCCCGCGGAAATCAATAGCATTATCAGCAAAACGGTGATTGCATAATTTTTCATGGACGGATTTGGACAAACAGGAATAAAAAGCGTAAGGAGTGCGGGCAAAGAGTTTCAAAGAGAAGTGGGGGGAGGGTCAGAATGACGTCTAAAAATGGGGAGGTTTGGCCGACAGCCCGATATATGGGCTGGAGGGCAAAGGGGGTTGTTACCCCCTCCGCGTTTTTGACAATGGGCCCACGGAGATTTGAACTCCGGACCAGACGCTTGCATTTCACTCATTCCACGAAGTGAAGACGTTGGGTTTCCCGTTCCGGGTTTTCAGTTTCCGGCATGTGGTGAAGCACACTCACTTCCGGCAAGGCAGATTTCAAGGGAATTGACAAGGAATTGGCCTCAAATCAAGGAGCAGGTTCTTTTCCTTGGGCGGCATCTCACCAAGTGGAACCTGGTAAAGACGATTGGAATACTCTCCGAGGCGCGCAAGAGCCGCTTTTTGCGCAGGAAAACGCCAAAATACGGCTCAATGAACAAGGGCTTTACGGAAGAGGAATTGGAAGCCTTTTTCAGCGTTATAGATGAGCCGAAGGCGCACCTTCTCTTCTCCTTTCAGGCGATTCTAGGGCTTCGCATAGGGGAGGCCATAAGGGTTAATGTGAATGACATAAACCTGCGCAGCCGCGAGCTGCGCATCTTTACGGAGAAAAGCAAGAAGACGGACTACCTCTTGATTCCTGAGAAACTCTTTGACGCCATCCTTCGCTACATCGGCTCTTATGAAGAGGATATTGCCAAGGCGGATGGCTTCCTTTTCTTCTCCTTTACGAATGGAAGGAGGACCGAAACAACGGAGCCGCACATCACTTCCGAAACCGCAAGGAAGATGTTCGTGCAATACGCGAGGAAGGCCAAGCTGGACCAAGTCTATGGGTACAGCGTTGGAAGCAGCCCAAAATCCCTGTATAGATTGAGCACCCACAGCCTGCGGCATCACGCAATTACCAATTTCTGCAGGAAGAACGGGGGAAACGTGGTCCTTGCCTCCAAGTTTGCGCGGCATACCGACCTGCAGACCACGATGGTTTACGTGCACACCGCGAAGAACGAGCTTTACGAAAGCATAGAGAGGGCGAACAACGATGAGCTACTGGAGAAAGTGAGGAAGATGCAGGAGGGGGTTTGAATGGGTTAAAAAGCTGATAGTTGCTTACAATAGATGGTGCAATTATGCCAAGGTTAAAGGTTCATTATGCCATCAGCAAAAAGCGGACTGGAAAGAGTTATGAAAATCTGCACAGATGGATTGATGAGAACAAAGAAGATTGTGGCGTGAACCACCGGTCTAAGAACCATGCTTATATTGATGAGAGCAGAAGATATGTTTTTCAGAATTTTGGCGGAGGAGAAGCTGTTAGCGAATGGCTTTTCCATATTGTTCTGGATAGCCTTGATACTTATTACAAGAACCAGAGAGATTTCACCAGGAAGGACAAGAATTTCATGAAATTTGGGTTCGCCAAGAATGGGTTCATCTTCTTTGAAGATAAGTTCATTGATGACAAGAAAGATGAGAATATTTGGTTGGATGAGTTTGAAGAGTATGACAAAGGCGATCTTGACCTGCTTTCTGCGATAGGCGAGGCTATTTTTGGGAAGGGCGACGAACCAGGCTATTGCATCAGATGCAAGGCGGAGATAGATTACAAGCCCGAACGCCCTTATTGCAAGGATTGCTACGATAAATGGAAGAAGTTTGGAAATAAGGAATACCGCGAGAAGTACTGCCACTCTTGCGGAGAGCCGTGCAAATCCGCGCTAGTGGAGCCGCTTTGCGAAGAATGCGAAAAGGAAGAAGGTTAGCCTGTGGAGAATAAGGATGTTTTAGACTGGTTGAATGCTGCCGAAATAGATGTGCATTCAGCCAGGATATTATTACGAGAAGGACTATACTCGGCAGCAGTTTTTCATACTCAGCAAGCATACGAAAAGGTGTACAAAGGATGCTGGATCTATGCCAAACATGAACCAGAATCGTTAAAGAGGTGGTTTGGGCACCTCAATATCAACGAGAATATATTCGATAAAATGAAATAGTCGGATAAAGAAAACTTGAAAAAGTTTGGGGTAGAGAATTTTGAAGATTATAAAAAAGCAGTTAAAGCATTTGCTTTGGCAGATAATAAGGTTTACACATTCCTTTTGCCATTCTTCACGACGCTAATCAAAAATGATGAAATGAATGAAAAATCGATTTCGGATCTTAGGGATGCTTCTGAAATGATAGCTAGTAAGCATGGGCTAAAGAAGGGCTTCGGTTCCTTGTTAATAACTATTACTGGAATGGGTATGGTTGCGCCGCTGATTTCTGCACATTTTCATTTTGTAAGGTATCCGGACAGAGAATTAAAACCCACAGATTACAATGACAAGATGGGAATAATTCAAGTACTTCCGGAACTATTATCCTTAGTTGAATATGCTTCGAATAAACTCAAGAAATATTCCTAATCAAGATTGGTATCGTATAAATTTGTTAAACTGATTAATGATCAACCCTTCCAAGTCTTCAGATATCGGATTAGAGCAGCTATTGTTTCTTATGAATTCACCAACATACTGCAATCCTAACGGAAGGACCGTTCTCCGGTAACATAATACTCCGCTTAGTAGTTTTCTGTCTTCATCAGTAAGACCCGCGCCTCTTTCCGTTGAATCACGAAACATAAATGAATCAATAAGCTCCTGAGTTTTGCCACTAATCTTATATCCAAATTTTAGATTGCCAAAAAGATAATTTCTGATATGTTCTGCAATGAATGGTGTTCTGGTAGCATTCACTACAATAAGGAATGGGGTTCTTTGCTCACCAATCTTCTTTATTTTTTGTAGCTTTGGCACTATTTTCTGAGCTCTGTGTTGAGAATGTATCCAGCCGCCTCCAGCATAATCTAACATGTCACCTGAAGTAGGGTGTATTACTTCAATGTTTACTGTGCACTCTCCCGAAACTAATCTGCCGTCTATTATCCCTTTATACGGATAGGGTTCGTAACGACCCACCCAACTAAGTTCTCTCAAAACAGTCATTTCACTAATTGTATCGTGAAGTTCATGATCATTCCTTGCTTTTAACAACCTCTTTCTTACCTCACTTGTCTTTCTAGACACTTGTAGTGACCTGATGTTACTTTCTAAATCACATAATTCAACTTCACGTTCATCGTGCAGATAGAATAACAAAGGATGCTCGATTGGCCCATCTTTTAACATTCCACATAATTCTGGAAGAAATGAACTCAGAATATTATACTTAGACAAAGTTTTGTTAATTATTTCTTTATCATAATCCTTAGCAATATCAAGACCCAGTAAATAGCGGATGTAATCTGAAAAGTCTCTCGCCCCATCTTTTCCGTAAGTCGCATCTTTAATGGATTTCACTTTAATCCCTTGCAGGGTTAAATCATCTACAAGCATTTGTTTCAATCCTTCTTTAGCCGCAGTTGCGCTAGCGCCTTGGTTGTACATCACTGGCAGGATGTTTAAGCAGAACTGATGTATCGCCCATTTAAGGTCAGGTTTTGATAACCAACCACGTACGCACTTGACAAGCGGTAAAAGATTACTTTTACAAAAACCGGGCAATATCACCACAATATCAATTATATTCCCCATCCCTTCCAGTACTTTAAAGAGTTCCGTAACCTCGTTATCTTGCAACGGTGATATAGAATCTGAGATATAGAAATTATCAAAGTGTGTGAAAGAGTGCTTTTTCAATATAGAAAAAAATAAGCCGAAACCAATCTTGCGATCTTGCTCGATTATTTCGCTCAAATGGCACGAAAACATAGGCGTTCCAATAATTTCATGATCTTCATAATTTGCTACGTGCATTATAATTTCTGCCTGTTCAGGCAAAGAAAGCTTTCTCATATTACCATATGTTATAACGGCATAAGCAAACTCCTTTGATGAAATTACCTCTTTTCTTAGCTCAGCGAATGGAGCCATGCTCCTAAAAAGTTTCTGTTGTCTTAGGTCCATAAACGCGCCTTATCAACATGATCACTATCTTTCTGCTTCGGTCTGTACGATGCTCTTTTCTATTGTTTTTTTCTCTGCTTCAGTAAGATTATAGCTGTCGTAGACTAGAATATCTATTTCTGCGTCAGTTTTTTGTATCTCGGCAATAAGACGCTGATTTTCATTAGAGCTTTTTACTCCACTTTGATTTATTTTTTCTGATAGTTGGACTATTCTAGCCACTGCCTTACCAACTTTCTCTTTCTGGGCAGGAGTTACATTGGCAATTGGTAGCACTCTTAGTTGCGGCGCTTGAAACTGGAAATAGCCGCCGCTCATCCTAAGCCCCGAAAAAAGTTCAGAATAAACAAAACTCAGCAGTTTGGAATTTATCACTCCAGCAAGATATTCAAGTTCATCCTTATTATTCTCCTTCAAATAGATACAGTTCGTATTTATTGACGCATAAGAACCATCTAAATCTAAGAATCCTTCAATCCTAAGTGCCAGTTTTGAGATAATAATTTTCGGGGTTTGGTAAATCTTCTTTCTAGTTTCACTAACCTTTGATAGATCGAGAGTTGGTTTCATAAGTTTGGTTCCCTTATTCATAAAGCTGCTAGAACCGTACGTAGTTGAGTATCTATCTATTGTTCCGGTATTAATTATGGGCATACCTGACTTAGTTTCGTTAATGTATGAAGAATACTCATCCGCTTCAGCTGCAGTGCTAGTTGCTTGAACAATCGATATGCTCTCTAGTGATTTGCTATTTTTCATTATTTTACCGATTAAGGCGGCATTGTCTGACAAAATTACTCCCCAGATATGCTCTGGAAGAGCAGTAAGCCACTTTGATGATACGGTGTAAGACGTTTTATCGGCTAAATTCTCAGAAAATATGCGTTCTCCAAGCAGTTCGTATGTCTGACCAGCCTTTTTGTTTTCAAAAATTGAGATTATTGGGTAAACGGATGGGTCGGCGAATACCTGCACTTTTGAAAGATCCAAAATTCTATTCAAAGTGTATAATTTGCAGAACCACTCTCTAAACGCCACTGCGTATGGCGCAGAGAGATATTTGTTCGGTGTGATAAACGAGACAAAACCGCCTTCTCTGCAGACCTTCAATGATTGCTCAAAGAACAGTATGTAAATATCATATGTACCCCGAGCTGTTTCATATTTTGTTTTCCAGAATTTTTTAACGTTCTCCCCGACCACCTTGTTTAATTGAATTGCATTTATATAAGGTGGATTTCCGATCACCACATCAAAACCCCCCTGTCTGAAAACTTCCGGGAATTTATCTTCCCATTTGAAGGCAAAACGACCAGCAATGGCTGGATCATCTACCAAACTATTCCCATTCTGTATCGTATGGTCCAGTTTCGGAAGCTTGTGCCTGTCTTCAGCAGATTTTAAGAGAAGATTCAACTGTGCGATTTCAACCGCTTTTGTGTCTAAATCCACCCCATAGATGCAGTTCTCCAGAACCCTATCCATGAAGGTCTGCAAACCCTTTTTGTCATCCGAACTCAGGACGGTCTGCTCACCGCCCTTCCCACTTTTTGCTTTATAAGATTCAAACCAGCGCTTAAATTCATCGTAGGCACGAATCAAGAAAGAGCCGGAACCACAAGCGGGGTCAAGAACTTTTATTTTCAAAGCTTCTTCCGGGGTCTTGCATTCTTTTAGCTTCTTCCCCAAAGTATTCTTTACAATATAATCCACGATATAAGTTGGGGTATAGTAAATCCCCATCTTCTTGCGCTGGGCCTTCTCGCTCTTCAAGGTCGCACGTTTCTCAGTTTTCTTAAGCAAAGTCCCTAGATATTGCTCGTAAACAGTTCCAAGAATATCCGCATCTATGGCAGAAAAGTCATATTTCAAGCCATCGGGGCTGATATAGGTGTGGTTTATAACCTTCTCAAGCGTCTCATCGTCTATCTTAAGGTTCTCGGAAAAATGAGAAGCAAACAAACCACTATTATAAACTCCATTCAGCTTGGAAAACAGCCTGTTCAGGTACTTCATAAGGTCGTATTTCTTGTCTTCCTTGCTCTGCCTTATGCACCATTTCAGGACTTCTTCTTCTTCCAGGCCGCGGTCTTCACAGACACGGACGAAAATCAGCCGGTCAAGTATCTTCTGTACAGCTTCGTCTATGCGCTCTCCGGCTTCTTCTGGAGTTCCCTCAAACTTATTGTTCTTGGAGATGCTCTTTGTAAGAAGAGAACGCCATTCCATCAAATCCTCAAAAATCTTCTTGTCTATGGCTTCGCGCGGGCGGATTTTGCCATATTTGGTCGCAACCTGGTTAATCAGACCGTGCTCCATCGCGTCTTTGCTAAGAAGCCACAGGTCATCAAAGCGTTCAAGGGCGTTTTCGAGCGTTATGGGTGCAAATAGCTGCCTTATCTGTTCCTCTTGGTCGAAGTATTTAGCGTTATAGATGCGGATTTCGCGAAGGTTGGTGAGGACAACCCATGTTTTGTTGTTCTGGTAGCCGTATTGAAGCGTCTGGTCTACGTAGCGGTCTTCAAGGTCCTCTCGGTATGCCTTGGCTTCAAGCAGGAATTTCGTGGCGCCGGCTAGATGAAAGGCATAATCCACTCTTTTTCTCTTTCCGGTCCCGTATTCCTTTATCACATCGTCTATTATGTCCCAGCCCAGAATCCTGAAAAGTTCGTCTATGTAGTCCTTGGTATTTTCTTCTACGAGCTTGTCCAGCTTGCCTTCGGACTTATGGCGTTGATATCTCTGGATGAATTCTGCAAGTCTAGACTTGGCTTCCTCCTTAGAATGAGCCATAATCATGCAATCCGTTTGTAGCTTTTTAACCCTTGCGTGGGTGGTTTGCCGGTGCCGGTGTAGTTAAGCGATTACATCCGAAACTAAGTCAAATATTCCAAACCGGTTAAACAGTACCACCAAAGCAAAAATTGAGGTGATTACTACTTCTGATATATCAACCAAACCAGTATTAAGAAGAATGAAAGCTGCCGCCAAATAGCCCAGTATGTATGTCGTGTGCCAGTAAACCATTATAGTTCCCAATGCGAGCAGACCTAATACGGCGATCAGTTGATACGCATTCTGTAAATCTGGCAGTATCTTGGCGGCAGGAGAACCTTCGCTTGCTATTGCAGGCAGGAGTGTCCCAAGCATGTACCATAACAGAAACGCTGAAACTGCAGCAGTAAGGAATGCACGCACCCCATTCGCAAATCCGGTCATTTATCCCACCTGGTTCGGGTTATTGCGGAGGTTATATTTAAATGTTAATCCTGGCATTAGAAGTGTGTAACAAGAAAATTAAGCGAATATTATCAATGGCTATTAAATCCTAGTCTTTCTAGAATTACAACTCCATATTTTACTTCATCTACAGAGAATCTTGGTTTATAGGCTCTCACAATGTCAACAATATCAGGTTCATTGATATTTTTTGAGTACTTATTCGACCAATACAAAATAGAAGACACTAGTTCTAGCTTATCAGAATCCAAAGATTCCATTACTTCTCTGACATTTCTTAAATCTGAAAATACTGATAAATCTGAACTGGTTAATTGGACTGAAGATATATCAACTTCTGAAATATCAGATACTGTGTCTTTCCATAGTTCATATGAGAATACACCATGAATATACCAAAAAAAGTCCAAATTTAAGTCTAATCCTTTTTCTTGGAAAAGATATGCAATTTTCTGAATTTTTATTCTATCACTGAGTGTTGAGTTGGAAGGAATACTTCCGAACAATTTCTGGTTCATAGTTATGAACTTTTTCACGTTTTCTTGCATATCCTACACGCCCAAACATCACATATAAGCTTATAATCACTTTTGTTTGTCTATCGAATCTAATCTTGCTTGGATTAGTTTAATAATTGCATCTACATCATTTCTAAGACCTGTTAATTGGCCTAATGCTCCTTTCTTCTGTTCTTCCCCACCCTTTGAGTCTTCTATGAGTATGTCTACATCCTCTTCAAGTCGGACGTGTATGCTGCTCAATTGATCTAAAAACCCTTCCCTATCTTTTTTTAAGCCTCTGTATGGCGATTCAATAATACATTGGTGTGTAGACCGCATTTCGGGACAATTGAATTCGTCCTCACTAGTACCATCTTTTATTACCCTGTCCAATTCCATCATTACTCGGGTTAATTCAATTTTCAATGAATATAGTACGGACCATTCTTTTTGCAGATCTCTTTTTTCAAGTTGCTCGGAAACATGTTTCTGAATTTTAGAACTTAATTGAAATATCTTTCCTGCACCTTGAAGTGCCCATGCAGTTTCTTGGGAAGTCCTAGAACGTTTAATTTCAAAATTATGGTTTAGTCTTTTTAGCGTATCCAGGCCTGCCGCAGCATCGTTTTCGTTTATAACAAATCTGGCTTTCCAATCATTTTCTTTACTCTTAATGTATTCTAGAACAGTTTCATCGTTACTCGAATAAATGCTGGGTATTTTATCTCTTTTGGACTCATCTGGTTCTTGGTCTTTATCTTTCTCGATCTGCTGATCTAGAAGAATCTTATTTCCTCTTAACAGTATTCCATAAAGCAATTCTTTGATTTTTTCCTTTTCTTGCGGAGTACATTTATCCTTGACTACCACCAGAACTGAATCTTGGAGATTTTGGGCGTAACCACAATAGTTCCTACCCAGCTCTGATTTTATCGTTTCTCTTAATTGAACCCCATGCAAGTCAAAAGTGGGTGAACTTATCTCAAAAGCGCAAAAATCCATAGTAAGCTTTGTCACGAATGAGTAATAAATATTTCGATACGACCGGGCAAGGAGATATCCTATTAAGTCGCTCGTTCTCGCCTTCCGGCATGCTCGTTTTATTTCTTTGCCCTTCGCTTGGGCTGAAAAGCACTTAAAGTTCAAGCCCTTGCGGGTTCGCTCAGGAGAGCGAAAACTTTAATGTGCATTTTCGCCCTCGCTCCGGGCACGCTGCTGCTAAAGAGAATAATAACTCGCACCGAACGAGCGACCTCTACTGCTTCTGCGACTGGGAAGTTTTGCTCGCTTCACTCCTTTCAGCCCTTAAACCGTGAAATCGCGGGCTTCGGAGTGAAGCTCGCCGTAAAACTTCCCCGAAAGGAGAAGCCGGGGAAGGGAAGTGGTGAAAAACATGGAAGAAAATGGGAAAACCGAGGTTGATGAAAGGAAATGGACGCTCTACGAACAGAGCCGCGAAGTCGGAAAATGGTGAGGTTATGCAGAATTTCAAGAATTTGAAGGTTTATGAGGAGGCATTCCGCCTGTCAAAGGATATTTTTGAATTCATGGAAGACAAACAGATGAGCAGGAGGGCGAAGGAACAGCTCCTTGCCTCCGCGTCTTCCATCTGCGCGAACCTGGCAGAAATGGGAGCGATTGATTCCAGAAAGGCACAAAATCAGAAGCTGGTGACCTGCATAGGCGAGGCAAACGAAACCGAGTATTGGCTGGATTTGTGCAATTCCCTGAAAATAATCCCGCAAAGGGAGCATCTCAATTTCATGACTTCTTTGGTGCGTGTGCGCTCAATGCTTTGTAAGCTGAAAAAGTCGATTGAAGGAGGTGATGATGGTGTTTGACTAGAAAATTGAAATTTGAGGGCATGGAGGCTGAAATAAGCCCCTAAAACCGGCAACTGGGAACCGATAACAGGGAACTGGTCGCTGGCTGCGGCTTTTTCGGCCGATTGCTGACGCGTCTCGTGCAAGAGGCGTGCCTAGCGGAGCATGTGTTCGGAAACATGCTCCCCAAAAATATAAAAATCACAAAAACAAAAGCAGACGGGGAAAGCTATGCTCGAAAACAACACCCTTACATACGACCTAGAAAGGAAGACGGCAGCCATGAGATTTTTTCTCAAGGAAATCGATAAAAGAAAGAGATGGCATTGTGGTGAGTATAGCGATCTAGTACTTCCTCAAGAAGGTGTAACCGTAACAAGCGAGAATGGCAAAATAAGGACTGAAGTAAAGGGCAAAGCTTGGAGGATTTGGGAGGATGAGGCAGTGTTTTTTATTGAAGCATACCTCGCAGTCACTATGAGTTTCTTTGATATCTTAGCCAAGTGTCTTAAGAAAGGTTGGAAAGGTGAAGATTTGTATTTCAAAAATTTCATTGATGAAGCGCAAGCGCGTAATCCGGAGGATGATTTTTGTGAATATTTAAAAAATTTCAAGGATACGCATCTCAAGAGACTTTCGGACCTTAGGAATGATGTTTCTCACGAAAAGAGTCTTTTCAGAGAAATCAAACCATTCTTCAGCATTAAAGCCGAACAGGGAAAACCAGTTAAAATGAGATTTTTGGTGTGCAACCTAGATGGACAGGAAATTGAGATTTTGGATTATTTAAACGGTTTCCAGAAGAACTTTGACGCTTTATTGGACAAGTTTGATGAAAATTATGAAAAAGAATATTGAAGAGGTGCAAAATATGAAAGATATGACTGAATTGAAAACCAATCGGGCCCAAAACCTAAGATATTTGAATTCAAAGAAATTTGACTACAAAAACAGAAAATCTCCGGCGTCCGGAAACTGGAAACCCGAGACGGAAAACTCTAGATGGGCCCACGGAGATTTGAACTCCGGACCTTTCGATTATCAGTCGAACGCTCCAACCTGGCTGAGCTATGGGCCCTAGAATAGGGAAATAATATCTGGATGCTATCTTTTTAAAAATGAGGGCAGGGCGGCGCATGGGGCGGGGCTCAAGGTTTATAAAGAATGTGTGTGTAATTATTAATTATTATGGAAACCGATGAAGAGGCCCGGATGGTCCACCTCAGGTCCCTATGTGGAAATGCGTGCAACCCGGAGCTTGACGGCGAACTCAGGCTGGAGCTGCAGAAGCGCGTAACAAAGGAACTGACGGACATGCCGATGGGCCAGCTGAGGGAACTCGCGGCAACGGAGAAGGACGTAAGCCTGAGGCGCGCGGCCGGCATGATATATGCCTGGAGGATTGCGAACGAAACGATGCTGGACCCGAACAAGGCCCGCCTGCTGGGTAAGTTCATAGAGATAGAAGGCACTTCCGAGGAGGTTAGGCGTTACGTGACAAAAACGCTCCTGCCGGTGCTCGGATGGCCTAAGGAGAAATGGGACATCCTCGTGGATTCGGGGAAGCCGGTGGAGGAAAGGATTGCCGCGGGGAAGGACGTGATAGAGTACTGCTACCGGAATGCCTACGTAAGCACGCTGTACCGGATTGCGAGTGATGAAAGCATGCCCATGAAGGTACGGGAGGATGCGGGGATCGCAATCATAGATTCCGCGTCCGCAAAATCATGGCCGGATGAGCCGAAAATAGAGCTGAACCTGATGCCCAGGCGCGTTGCGGAGCGGATGGGGAGGGAGTGGGGGCCAGCCGCGCGGGAGAGCGTGGAGTGCATTATGCCGCGCATGGATGCGAGTGACGGCGTATACCGCGCATTCCTGCGCAGGAGGGAAATTGCCAAGGCCGGCGTTCCCGCGGAAGGAAAAGAGAGGGCTGCGCCGCAGGGGAATGGGGGGTGTGCGAAGGTTTTTAAATAGTGTGAGGATATATATTATTATGGTTAATGAGAATTTAATCGAGAAGCTTGACAATCTCCTTGAGAGGGCAACAAAGGACAATACTGCACGGGCAGAGCTTACTGAGCTGATCAGGAAGCTTGTCTATTCTTCAAATCCGGACGAGGAGGCTCAGGACTGGCTGGTCGGGTTGCTGGCAAAATCTCCGTACGACAAGCTCAGGAATATGGCACTTAACGATCCGGACCACATGCAGAAGAGATGCGCGGGGTTTGCGCTCCTGAGGCAGATTGAGAAGATGCCGAAGATACATGCGAGGATAGAAGCGCTGGAAGAGATCCTGGACAACCCTGCCTTGGACAGCGGTGTGAGAACGGAGGCCGGGGCGGCACTCATAGAAGACCTCTGCCAGAATACGGCCACAATGGACAAGGTGCGCTTGCTTATGAAGAGGAACGATATCCCACAGGCAGTGAGGGAGACCGCTGCGGAAGAGCTTTCTGATTTTTGTATTAGCACTGATAGGCACATATACCTGGCAAGGGAAGTGGCGCTCTCCGGAGAATACGGAGAGGTTTGCGAAAGGGCAGGCATAAAGCTAGTGGATTATTTCTTTGCGAAGGGGAACAAGGTGGAGATTGAAGTAATCGCGGACCACGAGAAGACTCCCCCAAAAGTCGCGGCTTATGCGGCTAAGACACTCGGGCGCGAGCCCAAGCCCCTGCCCAGGCCGGAGATGGATACCCTGATGGGAATGCCAAAGCCCGACCTCAAGGAATGGATTGCAAGGGGCGACAGGGACATGGAAAGGGCAAGGGCTGCGAACGGCGGGAAGCCAAAAGCAGTGATTAGGCGCTAACTGAAAGCCGCGGCGCTCATTTCGTAAGCAAGTATGTGAGGATTAGCACAAGCGCTATCAGGCTCGTGAAGAAGATAATTTCCTCAATCATGGATAATGGTTATTCTTGCTTATTTTTATACTTTGCGCGGGAGAGGGGAATATGAAAATCGTGATTGCGCTGGGAGGGAACGCGCTCATTTTGCCCGGCCAGAAGGGAACCGCCGCGGAACAGATGAAGAACGTGCAGAAGACGTGCAGGCAATTGCGCATCCTTGAGGAGGAGCACGAGATAGTAGTGACGCATGGGAACGGGCCGCAGGTCGGGAACTTACTGATTCAACAGAAAGAGGCGAACGGAAAGGTGGCTGAGATGCCCCTGGATGTTTGCGGCGCGATGACGCAGGGGCAGCTGGGGTATTGGATGCAGCAGGAAATGAGGAATGAAGGGCTGCATGCAACTACTATTGTTACGCAGGTGCTTGTGGATGCAAAAGATGCCGCTTTCAAGCATCCCACCAAACCCGTTGGCCCTTTTTACAAGGAAAAGCATGAGGGGATGGTGCAGGATGCGGGCAGGGGGTACAGGAAGGTGGTGGCTTCACCCATACCCGTAGAGATTGTGGAGATAGACGCAATCAAAGCAATGATTGCGAAGGGGCTGGTGGTTATTGCTTCGGGGGGAGGGGGAATTCCGGTCGTGAGAAAGGGCGGGAAACTTATGGGCGTGGAGGCGGTGATAGATAAGGACCGTGCGGCTCAGGTCCTGGCGAATGAGATTTTTGCGGACGTGCTGATGATTCCCACCGCGGTGGATTCCGTGAAGATTAATTTTGGGAAAAAGGATGAGAAGGAAATATGGGAGATGACTGTGGATGAGGCGGAGGGCTATCTTGCTTCGGGCGAATTCGCCGAAGGGAGCATGAAGCCGAAAATAGAGGCGTGCGTGGCTTTTGTGAAGAAGGGCGGGAAAAAAGCCGTAATCTGCTCAATAGAGAATATAGAGAAGGCGCTGGATGGGAGGGCGGGGACTACCATTCATGCCTGAGTCGCTTCAAGAATTTCCGCCAGCTTACCCTCATTCAATTCCTGCACTTCTTCGGTGAATTCGACCTTTCCTGCAGAAGGCTGCCCTTCGGCCGGTTCGGATACGTCTTCTGCCAGCTCGAATGCCTGCGCCCTGGACGGGCAGGGGAGCTTGGCTTGCGCGAGCCTGCTCTTGAATTCGTCGGGATGCTTGTCCGCGATGAACCTGAGCGCTTCCACGTCGTCCTCGGTCAGGTTCCTTCTCATCTTTTCGAAGAGGAGGCACTTGTCCATGTTGAGTATCCTTGCGCTTGCCTTCGCCTTGGCATCCACGTTTTTGGAGTGCAAAGCGACCGCGAGGATTGCCCCCACTTCCGTGAGCTCCGCGAGCATGCCGGAAAGCATCTCCACCGCCTTTTCCTTCAGCTCCGGGGGAGCGTTCTTCGCCACGTAGGCGAGCGCCCTCTGGTTCCCGGAGATTCTTTCAAGGGCGGGGAGCGCGAGTTGCAAATCGTCACCGCAAATGAGCCTTGCTAGCTCCCGGTTGTTTTTGGAAGGCTCCGCCTTCCTATCCGCAGTTTTCCCATCCGCCACAGCGGGGCCATCAAAGCATGTCCTCATTACCATGACATTATTATGTGTGGAGAAACATTTAAGTATGTAAGCCGCAGGAAATATTGTCATGGGTGCCCAGATTTACCGCAAACCATATTTTCACAAACCGCAGGGGGAACTTGCAGCAATAGACAGGAGAGCTATAACAGCATTCGGCAGGCGGATGAGGGATGACCTTGGGGAGGACGTGCGGCCAGTTACATATAGCATAGAACAAGATGGGAAGACGCTGGCGGCAGAGATTTGGAAGTGCATGATGGCAAAAAAGTCAAGGTTGGCCGTGTGTTCCGTTTGCCTGCTAACTTCTGCGATAGCCACAGCTTCGTACTTTGATTTTCGTGATGGTGGGACTGGCTTGTTTTCCCAAATTTTCGGCAAGCTGGACAGCCCAGCAATCCCATATGTTTTCGGTTCTGTTAGCGTTGCAGTCGCGGCCATCTCTTTTGCGCTGGAATTCAGGAACGACCAGATGGAAACCCCAGCGGCAGACAAGGCGAAATAGTTTTAATCTCTCTTTGTGAATTAGGGGCGTGAACGTTTTCAGGGGGCTTGAGGGAATACGAGGAAAGGGAGTGTTCCGCAACGAGGATGCATTCAACCCGGAGTTTTTGCCCGACCTAGTGATTGGAAGGGAGAAGGAAATAAGGGAGATTGCCTTTAATCTAAAGCCCGTGGGCGAGAAGAGGAGGCCCACTTCCATGGTTCTGTACGGCCCCCCGGGGACCGGAAAGACCTGCTGCACGAGGCACGTGCTGAAGGAGCTTACGGAATATACGCAACGGGCGGAACCTATTTACATAAATTGCTGGAGGCATTCTACCCGTACTGCTGTCCTTTCCGTAATTTTGGAAAAATTTGATGCAATAATGCCGCGGAGGGGGATTAGCTCCGAGGAACTATTGCAGAGGACCGTGGAGCTGATGAAGAAGAGCGGCAAAATCCCCATAATAGTATTGGATGAGGCGGACGCGCTCATAGACGAGGAGGAAAGCGGCTTGTTCTATGATTTGCTGCGCATGGGGGAAACGGAGAAACTGAACGTTGGAGTGATTGCGATTACGAACAGGGAGGACATTCTTTCTCTATTAGATAGAAGGATTAGAAGCTCATTGATGCAGGCGGAAGTTGAGTTTAAGCGGTATGCTCCGGGAGAGCTGAAAGAAATACTAAAAGACAGGGCGAAGGTCGGGCTTGTGCCCGGCTCGTGGGACGAGGAGGCGCTGGGGGTTTGCGCCGCCTTCGCCGGGAAGAATGGGGGAGATGCTCGCATAGGGATTACTCTTCTTTGGCTGGCGGGAAGAAGGGCTGAGGCGGGGAGCGGGCATATTACGGTAAAGGAAGTGGAGGAATCCAAGAATAAGGTATTGCAGGAGATAAAGGAGAAGAAGGCGGAGCTGCTGGACGAGAATGATAAGGAATTGCTGGAATTCATCAAGAAGAAAAGAAGGGCGACGAGCGGGGAAATATATTCCGCATTCAAGGGAGTGAGCGAGAGGACGGTGCGGGAGCACCTTGGAAAATTGGGGAGCATGGGGCTTCTTGAGACGGAAACCATCACGGAAGACGGAAAGAAAGGAAGGACAAGGGTGTTCAGGGCTAAATTATAGTGGTTTTTTCAGTAATACTGCGTGTTTTTAAACGGTTCCGCACATATATATCCAATAGAGAGAAATCTCGCGCGAAGGCACCCATTTAAACCTTTGCGGAAGAAACCAACATATGGGTTCGGAAATCAAAGTAGGAGACGTAATGTCAAAAAATGTCATCTCCGTGACAAGGGAAGCCAGCATTGTTGAAGTTGCAAAACTTATGGAAAAATACAATGTCGGCTCCATAGTCGTCGCGGACAAGAAAAAGGCCGAGGGAATAATCACTGAACGAGACATAGTGAGGAAGCTGGTGGGGAAGGGAAAGGACGTGTCCAAGGCGAAGGCCTCGGATGCCATGAGCTCCCCCCTGAAGGTTATTACCGCGGAAGCGAGCCTTGAAACCGCCGCGAAGGCGATGCGGGAATACAGGATAAAGAGGCTCCCGGTCATTAGCGAAAAGAACGAGCTCGTCGGGCTCGTGAGCGAAGGGGACATCATGAGGGTGTTCCCGACCATAGTGGACCTCCTTGAAGAGAGGGCCGCTGCGGGGCAGTGACATTAATCGGCTGCGCATAGGATGGCGGCAGGAGCATAGCGATGACTTGCCCGTCAACAATGCGCAGCCTCCTACTACTTTTCGGACCCAGGAGAGAAGAAATGCTATTGCACGTGAAAGTGGTTCCCAATTCGCGGGAGTTCAGGATAACGAGAGAGGGCACGGGATGGAAGATATCCCTGACCGAACCCGCGGAGAGGAACAAGGCGAACATTGAGCTGGTAAAGAAAATGGAAAGGGCAACCGGCAGGAAAGTGAGAATCCTGCGCGGGGGCACTGGAAAGAGAAAGGTGTTGGAAATTGAAGGCGAAGAAAAGGAAATCCTTGGATTACTCGCGAATGCATCGGGAGCGTAAGGTGCTCCAGAACCTCATGGAGGACATGGGCGGCTGCATAGCGATGGTCGAGGGGAAGAAGGATGCCGAGGCGCTCCAGAGATACGTTGAGAGCGTGATAGAGGTGTCCGGAAGGAACAGGAACGCCTGCGAAAGGGCCGCGAGGGAAGGGGCTAAGGAAGTCGCGGTGCTCACCAACCTTGACGAAAGGGGGAATGAGCTGGCTGAAGAGCTGAGCGGCGAACTGCGCTCCTGCGGCATCAAGCCGAACACGTTCCTGCGCAGGAAAATCGGAAGGGTGCTGGGGATTTCCCAGATGGAGAACTTTGAGAGGAAGTTCAAGCAGAGATTGAATGAGACAAAACCTTAGATGAAAAATAGGTGAGACACATGGCAAAAACATACATTGATACTGTAAAATACCTGATATATGCGGACGTGGAAGTGGACGGAATGGTGGATAAGCCCGACGTGGTAGGGGCGATATTCGGCCAGACCGAAGGGCTGCTCGGCGAAGAGCTGGACCTCAGGGACCTCCAGAAGAACGGGAGGATAGGGAGAATAGAGGTCGATATGCACAGCCGGAGCGGCAGGACGCAGGGGCAGATAAAGGTGCCCAGCTCCCTTGACATGGTGGAGACCTGCATCATAGCGGCCGCGGTTGAGACCGTGGAGCGCGTGGGCCCGTGCGAGGCGCGCATAAAGATAAGCAAGGTTGAGGACACCAGGAGCATAAAGAGGGAGAGGCTCGTGGAGAGGTCCAAGGCGATACTCAGGACACTCGTGCACACCGAAATCCCGGAGAGCCAGGAGATAACCGACATGGTAAGGGAGGAGGTGAAGGCGGGCGAAATACACGAATGGGGGCCGGAGAAGCTCTCCGCAGGCCCGCACATAGAGAAGTACGAGGCGATAATCATAGTGGAGGGGAGGGCGGATGTAGTAAACCTCCTCAAGAAGGACCTTCCGAACGTGATTGCGATAGGGGGGGCGAAGGTGCCCCAGACGCTGCTGAAGCTTTCCAGGGAAAGGGAAGCCACGGCATTCCTGGACGGAGACCGCGGAGGGGACATAATCCTGCGCGAGCTCGTGAACGGCGGCGTGGATTTGGACTTCGTCGCGAGGGCGCCCACCGGAAAGGAGGTGGAGGAGCTCACAAGGAAGGAAGTGATGAAGTGCCTCAAGAACAAGGTTCCGTTTGAGCAGGAGAAGGAGGCGACGCGCGCGGTGGTGAGGGACAGGATTTCGCCCTACCAGTCGCAGGAGGACAAGCACAAGATAGCGATGAGGAAGGCGGAGATGGAGGCGCAATATGCGCGCGAGAGGTCCTCGCCTTCAATAAGGGAAGTGGTACGGGAGGTCGTGGCTGAAAGGCAGGCAGACCCGGCCGCCTTTGAGAAGAGGGCTGAGGAAGCCCCGGTGCTGAGCGAGATAAAAGGCATTGGGAGCGACCAGCCGGAACCGAAGGAGAATGTGCAGAGGCCTGCGGCAACCCCGTTCAGTGGGGGATATATCGGGAGGCATAATGTGCCCAGCCCCCAGCCGCCGGTAAAGGAGACATACGGGAAACAGGAGACCGAATCCGCGCCCTCAAGCAAAGCCATCAACAGGGAGGACCTGATGGAGGAGCTGAAAGGGCTGAAGGGCACGATGAAGGCGCGCCTCTACGGCGAGAATTATGCCCTGATAAAGGAGCTGCCGGTCCGCGAAGTGATAAAGAGCATAGAAGAGGCTCCGAGCATATACGCGATAGTTTTTGATGGGATTATCACGCAGAGGCTCGTTGACCTCGCGCAGAGCAAGGGCGCGAAGGTGCTCGTGGGCGACAGGCTCGGGAACGTGAACAAGAAGCCCGAGAGGATTGAGCTCATAACAAGGGGCAAGTGAAGGGGCCATGAAAGTTTACCTGGAAACTTACGGATGCACCCTCAACCAGGCTGATTCGGACATAATGGGGGGCATCCTCCGCCATGCCGGCTTCAGGATTGCTAAGAAGGCGGATGGGGCGGAAGTGGTGGTGCTCAATACCTGCACTGTGAAGGGGAAGACCGAGAACAAGATTATCTCCAGGATAGAGAAGCTGCACGGACAGAAAAAACGCATTGTTGTTGCCGGATGCCTCTCTATAAATGTAAAGAGGGTGAGGGATGCGTGCCCCGAGGCGGTGCTAGTGCATCCGGGCGCGGTTTGCTTCATTGCGGACGCGGTGCGGGATGCGGCCACGGGAAGGATTGTGGAATACAAGGAGAAGGCGGCGAAAGAGGGTTTGCCGCGCATATTCACGAAGCCAATACTGAGAGTGCCCATACAAGAGGGGTGCGTGGGCAACTGCCATTTCTGCCAGACCAAGCTTGCACGCCCATACCTGATGAGCTACAGCCCCGGATGGATAAGGAGCTGGATTGAGGGGGGCGTGGGGAAAGGGGCGAAGGAGATACAGCTCACCGGGATGGACTCCGGGGCGTATGGGCTGGACATGGGGACGGATTTAGTTTCATTGCTTAAGGAAGTGGCGAAGATAAAGGGGGATTTCAGGGTGCGCCTGGGTATGATTAATCCAAGCCATGCGAAGAAGATGCTTTCCGGGTTGCTGGATATTTTTGAGGATAGGAAATTCTACAAATTTTTCCATTTGCCGGTGCAGACCGGCAGCGAGAAGGTGCGGGAGGAGATGAACCGGGCGCACTCCGTCGCGGATTTCAGGAAGGTTGTGAGGGCGATACGGAAAAAATTCCCGGATGCGTGCATCTCCACGGACATAATAGTGGGATATCCGACCGAGACGGCGGGTGATTTTGCGAAGACGCTTAAGCTGGTAAGGGAAATGAAGCCGGATATAGTGAATGTTTCTAAATTCGCCTCCAGGAGGGGGACGAAGGCGGCGGAACTGCGGGAAATCCCCACGGACGAGGTGAAGAGGAGGAGCACGAAGCTTGCCGCGCTCGTGAAGGAGATGGGCACCGAGGGCAACAGGAAGTACGAGGGGAAGAAGATGGGGGTGCTGGTTACGGAGAAGGGGAAGACATTGAAGGGGCGTTCGGACAATTACAAACAGGTATGCATCCTTGGAAAAGCAAAAATGGGCGAGAGGATTAAGGTAAAGATAACGAGTTCAAATTACGGCTCTTTATTCGGAAAAATAATATAGGGGTACTTATTGTGCCGTCCTCGGCTGCTCGTATATAAGGACGTCAAAGTAGCCCAGAGTGGTGTTCCCGTCCTCCTTCTTGTAGGAGACGGTCCTGCGCATCCTGTATGCGTTCTGGGAATCCACTTCGCCCTCGCCTATTCCCCAGGTGCATATCCTGGTGACGTCGCCCCTGTTGCTTATCTCGTCAAAATAGACGGACACGAGGTAGCCGGAGCCGAAGGCCTCCTGCGGGCTCGGGCCTTCAAGCAGCGCGCTGCAGCCGCCCTCAACCAGCGAGTAGTTTATGTGCTGGTCCCTCCAGCCCATTGAAAGGCCGGGGAGAACCGGGGTAAGCATCGTTTCGGAGATGCGGAACGCCTCCCTCGCCAGCATGTCATGCGTCTGGTCAAAGGAGCTGTTTATGCCGTTCCAATATGAGAATAATGCAATCGCGGTGAGTATGAATATCGTCCCTCCGACTATCGCATCAAAGCTGAAATACTGGCCTTTGAGGAACCTCATCCTTCCACCCCGCAATCTATCCGTATCCTGGGGGTGCCTTCACCATCCAGGTTCGTGAGGAGCAGGCGGCCGCCCGCCTTGCCCACATCTATGCTTACGGAGCCGCCGGGGGAGGGCTTGAAGCAGTCCCCTGTGCCCGCCACGTAAGTGGCATATGGAATAGTATAAAGATATGCATATTCCGAGGAGGTGCCGTTCCATATCGTCCCTGTGGTGGAAACGCCCGTGTGCGGATTAGTCTGGAAAATGAGGTCATAAGGTTTCCCATCTATCTTTTGCGGGAAATAAAGGTCGTATGTGAAGCCCTCCCCTCCCCTGTACGCGACGATTGCGGCGTATTGGAACTTGTAGCCGAACTCGCGGAACATCTGGGATTCGCGGAGCGCGACCTCGCCCCTCTGGGTGAAGTATGTGAGCGTGTAAGCCGAAACGGCAATCAACAGGAATACGCCTGCGTACACGAGGAACTCAAGCGCAACCTGCCCCTTACTGCTTCCCTTCATAATCGAACCTCACTTCCCCCGCCTCATTATAGAAGCGGATGGCCATAAGCCCCCTCCTCTCGGTTATCTTCGCATCCTGGTCGTCCTCGGCGAGCTTGCCGAAATACGGATAGGTGACCTGCGTCTGGCCGGAGCCCGACTGCAGCGTCATGACGACCTCATTCCCGGTGAATGAAACATCAACAAGGTTGGACGGAAGGTTGACCACCGCAACCTTGGAGGAGCCGGGCCCCTCTATCCAGACCTCGTTTATGGAATCGGACATCACACGCGCGGCGGCGTTCGCCTGCACGTTGGCGAGGTCCTCAAAGCGGACCTGCGCGCCGACAAGCAGCAATAGCAGTATGGGGACCAGCAGCAATAGCACTAGGCCCACCGTGGCAAGCGTTTCCACCGCCGCCTGGCCCTTAAGGCTATTCTTCACATGTTGCCCTTCCATCGTTGCACCCTATGTTTTCTTCGTCATCGTTGTCAGTGATGCCGAGATAATATTCCATCGCCCCGTCCGAGAGGGCGAAATGGCCCACGTCTGAATTGGGGTTGTTGCACATCTGCGGGTCCTTGCATCCGGGCATGCCCCTTATCTTCTCCCCGGAAATCCCGCCGAAGAAATCGCCGTCAACGCGGCTTAGCCCGTCCAGCTCGGGGTTGTAAATCCCGCCCGCGTATTTCCCTATGAGGAAAGTCTCTATCCCGTTTGCGCTGCTGTATTCATAGCCGTCCTTGAACATCCTCTGCAGGAAGGACGGGGAAGCGGGATTTACGATATAATAGGAGCACCTCGCGAAGTCGCGGAGCTTCTCCATGTCAAAGACCGCTACGCTGTCGCCCTTGTTGTCCGGGTCGTTGAGCACCTCCTCTGCGGAGTATTGCGCTATGAAGAGTATGCGCACGCTCTGGGTGGGCTGGCCCGGCTCGCTGTACCTGTAGCCCTCGGCGACTATATCGTCATAAACGTCCTCCTCAAAATCATCATAGACCATGAACGGCTTGCCCGTGTAGTCGGAGCGGCTGTCGTCTATGGACTCCTCGCACCTGCCGCCCGTGCCGGTCTCGCGCTCTATCGGATTCAAGGTGTTGGATTGGTCGCTGCAGCCCGTGGGGTTGTCCGGCTCGTCCAATAGGATATAAGCGCCGAAGCCCTCCCAGTTGTCCACGAACCTTATCTCCGTGAAGTTGCCCGCGAGTATCATGTGGGAGGCGTCCGCGGCAGGGATATTCTCAGCATCCTGCGCGAATACGACCGGGCCGTAGAACCAGCCCTGGCCTTCTGAGCCCGTGCCCACGCTATTTGGGTACAATTCCTCATGCACGTCCGCGAAAGCGGTTTCCTCGTCTTCCGCTGGGTAAAGGTAAATGCCCTTGTAGATTGTAAGGTTCTCCCTCGCGCCCGTGCCCCTCAAATCCAGGCTCTCCCTCGCCACGAGCGGGTCCACCATCCCCTCAGCATCAACAATCCTGTTGAACTCATACGTCCTCTCTATCGCGGTGTCGGTCTGGAGGTCCTTCACGGATAGATGGAGGGTTGCGTTGAAGGAGAATTGGAGCGGGTGCCCGGTTTCGTTGAACGAAACGTTGGAAAGCTCAAAGGACTCCACCTGGAAGCCCTGCGTGGATAAGGAGTTGTTCAGCTGGTTGAGGAAGCCCATGAAGCAATAGGTGCGGGACTCCTCTTCGTTGTATGCGAACGGGATGCCGTCCTCATAATCCTCGGGAAGGGAAGTGCAGTTGGTTACGAGCGAGAGGTATGCGGAGCGTATGTGCCCGTACTGGTCCTCCGGTTCGCCGGCTTTCAGCGGGAAGCCGATGGAATGGTTGGAGAGCCGGTATAGGGAATAATGGGAAACGATGTCCACGTACCTGTCCATCCTCTCCTGGCTCACCTGGTCGGTGAGGGTGTTCAGGGTGGAGGCGCGGAACGCATCCGAATAGGTGAGCTCCGAGGCCTCTATGGCGCGCACCCACATTGTCGTGGATACGAGTATGTATGAGATTAGGATGAATGCGATGAGCACGAAGAAGAATCCCTTTCTGCTCATGTGAACACCGTCAATCTTACCAGCTTGAGCGCGACATCGCCCGCCTCATAATGGTATGGGAGCGGAAGGTCGCATACAGTGGAGTCTCCGTAGCATGTGATGTATCCGTACGGGCTCTCGCCCACGTCCCTTTCCGTAAGCACCACCAGGTAGAGCGCCTGCGCTGTGGCTTTGAGTTTGTGGTATTCCCTCTTGTGGGTGTTGAGCGGGGTCTCGTCGGCTGCGGTGCTGTACACCTCGGTCCAGTCCTCGGCACCGTCCGCCCCATAGTCCGCCGTCTCCAGTTTGTATCCGAACTGCTCCGGAATCATGCGGCTGGAGTATTTGCGGGCGGCGTCCGGGCTGCCGTGTATGATCAAATCAAGGTAGGTTTCTCCAGAGGAACCCTCCCCATCGTATGTCGTGGTCGCGAGCGACACGAGCGTGTCCTTCGCGAGGTAATTCGCCTGCGTGAGGGATGAATAGTATGCGGAAGGGACCGTGGAGAAGAAAACGAGCGTATAGAGGGCCGCGACTACGAGCGTAAAAGCGACGAATGAGTCAAGCGAGAACACAATCCCCTTACGGTACCTCATCAATCTAGACTTGAGATAATAGTGTTTATAAACATAGTGAAGGGCGCGGCTCGGGGCAGAAGGGCGATGCTGCTGGAAAACTGGATGCGTAAGAAGACTGGTAAAGGTTGAGATGTGAAGTGGGGGGAGGTATGATTACCCTAAAGAGAGGAGGGGCGCTCCCCTCTTCCTCTTGGGGAAAGTAATAAAAAAATGAAGCGCGCAGATATTCTCATCTTCTGGTGTTGAGATGCGGGAAGTGGAACATTTTGAAGTGAGCGGGAAGCGGGTCGTGAAGCGGGTAGACATAAACTCGCCAATTGAGAACGGCGAGCCCGTGATGAACCCGCGCATAAGGAGGCACGCCCAGAGCATAAGGGAGCTCAGCGACCGCGGCGCAAAGGTGATAGTGACCGCGCACCAGGGGAGGAAGGGGGACGAGGATTTCACCTCGCTTGAGAAGCACGCGAAGCTGCTCTCGGGGCTCACAGGGAAGGACGTAAGATTTGTGCCGGGCACGGACGAGGCGCGCGTGGAAAAGGAGATAGCCGCCATGAAGGCGGGGGACATACTGGTGCTTGAGAACACGCGCATGTGGCAGAACGAGGAGAAGGACATAGGCGAGAACCCCCTCACCCGCGTGCTGGCGAAGAATTCGGACATTTACCTGCTGGACGCGATGAGCGTCGCGCACAGGGAACACGCATCCGTGGTGGGGCTCACCAAATACGTGAAGAGCGGCGTGGGGTTCGTGCTCAGGAACGAGATAAACGCCCTGCAGAAGATGGAGGGCGGGCAGGTCCTTTTGATTATGGGAGGGGGAAAGGTGAAGGATTCCCTCAGGATAATGAAGGCGTGGCTCGGGAGCGGGAAGGCGAGCAGGGTGCTGCTCGGGGGCGCGGTCGCGGTCTTCTTCCTTTTTGTGGACGGGTACAGGAACGAATCATCCAAAAAATACATGGAGAAGGAAGGGCTGATGGAGCTTGCGGCCGAGGGCAAGGAGCTCCTGGAAAAGTACCGGGACAAGATTTTCGTGCCAGAAGATGTAGCGGTGAACATGAAGGGCGAGAGGGTGGAGTGCGGGAAGGGCGAGCTGTGCGAGGGGACGATATCGGACATAGGCTCCGGCACGATAGACCTGTTCTCCGAGGAGATTTCCGGCACCAAGAAGATACTCATAAACGGGCCCATGGGCATATACGAGCTGCCCGGCTTTGATACCGGGACGAGGAAGGTCCTGGAGGCGGTCGCAGGCAGCGAGGCCTTCTCGCTCGTGGGCGGCGGGCACACAATATCCGCAATAGAGAAGTTCGGCATACCCGAGGACAAGTTCGGCTACGTGAGCCTTTCGGGCAAGGCGCTCATAGAATACCTGAGCGGCAAGGAGCTGCCCGCCCTAAAAGCTATTAAAGAGAGCAGTTCCAAGTAAGGCATAGAAGCCGTCAGCGCGGAGGCGGGCCAATGGAAAAGAAGGCGGAAAACGGGGAAAGCATCACGAATGCGAAGGCGTTCTGCTCATCCCTGCTGCGTGACGGCACGACGATAAAGCAGGTCGGGCGCAGGCCCACTGATTTTGCAAAATTGATTGCATGGTCTTCCGTATCATGGGCGGACTTCGTCGTAGAAGATATAGAGAAAGAGGCCGGGGACATCGCCCGCTCGCTGGAATTCTCCCGTTCGCTCGTGGCGAACCTCCTCACCGGGGGGCGCGTGTCAGCATATGAGGATTACGACGACGAGATGGGCATGCTCGTGCCCGCGGTCACGGTGGAGGGCTTCAACGTTACGCCGAACCCCCTTATCATACTTATCAAAAGCAACCTTGTGGTGACCATACACAGCGGGAAGGTGGTGAGGTTTGAGAGGCTGAGGAGATATGCGGAAACAATGATGAGGAAGATTCCGGTGGATGCCTCCCAGCAGGACAAGGTGACGCACGCGCTCATCAGGATAATAGACGAGAACAACGGCAGGAACTTTGACCACCTCCGCGAGATAGAATCCCAGGGCGACAAGCTGAGCCAGAGCCTAATAGACATATCAGCGCCGAGGGAGCTCATAGGGCCTGAGATTTACCACATGAAGCATGCGCTGCTCTCGTATCTCAACGCCCTGTGGGCGACGATAGACGTGATAAACGCACTGCGGTACGGGGACGCGGAGCTGCTCACGGACGACCCCAGGATCCTTGGGAGGGTTGGGGCGCTATCGGCGGACGTGAACAACCAGATTTCCCTCGCCGAGCACCTGAGCGAAGTGCTTGCCTCCGGGCTTGAGGTGCTGCAGAGCATCTACAATAATCAATTGCAAATTCTGAACAACAAGATGGCGATGGTCACCGCATACCTGGCGGTCATTGGGACGGCGGTGCTCGTGCCGAACACGCTCGCGACAATCCTCTCCAACCCTGCATTCAACATGGGGCCGCAGGATGCGGGATGGTATACTGCGGTGCTCGTGGGCTCCACGGTGATTGCAACCGCAATCTCGTTCTGGTGGGTGCAGAGCAAGGGCTGGCTCCCGAAGAGTTCGCACTAGCCGCGAAGGGAAGGTTCAGCACTCAAGATTTTCATCATCAAGTCAGCCCATCTAAGTGCTCATCATCTGTATTGCAATTGCATAGGCAAAAATAAAAAGCTGGGAGTTCACGAAGTGAGTTCGTCTATTCGCTTCTGCAACAAGTATTCAAGATAAGGACCGAAGACTATTGAATGATTGTAATAGAAGTAGTCAGGTTGCTCGTGATAAGAACCAGAAGCGACATACATCCCTTCCGCACCGTACATAATAGAATGCAGCGTTGGACGGTATACGCCACGTCCAAAATGATTGCATCCTTCATAGCAATCTACTTTACTTATGCCCGATCCCTGTCCAATGAAGTTTTTCCAAGGGGCATTTCTCCGGCATTCTTCTAAGCTAGTTGCAACAAAGCAGTTATCAGCATAGATATCAAATCGCGGGATGTAATCCATCCCCCTGTATTCCATTTCTATATATTCGTCATCTAACCCTGCAAATGCGTGACCAAACTCATGTACGAATACTGGGGCCAGTCTTAAGGCGAGAATAGAAATAGTGTCATTGGTATGCGTTCTGTTACTCCAATCCTCATAAAAGTTTATATCTTCATTATAATCATCACCAGCATTCATCCAGGCATGCCCATCCGCCGACGTCACGTAGGTACAACTCGGATACCTAACAACCGCGGTGATAAAGGCATTAGGCAGCGGGCAATTTGTTCCGGCAAGAGAATAGACGCCATCAACATCAAAATCATATCTTTGCTGCTTAAGAAAAGATTCGTGTTCGTTCTCGTAGAATATTTGGTCGGATATCCAGATATTGAATTTATCCCTGTTCGAATCAAAAGGCACGAAAGAAAACAAGCCATTTCCATCGCCGGCATAATCGACCAGACCGTTTGCTATCTCTTTTACGGAAGTCAGATTGTCGTAGCCCACTCCGATAAAAATGACATTTATCTTATTGGAATCCAAATCGTTCGTTTCCGCGCCAATGCAGTGTTCATAGCCATCAAAGCTTACCCAAGTCAGGTTTTCATATGATTCATTTGCACATGAATGTTCAACGCATTCCTCATTAGAAGAACAGGCACCATCTGCACAGCATTGATACTCGTACCAACTGTGGTTTTCAGCATAGCCGCACAAGCCGGTGACGCCCGCGCAGGAACCCGCCACGCAATGTTCTGTGCTGTTGCAATCGGAATTCGCGAGGCATTCAGGCTGCGGCGGCTCAATCGTTTGCGACTCCGACCCTAGCGGCAAAGTTTCCATGCATCCAAAAAGAAAGAATGCAGAAAGTAAAAAAGCTAGGAATAACTGTGGCTTCATATAGTCATATAGTGGAAAAAAGAATAAAAACCTAGTATATCTGGAACACGAAATCAAACAATTTGTAGTCCCACGCGGGCCAGTCCGTGAGGTCCATCGCCATTGTGTCGTATTCCGCTCCGTATGGGTTGCCTTCCGACCTCGCCCATTGCACCCCATAGCTGTCCGTGGTGTCCATCCTTGCGACAATCCAGTACCTGCCCGCCGGAAGGGTGAGGTTCCCGAACTGGGCGTAATGCCATGCGGGGTCGCGGCCCACTTCCGCGCCGTTTATGGAAGAGGAGGCAATCACCTCCCCGGGCCGATTCCCGGCGTCCCTGCACAGCTCAATTAGCACCTGTGCGTCGCAGGTGGCGTTGGATGCGGCGCGCAGGTAGAGCCCAATCCGGTGCACGGTGAAGGGGCGCGTCATGTTTATGGACTGTGCCTGCCTCATGGAGTAGCTCACCGCGTCGTAATAGAGGTGCATGCATGCGTAGCAGGAGCTGTAGTAGCCGAGCGGCTGCGGATGGACGGTGCGCTGGAGGAAGTTGTTTTCCAGGGAGAGCGGCGGCTCGGAATGGAGAATGTCCGCGCTCTCCACGTATGCGCGTATGTTGTGGGGCGCGTCGTCCGCGTATGTATAATTGAAGGAGAAGGTTTCCATCAGCCCGGGCTTGCTTACTATAGCGTCATAGAGCGCCTGGTCCGAATCAAAGATGCGGAGGCGGTATGCGCTTGGCGCGTACATCCCGTACCTCTGCACATACACATTCACGGTGTAGTTGTCCCCGATATAAACCGTCTGCGGCTGAGTGGATACATCCTTTATGAGCAGGTCGTAGGAATAGTCGGGCACTGTGGGCTGCGAAGGCTGCCCCCCATCCTGCTGCGCGCACCCGGAAATAAGCAGGAGCGCAAGGATGAACGCGGCAGCGGGGAAGATGTGGCGCATGCTAGGGGAAGGGAAATAAGATTAAAAAAGGGAAGAGTGGGCTCAGAGGTTTATCTTCAGCCCGAGCTCCTTCTTGAGTTCGCGGTAGCGGTTCCTTATCGTCACTTCCGTGACGCCCGCGACGTCCGCCACTTCCTTCTGCGTCCTCTTTTCGCCGGTCATCGCGGATGCGATGTAGAGTGCTGCAGCGGCGACGCCGGTCGGGCCCCTGCCCGAGATGAGGCCGCGCTTCACCGCCTTGCGGATGAGCTGGACCGCCTTCTTCTGGGAGTCCCCGCTCAATCTTAGCGCCGTGGCGAACTTCTGCACGTAGTAGGACGGGTCCGTTAGCGGGACGTCCAAGTCCAGCTCCGCCTTAAGGAACCTGTATGCCCTGCCTATTTCTTTTTTCTCTATCGCGGAGGCCTTTGAGATTTCGTCCAGCGTGCGCGGGATGCCGTGCATCCTGCAGATGGCGTATATGACCGCTGCGACTATGCTCTCAATTATCCTGCCGCGGATGAGCTCAGCCTTCACCGCCTTCCTGTACAGGAGGGCTGCCGCCTCCTTTATGTCGTCCGGGAGGCCCAAATAGGACGCTACGCGGTCCAATTCTGCGAGCGCAATCGTGAGGTTCCTCTCCATGGAAGTTGCGATGGACACCCTCTTGTGCCACTTCCTCATCCTGTAGAACTGCGCCTGCTTGCGCGTGGATATCTTAACGCCGCGTATGTCGCGGTTGTACTGGTCAATCTCGGTGACGAGGCCCTTGTTCGGGCGCATGTACTTTATCGGCGCGCCTCCCCTGGCCCTCTTCTCCTTCTGCTCGGCGTCAAATGCCCTCCATTCGGGGCCTGCGTCCTGTATGTTCTCGGTTATCACAAGGCCGCATGCGCCACAGATGAGTTCCCCCTTCTCATAGTCCTTTATCAGCTTCGCGGAGCCGCATTCCGGGCAAGTTCTTGTTTTCTGCATGGAATTTACCTCGTAAAATCCTGGAAGGAACGAAAAAGAGTTTTTATTCGTTTCCAAGAAGTATTTATATATTTATGCGTAGAAATATTTAAATACTTTTCTAATAATCCGCCTTCCTGGCCAGGCAGCCCTGGAGGAGCCGGTTCGCATTGATTACCTCCCAGCCGGAGCCGGCAAGGCGCCTCCTTATCTCTACGGAAACGCCCCTTCTCCCCGTTCCTAAAGAGCCGAAGTAGTGGAAGAGGAGCGCCCCCTCCGCCGAAACTGAGGCGAGGCGGCGATAGAACTCAGCGGAATAGAGGTGGCCCGCCCGGGAGAAGCGCGGGGGGTCGTGTATTATTTTGGTGAATTTCCCTTTCAGTTTCGGCACCTCCTCGTAGGAATCGCCCTTTATCATAGTTATATTATTGGAATGGAAAAGCTCCATGCTCCACGGGTTCCACTCCGCGAGGGTGAGGGCGGCGCGGCTTTTCTCTATTGTGACCACCTTTTTGGCGAAACGCGAGGCGGCTATGGCGGTATAGCCCAGCCCGGTGCAGGTGTCCAGCACCGAATCTCCTTTTCCTATTTGCAGGAGGCGGCAAACCTCCTTGGAATAATCAAAGACATCCTTGAACTGCTTCACGAGGTGCATCCGCAATCCATCTATTTCCAGGATGGGCTTGCCCGCCAGCATCCTGAGCCGGTATAAATGCTCATCAAATGCCGCCAGCTTGAACAGCTCCTTGCCGTCCCATGCATAGAGGAAATTCCCCTTTATCCCATCTAATGGGATTCCCTCCAAATCCGAGATGGATGCATTCCGGAAGGTGCGGCCGAAATCAAATGAGACGCTGGAGGGGCCCTTGCGCAGGGTTTCCACCAGTTCCTTATCCAAATAGATTAATTTGCCGGGCGCCATCCGCTGCCTCATTTCGTGTCTATCCAGTCCGTGCCCATGTGGGGCTGGAGCGCCTTCGGGATTTTTATCCCACCGCTCTCCTGGTGGTTTTCCACGACGGCTATGAGCGCCCTTCCCACCGCGACGCCGCTCCCGTTGAGGGTGTGGGCGAATTCCATGCCCGCCTTCCTGCGGACGCGTATGTTCGCCCTCCTGGACTGGAACGCCTCGCAGTTGGAGCAGGAGCTTATTTCCCTGTATGTGTCCTGGGAGGGTATCCAGACCTCCAAATCATATGTTTTTGCGGAGGCGAAGCCCATGTCCCCGGTGCATAAGGAGATTACCTTGTACGGGAGCTCCAGCTGCTTGAGGACGGTTTCCGCATCCTGAACCATGCCTTCCAATTCCTTGTATGAATTTTCCTGGAGTGCGAATTTGACCAGTTCCACCTTGTCAAACTGGTGCTGGCGTATGAGCCCCTTTATGTCCTTACCATACGCACCCGCCTCCCTCCTGAAGCAGGGGGTGAATGCGCAATACTTTAGGGGGAGATTTGCTTCCTCAAGGATTTCCTCGCGGTGGAGGTTGGTGAGGGGGACTTCAGCCGTGGGAATTAGCCATAGGTTATCCGTGGCTTGGTAAAGCTCTTCTGCAAATTTGGGAAGCTGCCCGGTCCCTTCCAATATTTCGGTCTTCACAAGATATGGAACATAGAATTCCTTGTAGCCCCGCGAAGTGTGCAATGCGAGCATGAAGGATGTGAGTGCGCGCTCCAGTTTTGCCGCCCATCCGCTCATCACGGTGAAGCGGTGGCCGCCCAGCTTTACGCCCCTTTCAAAATCTATCACGCCGAGCCTTGTGCCGAGGTCGTGGTGGGCCTCCACATCCCCGCTTTTCTTCTTGGGGGTGCCCCATTTCCTTACCTCTGGGTTGTCGCGGCTGTCCTTGCCTACGGGAACGGATGAATGGGGAATATTAGGGATGCGCATCATCACCTGCTTGCGCTCTTCCTCAAATTTTTGTTCTTTTTCGCCCGCCTTTTCCAATTTCTTCGCTATCTCCTCCCCTTTCTTCTTCAATTTGGAGATGTCCTTCTTCTCCTTTGCCGCGGCGGCAATTTCCAGGCCGAGCTTGTTGCGGTCCGCGCGGAGTGTGTCGCCCTCCCCCTTCAGCTCGCGCCATTTTGCATCCAACTTTTCTATTTCCGCGAGTATGGACTGGTCCGCCCCGCGGTCGTGGAGCGCCTTCTTGAGAAGCTCCGGATTGGTGCGTATTATCTCCTTATCCAACATGAGTATCGGTGGGATATGGAAGAAAATAGATTATAACTATTGCTATGGTGCCGGGTGCTGGCTGCCACTTGCTGGGAACTGGGTGCCACCTAGCCCCTGCCCTTCGTTGCGTAGAGGGCGCCCGCGGCGAGCACCGCCAGCACTATATCGTATATTATGAGGGTGCCGAAAACGAAGAAGTTGGGCGTCGCGTAGAGTATGGCGCTCTGCATCGCCGTGATTGCGGGCGTGAGGGGCGTCGCCTGCCCGAGAAGAACGATGGGCGCGGGCATGAACTCAAACGGGAATAATATCCCACTTAAGAATAGAAGCGGCAGCCCGATTACGAGCGAGGCGAGGAAGGCGGTGGCCTCGGATTCGGAGAACGCCGCAATCACTATCCCCAGGGCGTTGAATGCGAAAAGGAGCAATACCAGCGCGGATGCGAGGAAAACCAGCATGTTCGTGTCCGAGAGCGGGAACGCGCCGTATGCGATGGAGGCGGTCGCGAGCAGGAGGAGCACCTCCGGGAAAAGGACCACAGTATAGCTGGTTATCTTGGTGAGCGCGTACTCCCAGAGCGGGACCTGCGCCACGTAAACCCGCTCAAGCGTCATGGCGTTCTTCTCGCGCACAAGGGATGTGGAGGCGAGGAAGAGCGAGACGAACATTAGTATGAGGGGCACCAGGCTGGGGAGCAGGAAGTCAAAGAAGGTGCGCGAGCCGAAGATGTTCTGCGAGGACATGATTATCGGGGCGACCACGGAGAGGGCGTCCCTGGACGTTATCTCGTTTATCTGCGCCTTGCTGCCGAGTATGAGGGATTCAAGCTCATCGCTCTTGGCCACGAGCTGCGCCGCGGATTCGTTTATCTCCACCATGGTGCGGAGGGATTCCTCCCTGCTCTCCTCCAGCGAGGAGGCGAATGAGTACATGGACGCGATGCGGGCGCGGACGCCCTCGGCCCCGGAGAGGGAATCCGCGATGTTCTCCTTGAAGTCCTCCATCGTGGAGTTTATCTCCATCAGGCTGGCGCGCGTGGCGTTTATCCTGGAGATGCGCAAATCCACCTCGGAAAGCGTGGATGCGACCGAGCCGTTCATTGAAGATAGGGATGCGCAGTATGCTATGGAGGCGGGCTCCGAGCAGTTTACCCCCGCCCTGGCGATTGCGATGGAGTCCGAGACGTTCTGCAGCATCGCGCGCACGCTGAGCAGGTCGGATTCCGTGGTGTCCAGCTCCTCATTGTAGGCGGCAACCCTTTCCTGCATGAGGGTGAGGTTGGACTGCGCGGACTGCAATTCATCAACTGAGCCGTCCAGGGTGGAGTTCGCGGCGTCCAGCTGGGAGGTGAGGGTGGAGAAATTTATGGCCGAGAGGGAGGCATGCGTCTCGCCTATGCTCTCCTGTATCTCCAGCGCCTTCACGCGGGAGGCATTCACATCCATGAGGATGCTGTCCAGCTGCGCGCTCGCGTTGTCAAGGCGCGCCCATACGCTCAAGATAAAACTGGAGCCGATTTCCTGCCCCGTGCCCTGCGCCGCCGCCTTGAGGAACGCCTCCACGGAAGGGCTTATCTGCACGCGCGAGTTGTCAAGGAAAACAGTGACGTTCTGCGAGACGCCCGCGGCTATCCCGCGCTGGAATCCTTTGGGTATGATGATGGCTGCGGAAAGCGAGCCCTGCGAGACCTGCAGGCGTACGAAATCCGCGCATGCCGAGTGCGTGGAATAGTCTATTATGTTGGAATGGCTGGACACCGCCTCCACGAAAAGGGCGGACGCCTCGCTGCGGTCCTGGTCGCACAGCCCTATGGACACGGGCAGCGCCTTCTCCGCGGTCGGTTTTCCGAAGACTCCGGCGAGCACCAAAAGGACTATGAGCGGCGCGGCTATCAGAAGGATTAACGTCCTCCTCTCGCGGAGGAAGGTCTTCCCGTCCTTGCTAATTTCCGCCAGCAGCTTCATTCTTCGTCGCCTCCTTCAACTGCGCGCCAGTGAGCTTCAGGAACACGTCCTCCAGAGAGGGGCGCGACACCGAAAGCTCCACTATCTTCTCGGAATTCTCCGCGAATATGCCTGTGATTGTGGATACGAGCGATTCGGCGTCGTCCGCCTCCACCACTATCCCGTGCTCGGTTACGGTCGTTGCGGCCGCGCCCGGGAGGTTCCTTATGAGCGGCTCCAATTTTGAGTAGTCGCCGGGCACGCTGCGCAGCTTCAGCAGCTCCCTTCCCGCGAGGCGCTTCAGCTCCCTGGGCGAGCCGTAAGCCGCTATCTGCCCCTTATTCACAAACGCGATTTTTCCGCAGAGCGCCTCCGCCTCCTCCATGTAATGCGTGGTCAGGATTACGGTGGCGCCCGTTTCCGAGGCGAGCCGGGTTACGGTTTCCCAGAGCTGCCTCCTCGTGGACGGGTCCAGGCCGGTGGTCGGCTCGTCCAGTATTATGAGCCTGGGGCTGTGCATTAGGGCGCACGCCAGGTTGAGGCGCCTCTTCATCCCGCCGCTCAGGAATGACGCCAGCACGTTCTTCTTTTCCGCGAGCCCGAGCTGGCTTATGAGCCCCTGCGCGCGCTCCTTCGCCTTTTTTCCCGTGACTCCGTAGAGCGCCCCGTAGTAAAGGAGGTTCTCCATGCATGTGAGCAACGGATGGAAGCTGTTCTCCTGCGGGGCGAGGCCAATCATCTTCCTTGATTCCGGGGAGGGCTTCTGCCCGAATATGCGGATGAAGCCGCTGTCCGGCGCCTCCAGCCCGGTGAGGATGCGGATGAACGTGGATTTGCCCGCGCCGTTCGGGCCGAGGAGCCCGAATACGCCGCCCTCCGGTATGTCTATGGAGAAATTGAAGAGGGTGACCTTTCCCGGATATATTTTGGATATCTCCCAGGCCTGCACGGCGAAGGAAAGCGGCTTCGGGGGCTGCGGCTGGACGGTGTTCTCAACCGGCTGGGCGATGCCTGCCTGGGGCTGTGCCCGTGGGCCCGGTGCTGCCGCCCTTGTTTTTTTTGCCCTGGCCATCGGGACTACTAATCCCGCGCACTTTATATAAATTACCCATCAGCCCAGGACGTTCCGCGTGTAATGGACGTAGCACGCGACGAGCAGCGCGGAGACGAAGAAGAGAGATGCGCTTCCGAAAGCGGCGAGAACGAAGCCGCTCGCCGCGAGGGTCACGAACTCGCCGAACCTCGCGGGCATGTGCAATATGGAGACGTCCGTGGACGGGTATTCGCTCTTTTCCGCAACTTTTACAATCATCTCCTCCTGCATCGCGAAGGAGACGCCCAGCCCGAAGCCGACCATCATCAGCATGGGCGCGAGGTATCCGGGAACAAAAGGCATCAGCACAATCAGCGGGACCGTGATGTCCTGGAAGAAGAGCAGGCGCTTTTCGCTCATGCCGAATTGTATCGCCGCGTACCCGCCAACCGCGACGCACATGTAGAAAAGCATCATGAGCGCGCCTATGGCTTCGTAGCCCATGCCCAGCTCCTGGTCAAGGTAGACAGGGAGGAGGAACGCGAAGAGGATGGAAAAGGCGGAGAGGAGGAAGAACTGGGAGAAGGCGGCGTCCCAGAAGCTTTTTCCCTTCTTCCGGGTGAGCATCTTCACGGGCTCAAGCTTCTGCGCCCTCCCCTTCCCCTTCCAGAAGAAGAAGGACGCGGCGAGGCTGGTCATGCCCGCGAGCATCAGGAGCTGGAAGAACGAATCAAAGGAATAAGAGATGAGGATGCCCGCCGCGCCTATGCCCGCGGTGGCGGCCACCATCCGGATGGAGAGGAGCTTCGCCAGGCTCGTGCCCTTGGACTCCTCGTGGTCCATGACCTTCGTCCTGTTCACCGCCCAGAAAAACGAGTACGCGGAGCCCTCAAACAGCTTGCCCAGCCCGAACAACGGCGCGGAGGACGCGATGGAGTACGTGAGGGCCGAGACGGATTCCGAGATGGAGGTGGCCATGAAGAATACCCTCGTGCCCAGCACTTCCGCGAACAGGGCGGCGGCGGTGCGCAGCACCATGAAGGCGAGCGGGGATATGGAAAGGATGAGCCCGAGCTCCTGCACGTCTATGCCCCGGTTGAGGAGGTAAAGCGGCAGCGCGACCGCGAGCGAGGCGGAGAAGAATGCCTCTATGAAATTGACGAACGCCTGCTTCCGCATAAGACGGCAATTGGCTGTGTCATGTTTTTATATTTATCAGTCAAAAGGGGAAGCGGGTGAAATGAATGGGAGTTGCAGAAACAGGGGTAGCGATGATGATGGTGTTCCTTCTCGCGAGCTGTTCCACTTTTGATACCGGGAGCGGCGCCACGGTGGGCGGCATCACGGACAGGAACGGGGTTACGACGCTGAGCGGCGGCACCACGGACCAGAGGGTGCAGACGATTGAAGGCAGGGTGATGAACCCGGCCGGCGCGGACGTGGATACCTTCGGGGGCAGGGTCTTCATAGTGCATAACGGGGACAGGCAGCAGGTGACGCCGACCACGTGCTATGCGGAAGATTGCCAGCCCGGCGAATGGTCCTATTCCGGGGACACGGTGCTGAACAGCGGCACCAACACGATACAGACGGTTGTTGAGGACGAGAGCGGGAACCAGGTATATTCCAGCTCCACCTTCACGGTGAATGCGGACATTCCGCCCCGTGACATAACCACGACCCTGACTTGGGAGACGGACGGGAACGACGTTGACCTGCACATATATGACCCGCAGGGCAACCATGCGTACTACGCGTCTTTAAGCGGGATACCGGGGGGCAGCCTGGACCTGGACGACACGGACGGCTTCGGGCCGGAAACCTTCACCATGGAGCAGGCAACGGCCGGGACATATACGGTCAAGGTCAGGTATTACTCCACGCACGGGGTGACTGCGAACGTACCGGTTACGGTCAGGGTTTCGCTCAATGAAGGCACGCCTACGGTGTATACGCACACATTCACACCGGAGCAGGCGAACTACGACGACGATACGAACGACTGGACCGTGACGACCTTTACAGTGCAGTGAGGGTGCTTCATTTGAAGCGCCTTCTCTTCTTTTTTATTCTTCTTTCCTTTTCCTTTGCGCAGATGGACTGTGCTGAATTCGGAGGGCTTTGCATGGAGAGCGCATGCGTGGATTCCGGCGGGGAGTACAACGGCTCCTGCTCGCATGGTTCGGAATTTGACTCCCTTTATTACGAAAACGCAACAGCAGAATGCGGAATCATGGAGCAGAGGTGCATGGAGACTGGGGGGATTATGCCCCGGGATTCTTCCTGCTGCTGGCCTGTTTTTGCCCTTCTTGCCGTGGCTGGTTTCGCCGTCCGGTCAAGAAGCTTTAAATAGTGTTTATGCGGATTATTTTCCACCGGCGCTTAGAAAGCGTTTTAGCTCCCGTAGTCTAGCCCGGTCAAGGATAGCGGACTCTCACTCCGCGGACCCGGGTTCGAATCCCGGCGGGAGCATAGGTTCCACAGTTAATAGCTCTCCACATTACCGGCAGCCCGGCTGAGGCAGGCTTAAATAAGCCGAAACGGGGTTGTCTATATGGAGGAAGAAAAAAACAAGCCGTGGTACGACGCATTTTACGGGAGGGACTCTAAAAAAGTTATTGTGACGCACCTGCGCGGCCTTGAGCCCGAGGACCGCAAGCTGGTGGAGCAGTACCTGGACTTCAAGCGGGCCAAGGACGGCATCTCCTGGATACGCTCCGAGAAGATTGCGTACAGCGTTGCCACGTGGAGGAAACGGGGCTTCCTCGCGAAGCCGTTCAGGGAGGCGACGAAGGAAGACATCATCGCCGCCATAAACCGCCTTGAGGAATCCGATTATGCGTGGAATACAAAAACGGATTTCAAGAAGCTCCTGAAGTACTTCTATACCTGGCTGGAGGGCGAGGACCAGATGATCGCGCCCAAGAAAGTCCGCTGGATCAGGATTACAAAGCAGCGGAGCAAGAAGGAGCCCTACCGCCCTCCGACTGACGAGGAAATGAAGCGGATGCTCAAAGCGGCCGCGTCTAATGAATTCCCGGAGGCGATGCTGCCCATCGTCGCCATACTCGGGGAGATGGGCGGCAGGATAGGCGAGGCCGCGAATGGGAGGAAACTCTGGGACATAATAGACACGCCCCAATCGGTGAAATTCGCCATCACCGGAAAGACGAACGACAGGAAGCCGCCGCTCGGCTGGTCCCTTCCATATCTCCGCGCCTACCTGAACCGGCACCCGCGCAAGGACGACCCCTCCGCCCCGCTCTGGATAGGCAAGCGCGGGAAGACTATGAAGTACCAGATGATATGGCGCTACTTCAAGAAAATCGTGAAGAAGGCCGGCATAGAGCGCAGGGTGTGGCATCATCTGCTGAGGCATTACTCCTGGACGGCCATGACCCGGGCAGGGATGCCATCAAGCATAAATGAGTCCTACCATGGCCTCGTGAAGGGCTCCAAGCAGAGCGCAGTGTACGACCATACTGATGAGGACGACGCGGAGAAATACGTCCACGCGATCGCTGGGATAAAAGCGATGCCCAGGAACGAGGTAAATATGGAGATTCAGCCCTGCCCCAGGTGCGGGATGCAGAACGGCTTTAGCATAACAGAATGCCAGCGGTGCGGCCTGGTGCTGAACCCGAAGGACCTGGAGGACTTCGAGAAGAAGCGCCTGGACGCCCAGAAGGAGGCTTTCAAGGGCCTCCTGGACGAGATACTGGAGGAGAAGGGCATCACTGGCGGCAAGGCAGGGAAAAATCTAAAAAGGCCGGACTAGCTTATTATCCTCCATGGGGGACGGAATCCGCGAATTCTGTGTATGTTCTAAAACAGAGAGGGACGCCGCTTTTTCAAGGTTCAGGAACGATGTGGGACGTGAGCCGCGGGACCGGTATGACTTCTTTGCATGCGCGCAGCTGGTGCTCTCGGAACAAAAGGGATCTCCTAGGGCGGAACTATACGAGGAGCTCATTTCTGCCTTGGACGTCTCCAGTGAAAGTTAACCTGGCTGTACTGGAGCTGCGGCAGGTTTTGGAGGCCCAGAGTCCCCTTTGAAGTAGTAAGCCACAGCCATGCCGAAAAGCAGCCCTATGGTATCCGTAGGCTTCTCTATCCACTCACAATTAGGCACTCCTAATACTGCAAGTGCCATCCTAGCCCCAACCATAATGACATAGAGCAACGCCAAGACTATGGGGAGGTGCTCCCTCGGCTTAAATTCCATAACTAACCTGTCGCGAAGCGGGCGCCCGTTCCGAGCATGATTCCGAGTAATGGGTACCCAACCGCGCTCAGGAACGTGGCTGCGATGTCTTCCATGGCATGCACCTACGCGTACCTGGCCAGCTTCAGGAGCTTGTCCTTGAGGCTCATGGGCCTACCAGCTGGCTCTTTTAACGCGGCCTGGACATCCGTAAGGAACGCTATCGCGGCCTGGATGCACGCTATGGCCAGCGATGACTTGGTGTCCGGAGAACCATTCGCCGCCCAGGTTGTCAAAAATACCAGTGCAGCGCCAACACATGCTTTGACCAGAACTCTCTGCCAATCCATATTCTCATTCCCCCTTCATAAGCACGGAGAAGGTGAGCGCCCCGAGCGAGGTCAGGTATATCTCCCTGTCCAGGGTAAACCTTCCAGTCTGCTTTCCGTCCTGCAGCACCGGCTTGAAGCATCCAGCAAGTTTAGGATTATCCCCTATCATCTTGCTCCGGGTCGCCACGTCCATCATGATGTCGGACTGGTCATAATGGACAGCAAAGCCGGCCTTTCTTGCAAACTCTTTGAAGCCCTCCGCATCCTCCATCAGGTGCGCAATCTGCCACGCGCTCGCGTTGAAAGAGCACTTGCGTACCTCAATATCCATCTCCTTGAGTTCTGTTTCCAGAGTCATGCTATCACCGTATGCGCGTAAATTTCTTCCAGTACTCCTGGATGAGCGCGTTCTTGCGTTCCGAGTTCTCTATTTCCACGGGCCCTGCGGGCGCCCGCGGCTGCCCGTTAAACATGGCCAGCGCCTCGGGCTTTATCTGCCCGGCGTGCTGCCAGTTCTGCAGGCCGTTATCTATACCGTAAACGGAGCCGGCCAGTGGGATTGGCTGAACCGGCTCCTCTTCGAGTGTGGCCTCGAAGACGTACCAGCCAGAGCTTTCCGGATTTCCGAACGCATCCTGCGCGTCTTTTGGGGAATAATAGACTATCGGGAATGCGTGGTATCCGAAAGAAGTGGGCCCGACTGCCAGGAAAACTTCGGACGGGGATATCCCAGCTGCACGTGCGAACGTGACGAATAGGATACTTGAATCTTCGCAGTCCCCGCGCTTCCTATAGTATGTATCCAGGGCTAGCTGCCAGTTGTCGCCGCGGTCGTATTCGTATTTCCTGGTGTCCTGGCTGCAGACGAACTTCCAAATGGCCATGAGCTTCTGGTGCCTGCTCAATTTCTTCCAGCCGCGCGAGCTCACAATCCCCTTGTGGAATTGGAAGAGCGCGTATATCTCTCTGGCATCGGAAAGCAACGCAGTATCCATTCCGTCCTTGGTTACAAATTGCCTCCTGGGAAGGTATGGATAGCTGCCTTCCTGCAGGAAGTCTGGAAACGCACTCTGCGGCTCCCCGGTCAGCGCGAGCTCAGCCTTGAGGGATTCGATTGCGATTTCCCCCTCCCGGACGCGCATCGTCCAGCCGCTCATCTGCCGGAGCAATTCCGACCTTTCGGCTGCGAGCTCCACAATCTTGGCCGCCTTTCCGTTCTCGTCCTTGGAGAGTTGATAAACCATGTCGTTGAGCTCCATGGTCTTCCGGATGAGCTGCTCTTTTTTCGCCCTTTCGTTTTCGATTAGATTAGTGAGCTCGAGCTCAGTGCTCCCGTTTATCCGATTCCACAATTTACGGAGGTCTTCGAGCATAAGCCCCAATCCTTACGGCATATTTATATCCTTTTTGCCGAGTTTGTGCGTGCCTTTGAACCTGTCAAAACGCCTCTTTTCTTCATCTGGTCGTGCCTTCTGTTTTTCGGAAAAGGCCATCTTTTTACGGAGATATTCCTCTAGATGTGGCTTCCATGCGTCTCCGGCTATCATGTCCGGCCCATAGTTTATTTCCTCATGGACGTTAATCCCGTTCAGAATATATTCGAACTCCACGTGGAGGCCATGCGCGCGCTCTTCGACATTCGTTATCTGGTATTCGATATCAGCCATAATCTCACGTCCCTATCTCCTGCCCTATGTAGGTTATTTTCACTTCCCCCGATAGAAATGCGATGCTCGTGCTTGGGTACATGTTGACGTACTGCCATCCTATTCCTCCGCTTTTCACTCCGGCAGTTATGTCAACTTCCGCGCTCTGGTAGCCCACGTTTCCGCTTGCGCTGAGGACGTTCGCGCCGTTCAGGTCTGCCTTAAGCGTCAAGGATACCTCGCTCCCAGGTGCATAAACGCTTCTGGTGAGGGGGTTCTGGTGCTGCGGATTCACGATATTAGCGGTTCCATTTCCGCTCGCCCCTCCAAGATTTGCATAGGACGCGTTAGAAGTCTTCGCCGCGATGCTATGCTTGTGGCTTTTTATCGTATGGAGATATCCGCTAAAATATTTGGTGTTTGCATTTGGGACTTGGACTTGCAGATAGAGAGGCCCTGACGAAGTAGAATGCTGGATTGGAAAACGAAGAAACATAGCGCCAGTTCTCGGTATCGGGTCGGCATCATTTTTGGTGGTTAGAGACCTGAGATATACAGGATATCCAGAAGAGGAAGGAAAATAATCGCTTCCTGAGAGTATGCGGACATAAGCCGTGCTACTGCCCGTAGATGAATCTATCAGATCAAGAATATTTACGAATGCCTCTATTGCCTCATCAGTATTCCAATCTGCCCCAGCCAGCGAAGCAACGGTATACCAACTACTTGAAGTAGTATTTGCGCTTGAAAATGAGTTGGCTGCATGTATCGCGCTTCCGACACTCTCGCTTATGGAAACCCCGCTTGTCTGCGCCGCGACAAGATGTGTATGCCCCGTATCGTCATACGTTCCTATCGCGTGCCCGGAATGCCCTGAATCGGATGTGGTCTGCGCCACCAATCCGGTGTTCCCGTCCACATCATAGACCACCGCCTTGCGCGTCATCGCGAAGGTCGCCGTGAGTATGTCGGCGGTGCTTGCTATCTCAGCCGGAAGCTGGAATTTCAACTGCTCCGGGGTTGTGGAGTTGCAGTTCCCCTCCACCTTGACCGTGATGGTTTTTATCGAGCCTTGCGAAACGCTGCCGAGCGCCTCAGTCAGAGAGTTGTTCCTTTTCAGGAAGTCCTCAAACTGCGCCTTGCGCATCTTGGAATCGTTGTCTATGGCCTCTATGATTAGTTCGTCCGCGGAGCCGGCCAGCGTACGCGTTATCCTGGATATCCTAAGCGTGGCTGAACCCTTCTTCGGGTCCCTGAGCGTTATCGCATCGCCTATCTGCACGTTCGCCATTATGTCCGTGGTGCTGAAGGCGGCATTAACTATCGCGGACGTGTTCAGGAAATCCAGCAGGTTCTGCGCGACGGTGTTGGCCTGCGAGGTGGATGCTATGCTCGGGTCGGTGAAGATCCTTGTCTTGTTTTTTGCCTGGTCCGTTCTGTCGTAGTCGGCATGCGTGGCCGTGCCCTGTATCTGTGCCGAGCCGTTCCCCTTCCCGAGCACCACTATCTTGTAAACATTCCCGGTCTGGCTGTCGCGCTCCCAGTTGGTTATGTGGGCGTTGTACGCGGAATCAAATTGCGCGACAACCGTGGCGCTTCCGACCCTTGATTTAATGTCTATGCTCTTGTCTGTGTTGTCCTTCCAGTCGTATTTTGCATATTTAGCGAGGTCCTTTATGCAATCCAGCACGGTCTTGTTTTCAAATCTTATGCTCACCGTGCCGAAGTTGTTGATGGTGCCGGCCGTAAGCCCGGTGTTCGTGAGCACGTCCGCGCCTATTACGTTGAATGCCTTGCTGTTGTACACCACCCTGAAGCCTGAGGACAGTGTCGCATCTTCCTGCGCGGCGTTGTCCACGTGCAGGTGCGTGTTATGCGCGAGCACGGCGTACGAACTCCCGCGGATGGTCAGGGTGTTATTTACCGAGGAATATTGGTGGAATTTAACGAAGCCATAAAGCGAATTGCTCCACGAATCTATCCTGATTTCGCAATCGTCAACGAGCGCCGCCATCTGGGTGTCGTCAGGGTCGGCTATGATTATCTCGAACTGCCCGAGGTCGTTCAGGATTAGCATGCTCTTCGCATAGCTCCTGTTGAGTATCGGGATGAGGTTCGCCCCGCTCATGTATCCGATATCCCATCCAACTACGGCCATGTCACCATCTCCGGTTCGGGACTTTCACCGAGAATGTGGCGCCCCCGCTTCCTCCGGTGAACGTGCAGCTCATGGAGGCACCCGTCACGCTCTCCGCGAGTATTATCCTGTTGCCTCCACATATCCCAGTTTCCGTTGTGCCCACGTACGCGTGCAGCCCGTAAAGGCCGTTGCTTTCGAGCACGTCCTGGTAGATGTCCAGGGTTGCTCCGGATGCAAGCGTGCCCGTCCAGGTAAGGGATACGGAGCCGTACGTGATTGTGAGGGTGGTTATCGCGGTGCCTGTTCCGTTCACTATGGAAAAAATCGGGAAGCAGTACGCGGTGCCTGAATTGGCGATGCCGGTCGCGGTGCGCGGGCTTGCTCCGCTCGCGCTTGAATACGTGGTTAAACCCTCGGTATAAACGAATGGGTCGGCCGCATCGAACGTGAGTATGTACGGATATCCTAGGGGGTTGGTTGCGAACCTGTTCTCACGATAAATTCCGTTCCTTACTAGGATGTATTCTGTCGCGCTCACATAGAGCCGCTGCATCAGGTTCTGCGCCTTGCCATCCGTGCCGACTTTTGTTTTTGCGGCCTGTGCCGCGAGCCCCTTTATGTCCGTTTCGCTCCAGAAAACGCCCTCCACGTTTACCTGGATGCTCTGCGTGCCCTGGTCGATAATGAGCGGGTTGTCGGTGTACGGGATGGGGCGCACCATCTTTAGTTTCGTGACGAGCCTTTCGTATGTGGCCGCCCCGGTGTTGGCTGGCCATGTGAAGCCTGTGAGTGCGGCATAGGATGCACCCGTCCCGAGCTTCCATTCTCCGGTCAATTCGTCACCCCGCCTTGCCCTCCGCTTATCACTATCTGGTCCCTACGCTGGCCATCCTGGTCGAGTATCTGGATTAATATATAGCCCATCGCTCCGCCAGGGGTTTGCTGCTTGGCCGAGAAGCTCGCACCGAAGCTCTCCAGGGATTTATTATTCATGCCAAGCAGGCTTCCAGCCCCTCCGAGTATATCCGAGATGCCTGTCGCGTCCAATATGCTTGATATTATCGGGGTTGTCACGCTTGAAATCGCGCCTGCGGTTCCAACCACCGCTTCAGTTCCGTACCCCATCGCGCCTCCGACCACCGGGATGTTTCCGACTACATCGGCTATGCTCTGCTTCTGCGCGTCGCTCACAAAATCGCTGAACGCATCATGGGCTGCCATTATCGCAGCCGTAAGTATAATCAACGGGGCTGCCGGTCCGAAAGCGATTGCCATAGCAGCCCCTCCAACGCCCTGGATGCCAAGCGCGAGCCCTGCGAGATTAAGCAATCCTATTGCGGCGCCAACCGAAAGTATGCCAGCTGCGAGGCTTGCGGCCCATTTATTCTGCTCTAGGAAGCTGGCCACGCCCTCAATAGTGCCTGCGAATGCAGTCATAGCGGGCCCTGCGGCGCTCCCTATAGCCTCTGATATGCGGAAGCCGGCTATCTCCAGCTGCGCCATCTGCCCCGCGAGGGAAGGGGCTGTGGCAGCTATAGCGGTGAGGGCGCCCAGAGCCCCAAGCCCGAAATTCTTGAAGGAATCTCCCATGTTTTTAGCGGATTTCTCCAGCCGGTCGGTGTCGAAGTACACACGCTTGGTGTTCTCATCAATCCGGCGCAGGTACGTGTCCAGGTTCATGTACCCGGAGCCGAGCCCGATGTCCATCCGCATTATCGCCATGCTTATCTACCCAGTTTGTTTCCGATTGCATTCAGGTGCTTGAACAGCACGTCCCAGCGCTTGTTCTCCCGCATTTCCTTTGAAAGCTGCACCGCGATTATCGTTTCCGCGTCCATTACTGAAAGCGCATTTAGCTCCGCATAGCTCACCCCTGCACGAAGCAATATCGCCCTCCGGTATCTGGAATTGGCCTCCGGGGTGGCCGTCATGCCGCCCCCCAAGGCCCGCATCAGTTTTTTGCGGTGTCACGGGCGAGGCCCTCCTCTTCTTCAATCGCAGCCATGATTTTCCTCACGACTCGCGAGGAGAGGCTCAGCAATAGCGTGTCCAGCTGCTCAGGAGGGAACGGATGCTTAACGATGCATTTCCTCAGCTTCTCCTGGGTGTAGCGCACGTTGTCGAACTTGATTTGCCGCGTGGAGTTGTCTATGGTCGTGCAGTTATCCCGCATGCGCTCCAGCTCGGTCCAACCTGGCAGCTTTATGCCTATCACGACCTTCCCGAACGAAGTATCAAATTCTACTTCCTTGACTTCGTCCTTGGCAAGAAGTTCCCTCCAAGCCGCCTCTTTTTTTGTTAGGTCATTTTTTCCTATTTCGTCTTCCATGTCACACACCTCATATCACTTCTGTCGCGCTGCATCCGAGTGCGCGAACCTGAATGTCTTCCTCTACCACGTTGCCCTGCTCAACGGTGCCCTTCCAGTTGTCCACGTAGATGTTGGAAAGCACCGCGTAGATGTACCTGGTCCCATCGGTGAGGTTAAGGCGCATTGATGCCACCGCTGTCGGTGTCCCGGTGCTCGGGGTTGTCGAGCCCGTCCCCCCGTCCAAGAACTTGTCCATCCAATACGAATCCACGGTGCGCGCCCTTATCGTGCCCAAGAACTCCCTGGTCTTCCATATTCCCTTTCCGAGCCGGCTGCCTATTTCGTAGTAGTTCTCCGCGTGGTTCAGGATGTTCCATTCCGCTGAAACTATCTCTGCGAACGGGGTGCTGCCATATTCAAGCGCGCCGTTGGAGAAATTGTAAATCGCGTCCGAGCTCGGGATGATGGTCTGGAAGGTCGTGCCCTTCTTTATGGTTTTGGCTATGAAGCCCATGCTGGCTGTCACTTCTTCCTTTTCTGCAACCCTGAACCTCGCGGATTGGCACATGCTCCCGAGGTATCGCACCGCCCTATCGGTTGTTCCAAGCTCATGCCCGACTTCATAAGTGAGGGAAGCCGGCGCGTTAGCCACCGCATACGCGTATGGGGAGCCTGAAGTCCCAGAACCTGTCCGAGCCCCGAGCACGTGCTTGAGGAATGTGCCGTTCTGCACCTTGAAGGTCGTTTCAAAAGAGGCCTCCAGGATGCCAGCCTTCACCTGCAGCGGAGAGCGCCCTCCGCCTATCCCGTAGTGATAAACAAGATTGTTTTTCAGGTCCTCGGAGATTGATTTCCCGATGCCGTGCGTGCTCGTCACGGTCAGCCCGGTATCATCAGCGTAAGTCGCCTCTTCCGCATACGCCCCATAACTGCTCAGGTCCGCCAAGATTGCCATATCATCATCCTCCATGTGCTGCGTTGGTCTTCACCAACTTGACCGAAATAACCCATCTCCAGAGCCGCTGGTCGCGCACTCCTGAGAAGTTCTGCACCGAGATATCAGGTTCCATGAATTGGTACCCGGTTCCAGGAGTGTTTAATGTCGTTTCCAATACGCGCAGCGCCTCATCGCGCACCTTGATTGCATGCACCTTGGTCTGCGCGCTCATTATGTCAAGCGTCACGTGCGATTCCCTCCAGGTAAGAGCAGCGCCTATCCCGTTGGACTTCCGGCTTTCCGGGCTGTCCTCATACAGTTTTATGAAGTCCTGCGAACTTGCGTCTATGCGGGTGGCGTTATTCGTATCCTTGTCGTCCTGGGCGTTTACGAAAATGGGGACTTTCCCGTCCGTATTCGCCTTCAGCCAGTTAGCCGCAAGGAGAGTTTTCATGACCGCAACCGCTTCCGCCATGTCAAATTCACCTGCCTGCCATATGAAGTTCTGTCCGAGCCGCGATAATCGCGTCCACGCGTTCCTGCCACTTCTTCACTTTTGCATCCAGCACCATCTGGCTGCCGCCCTGCGGAATCATGTAGCTCCTGTCGTCCGAGGTCGCGAGGTCTATGGCGACCATCTTGGAGGCCAACTCCTCTATGTCCCCAGGCACGGACGCCTCCCCGTACCGGTATTTTATCCGAACAGCCCTGGTCTGGACCGTCCCGTAATAATCATTCAGGTACAGGATGCCCTCGGAATTGTCTAGCCACCAGTCGCTCGCGCGGCCCTCTGTTTTTGCAGTGAGGTAGTCCGTATATGCGCTCCCGCTCCACACCTGCAGCGCGTCCCCGGATACAGATGCGATATTTTTGACGCTCCTGTGGTTGAGATAAATCGGAAGCCCGGCCGCGACCTTATGGTCCAGGGAAATATCGTAATACTCATAATCCGGAGAAGCTGCATCCGCCCCGTTCTCGCTCATGGAATACCTGGTGCGCCATGCGTGCCCGGTCTGATAGTCAATCGCGTCTTCGGTGCGTTTTATCATCTCCAGGATTTCGGTGATTGTGGGGCGTGTGTCCCCTCCGAATTGCGTCACGCGCATGAGCGAGGCAATCTTCGCAGGAGTTGTGTATGTCGGCGTATACGTGCCCTGCGTTATTGCGTCCGTGAGGGCACCGGTGGCCCCGCTTACCGAGTTTTTCGGCTGGATTTTATAGAAGTGGTTCGTGCCGCCGGTCTCGTCCCAATATGTCGTCACCCAGTACCCGTCGGCATCCTTGGCCGTCACCGTGGCTATTGTGGAATACGTCCCGCCCAGGGATGTGGCTCGCTGCACCAGGAACTGGTCCCAATCCGCATCCGCCGGAGGAGTTGTCCATTCTACATATTGTCCCATCAGTATCCCTCATCGCTGCGCGAAGTGACGTCTCCGCCAACCCGCGCGGACTTTATGTCCCCGCTCACCATGACCCCGTTTACGTCCCGTGATACCCGCACCATGCGGAGCTTGGCAGGGAAAGCGTAATCTGCGAAATCCGAAAGCGTGAACGTGTCAGCATCAACCAGGCTGAACGTGAACGTCCATAGGTCGGTTGGGTTCAGCGTGTCCGCGGCCTCAACGCTGAACGTTTCCAGGTCAGCCTCGGACATGGTGAATGTATCATCGCCCGTCACAGTGAATTTCTCTATGTGGGCCTCGGAAGGCGTCACCGAATCCGTTCCCTGGAACGTGGTGCTTGGCACGTGGCCTTCCCCCAGGGCGAAGCCATCAGAATAATGTGCCTCAAAAGATATCGGATACGCCTCTGTGAGTGTGGTCGTATCTGCGACCTGCAGCTCCAGCTCCTCGTTGTCGTCCTCCCCGAGCGAAATTGTGTCGGCCCCGACGAAAACTGGCGCGTACTCCGAATATTCTGAAAGCGCCAGCCCATCTGAATCGGCTATTGTGACGCTTGCCACCCAGGCCTCCGTGAGCGTTGCGGTATCATCCCGCTGCATGTGTATTTCCTGGCTTAGGGTTTCAGCAAAAGATATGCCTTCCGGTACGGTGTCTGTGAAGTCAAAATAGATTATTCCTCCACCACTCCTTTCCGGCACATCATCACCCGTTCTCTATGCTGATATTGAAATTCCTCGGAAATATATCCGTCACATTTTCTATCAGGAACCAACAGTAAAGATAATTGCTCTCCCCATGCGCAAGGGTTGAGTTGGAGAAGTTCTTCATGTCTGTTGTCACGTTTATAGCGCTCCCTGAATTATTCCCCATGCCACATAATAGAGATGCGGCGTTCCACGTGGAATTTGTTTTTATGGCCGAAAAGTTAGAAGCGGTGTCCCCGTTGTTTATATTCTTGAGGATGGGCTGGTCGGTATTGTTGTTCTGGTGATTTGGGGCGCATAGGTCCGGGAAGTTGTCGGAGCACCTGAAAGTCATCTGATTATCCTCAGTATCGAATAATGTCCAGGCCGCACCATCCCAGATATATACCAACGTGCCAACTCCGGTCACGCTCCCGCCACCCTTAAGCGTTATGGCGCTCGGCGGGTCTATTGGGAGCAGAAGCGATATGTTGTGCAGCTTGGTGCTGCCGGTGTAATCTGATACGTTGAGCACCAGGGTGAAGTTCTGGTCCTCGAATATCCTTACGGCATTATAAAGCACATTTTTGGAGGTGTAGTTTCCCTGCGCTATGTCCACCTCCAGGACTGGCCCATCGTTTTCCGTCCAGTTGAGCGGTATGTCCCCGGCAATTATTGAGAGGTTGTATTTCAGGGCGCTTTGGTTCTGGTTGATTATTATCGCGGTGAAATTGTACAGCACGGTCACGTTGCTGTAATTTTGGTTTTCCACCTGGATGAACATCGCTACTGGAGGCATGGGCAAAACCGAGAACGAGTACGTGGAGCTCGCCACGGAATTGAAATCATCCCAGCATGTCACGCTCCAATTGTGGTCGGTTGCAGAAAGCGTCTTGTTGACCGATGTCGCGGTGTTGTTCAGCGAGGATATCGAACTTTGATTAAGAACCCCATCTAGGGTCAGGTTTGCATAAAGCGTTCCGTTATTTCCAGTGCACGTCCAGTTGAGCGTGAATGCGGTCTGCCCGGTTGGGAATATCGTGCCGTTCTCTGGGGTGTTTAGCATAACCGATGCTTGGCTTGCCACAACAAATCTTCCTGAGTACCCCTTGCTGCACTGCCCCTGCAAATCGCACGCATCCACGGAAATATAATAGAATCCGTTCGCAACCTCTGATACATTCACGCTATAATTGAGGTACGGATAATTGTTTTCTACCACGGTGGAAACGAACGCCTGGTTTATATCAAGCAAGGAAATATTGTAGCTGCTTATGTTGTACCCATTAGGAGAAACCGCCTGTGAGTACTGCAGGTCGATATACAGAGTCTTATTGTAGAAATCTCCCTTGGACGGTGATGTTATCTCTGGGGACGTTGGCGGGAGGTCAGTAAACTCCAGGGTGTCGTTCCTCTCAGCACTTGTTTGCGCGTCTACTGATGCGTAATAATAAAACGTATCATTCTGGGCGAATTGGTACAGTTCCATGTCGAACGTCCCATTTATATCGTACCACGTGGCCCCCGAATTTGTAGATGCCTGCGCGGCTCCGGCCCTGGTTATATTGGGGGCATAGTACGCATTCCAGCTCCCGTTGTCCCCGGAGCGGAATACTATGTAAGAAGTCGCGCTGAATTGCACGTCGCCTACGGTATTGCTTGTGGTGTTCACGACCAAGGGGATTAGATAATGTGAGCTGAGTTCGCGGGTGTAATTGTAGGATGCCGCGGATTGGAGCCTATAGATTTCTGTGCAGTTGTTTGATGTGGCCGGATCCCCGGTTCCGCTTGAATTGCAGTAATAAAATATGCCTGCAAAAGATGGGGACGCGTTCCCCACGTAAACCGAGATTATTGAGAACTGCCTGGCCGTCACGTTCTTGAACTCGGCCTTGACCATTATCTCGCTGGAATCAAGCAGGTACGCGGACTTGGATACGTTCTCCATGTCGTTCTCATCCATGTTGCTCGTTCCAGGGTAGATATTCGTCCTGTCTACCCTGAAAAGCCATGCTATCTGGGCCCCGCTTCCTGCGGTCATATTCGTGCCGCTCACGTTAAGCCAGCCGCATGCCTGGCTGCCATTTACGTATATGAAGCAATCCGAGGATGTTGAATTGGTCTTATAGAAAAGATAAGGGGTGGAGTTCGTAGCCGTAGTGTTGTACGTAATGTTGACCATGCCTTCTGCGAAAAGGTTTGTGGCCGTGATGTTGGATGTGTTTTGTGAAACAAAATATATAGGTTCATAAGAATACGCCACCGTTTCCCCAACCGAATAGGTCTGCCCGTACTCTGCGAGAATCCAGTCGTTGGTGGAGGCGACGTTTCTCACCCTAAATTCGTCAATTTGCCCAGCCATCGTCCCCCAATTCGCCTTAGTCCCAACCCCGCTCCCTATCACCATCTCTGTATTCGCCGTGGTTGCGAGCGTGGTCTTGTTCCCCTGCCCGATTATGGTTCCGTTCCTGAAGATGTACGCGGTGTCGTTGCTTCCCTGCCATCTTGTCGCGTAATGCTGGAAGGTATTGGTTGGGAATGCCCAAGCGGTGTTTTGGGCGAAAATGGTATAGGTTTCGTATCTCAGGGCAGTCCCGGTAAGATAATAAGAAAGCCCCCTCATCGTCAACGAAGCATACTGCCCGTACGCATATAACGCAGGAACCGTGCCGGTATTTGAGGAATGCTTGTACCAGACTGTTTCGGTGCTGTCTCCCTCTCCTGTCGGGTATCCTGTCATAGTCCCTGCGTTGTTCCAATAACAGCTGAACATACTCCCCCCCATGCCTCGCGTCCCGTTGGCAAAATTTACTACGCAAGTTGCATTATTAGAGGAGGAAAGATTTGCTCCCCCAGCGCTGTTTATCAGGGTGCCATTCTCCCCGAAGCTAAATCTAAATGTGTAGTTAGCCCTGGTCCACAACAAGGTTGGATTCTGCGTTGTGGACACAGATGGGTTTCCAGAATAAATCTGGACTATATCGCTCCCCCCCGCCGTGGTGTTCATTCCGAAATTTACCACTGTCCAGTTCGTGTTGCATGTGCCAGTATCTATTTCATAGAGAAGCTCTGTAGTATTGGTGTTGTCTATGGGCCGCAGATCCTGGCATGATGAGTTCATTTTCCCAGCTGAGATGAGCGCAGCGGTGTTTACTATGCAATAATACGGATATTCCGAAAGTGAAGAAGCTACATTTGTGTTCACTGTGCACGGGGTGGCATAGCCATATGATGAGTTCCACCAACTGGAGCCCACGCCCATGAGGCATAGGAAAAGGAGCATCCCTGCCATGGACTTTGCTCGCAGTGCCGCCATAAGGCCTGCCGCAACAGCACATTCCTTTACTTCCACATACACACCTACGACACTGTTATCTGCCACGTGATTGTGAGCGTATCGCCCACTATGACGTTGTGGGGCCCGATAAGCTTCCTGGAGAGCATGGTGCCACCCACGGAATTGTTCAGGAGCCCGGCCTCAGCTATCGTTTCCACGAGCGTTGAAGTGAACGTGGTCTCAAATTCAGCCACGTTGCCGGCCACGGAATTGCTTGATGCCTGGCGATGCGTTTCGGTCTGCAGCGCTGTGTTGGCCACGTCCTCCGGATTAGCCCCGGTCCCTATTGCTATGTGGCTGAACCCCGCTGTTGATGCCGCCTGCAGGAATGTGGCCACATAGTTCTTTCCAGCCGTGACGATGAGGTTGTCTATTGTCTTGTCGGAGATAACCCGCCTTCCGCGCTTGTGCAGTATGCGGAGGCGCCCGGAGAGTTTCATTTCGTCCCTTTCCATAGGGACTACCCCACGATAATGTCGTATTGCAGCTGGAGTATGTTGCCGCTCACCACAGTAATGGGCCCTATGAGTATCCTGCCGAGCATGTCCCCGCCCGACGTGTTGTTGTTGAAGATGCCGGCTTCCTGGATGGTGAAGCCAGCGGAGAACGTCCAACTCTTAACGAAGCGCACGGTGTCCTCTGTGGTCGTGGTGGTCACATTCGTCACGGTTGCGGCGCCCCTGCCCCCGGCCCCGGTAGTTATCTCGGCTACGAGTGTTTGCTGCGCAGGGTCGTTGGCCGTGGCGCTCGTGCCTATCGCAAGCGCGGAGAATGCCGTGCCCCCAGCCACAGCGCCTATAAGACGCGCGACCTCTGCCTTCCCCACAGTCTTTATCTGATTGGGGGCGGCGCCGCTCTGCAGCACGTTCCCATCCTTGTCCAAGACTTTCCAGCTCACCATGCCCTTCAATTTCATGCCAGAAACGAAGCGCCGGAGCTTCATCATGCCCTCCTGGATGTAGTAGACGATGGGTTGCATGCCCTACCTCTTGCTTACTGCCATCACGCTTACGCGCGTCCCGTTCCTCTGCCCGTACAGGTACACCACCTGCGCTGAGGTCAAGGAACTATTGAACCAATAGAGCTCGTCCATGCTCATGTTCGCCCAGTATGTTATGTTCAGGCCATCCCCGAACGTGAAGTTGGCCGTGGAAGGCGCCAGCACGTCCCCAGGCATGGTCGCGTTGGCCACGCTCACCCCGTTCACGTATATGCGGCTCTCGTTCATGGTCGCGGAGCCGTTGTACACGAACACCCAGTGCGCGAAGGCCCCGCCGTACAACGCGGCCGGCAGCGTGTAGTTCAAGGTGAAATTGGTCGTGTTCCGGATCAGCAGCCAGGACACGTAATACGAGCCGTTGTATTCGTTGAGCTGTATGCCGAACTGTCCTTTGTCGCTCGTTGAGTTGGCGCCTTGGTGGACTATCCAGCTCTTGTTCACAACCCCGTTCAGGCTGAGCCACATGGAGACGCTGAAGCCATCGGTTCTGGAGAGGTTGTAGCTGTCAGAATAGTTTATCCAGGCCGTCGCGTTGGTGTCCACAAGCGAGGTCCCGTTGAATATCTTTCCGGTGCCGAGCTCGGAGTTCCGGAAGTATAGAGGAGTGGAGCCAACGGTAGGGTCGGTGTGGTTCTCATCCCCCTGGTCCATCCTGTGCCACGATACAAGATGGTCCACGGGCATGCTGCCCCCGCTCGTCCAGTTGTTCGTGACCACGATGGTGAACCATCCGAATATAGAGTAGTTCTCCAGGGAGCGATTGTAGTAATTCGTGCCTGCCTGGACCACCTTGGAATACAGCAGGTTCGCCCCGTCGTCATACAGCTTTACCGTGACGTCCGGGCCCCCAAAGGTGTTGTTCATCTGCGCGGTCTTGAGCACTCCATATATGCCCTTGACCGTGACGGCCATGTCCGAGTAGTAATCCGGATTTAGGCCTACATCAGTCCGGTCCCACAGCCGGTACGCATCTCCTGCGGTTGTGGAGGTTTCGGACGTGCTCGCTGCGAAAGAAAATGAAAAGAGCATGAGGAATAGGAATACGGTAGCGCACCGGAAAATTCCTTTTCCTTTCATGTGGATCACAGCGTCCTTCCCAGGATCATGATGCTGCCGGTGTTGTTGGTCCCATCAACGAAGGTGAGCTTCACATCCCCGACAACCGCCCCGGAAGCCCCGGTGTTGAGTTCTACCTTGGGCTGCTCTCCTGCGGCTTCGCTGTTAGTTGCCGGAGCCATGACCACCTGGCCGACCCCACCATGTATTACTCCTGTGGCATCCGTTCCGCCTATCCAGGTCCATATCGAATATCCAAGGTCGCCTATGATGCCTTTCTTCACGAGCGTGGCTGAGAATGCCATGTTCAGGCCTCCTTGTCCTTGGGCTTGGGGAGGATCTTGTCCTTCACCAAGTCAGGGAACGCCTTCGCGGCGTCGGCTATCCTAGCCGCAGCATGCTTCTCGGCCTTCGTCTTGTGGTGTGGCAGCCATTTCTCATGCGGGACCTCTTCCAGCTCGTTGGGATGAGCCGCGAGCAGTTCCTTCGCGTGGTCCTCATTCATGAAGAGTTCCATCCCCTTGTTGACGGAGTTTTCATTACCGAAAAATTGGTAAGTCCCACCGTCTCCAGCATGGTACGATATGTCCCCTTTCTTCTTGTATCTCAGCACTTTTGCCATACACACACCTCTCTCATGCTCAGGCGACTACGTCAAGGTCCCTCGCCTTGCCCTGGATGTTGAACCTCTTGCACTCCAGCTCCATCGCGGAATACAGGACGTGCTCGTTGCCCAGTTTCGCGTGCGCCGGGTAGTTGGCGAGCGTGGTCTCCGCGATTATCGGTGCCTGCAAGACCTTCACGCCGAGCTTTGGCTCCCTGTAAATAGCGTCGTAGCCAATGTCGAGCAGGTAGAGGTTGCTTATCACCGAAGTCCCGGACTTCACGACCTTGTCGGAAGGCGCCACATAGATTGGCCTGCCGTAGAGCGTGGCCATCTCCATTCCGAAGTTCGAGCCTCCGCCCTTCCCATCCTGGGTGGGGTTTGTGCTCGCCCTGAATGGATTGTCGCTCGGTTGTACATACCTCATCTGTGTGCCGTACATGGCGCAGAGGTTGGAATACGTGTCCTCCCCAGTATACCAAACCTGCGTCTTGGGGTCAGCACCTGCCAGCGTGGTGTTGGAAACTAGGCTCCGGACAATCTTGTCAGAGAGTGCCCTGGCCGTGTTCGAGTTGTGGCTCACATACGCATCAGCGTAAGTCGCAGCGGCATCACGGTCAAGGCCATAAATATCTGCATCTCCCGCGGTCTCCCCGCAGTTGGTTATTTCTGCGTAGCTCGAGCACACGCGGTCTATGGATTCGATGTTGTTGGATGCGAGCGTCTCCATGGCTACGTTCATATCCGCATCAAGCGCATACGCGAAGCTCTGCTTGGCCCTTTCCAGGAGTTGTGCCACATCGAAACCGACATCATCCATGGTTCCAGCGAGCAGCCTCTGGCGTTCCGAGTATTCCATGGTTATGGCCTGCTCTTTGATTCCCACCGTGATTTGCGCCATGGTGGGCTTCACGGAATCAGGCACGGCTGCGTTCTCAGCCACGCCAATCCCGGAGTTCTTGAACCTGGTGGTCTGGGCCCTAAAGCCGCTGCGTTTGTACGCGAACTTAGGGAGCAGCCCGAACAGGACCGCACTCTCATTCAGTTGCTGGAACACCGAAGCCCCGAATGTCGCGTTGAAGTACCCTGTCGTAGTAGACAAAATGGGTGCATCAGTCTTAGCGATGTCCCTAATCTCAGCAGGGGACCGCGGGACGTTCCCGTAGTTCTGCTCAATCATTTCCTCCAAGAGCCGTAGGTTTTCTGGGCCGAGCATATTTGTCACCTTTAGTTCTGTTTACCGAGACCTTTCTTCACGATTTCAAGCGTGTCCGCTTTCTTCTCCCCCTTGGCGATTTTCACCGCCTCGTTCGGATTGTCCTTGTCTTCCGGCTTGATTTTCTGTCCGGGCAGGTCATAGGGCATCTGCCCTTCCGGCCTGGGAACCTGAGTCGCCGTGTCTTCCGCTGACTTGTGGATATCCCGCACTTCAGCTCCTGCGCCTTTCGCAATCTCCTTGCCGCATTTCTCAACCCCCGCCGCGGAAGTCGCGGGTGATGCCATCGCAGAGAGGAGCTGTATTATCTTCTCATTCTGCGCGACAATCTGAGTAAGCATTTCCTTGGACCCATCCCCTCCCGCAGGGGTTTCCTGTTTCTGGGCCTCATCCGGTTTTTTTTCATCCGGCTTTTTCTCTTCAACTGGAGGAGTAGGTTCCTTTTTCACAATTTCCTCTTTTTTTTGTTCGGGGGGTTTTTCATCAGCCACTTGCTCACCTACCCGCAGACCTTCACTATCTTTTTTAAGAGTTCCGGTCTTCTCCACGGAGCGCATTATAGTCGCGCAATACGCCTGTGGATTCTCCTTTTCCGGGTTCTTTGCCACGCAATCATCGAAATCTTTGTAGCCTGCAAAAGGCTTTTCGATAGTTTCAGATTTGGCTACGATTTCAGATAATTTCTGTTCCTTGTCCGCTGGAGCATTTTCGTTTTTAGATGGCTCTGAATTCCCATTTTCGATTAGTCTTTTGTGGTCAGAAACCATCTGCTTGATTTGCTCATCCGTGAAGCCCGGGTGCTCCGCGCGTTCCCGGTCAAATTCAGAACTCTCGTCATACCCGCTGTCCTTCGCGATTGAGGTGACGATGGTTGTGGCCCCAGGGTTGGCCGGCTTGGGCGCGAGCGAGAACTCCCAGGGCTGGAACCAGTCCGCCACCCTGCCAGGGCCGGATGCTATCCTCCCAGCGGGTGATATCCCCAGATACCTCTTCATCACAAGTCCGTTCCAGGCTTCATCGTCCGACTGGTAGTCCTTGTAAATCATGCCCTCTATCCACATCGCGGGCTTCTTGTATTTCGGATGCTCCTTCACGAAGCCGTAGTTGATTATTTTTCCGACCACTATGTTGGAATGAATAACGTGCAGGGGAGCGCCGCGCTTTATCAGAGTCGGCATGGATTTCATGAAGACCTCAATCGGCATTATGTCGCCCTGGTTGTCCCTGATTTCGACAGTTGCCCACGTTTTGAAAATTCGGTCTTCCGAGTTGACTATTGTGAAATCATCATCCAGCATTTCCATGCCGCTTAGAATCGAAATCGGGGGGGCGTCTTGCATGGCCTGCGCTCTTCCACATTTTTTTTAAACCCATGCAATCAAAGCGAACCGTACTTTTCGATTGCTTTGTTCATGGCCGGCCGCAGGAAAGGCTTCTCCTTGATGCCCTCCCTGGCTATCTTGCGGGCCACCAGGAACGCGACCCTCCGCGCGTCCTTGGCGGACAGCCCGAACTTCATCCTGCACCACTCATCGAGCACGTGCGGGGGCAGGTTGTGGGGTATGGTTCCGTACTCCACAAAATCGGCATAGGGGGCGTTGTACGTAATGGATTTGGTGAGCCTCTTGGTCTTGTCCACGGTCACGTTTCCGAACAGGTCCCCGCTCACCCCGAAGGAATTGTTTTTGACTATGTTCTGCTGAGATTCGGTGAATATGAAATCTATGATTTCGTTGAGCCGGTCGCTCATCTCATCCTCCAGTATGCGCCTGGTCTCGCGCACGTTATCCTTGTTTATTTCTCTCTGCCTCGCCATCTCAATCCCCAAAATACCGAATAGGCTGGTGCCGGCAGTTTCCGTGCGGTGTCCAATCCCGCACTTCCCATTTAGGATTATACTTGTGGGCCTGCTCTCTCACTATTTCCTTGAGGCGCTGCATGGTGACTCCGTTGCGCGTGAGGCGCTTTATCTCTTGGCATACCTTCGTGCTCCTGCCTGGCTGGTAGGATGGCCCCGCCCACTTGTATAGGTTCTCGCCTTTTGGGTCGTTTATCTTGAACGCGGCCTCTCGAAGTATGGCCCGGATTTCATGGTCCTCGGTTCGTACGATTAAGTTCGCCTGCGCGACAGGGACGTTTCCGGATGCGGTGATGCGCTTGATGACTTCCTGGATGCCTTCCTTGTCGCGTATGCCCCTCACGATTTCCTTGCGCACCTCGTCCGATTGCTTCCGGGTTAGGCCCTTGAACGCACGGCCGTAGATGGCGTCATTAATCAGCTTCTGCTCGGCCTTGGAGGGGATTATGCCCTTGCCTGGCAGCCTGGGCATCCCATCACTTCTGTGGCCTCACTGGGGTGCCATCTCCGGGCAGGGCTACGTCCGGGTTGATTGGCGGTGCAGTCATCGGAGGTTCTTGGGTGGGGTTAGAAGTAGGCTTCTCGCTGAATTTGAATGACCCGTCCGGCTTGCGGCTCACATCGAACCCCATGCTCTGCATGGCCGAGGCATTCGCAATCTTCAGCCCCTCCTTCTGCAACTCCGCCATCTCGTCCCGCTCCTCAACTGGTGCGAGTATCCAATCCCAATCGGTCACTCCTATCTGGTCGAGTACCCATCGGGAAACCTTGTTGTGCACGCTTTGGTTGGCTTCGAGCGCCCTGCTGGAGACCGTGACCTGCATGCCCTCGTTGTTCAGCCCTCCGCTCGCGCTCACATCGTTCTGGAAAATAGGAGATACTCCGAACGGGGCGCCGCACCGGTTTATCATTTCCGTGCGGGCCTCCATGTACTGCATCTCCTCAAGGGAGCGCATGAAATCCAGGTATTCGAACAGCTTATTCGTGTCCGGAGCTGCGGTGCTCGGGACGAAGAGCGGATATACGCTATGCGGATTAGCCGCGGCTTTGGCCAGGAAGTCGTCCCAGACCTTGTTCATGCTGTTGATATTGGACGTCCTCACGAGCAGTATGCCTTTCGGGGATTTCTGCCCGGAATAATATTGCCAGATGAAGTTGTCCATGCTCAGAAGCGTCTTTATTTTTCCGATGACTGTGAGGGCCATCGGGAAGCCGTAGAAAATGGTCTTGGTGTACCTGGTCGTATGGAAGACTTCCCCTGCCAGATAGAATACTGCCTTCTCGCCCTCGGTCTTGAAGTACGCCGGGTACAATCTTTTTCCGCACCCGAGCTCACCGCACTTGTACCCAACCTGCGTCCTGGTCCTGTGCTCGGGGCAGACCAGCATCCTCTGCTCCGAGTAGTAATCATAGCCGGGGCGTCCCTTGCGGTCTATTATCATGCGCAGGTAGAGCGGGTCCCCGCGCAGCAGCTCTACGGGCTTGGCGGACACTATTTCCCCGTCGTCGTTGTAATAATACTTTTTGAGGAACATGATGTAGCCGTTGT